>NZ_JASJOE010000100.1 GCF_030163755.1 Roseicyclus amphidinii
CCGACGGCCCCGCGCGCGCCGATACGGCCAGCGCCCCGACCCCGGCCACCCCGCCGCGTGTGACGCTGCCGCAGGTGGTCGCGCCAGAGCCAGAGCCAGGGCCAGAGCCAGAGCCAGTGCCGGAGGCCGAGGCCGCGCCACAGGCCGAACCGGAACCCGAACCCGAGACCCGGATCGCCCAAGCGGCCCCGCGGCGGATCGTGATGCCGCAGCCGGGCGATGCCCCCGCCGCCGGGCGCAGCCTGCCGCAGGTCACCGCCCTGCCGCCCGAGAGCGCCGCCGCCAGCCCGGCCGAGCCGCCCGAGGCAGAGCCCGTGGCCACGGACGCGCTGCCGAACGCGCTGCGCGACAATGCCGCGGCGTTCGATGCGCCCGCCGGGGGCGCGCTGATGGCCGTGGTGCTGATCGATGCGCCGGACAGCCCGCTTGCCCCCGAGCTTCTGGGCAGCCTCAGCTTTCCGGTCAGCTTCGCCATCGACCCGCTGCGCCCGGATGCCGCGGCCCGCGCCGCCGAGCTGCGCGCGGCCGGCTTCGAGGTGGTGATCTACAGCGACGGGCTGATCCCCGAGGGTGCGGCCCCGATGGATGTCGAAACCGCCCTTGCCGCCGCGCGCGAGACCCTGCCGCAGGCGGTGGCGCTGATGGACAGACCCGACAGCCGCATCCAGGGTGACCGTCCCGTGCTCGACGCCACGGTCGCGGCACTGGCCGACAGCGGCCATGGCCTGTTGGCCTTCCCCCAGGGGCTGAACGCCGCCGAGCAGAGCGCCCGCCGCGCCGAGGTTCCGGCGGCCACGATCTTCCGACTGCTCGATGACGAGGATCAGCGCGCCACGGTCATCACCCGGTTCCTCGGCCGTGCGGGCTTCGCCGCGGGGCAGGACGGCGCGGTGGTGGTGGTGGGCCGCACACGGCCCGACACGGTGACGGCGCTCTTCTCCTGGGCGCTCGGCGCGCGCTCGGAGCAGGTGACGCTGGCCCCGGTGTCGGCGGTGTTGCAGCGGTTGGCGGAGTAGCCCCGCCTCAGCGGTTGCCCCGACCGCTGAACAGCCCCGCATCCTCGGCCGCTCGGCGGATGGCGCGGGACTTGTTGACGGTTTCCTGGAACTCGGCCTCGGGGTCGCTGTCGTAGACCACGCCGCCGCCCGCCTGGATGTAGAGCTTGCCGTCCTTCACCACCGCCGTGCGCAGCGCGATGCACATGTCCATATCGCCGCCCGCCGAGAAATAGCCCACGCCGCCGCCGTAGACGCCGCGCTTTTCCGGCTCCAGCTCGTCGATGATCTCCATCGCGCGGACCTTGGGCGCGCCCGAGACGGTGCCCGCGGGCAGGCCGGCCAGAAGCGCGGACAGCGCATCCTCGCCCTCGCGCAGCTCGCCCACCACGTTCGAGACGATATGCATGACGTGGCTGTACCGCTCGACGATGAATTCCTCGGTCGGGCGCACCGTGCCGATCTTCGCCACCCGGCCCACGTCGTTGCGGCCGAGGTCCAGGAGCATCAGGTGCTCGGCCAGCTCTTTCTGGTCGGCCAGCAGATCGGCCTCGAGCGCGCGGTCCTCCTCGGGGGTGGCGCCGCGGGGGCGGGTGCCCGCGATGGGGCGGATCGTGACCTCGCCGCCGAAGACCCGCACCAGGATCTCGGGCGAGGCGCCGACGACCTGGAAGGGGCCGAAGTTGAAGAAGAACATGAAGGGCGAGGGGTTCGTCCGCCGGAGCGCGCGGTACAGCGCGAAGGGCGGTTCGGGAAACGCCTGCGTCCAGCGTTGCGAGGGCACGACCTGGAAGATGTCGCCCGCGCGGATGTAGTCCTTGGCCGTCTCGACCGCGGCGAGATAGTCGGGCTTGGCGAAATTCGATACCGGTTCTGGCACGGCATGGGCCTCGCCCATCTCGCGGCTGGCGGTGGCCGGCGCGCGCTCGAGATCGCGCAGCGCGTCCGAGACGCGTTCGGCGGCCTGCGCATAAGCCGCCCGCGCCGTCAGGCCCGAGGCGACCCAGGCGGGCGAGACCACGGTGACCTCGCCCTTCACCCCGTCCAGAACCGCGATGACAGAGGGGCGCATCAGCACCGCGTCGGGCAGACCCAGCGGGTCGGGGTTCACGTTCGGCAGATGCTCGACCAGCCGGATCATGTCATAGCCGAGGTAGCCGAACAGCCCCGCCGCGGCGGCCGGCAGCTCGTCGGGCATGTCGATGGCCGATTCCGCCAGCAGGTCGCGGATCGCCTGAAGGGGCGGGGCCGTGCAGGGCTCGAACGCCTCGCGGTCGTAACGCGCGCTGCGGTTCAGGCGGCTGTCCTGCCCGTGGCATTCCCAGATCAGGTCCGGCTTGCAGCCGATGATCGAGTAGCGCCCGCGCACCTCGCCGCCGGTGACGGATTCGAGGATGAAACTGTCCCGCCCCGCATCCGTCAGCTTCATCATCACCGACACGGGCGTGTCGAGATCGGCGGCCAGCCGAGCATAGACCAGCTGGTTCTGTCCGGCGGTCCAGCCGGCCTCGAAGGCGTCGAAATCGGAAAGCTGGGCCATCAGGGGAACTGCGAATGGACGGCGTTGATCATCGACTGGTTCAGGCTGATCCCCGCCTCGGCCTGCACGGCGCGGCCATAGGCCTCGAAGATGTCCTGCGCCATGGATTGCCCGACCGACTGGCTCATGATCTGGGTCAGGATCGCGGTGCCCGGATCGTCGCGGGCGGCGGGGTTTATCCGGTCGAGCCGCGCGATGAAGGCGCGGTCGGCGCCGGGCACCAACACCGTGTCGCCGGGCGTGGACAGGCGGAAGACCTGCGCCACCAGCGTGGGCGGCGCGTCGGGGATGAAATCCTGCCGCCGCACCTGCTGCTCCTGGTCGACGCGACCGAGATCCTCCAGCGTGGCCCCGGTGGCCAGCTGGCCCACCAGCGCCTCGCCGCGGGCGGCAAGCTGGGCGCGCAGCGCGCTTTCGCGCCATGCCTGCGCGACCTCGTCCTCGATCTCGGCCAGCGGCGGCAGGGCGGGCGGCACCGTCTCGTCGAGGCGCAGGGCGAAGAGACCGCCGTCGCTCAGCTCCAGCAGCTCGGGAAAGTCGCCCTCCTCGACGGCGAGCGCGGCCTCGCGGAACGCGTCATAGCCCGCGATCCCGTCCTCGGAGGTGGGGGTGTAGTCGATCTGGCCCAGCACCATCTCGGTGTCGGCGGCCAGCTCCTCCAGCGTTGCGCCGCTGGCCAGCAGATCGTCGACCGGGTCGCGCAGGTCGTCGATGGTCCGGCGCGCGGCCTCGGCGGCCAGTTCGGCGCGCAGCTCCTCGCGGGCCTCGTCGAAGGGCACCTCGGAGGCGTCCAGAACCGCGTTCACCCGGAACAGCGCGGCCCCGCCGAATGTGCTGTCGAGCGGGCCGATGATCTCGCTCTGGGTGTCGGCGAAGATCGCCTCGGCGGTGGCGGCCGGAAGATCCTCGCGCGCCACCTCGCCCAGGTCGATGTCGTCGAGCGTCAGCTCGCGCTCCTCGACCAGCGCGTCGAATGTCGTCTCACCGGCGAGGATGGCGTCATAGGCGGCCTGCGCGTCCGCCTCCTCGAGGAAGGTCAACTGCTCGAGCAGCCGACGCTCGGGCTGGCGGTAAAGCTCGGCGCGGTCCTCGTAGAGGGCGCGCAGCGCCTCTTCGTCCACCGGAACGCTGTCGATCAGCAGGGTGGGCGTGATCCAGGCATAGGTGATGCGCCGCGCCTCGGGGCGGGTGAAGCGTTCGGGCGTCTCGTCGTATTGCGCCTGCAGATCGGCCGGCGTCGGCGCGGGAAGGCCCGCGGGCAAATCCGCCTCGGTCAGGGTGAGCAGGCTGAAATCCCGCGTCTCGCTCTGGTAGGCGACCAGCGTGTCGGTGATCGTCGCATTGGGCTGCAGCCCGCCGATGACGGCCAGTTGCAACAGGCCGCGGGCGGTGTCCTCGCGGACGTTCTCTTCGAACTCGGCAGTGTCGAGCCCGTTCTGGCGCAGCGTGAATTCATAGCTCTCGCGGTCGAACTGCCCGTCGAGGCCCTGGAAGCTCTCGATCTCGGTGATCTGGCGCGCGACCTCGGCATCGCCGACCGAGAGCCCCATTGCGCCGGCCTCATGCGCCAGCGCGGCGCGGGCGACGAGCGATTGCAGCACCGCCTGGTCCACGCCCTGCGCCTGCAACGTCGAAAGGGTGACCGGCTGGCCGGTCTGGGCGATGCGCGCGCGGATTTCCTGGTCGAGGGCACGGGCGTAATCGTCGGCGGTGATCTCGGCCTCGCCGACCTGGCCCACCTGCGAGGCCCCGCCCGAGAAGGAGCCGATGCCGAACCCCGCCAGCGCCACGAAAAGAAGGCCCAGGATCACCCAGACGAAGAGGTTCGAGAGCTTCTTTACAGCTGTCTTCGCCATGCTGCGCGGGTCCTTCTGCCATTGCGTGCCGCCGGGGGCACCGCCCCGTCACTCGGCGTTGATTACGCGTTCGGGCGCGGCGCGGCAAGGCCCGCGCCAGGCCGCTCAGAGGTCGAGCGCGGCAAGTCTGCGCACCACCTCCTCCAGGCCCGCGGCGTCCGCATTGGCAAAGGCGATCCTCAATGTCGCCTCGGCCTGGCCGGTGCCACCCTCGGCGCGCGAAGGGCCGAACATCGTACCCGGCAGCGTGAGAAGGGCCGCGGCCTCCACCATCTCGCGGGCGACCGCGTCCGAGGGTTTGGCGAACGGATGGCGCGCATAGGCGAAATAGGCCCCGCAGCCCAGCAGCTGCCAGCCCGGCAGGCGCTGGAAGCCCGCACTCAGCACATCGCGCCGCGCGAGGATCTCGCGTCGCTCGCCCGCCAGCCAGCGGCCCAGGTTCCGCATCCCCCAGAGCGCGCCGATCTGGCCCACCTGCGGCGCGCAGATGGCGACCGTGTCGAGGAATTTCTCGACCTCGGCCAGCCGCGCCTCGGAGGCCATCAGCGCCCCCACCCGGTGACCGGTCAGCCGGTAGGCCTTGGAGAAGGAATAGAGATGGATCAGCGTGTCGTGCCAGTCGGGGTCGGTGAACAGGTCATGCGGCGCCCCTGCGCGGCTGTGGAAATCGCGGTAGGTCTCGTCGAGGATCAGCGCAAGGCCGCGTGACCGCGCCAGCTCGAGGAAGGCGCGCAGCAGCGCCGGGGGATACTCGACGCCCGCGGGGTTGTTGGGCGAGATCAGCACGATGGCCCGGGTCCTGTCGGTGATCAGCGCCGCCGCCTGCGCAGGGTCGGGCAGAAGATCGTCGCCGGTGGGCAGGTGGACGCTGCGCACGCCCTCCATGTCCAGCCACATCTTGTGGTTGAAATAGAAGGGCAGGGGCAGGATCACCTCGTCGCCCGCACCCGCCAGCGTCGACATCGCCGCGGTGAAGGCCTGGTTGCAGCCCGCGGTCACGGCGACCTGCGCCGCCCGGACCGCGCCACCGTAGGCGGCGGACCATTGCGCCGCCAGTTCCTCGCGCAAGTCGGGCAAGCCGAGCACCGGGCCGTAGAGATGCGAAGCGGGGTTTTCGAGCAAGGCCTCGGCCATGGCGCGCGCGAGCGGCTCGGGCGGGGGATCGACGGGGGCGGCCTGGCTGAGGTTGATCAGCGGCCTGTCCTCGGCAAAGCTCTTGCCCGCGATCCAGCGCCGCGCCTCCATCACCGGGGGCGGAAAGGTCCGGGTGTAGGTCGGATTGGTCGGCTGCATCGCGGCGCTCTCCTGTCACGGGGACCAGCCCCATCTTCATCCTGCAAATATGGCCGCCGGAGGCATCCGCCACCAGCCCCGCGCGCAGCCCCAGGAAACACGAGCGCGGAGCGCTGCCAAGGGCCCAAATCCCTTGCAAGGGATTTGCCGATCGCTTGCAAGCGATCGTGTGAGCCTCTTGCAAGAGGCTGATGCGATCCTTGCAAGGATCGCGCGCCGTCCTCAGAACGGGATCTCGTCGTCGACGTCGCCGCCACCGCCGCCGTAGCTGCCGCCACCGCCGCCGCCGTAGCTGCCGCCACGGTCATCGGGGTAGCCGCCGCCACCGCCGCCGCGGTCGTCGCCATAGCCACCGCCGCCGCCGCCGCCATAAGAGCCGCCGCCACCGCCGCCGCCACCCTCGCGGCTGTCGAGGAAGGTCAGCTCACCCGCGTAGGGGCGCAGCACCACCTCGGTGGTGTAGCGGTCCTGGCCGGACTGGTCCTGCCATTTCCGCGTCTCCAGCTTGCCCTCGATATAGACCTTCGATCCCTTGCGCAGGTATTGCTCGGCCAGCCGCGCCAGCGCCTCGTTGAAGATCGCCACCGAGTGCCATTCGGTCCGCTCGCGCCGCTCGCCGGTGTTGCGGTCCTTCCAGGTTTCCGAGGTCGCAATGCGCAGGTTGCAGACCTTGCCGCCGTTCTGGAACGACCGCACCTCGGGGTCGCGGCCCAGGTTGCCGATCAGGATGACCTTGTTGACGGATCCGGCCATGTCTCGTTTCTCCCCGGTCTTGGCTGTCCAGTCGCCGCGCCCGGAGACGAGTCATCGGGCCGGCGCGTGACGCTTAGATCATCCCATCCTGGTCAAGAAAAGGTTAATCCGGACCCTCGGCAGGCACCGCGGCGCTGCGCACTGGAAATTTTCGCCGATCGGTCTTATTGCTCCGGTGTCACGTCGCGTCCGGACCTTGCCGCATGATGATCCGAACCAGCCCCGCCGCGGCCCTTCTCGCCGCCCTCTGCCTGGGCCTGCCCGCAGCGCCTGCGGCGGCCGACCCGATGGCGCGGTTTGACCGCGCATTGGGCGTGCTGGACAGCCGGGCCTCCTCGCAATACGCCGGCTCGGCCCGGTTGCGGCCCGACTACGACCCCGACGCACCCGCGGTGCCGGTGTTCGGCGGCGGCTACACCGGACCCTGGCTCGAGGTCGCGCGCGCCGCGGCGCGTCGCCACGGCATCCCCGAGGACCTGTTCCTGCGCCTCGTGCAGCAGGAATCGGGCTGGAACCCCGAGGCGGTCAGCCATGCGGGCGCCATCGGGCTGGCGCAGCTGATGCCGGGCACCGCCGAGCTGCTGGGTGTCGATCCGCGTGACCCGACCCAGAACCTCGAGGCCGGGGCGCGTTACCTCGCCATGCAATATCGCGCCTTCCGCCGCTGGGACCATGCGCTTGCGGCCTATAACGCCGGCCCCGAGGCGGTGCGGCGGCATGGCGGCATCCCGCCCTATGCCGAGACGCAGGATTACGTGCGCATCATCCTCGGGTCGGGCTGAGGCCGGGACGGCGTCCGGTCAGGGCGCGTCGGGAACATCCGCCCCAAGTGCCACCAGCCGCGCCTTGAGCACCGGGGCGCGGGCGTCGCCCGCCTCCAGCGCGAAGACGAAGGCATGGGTCAGGTAAAAGGCCGCCGCCGTGCCGGTGGCGGTTTCGGCGGCCTCGGCGTAGAGCCCGATCAGCGCCGGGCGGTCGGCCTTCGCGTGGGCGGCCAGGAGGGCCGCGTCGAGGGCGGCGCGCGCAGGGTCCGCC
>NZ_JASJOE010000101.1 GCF_030163755.1 Roseicyclus amphidinii
CGCGCCCGCGCCCTCCGTGCCGCGCCCCGCAGCGGCCGGCCCCACGCCCGCGGGTGAGATGAAAAGCTCCTGATCCGATCGGGTCGGAGATGACGAAAAGCCGGGCCTGCGCCCGGCTTTTTTCATGCCCTGCCCTGCCCCGCGCCGGTCAATCCACGCTTTGCAGCGCGCAGCGGTAGATGTGCCATGTCGCGTGCCCCAGCACCGGCAGCACCACGAACAGCCCCACAAGCCCCGGCAGCATCCCGAGAAAGGTCAGCGCCGCGATGGTGAGCCCCCAGGCCAGCATGACGCGCGGATTCTTCCGCACCACGGCGATCGAGGTCAGCATCGCGGTGACGAAATCCAGCTCCTTCTCCAGCAGAAGCGGCAGCGACACCGCCGTCAGGCAAAACAGCACGAAGGCGAAAACCGCCCCGAAGGCGCTTCCCACCACGAGCATGATCAGCCCCTCGGGCTGCAACAGGTAGGCGTAGGAGCTGGTGACATTGGTCAGCGCCGAAGGCCCGAGGAAGAGCGCAAAGAGCATATGCGCGAAAAAGGACCAGAACAGGAAATAGACGATGATCACCCAGGCCATGCTGGGAAGCTGCCGCAGGCGCTGGCGCCAGATCACGCCGAAGATGTCGTTGCGCGCCCACTCCGCCTGCCCCGCCTCAAGCCGCCGCGAGACCTCGTAGAGGCCCACGGCCAGGAATGGCCCGATCAGCGGGAAGCCCACGGTGATCGGGATCGCCCACCAGACCTGGTCTGTCACGAAGAAGAAGACGTAAAGCAGCCAGCCGCCCACCACGTAGACATGGGAAAAGAAGAGCCCCATCATCGGCTTGCGCCGGAAATCCCGCAGGCCCGAACGCAGGGCGTGGCCGATGTCGCCCATCGCCATCTCGCGCAGCTCGGGCAGTCTAGAGGGCGCCAGCGGCGCCCCGGTCAAGTCGCTCATGGCCAATCCTCCCTGACCAGGTCGCGCGTCCCGCGGAAACTGTAGACCGGCGCGCGCGCTCCCGCCAAGGGGGATCAGGGATCGGGCGGCGTCCTCTGCCCCGGCCAGTCGGTCGCCGCGTGATAGGCACGCCCCAGCGCAAGAAGCTGCGCATCCGCCCCCGGCGCGCCGATCAGCTGCACCCCCGCGGGCAGGCCCGCCGCACCAAAGCCCGCCGGAAGCGCCAATGCGGGCAGCCCGCCCAGGCTGGCAGGCACCACCACCTCCATCCAGCGGTGATAGCTGTCCATCGTCACATCCCCGATCCGCTCAGGCCAGCGATCTTCGACCGGGAAGGGCCAGACCTGTGTCGAGGGCAGGACGACCGCGTCGCAGGTCTCGAACATCGCGCGCGCCGCATCCAGCCAGGCCGCCCGCGTCTCGGTCGCCCATTGCACCTGGGCGCCCTTCAGCGCGAAACCGTGGCTCACTTCCCAACGCGCCTGCGCGGGCAGCAGCGCCTGCCGGTATTCGTCGCGCCAATGCACGCCGAGGGTCAGCGCGACGGCGAACTGGCGCAGGGTCACCCAGGCGTCCCAAAGCGCCCCCGCCGGATAGGGCGGTGCCAGCGGCACCACCTCCCAGCCCAGCCCCTCCATCACGGCCAGCGCCGCCTCGGACTGCGCCAGGATGCCTTCCTCCATCGGATAGGCCCCGCCCCAATCGGCCAGCCAGCCGATCCGCGGCCTTGCGGGCACCCTGCCCGAGCCGGGGCGATAGGCCCCGTCCGACAGCACGGCCAGCAGCCGCTCCAGGTCCTCGATATCGCGCGCCATCGGCCCCTCGGTCGACAGCCGGTGCTGAAAGACGGTCTCGCGCGCCTCGCCCGGCACAAGCCCCGCCGTGGGCCGGAAGCCGTAGACATTGTTCCAGGCGGCCGGGTTGCGCAGGCTGCCCATCATGTCCGACCCGTCGGCCACCGGCAGCATTCCCAGCGCCAGCGCCACCGCCGCCCCGCCCGAAGACCCGCCCGCGCTCCGCGACAGGTCATAGGGGTTGCGCGTCGCACCATAGACCTTGTTCACCGTGTGCGAGCCCAGCCCGAAGGCCGGCACGTTGGTCTTGCCGACCACGATCGCCCCCGCGGCCCGCAACCGCCGCACCAGCCCGTCATCGACCGTGGGCACATTGCCCTTCAGGATCGGCGAGCCCCAGGTCGAGGGCACGCCCTTGACCCCCACCAGGTCCTTGACCGCCACCGGTATCCCGTGGAGCCACCCTTCGGGCGGCATCGCCTCGGCCAGCCGCGCCTCGCCCATCAGCGCCTCGCGGTCCCTGAGTGCCACAACCGCGTTCACCGGCCCGTTCACCGCGTCGATCCGCCCCAGCACGTCGCGCATCAGATCGACCGGCGACAGCTCGCGCCGCGCGATCCTGCCGCTCAGTTCCGATGCCCCCAGGCGCCACAGCTCTCCCATCGCGCACCGCTCCCCTGCTTCTCCGTTTCGAAAATATCCCCGCCGGAGGCTCCCGAACCCTCCAGCCACTCCAAGGCCCGAACCTGGGCGCAGCAGGGCCACATGCCCCCCTTGCCCGCGCGAGCGGCCCCGCAGGGGCCCGAGCAAGGGCGACGCCGGGTCGGGCGCGCAGCGCCCGAGGATCAGTCGGCCCGCGCCTCCGCCCGGCTCTTGCCCGACACGTCCATCGCCAGAACGCTCGCCATCACCCCGTCGAGATCGCCATCCAGCACACCCGAGGTATCGCTCGTCTCGTAGCCCGTCCGCAGGTCCTTTACCATCTGGTAGGGCTGCAACACGTAGGAGCGGATCTGGTTGCCCCAACCCGCATCCCCCTTGTTGTCATGCGCCTCCTGGATCGAGGCGGTGCGCCGCTCCAGCTCCATCTGGTAGAGCCGCGATTTCAGCGCCTTCATGGCGATGTCGCGGTTCTGGTGCTGCGACTTCTCCGAGCTTGTCACCACGATCCCGGTGGGCAGGTGCGTGATCCGCACCGCCGAGTCGGTCGTGTTCACGTGCTGGCCGCCCGCCCCCGAGGAGCGATAGGTGTCGATCCGGATCTCGGAGGGGTTCACCTCGATCTCGATGTTGTCGTCGACCACCGGGTAGACCCAGACCGAGGCGAACGAGGTCTCGCGCGTGCCCTTGCCGAAGGGCGAGATCCGCACCAGCCGGTGCACACCCGATTCCGACTTCAGCCAGCCATAGGCGTTCGGCCCCTTGATCTGGTAGACCACCGACTTGATCCCGGCCTCGGTGCCGGGGCTCATGTCCTGCTGGTCCACCTCGAAGCCGCGGCCCTCGGCCCAGCGGACATACATCCGCGCCAGCATCTGCGCCCAGTCGCAGGCCTCGGTGCCGCCCGCGCCCGCGTTGATCTCGAGGAAGGCGTCGTTGCCATCCGCCTCGCCATCGAGCAGCGCCTCCAGCTCCTTCTTCGCCGCCATCTCGACCAGCTCGGTCAGCGCCGCCTCGGCCTCGGCCACGACCTCGGCGTCATCCTCCATCTCGCCCAGCTCGATCAGCTCGGCATTGTCCGCCAACCCCGAACGGATCGCCTCGTAGGTGCCCATCCGGTCGACCAGCATCTGCCGGTCGCGCATCAGCTTCTGCGCGCGCGCGGGATCGTCCCAGAGCGTCGGGTCCTCGACACGGGCGTTGAACTCCTCCAGCCGGTGCGGCGCGGTCTCGATGTCCATCCGCTGCCCCAGCAGGGTCAGGGATTTCCGGATCTTCTCGATATTGGCTTGCGTCTCGGCGCGCATCTGGCTCGGCCTCTTCCTGTCGTTCAGTCCCGGAGATATATCAGCCCGCCCGCGCGCCACAAGCCCGGCAGGCCGGGCATGGCACGGGCCTTCACGTCACGGCGCGCAGCGGGGAACCGGTCCACCGCCCACCGCAGGCTGCACCAGCCGGCCCACAGCGCCTTGTAGGGTGGACAAGCCTGCCCGACGGCCACCAGCCGTCAATACAGCCCGCCCGAACTCAGCGTGCCGAGGCTTGTGCCGGTGGGCACACGCGCGGCTTCGCCGGTGGATGTCGTGACGGTCTGGCCCTGGTCGGGGGCTGCCGCGGCCTCGCCCTGCCCGTAAAGCGGCAGGTCCGAGCCCATGCCCCATCCGCCATCGATGATCGACAGGATGCCGAAATAGGGCTCCTCGCCCTCGCGGAACAGCTCGTAGACCACGTTGTCGCCCTGCGCGCCGTCCTGCAGGCGCTGGCCCGAGAAGCGATCGATGGGGTAGAAGGCCCCGCCCTCGGGCACCTCGAAGGCGCCGCCGCCGTATTCGCGGATCGCCTCTTGCATGAACTCGTTGAAGACCGGCCCGCACATCCCCCCGCCCGAGGCCCCGCGGCCCAGCGGCTGCGGCTGGTCGTAGCCGATGTAGCAGCCCGCCGCGATGGAGGAGGTGAAGCCGACGAACCAGACGTCGCGCGCCTCGTTCGTGGTGCCGGTCTTGCCCGCGGCGGGCACCGGCAGGTTGACGGTCGAGGCCGCAGTGCCGCGATCCACCACCCCCCGCATCATCGAGGTGAGCTGGTAGGCGGTGACCGGGTCCATCACCCGCTCGCGGTTCGACACGATGGCGGGCGCAAGCCCCGGCTCGAGCGAGGCGAGCTGGCAATCGGGGCACAGGCGCTGGTCGTGACGGTAGACCGTGTTGCCCCAGCGGTCCTGGATCCGGTCCACCAGCGTCGGCTCCACCCGCTCGCCGCCATTGGCGAACATCGCATAGGCCGCGACCATGCGGAACAGCGTCGTCTCCTGGCTGCCCAGCGAGTTGGCAAGGAAGGGCTGCATGTCGTCATAGACCCCGAACCGCTCGGCATAGCGGGCCACCGTCTCCATGCCCACGTCCTGCGCAAGGCGCACCGTCATCAGGTTGCGGCTCATCTCGATCCCGGTGCGCAGCGGCGAGGGACCGTAGAACTGGTTCGAGGCATTGGTCGGCCGCCAGATGCCCTCGGCCGTCTCCACCTCGATCGGGGCGTCGAGCACGATTGTGTTGGGGCTGTAGCCGCTGTCGAGTGCCGCGGCGAAGACGAAGGGCTTGAAGCTCGAGCCCGGCTGCCGGGTCGCCTGCGTGGCGCGATTGAAGCTGGAATGCTGGTAGGAGAACCCGCCCTGCATCGCCAGCACCCGGCCGGTGTTCACATCCATCGCCATGAAGCCGCCCTGCACGCCCGGCACCTGCCTGAGCGTCCAGCGCAGGAAGCTGCCGTCCTCGTCGCGCGTCATGGCGCGCACATGCACCACGTCGCCCACCGACAGGAGATCGCCCGCCACCCGCGCCTGCGGCCCGGGGTTGCCGTCCTCGTCGACCGGCCGCGCCCAGGTCACGTCCTCGGCGGGGATGAAATGACCGTCCGCGTCCTCCTCCACGCCCTCGATGCCGATGCGCGCGGCACTCGCGCCGACCTCCAGCACCACGGCGGGGAACCAGCCGTCGATGTCGCGCGCGATGTCCGCCCGCGCCAGCGCCTCGCGCCAGCTTGCCTCGTCCTGCAGCTGCGCGGGGTCGATCCGGTCCACCGCCCCGCGCCACAGGCCGAGGTTGCGGTCATACCGCTCCAGCGCGCGGCGCAGCGCCCGCTCGGCCACGCGCTGCAGGTCCTCGTCCATCGTGGCGCGCACGGCATAGCCGCCGGTGAAGAACTCGTCCTCGCCGTATTGCGCCGAGAGCTGGCGGCGGATCTCGTCGGTGAAGTAGTTGCGCGGCGGGCGCGCGGTGCGGAACGGCGCGATATGCCCGCCCTGCACCGATTCCAGCGGCCGCTCGGTCGCGCGCTCCATCTCGTCGCGCGAGATATAGCCGTTCTCGAACATCTCGCGCAGCACGTAGTTGCGGCGGCTGATCGCGCGGTCGTAGTCGCGCACCGGGTGGAAATTCGACGGTGCCTGCGGCAGCGCCGCAAGATAGGCCGCCTGTTCCAGCGTCAGATCCTCGAGATTGGCGTTGAAATAGGTCTGCGCGGCGGCGGCCACGCCGTAACTGTTCTGCCCGAGGAAGATCTCGTTCAGATACAGTTCGAGAATGCGGTCCTTCGACAGCGCCGTCTCGATCCGGGCGGCAAGGATGATCTCGCGCACCTTGCGCTCGATGGTGCGCGAGCCGTCGAGCAGGAAGTTCTTCATCACCTGCTGCGTGATGGTCGAGGCCCCGCGCACGTCGCGCCCCCGGCTTCGCACCGCCTCGACGAAGGCGGCGGCGATGGCGCGCGGGTCGTAGCCGCCATGCTCGTAGAAATTCCGGTCCTCGGCGCTGACGAAGGCATGCGAGATGCGCGCCGGGATCTCGTCGGCGGGCACGAACAGCCGCCGCTCGGCGGCAAACTCGTCCACGATCATGCCTTCGCGCGAATAGATGCGGCTGATCGTGGGCGGCGTGTAATTGGCCAAGGCCTCGTGATCGGGGAGATCATGGGAATACATGTAGAGCAGACCGCCCACCGCGATCGCCACGGCGACGATGCCGAGCGTGACGGCGGTGAAGATCGCGCCGAAAAAGCCAATCGTGAATCGGATCATGAGCCACTGCCCGTTCCTGTTGCCAAGCCTATACAGGCCGCGCCCCGCCCGATCAAACACCATGGGCGGCTTTCCGCCCCGCAGGCGCATCACCATGTTGTGCGCATGACCGGACCCGATGACATCCGTCCCGCCTACGAGCGCGAGGCCGCGAGATGGGCCCGCGAACGCAACCGCGACCTGAGGGAAGCGCCGGCGCTGACCCCTACTGCCGGACCAGCGACATGCGCGCTGCATCCGCATCGGCCCAGCCGAGGATGCCGTCGACCAGCGCCGCCTGCATCTGCGCGCGCCAATCCGCATCGAGGATGTTGCGCAGGTCCCGCTCGTCCGACATGAAGCCGATCTCCAGCAGGACCGACGGGATATCGGCCGCCCGCAGCACGGTGAACCCCGCTTCGCCCAGCGGACGCGAGTGCAGCCGCAACTCGCCCTCGGCGATCCCGGCGACAAGCGCCTCGGCCAGGGCCCGGCTGCGTGGAGCGGTCTCGAGCCGGGCAAGGTCCATCAGCACGCCCGCCACCACGTCATCGGCCCCGTGCAGGTCGATCCCCTGCAACAGGTCGGCGCGGTCATGTTGCTCGGCGAGGGCCTCGGCGGCGGCATCCGAGGCGGTTTCGGACAAGGTATAGACCGTCGCCCCCCGCGCCACCCCCTCGGCCAGCGCATCGGCATGGAGCGACACCAAGAGGTCGGCGTCGGCCGCGCGGGCCAGCGTCACGCGGGTCGGCAGCGGCACGAACATGTCGCTGTCGCGGGTCAGCACCACCTCGACACGGCCCGTCCGGCGCAGCGCGTCGCGCAGTTCGCGCGCGAAGGTCAGCACCAGATCGGCCTCGGTGTGATCGCCGCGCACGGCGCCCGGATCGACGCCGCCAACCCGCCGATCAGCAGCGTTTCCAGTCCC
>NZ_JASJOE010000102.1 GCF_030163755.1 Roseicyclus amphidinii
GGCCGAGCCGCCCCGCCGTGCCGCGGCGGCCGAGCCACCCCGCGACCCCGCGCCGTCGATCTGGGCTTACCGCGTGCAGCGCCTGTGGCTGACGCCGCTGTTCCGCAAGGTGGTGCGCGTGGGCCTTCCCGCCTTTGCGGTTGTGCTGACGCTGGGCCTTTACGTCGGGGACGAGGACCGCCGCACCGCGATGGTCGAAACCGTGCAGGAGCTGCGCCGCGAGATCGAGGGCCGCCCCGAGTTCCGCGTCAATGTCCTCGGCGTCGAGGGTGCCAGCCCCGCCGTGACCGCGGAAATCCGCGGCGCGCTGGCGCTCGACCTGCCGGTCTCGTCCTTCGACCTCGATCTTGCCGCGTTGCGCCAGCGCCTCGAGGCGCTGCCGGCCGTGGCCTCGGCCGACCTGCGCATCCGCGGTGGCGGTTACCTGTCGGTGACCGTCGAGGAACGCGCCCCCGTGCTGATCTGGCAGACCCGCGAGGGTGCCGTCCTGATCGACGCCGAGGGCCATTTCGTCGCCGCGCTTGGCGACCGCGCGCTGACCCAGCCGCTGCCGCTGGTGGGCGGCGAGGGCGCGGACCGCGTGGTGGCGGAGGCGCTTGCGCTCCATGCCGCGGCGGCCCCCCTCGGCGACCGGCTGCGCGGGCTTGTCCGCATGGGCGAGCGCCGCTGGGACGTGGTGCTGACCGACGGCCGCCGCATCCTGCTGCCCGAACGCGCGCCCGTGCAGGCGCTAGACCGGGCGCTCGCGCTCGATGACGCGACCGATATCCTTGCGCGCGACGTGCTGCGGCTCGACCTGCGCAACCCCGAGCGATTGACCGTGCAACTGACCCCCGAGGCGCTGGAGGAGCTGCGCCGGCTCCGCGCGTTCGAGGCGGGGGGCGAACCCGGAGAGCGAAACGGATGAACCTGCTCTACCAGTCCCAGCGCGCCATGCGCGCCAAGCGCCAGGAGGCGTTGAAACGCGGCGTGATCGCCGTTCTGGACATCGGCACGCACAAGCTGTCCTGCCTCGTGCTGAAATTCGACCAGGCCGACGCCGCCGCCCCCGCCGAGGGGATCGGCGCGATGGCCGGGCAGGCGAATTTCCGCATCATCGGCGCGGCGACGACCCGCTCGCGCGGGGTGCGCTTCGGCGAGATCGACACCTGCCAGGAAACCGAGCGCGCGATCCGCACCGCGGTGCAGGCCGCGCAGAAGATGGCGCAGGTCCGCGTCGACCACGTCATCGTCGCGCTGGCCGGTGCGCGTCCGCGCAGCTACGGGCTGGACGGCGAGGTGTCGCTGACCAGCGGCACGGTGACCGACCATGATGTCGCCAGCGTGCTGGCCGCCTGTGATGTCCCCGACCTCGGGCAGGGGCGCGAGGTGCTGCACGCGCAGCCGGTGAACTTCTCGCTCGACCACCGGACCGGGCTGACCGATCCGCGCGGCCATGTCGGCAACCGCCTGTCGGTCGACATGCACCTGCTGTCGATCGAGGCCCACGCGATCGAGACGCTTCTGCACAGCGTCAAGCGCTGCGATCTCGAGCTTGCGGGGCTTGCCAGCGCGCCCTACGTGGCGGGCGTGTCCAGCCTGGTCGAGGACGAGCAGGAACTGGGGGCGGCCTGCATCGACATGGGCGGCGGCACCACCAGCCTGTCGATCTTCATGAAGAAACACATGATCTTTGCCGACACGGTGCGGATGGGCGGCGACCATGTCACCGGCGACATCAGCCAGGGCCTGCAGATCCCCGCCAACCATGCCGAGCGGATCAAGTGCCGCTTCGGCGGCGTCATCGCCACCGGCATGGACGACCGCGAGATCATCGAGCTGGAGAGCGAGACCGGCGACTGGCACCACGACCGCCGCACCGTCACCCGCGCCGAGCTGATCGGCGTCATGCGCCCGCGCGTCGAGGAGATCCTCGAAGAGGTGCGCGCCCATCTCGACGCCGCGGGCTTCGAGCATCTGCCGAGCCAGCGCATCGTGCTGACCGGCGGCGCGAGCCAGATCCCCGGCCTTGACGGTCTGGCGAGCCGCATCCTCGGCAACCAGGTCCGCCTTGGGCGTCCGCTGCGGGTGCAGGGCCTGCCGCAATCGGCCTGCGGCCCGGCATTTTCGGCGGCGGTGGGGCTTGCCCTTTTCGCGGCCTACCCGCAGGACGAGTGGTGGGATTTCGAAACCCCGGCCGAACGGTTGCCCGCGCGCAGCCTGAAGCGGGCCGTCAGATGGTTCCGCGACAACTGGTAACCCCCTGATCTGGTAGTCGACCTCTAAACCCGCCCGTATCGGCGGATTCTTGCCCCATATTTCGCGGAATTCCCTGAATTTCCGCGTGACGCCGCCCGTGGAACCGGGTAGTCTGGAGAGCAATCAGAGGCAAAAAACGGCATCCCGGCGACAAGACCGGGGTCGATGACCATCAAGATCGTTGAACAGGCGGACAGACCCATGACACTGAACCTGATGATGCCGGCCGGGACGCAGCCGGACCTCAAGCCGCGGATCACCGTCTTCGGCGTCGGCGGGGCCGGGGGCAATGCGGTCAACAACATGATCGACCAGAACCTCGACGGGTGCGAGTTCGTCGTCGCCAACACCGATGCGCAGGCGCTGGCGCAATCGCGCGCGCATGCCAAGATCCAGATGGGCGCGCGGGTGACCGAGGGTCTCGGTGCAGGAGCCCGCCCTGCTGTCGGCGCCTCCGCCGCCGAAGAGTCGATCGAGGAGATCGTCGATCACCTCGCGGGTGCGCACATGTGCTTCATCACCGCCGGCATGGGCGGCGGCACCGGCACCGGCGCCGCCCCGATCATCGCGCAGGCCGCGCGCGAGCTGGGCGTGCTGACCGTGGGCGTCGTGACCAAGCCCTTCCAGTTCGAGGGCGTGAAGCGCATGCGCCAGGCCGACGAGGGCATCGAGCAGCTGCAGCGCGTCGTCGACACGCTCATCATCATCCCGAACCAGAACCTGTTCCGCCTCGCCAACGAGAAGACCACCTTCACCGAGGCCTTCGCGCTGGCTGATGACGTGCTCTACCAGGGCGTGAAGGGCGTGACCGACCTGATGGTGCGTCCGGGCCTGATCAACCTCGACTTCGCCGACGTGCGCGCGGTGATGAACGAGATGGGCAAGGCCATGATGGGCACCGGCGAGGCCGAGGGCGAAAGCCGCGCCCTGCAGGCCGCCGAAAAGGCCATCGCCAACCCGCTGCTCGACGAGATCAGCCTGAAGGGGGCCCGCGGCGTCCTGATCAACGTGACGGGCGGCTACGACCTGACCCTGTTCGAACTGGACGAGGCCGCCAACCGCATCCGCGAGGAAGTGGACCCCGAGGCGAACATCATCGTCGGATCGACGCTCGACACCAACATGGAAGGCCAGATGCGCGTGAGCGTCGTGGCCACCGGCATCGACGTGACCGAGGCGCGGGCCGAGCAGCCGGTGCGCAGCTACGTGGCCGCCACGCCTGCGCCGCGCGCGGCCGAAGCCGCCGAACCTGCCGCCGCCTATGCGGCCCAGCCGCAGCCAGCCCCCCAGCGCGAGGTCGAGCCCGAGCCGATGATGCTCGCCGATCCTCAGCCCGAGCCCTCGCTGTTCACCAGCCTCGACATGGGCCATGACGACGACCTGCTGGACGAGCATGACGTGCCGGCCCCGGCCTACCAGCCTACCGCCCGCGCGCCCGAGCCTGCACGGTTCGAGCCGGTCCGCCAGGAACCCGCCGAAACGGGCTATGTCGCGCCCAAGCCCAACCCGGCCGGCAAACCCACCCCCGAGGCGCTGGCGCGTCTGCGCGCCGCGATCCAGAAAGAGGTGCCGCGCCCGGCCGCCCCGGCCGCCGACCCGCAGGGCGATGCGCATCACAAGTCGCGCTTCGGCATCAACTCGTTGATCAACCGCATGACGGGCCATGCCGAAGAGGGTCACGCCCAGCCCGAGCGGCGTCAGCCGCCAATGTCCTCGCAGGCCGCACCGGCTGCGCATCACCGCCCGGCCTCGGTGGATGACGGTATCGTCGACCCCGAGCAGGAGCGGATCGAGATCCCGGCCTTCCTGCGCCGACAGGCCAACTGAGCCCGTCACGAAACACCCCGAAAGGCCGACCTCGCGTCGGCCTTTTTTGTTTTTGAAACAGGGTTTTGTCGGGGTGTGTCGGGGCAATCGGCAGAAGTTTGCCGATGTGTTCGGGCTTTGTTGCAAGTCGTCATAAAGCTTGAATTGTCGCTGGTGCATCGGCTCGCTATCCCCACAACATGAAGTGGACTGCCCCGCCGAAGGGGTGCCACGCGTAACGCCGCCGGACCCACAACCGGCGCAGCCACAGGGGTGGAACCGGGGAAGATCCGGGACGCAAGGTCGGAGACAGCGATGCAGGCAACACTCAGGCAAGCGGTGCAGTTTTCCGGCGTCGGCCTTCACAGCGGCCGCCTCGTGCGGATGACCGTGCAGCCGCAGGCCGCGAACATGGGTCTGTGGTTCGCCCGCAGCGACCGCCCCGACGCACCGCTCATCCCCGCCCGCTTCGACGTCGTCCCGATGAGCCGCCTCTGCACCAAGCTGGTGGGCGAGGATGGCAGCGAGATCTCGACCGTCGAGCATCTGATGGCCGCGCTTGCGGGGTGCGGCATCCACAACGCGCTGGTCGAGGTGGACGGCCCCGAGCTGCCCATTCTCGACGGCTCCGCTGCGCCCTTCGTGCGCGCCTTTCTCGCCGCGGGCATCCAGCGGCAGCGCGCCCCGATCCACGCGATCGAGGTTCTGAAGACGGTCACGGTGACCGACGGCGCGGCCGAGGCCAGCCTGTCGCCGGCCGACGGGCTGGTGATGGAGTTCGACATCGAGTTCGCCGATGCCGCGATCGGGCGGCAACGCCGGGTCGCCAACCTCGCCAACGGGCGCTTCGTGCGCGAGCTTTGCGACAGCCGCACCTTCTGCCGCAAGGCGGATGTCGATGCGATGCATGCCGCCGGTCTGGCGCTTGGCGGCACCTACGAGAATGCCGTGGTCGTCGACGGCGACACGGTCCTCAGCCCCGGCGGGCTGCGCCACGCGGACGAGGCCGTGCGCCACAAGATGCTCGATGCGCTGGGGGATCTCGCGCTGGCCGGTGCGCCGATTCTCGGGCGCTACACCGGCATCCGCGCCGGGCACATGCTGACCAACCAGCTTCTGCGTGCCCTGTTCTCGACGCCGGGCGCGTGGCGCTTCGTGGAATGCACCCCGGAACAGGCCGCACGCCTGCCGGGCATGGGCGTCACCGGGGCCGACCTGGCGCATGTCGCCTGATCCGGTGGCCCTGCGCCGGTCCCGGCCGCGGGGCATTTCAGGCGTTTTGCCCCCAGAAAGAATGTGCTAGGACCAAGGCCAAGCCCGGTGGCCCGGCCGCCGGACCGAGGGGGAAAGACAGGGTTGTCCAGAATGCAGCGCAGCGCCGATGGCAAGATCCGGAAACTGGGGCTCACGACGGGTCTCTGCCTGGTGATGACGCTCTCGGCCTGCGGTGGCGGCGGCGGTCTGTTCGGGAGTGGCCTGTTCGGCGGCGGCGGCGGTGGCCTGTTCGCCAGCCGCAACGCGCAGGTTCCGCTCGAGGAACAGGATGCCGCGACGATCTTCCAGCAGGCCGAAGCGCAGCTCGAGCAGGGCGATGCCGAGGATGCCGCGGCCCTCTTCATCGAGGTCGAGCGCCTTCACCCCTATTCGGAATGGGCCAGCCGCGCGCTGATCATGGCGGCCTTCTCCTACCACGCCGCCGAGGATTACGAGAACGCCCGCATCGCCGCCCAGCGGTATCTCGAATTCTATCCGGGCGAGGAAGATGCAGCCTACGCGCAATATCTCCTGGCGCTCAGCTATTACGACCAGATCGACCAGGTCGGCCGCGACCAGGGCATCACCTTCCAGGCCCTGCAGGCGCTGCGCCTGGTGATCGAGCGGTATCCCGACAGCGAATACGCCCAGGATGCGATCCTGCGCTTCGACCTGGCCTTCGACCATCTCGCCGGCAAGGAGATGGAGATCGGCCGCTACTACCTGCGTGGCCAGCATTACACCGCCGCGATCAACCGCTTCCGCGTGGTGGTCGAGCAGTTCCAGACCACCAGCCACACGCCCGAGGCGCTGATGCGGCTGGTCGAGGCCTACCTGGCCCTCGGCCTGACCGACGAGGCGCAGACCGCGGGGGCGATCCTCGGCTACAACTTCCAGTCCTCGCCCTTCTACGACGATGCTTTCCGCCAGCTGACCGGGCAGCAGCTGACGCCCGAGGCAAGCGGCGAAGGCTGGCTCAGGGACGTCTGGCGCCAGACCGTGCGCGGCGATTGGCTCTGAACGCGGGCCCGCCCTTGACGGGGCCGCGGGGCTAGGGGACACAAGCGCGCCATGCTGCGTCACCTCGACATCCGGAACATGCTGATCATCGACCGGCTGGAGCTTGCCTTCCAGCCGGGGCTGAACGTGCTGACCGGCGAAACCGGGGCGGGCAAGTCGATCCTGCTCGACAGTCTCGGCTTTGTCCTCGGCTGGCGCGGCCGCGCCGACCTGGTGCGCGCAGGGGCCGAGCAGGGCGAGGTCGTGGCCGAGTTCGCCTTGTCGCCTGCCCATCCCGCCCGCGCCATCCTGGACGAGGCCGGCCTGCCCGCGGGCGACGAGCTGATCCTGCGCCGCGTGAACACCCCCGAGGGCCGCAAGACCGCCTGGATCAACGACCGCCGCGCCAGCGGCGAGGTGCTGCGCGCGCTGTCCGACACGCTGGTCGAGCTGCACGGGCAGCAGGACGACCGCGGCTTGCTGGACCCGCGCCAGCACCGCGCCATGCTGGACGCCTTCGGCGGCCATGACGCGCTTCTGGCCGGGACACGCGCCGCCTTCGCGGCCCGCCGCGCGGCGCAAAAGGCGCTCGAGGCGGCCGAGGCGCGGCTGGCCGAGATGCGCGCCGAAGAGGATTTCCTGCGTCACGCCGTGACCGAGCTGGATGGGCTGGACCCGCAGCCGGGCGAGGAGGAAACCCTCGACGCCCGCCGCCGCCTGATGCAGGGGGCAGAGCGGATGCGCAACGATGTCGCCCGCGCGGGGGCCGCCCTCGGGCTCGAGGGGGCCGAGGGCGCGATGGTCGACGCGCGGCGCTGGCTCGAAGGGGTCTCGGACAAGGCCGAGGGCGGGCTCGACGCGGCGCTGGCGGCGCTGGAGCGCGCGGCGGTCGAGCTGACCGAGGCGCAGGCCGGCGTGGAGCGCTTCGCCGAGGCGCTGGAGTTCAACCCGGCCGAGCTGGAAGAGACCGAGGAACGCCTGTTCGCGCTGCGCGCACTGGCGCGCAAGCACGGGGTCGCGCCCGACGAGCTCGCCGGGCTCGCCGATGAGCTGCGCGGGCGCCTGGCCGCGCTCGACGGCGGGGCGGGCGAGATCGCGGG
>NZ_JASJOE010000103.1 GCF_030163755.1 Roseicyclus amphidinii
CCGCGCCTCGTGGCCGAGGGGCGCCTGCCCGAGCCGGGCCTGCGCGCGCGGCTTGGCCTTGCGCGGGCGGCGCTGACGGGGCGGTGGTGAGGGGGGCGGTGGTGACGGCTCAGGCGTAGGCGTCCTTGGGCCGCAGCGCCAGCCAGATCAGCGCAGCCCCCGCCAGCGCGAGGAAGGGCAGCATGGCGAGATTGACCGCCGTCCAGCCCGATTGCACGTCATCCCCGAAGCTCATCATCAGCCCCGAGGCGAGCGAGGCCAGCGTCACGCAGCCGAAGACGAGGAAATCGTTCATCCCCTGCACGCGGCCGCGCTCCTCGGGGGCATGGGCCTGGGTCAGCATGGCGGTCGCGCCGATGAACCCGAAGTTCCAGCCGACCCCCAGCAGCACCAGCGCCCAGAAGAACTGGAACAGCTCCACCCCCGTCAGCGCCACGCCCCCCGCCGCGGCCAGCAGGACAAGGCCCGTGGCCACGATCTTCATCGTGCCGAAGCGCGCGATCAAATGGCCGGTGACGAAGCTGGGCGCGAACATGGCGATGACATGGGCCGAGACGATGTCGGCGGCGTTGCCGGTGGAAAAGCCGCAGCCCACGACCGCCAGCGGGGTCGAAGTCATCATCAGGTTCATCAGCGCGTAGGAGACCATGCCGCAGATGATCGCCACCGCGATCTTGGGGTCGCGCAGCAGCTCGGCGCGCGTGCGGCCGGTGGCCTCGCCCGCCTTGGGCGGCACCGGTTTGGGAACGTCGAGAAAGGCGAACAGGACCGAGCCCGCGAGGTTGATCAGCACGACGAAAGCATAGGTGCCGACGAAGGGCACCACGGTGGCGTCGGTGGTGAGTTTCACGAGCTGCGGGCCGATCAGCGCCGACAGGAGACCGCCCGCCATGACGTAGGAAATCGCCTTGGGCCGGAACGTGTCGGAGGCGGTGTCGGCGGCAGCGAAGCGGTAGAAGCCCTGCGCCGACATGTAGATCCCCGTCAGGTAGGAGCCGACAAGGAACATCGGGAAGCTGTCGATCCAAAGCCCGTAGCCCGACACGCCCGCGCCGAGCGCGCCGCCGAGGCTTCCGATCAGGAAGCCCGCGCGCCGCCCGTGGCGCTGCATCACCGCCGAGAGCCAGGGCGCCGTCGTCATCGAGCCGAAGACGATCAGCGAGATCGACAGCGTCGCCAGAACAGGGCTGGGCGCGATCATCAGCCCCGCAAGCCCGCCGATGACGAAGATCATCGGCATCTGGCTGCCGAGAATGGCCTGCGCCATGACCAGCACGGCGACGTTGCGGCGCGCGCGGGCGTCGTCATGGGGCGGGGCAAGCGCGGGGGTAGTGTCCGTCATGGCGTCGGGCTAGCCGCTTTGCGCAGCTCCGTACAGTGGCGCGGGCGTCGCGGCCTCCCAAGCACCCCCCAAGCAGATGGACGTCAGGGCGTCAGGGCAGGATCACCTCGTCGGCGCGGACATGGCCCAGCACGTCGCGCGCCTGTTCGTCGAGCAGGTCGAGGTCCAGGAACTCGTCCGACAGCCGCCGGGTCAGGATCTCCATCCGGTCCACCTCGGCCTCGAGCGCGGCCAGCTCGCGCTCCAGCCGGTCGGCCTCGGCCTCGATCTGGATGCGCTGGAACAGCCCGTAATTCCCCTGCACCGCGGTGAAGGTGAAATACGCCCCGATACACAGGAGCGCGAGGGGAAGGATGATCCCGGAAAGCGATGCGCTGCGCGCCATGCCCGACTTGCTGCCTCGATGCTTCGGCCCTCTGGCGGGGCCGTCGGTGCAGACTCGCACATCGATTCGCAAAAGGGAATCCCCCCCGTGACCCTGCGCGCGGCTTTCCGCGCCGCGGGGCGGGGTGGGGCGGGGGGAGGTGCGGCAAACCGGGCGGCGGGGTTGAAGCATCGCCTTCCGATACTTAGAATCATTCCAAGTTCAGAGAAGGAAAGGATAGGCCATGCCACGTCACCAATCTTCTGTCGCCGCCCTGCAACAGGCCCTTTCGATGGAGCTGACGGCGGTGCAGCAATACCTGCTTCATGCCCATGTCCTCGACGATTGGGGGCTGGACAAGCTGGCTGCCAAGATGCGCGAGGAGATGCAGGAAGAGCTGGGCCACGCCGGTCAGTTCATCGACCGTATCCTCTACCTCGGCGGCTCGCCCGAGGTGGTGCCCGCCAAGGCCCCGGTCAAGGCCGAGAGCCTCAAGGCGATGTTCGAAAGCGACCGCGCCGACGAGGAGGAGGCGATCGAGGTCTACACCGCCGCCGCCCGCGCGGCCGGTGAGGCCGGCGACATCGGCAGCCGCGTGCTGTTCGAAACCATCGCGCTGGACGAAGAGGGGCATTGGGGCTGGCTCGACCAGCAGCTTGGGCTGCTCGAGCGGATGGGCGAGCCCGCCTTCATGCAGGTCTATTTCACCGGCACCGCCGCCGAGGCGTAAACGGACGCGCGCGCGCCCTGTCGTGGGGCGCGCGCGCGTCGGCGGTTCAGGTGATCGAGGCGGCGTGGATCGCGTCGACGGCCTCGGACAGCGCGGCGTTGAATTCGGCGTCCGATTGCTGCGCCGACAGCCCCTCGGTCAGGCCGCGGCTGAAGCTTGCGATCATGCCGTGGTTCTGCGCCAGCTTCTCGCAGGCCTCGTCGCGGGAATACCCGCCCGAGAGCGCCACGACCCGCAACACCCGCGGATGCGCGATGAGCGGCGCGTAAAGGTCGGGCTTCGTCGGGATGGTCAGCTTCAGCATGACCTTTTGCCCCTCGGGGATCGCATCCATGCCCTTCGTCAGCTCGGCCAGCAGGATCTCCTCGGCCTCGGCCTTGTCGGTGGCCTTGATGTTCACCTCGGGCTCGAGGATCGGCACCAGCCCCTTGTCGAGCACCTGGAAGCCCAGGTCGACCTGTTGCGCCACGATATTGGCGATGCCCGCGGGGTTCGCGGAGTGGATGACCGAGCGTTCCTTGGTGCCGAAGATGCCATGGCCCACGGCCCGGTCGAGCAGGTCCGAAAGCCCCGGAATGGGCTTCATCATCTGCACGCCGTCGACCTCGTCCTCGAGCCCCTTGTCGATCTTGAGGAAGGGGACGACGCGCTTGTCGTCCCACAGGTAGCGGGCCGCGGGCTTGCCGCCGATCTCGCGGTCCATCGTCATCTCGAACAGGATCGCGCCGATCACCTTGTCACCGGTGAAACCGGGCGCGGTGGCGATGCGCGCGCGCATGGCGTGGATCAGGTCGAACATCTCGGCCTCGGAGGAATATTGATCCTCCTCGATGCCGTAGAGGCGCAGCGCCTTGGGCGTCGATCCCCCCGACTGGTCCAGCGCGGCGATGAAGCCCTGGCCGGTTTCCATCTGGGTTCTCATGGCGTCGTTCGACATTCTGCGCTCCTTGGGCGGTGGGGTGTCGCCCCTCTTTGGCAAAGCCCCGCCCGCCTGTCCACAATGGTGGCGTTAACAGTCGCTCACCCCGCCTGGTGCAGCGCAGCCACCCCCGGCAGGGTCTTGCCCTCCATCCATTCGAGGAAGGCCCCGCCCGCCGTCGAGACATAGGTGAAGCGGTCGGCCACCTGCGCGGCATTGAGTGCTGCGACCGTGTCGCCGCCGCCCGCCACCGAGACGAGCTGCCCGCGGTCGGTCAGATCGGCCGCCAGCCGCGCCGCCGCCACCGTGGCGCGGTCGAAGGGGGCGATCTCGAACGCGCCGAGCGGGCCGTTCCAGATCAGCGTCTGCGCCGCCTCGAGGGCCGTGCCGATGCGCGCCACCGTCTCGGCGCCCGCGTCGAGGATCATGCAGTCGCCCGGCACCGCGGTGACCGCAACGGTGGTGTTCTCGGCCCCCGCGGCAAATTCGCGGGCGACCACCACGTCGGAGGGCAGCAGGATCTCGCAGCCGGTCTCTTTGGCCTTCGCCATGATCTCGCGCGCGGTGGGGGCAAGGTCGTGCTCGCACAGCGACTTGCCCACGTCGAGCCCGTCTGCCGCAAGGAAGGTGTTGGCCATGCCGCCGCCGATCACCAGCGTGTCGACCTTCTCGACGAGGTTGCCCAGCAGGTCGAGCTTGGTCGACACCTTGGCCCCGCCCACCACGGCGACCACGGGCCGCTTCGGTGCGCCCAGCGCCGCCTCGAGGGCGGTCAGCTCGGCCTCCATCAGGCGGCCCGCACAGGCCGGCAGCAGCCGCGCCACCCCCTCGGTCGAGGCATGCGCCCGGTGCGCCGCGGAAAACGCGTCGTTGCAATAGACGTCGCCGAGCGATGCGAGGAACTGCGCCATCTGCGGGTCGTTGGCCTCTTCCATCGGGGAAAACCGGGTGTTCTCGACCAGCACCACCGCGCCCTCGGGCAGGGCCGCGAGGCTGTCGCGGTCCGGGCGTTCGACGAAGGTCACCTCGCAGCCCAGCGCCGCCTCGAGCGCGGGCAGCGTGACGCGCAGCGACATCTCCGGCACGGGCTTGCCCTTGGGGCGGCCGAAATGCGCCAGCAGCACCGGGGTGCCGCCCTTGGCCAGGATATCCCGGATCGTCGGCACGATGCGCCGGATGCGGGTGTCGTCGGTGACCCGCCCGTCCTGCACCGGCACGTTGATGTCCACGCGGGTCAGCACGATCCTGCCCGCAAGCTCCATGTCGTCGAGGGTTTTCCAGGTCACGCCTTGGCCTCCGTCAGATGCGTTCGATGGGCGGTGTAACACGTGGCAGGCGACGGGCCAGAGACTTCGATGCCTCCGGCGGCCGTATTTGCGGGAAGATGAAGACCGGTCCGGGCGATCGGGGCGGATTTGATCGCAATCTCCTTCATCTTTCCCCAAATACGCATATCCCGCAGCCTGCCGCCCCGCGCGCCCTTTCGGTCAGGGGCGGCACCGTCCGCTCAGGCGAGCTGGTCGCGCAGGAAGGTGCCGATGCGGGCGACGGCGCGGTCGGCGGCCGGCATCCGGCCCGCGTGCAGATGCCAGACATGGGGCAGCCCCTCCCACAGCTCGAGCGTGGCCTCGTCCAGCGCTTCGGCCAGGCGTTTCGCGTCGCCCGCCAGCGCCTCGCCGGCCCCGGCCTGGATGAGGGTGGGCGGCAGGCCGCGGAGGTCGCCGAGCAGCGGCGAGACGGCGGGGTCGGTGCGATCCGCGCCGGGCAGGTAGGCCTCGAGGATGCGGGCGGGCCATTGCGGCGGGAACAGGATCTCGTCGCCCGCGGCGGCGAAGCGGCTGGCGATGTCGCCCGACAGGTCGGCCACCGGCCCGATCAGGACCGCGGCGCGGGACAGCGGCGCGCCGGTGTCGCGCAGGTGCTGGAGAAGCTGAAGCGCGAGGCATGCGCCGGCACTGTCGCCCGCGATGGCGGCGGGGGGCGTGCCGTCGGCGACAAGCCTGGCATGGGCGGCGACCACGTCGTCGCGCGCCGCGGGGAAGGGATGTTCGGGGGCCAGCCCGTAGCGCGGCAGGACGGCGCGCAGACCGGCCGCCCGCGCGATATGGGCTGCGAGGGCGGCATGGGTCCGGGGGCTGCCGAGGGTGAAGCCGCCGCCGTGCAGATACAGCAGCACGGGCCCGTCGCGCGGCACGCCCGCGGGGCGCAGCCAAAGCGCGCCCTGCGCATCGACGTGTCTATCGACATCCGGGGGCGGCCGCAGGCCGAGGCGGGCGCAGGCCTCGAAGATACGCCTGAGCACGGGCTGTGAGGAGACATGCGCGAGGATGGGGCGCGCGACATGGCGCGTGAGCGCGATGTGGAGCCGGTCCCGGCGGGTCAGCGCGCTCATGCGCGGGGTGCCTCGGTCGTGGTCGCGGTCCCGGTCTCGGGGTCGTCGAGCGTTTCGCCGCCGAATTCCGTCTCGACCACGCCCGCATCATAGCCCTGTGTGCGCAGCCAGCGCGCGAATTGCGCGGTGTAGCCATGGGTGACGAAGACGCGGCTGGCGCCGGTCGCCGCGATGGCGGCGTTCAGCCCGTCCCAGTCGGCATGGTCCGAGACCACGAAGCCGCGGTCGGCGGCGCGCCTGCGGCGCACGCCGCGGAGCCGCATCCATCCCGAGGCGAAGCCGGTGGAGACCGGGCCGAATTTCCGCGCCCAGGCCGAGCCGAGCGCCGAGGGGGGCGCGAGCACCATCGCGCCGCGATGGGCCTTGAGGTCGAGATCGGCGGTGACCTGCGTGGTGGCGGGGAGCCGCAGGCCCTGCGCGCGCAGGACGGCGTTGGTCGCCTCGACCGCGCCATGGGTCAGGATCGGGCCGAGGGAGGGGTCGAGCAGACCGAGGACGCGCTGCGCCTTGCCGAGCGCGTAGACGCCGAGGATCGGGGTCTGGCCCTTGGCTATCGTCTCGGCCCACCATGCGTTGATCTGCGCGGCCAGCGTGGCCTCGTCGGGCCAGCTGTAGATCGGCAGGCCGAAGGTGGATTCGGTGATGAAGGCGTGGCAGCGCACGGGTTCGAAGGGTTCGGAGAGGCCGTCGGGGGTGGTCTTGTAATCGCCCGAGACGACCCAGACCTCGCCGCCGACCTCGATGCGGACCTGGGCCGAGCCGGGCACGTGGCCCGCGGGGTGGAAGCTGACCGTGGCGTCGCCGATGCGGTGCCTTTCGCCGTAGCGCGTGGTCTGCAGCGTGATGGCGCCGAGGCGGTGGCGCATCACCGGGGCGGCGGCCTCGGTCGCCATGTAGCGGCGGTTGCCCGGGCGGGCGTGGTCGGCATGGCCATGGGTGATCAGCGCGCGGTCGACCGGGCGCCAGGGGTCGATATAGGCATCCGCCGCGGGGCAGTAGATGCCGGCGTCTCGGAACTCGAGGACCATGACGGGAGGGTAGGGTGTTTGGCGTCGGGCACAAGGCGGGCCGGGGTGTTTCGCCCGCGTCGCGGGCCACCCGCGCGCGCCTGGCGCGGGGTGCGGGTGCGAATTTTCATGCGAAAATTCTGTTTGAGAGTGTGAATTTTCGTACGAAAATTCTGTTTTGGAGTGCGAATTTTCGTCCGAAAATTCGGGGGGGCTTTGCCCCCGTCCCTGCGGGATTCCCCCGGGCAAGTGTGTTGACTAGGAGGGTTGGTAGGGCCTGTTTTCGCGGATCATGGCGTTCAGGATAACGAGCAGTTTGCGGGTCACCGCGATGATGGCCTGCTTGGGCGCCTTGCCATTCGCCGTGAGCCGGTCCGAGAAGGCCCGCAAGTCAG
>NZ_JASJOE010000104.1 GCF_030163755.1 Roseicyclus amphidinii
ACGCTCTTCCGATCTCATCTCGCCGGTCGCGGCAATCACGGTCAGCTTCTCTGGGCGCTTCTCATGCTGCAATCCTGGTTGCAGGACGGGGCCGCACGCCAGCCCCACGGCAAAGGCCTCGTCATCGGACACCCCGAACTCGAGAAGCTTCGGCGCACCCGTGCCGACAAGCTCCATCGCCTCGAGGACGACCGCCCCCTCGACACAGCCGCCCGAGACCGACCCCTCCATCTCGCCCTCGCCCGAGACGACCATCTGCGCGCCCACGGCCCGCGGGGCCGAGCCCCAGGTCTCCACCACCGTGGCCAGCACCGCGCCCTTGCCCGAGCGGTGCCAGTCCAGCGCCAGCTCCGGCATCCGTTCCAGGTTGTCCGTCATGCCCGTTCCTCCCGCCGCGCAGTCTATCCCGCGCCTGTCCGCAGTTTCCATACTTCTCCGTTTCCCAAATATCCTGGGGGGAGTCCCGAAGGGACGGGGGGCAAAGCCCCCCCGAATTTTCGCATGAAAATTCGCACCCGCCGCGCGCAAGCGCTGCGCGCCAAGGCACGCCAAGTCCCGCCACACCACGACCCGGCCGCCCCCGGGGTCACCCCTCCGCCATCATCCGCATCAGCCGCGCCTTCTCGCCCGCGTCGCCCGGCTGCGACAGCGCCGCGGCAAGCCCCTCCAGCGCCGCGATGTTGTGGCCCGCGCGGAACGTGTCCACATGGGGCAGCATGGCCCGGATGCCCGCCGCCTTCGGCGCGAAGCCCTCCCAGCGCAAAAGCGGGTTCACCCAGATCACCCGCCGCGCCGAGAGATGCAGCCGCTCCATCGCGGCGGCCAGCCGCGCGGGCTCGTCGCGGTCCAGCCCGTCGGTGATCAGGAGCACCACCGCGCCCTGCCCCAGCACCCGCCGCGACCAGTCGCGGTTGAACGCCTCGAGGCAGGCGCCGATCCGCGTGCCCCCCTCCCAATCCTGCGCCTCTGCCCCCGCGGCCTTCAGCGCCGCGTCCACGTCGCGCTGCGCGAGATGCCGGGTGATGTTGGTCAGCCGCGTGCCGAAGGTGAAGGCATGCACCCTTGCCCAACCCGCGCCCTTCTCGTTGGCCACCGCATGCAGGAAATGCAGCACCGCACGGCTGTAGGACGACATCGAGCCGGAAATGTCGCACAGCGCCACCAGCGCGGGCCAGCGTGTGCGCGGGGCCTTGCGCGCGATCGCGGCGATCTCGCCGCCGCGCTTCATCGACTGGCGCATCGTGCGCCGCCAGTCGGGCCGCGCGCCATGGCTGTCCGGCACGCTGCGGCGGCTCTTCAGCGGCGGCACGGCAAGGCTCAGCCGGGCGATCACGCGCTTTGCCTCGGCCATTTCGGCCAGCGACATCTGTTCGAAATCCAGCGTCTTCAGACGCTCCTCGCGGCTCATGGTCAGCGTCGCGTCGATCTCGATCTCGGTGCCCGGCGGCGCGCCCTCGGGCATCTCGGGAACATCCCGCGCCACGCCGTGCAGCAAGGCCTCGGCCGCGCGCTTTTCGGCCGCGCGCGCCTGCCGCTCCTCGGCGAGGCCACGGACCTGCGGCGTCAGAAGCGACATCATGTGCTCGAGATAGCGCGGATCGCGCCAGTAGAGCCGGAACAGCTGGTCGAACACCGCCCGATGCTCGGGGCGCGAGACGAAACAGGCCATCAGCGCGTGGTAGAAATCGGCCCGCGCGGTGAAACCCGCTGCCTCCACCGCCCGGATCGCATCGGCGACCCGTCCCGGCCCCGCGGGCAACCCGGCCACCCGCAGCGCGCGGGCGAAATGGGTGATGTTGGTCACCAGCTGCGGATCGTCCGGCAGCGCGAAGGGGGCATGGTGGGGGGCATGGTGGGGGGCATGGTCGGCCATGCCCCGACAGGACCGCGGCACGCGACCGCCGTCAAGCCCGCCGTCAAGCCATCCGGTAGCTACGCCTCAATACTGAAGCTCGGTGATGATCAGCTGCGCCGGGTTGTTGGACGAGCGCGAATAGCTTCCGGTCCAGACGTCGTATTGCCCGGACATCGGGTTGTTGAAGATGATCGCCGAGTTATACCCGCGGTAATCGTCGTTGAAACGCCACGACCCGTCCGGCGCGTTCACCAGCAGCACCGTGTCCACGTTCGACCGCGCCTCGAGCGCGAAGACCAGCCGCCCCGTGGGCGAGGAGCCGTTGTAGAACAGGCGGAAATCCGGCCGTGTCACGACATAGCCCGACCCGCCGTTCAGACAGCGCGCCAGGTCGACCGTTCCCCCCGCCGTCAGGTTGCGGACATAGGGATCGGGCATGAAGCCCGCGTTCAGGCTGTGAGAGCCGAAGACCGTGGGATTGTTCCAAGACGGACAGGCCTGCGCCTGCGCGCCCCCTGCCCCTGCCCCCACCAGGAAGAGTGCCGCGCCCAGCGCCGCCATGACGGATTTCAAACTTTTGACCATGATGTGTCCCCTTGGTTGGATTGCACGCCAACGGGTCAAGTAGACGCCCGCCCATGCGCTCCTGTCAAAGGAAACCTTGTCCCGGCACGGCCCGGCGGGATGCGATATGGCGGGGCGCGGCGGGGCGTCTGCCCTAGACCGGGGCCTCGTCGGCCAGGGCGTCGAGCAGGCGCTTCGCCTCGGAGCCCTGCAATTTCTGGATGTCGTCCTGGTATTTCAGGATCGCCCCCAGCGTGTCGGCGATCACCTCGGGCGACAGCTCGATCACGTCGAGCGCCAGCAGGCACTTGGCCCAGTCGATCGTCTCGGCCACGCCGGGGCGCTTGAACAGATCCTCGGTCCTCAGCCGCTGCACGAAGGCCACGACCGCGCGGCTCAAGGCGTCGGAGGCCTCGGGCACCCGCGCCTTAAGGATCGCCAGTTCACGCTCGAGATCGGGGTAATCGACCCAGTGATACAGGCAGCGCCGCTTGAGCGCGTCATGCACCTCGCGGGTGCGGTTCGAGGTCAGGATCACGATCGGCGGCTCGGGGGCGGCGATGGTGCCCAGTTCGGGGATCGTCACCTGGTAATCGCTCAGCGCCTCGAGCAGGAAGGCCTCGAAGGGCTCGTCGGTGCGGTCGATCTCGTCGATCAGCAGAACCGGCGCGCCGGCCGCATCGGGGCGCATCGCCTGCAACAGCGGCCGCTCGATCAGGTAATCCCCCGAGAACAACTCGCTGCGCAGGATCTCGCGGTCGGCCGCGCCCTCGGCCTCGGCGGCGCGAATGGCGATCATCTGCGCGGCGAAGTTCCATTCGTAGACCGCACTCGCGGCATCGAGCCCCTCGTAGCATTGCAGGCGGATCAGCCGCCGCCCCGTCGCCGCGGCGATGGCCTTGGCGATCTCGGTCTTGCCGGTCCCGGCCTCCCCCTCGAGGAACAGCGGCCGCCCCAGCTGCAGCGACAGGAAGACCACCGTCGCCAGGGCCCGCCCACAGACATAGCCCTGTTCCCCCAGCGCCGTCTGCACCGCGTCGATCGAGCCCATTTCCATGATGCTGCCGTCCTCCCGTCTCCTGGCCCCCATGAACCCCGTCGATGCGGGGCGCGTCAATCCCCGGACGGGCGGTCCGTCACCAGACCGTTTCCATGTCCTGCGCCAATCCCCCTTGAAACGCCCGCCCGTTTGCGCAGCTTTGCCACAATGTGCGGGCATCTCCGGCACTCTCGATACCGGCCCAGACCCGAAGGCGGACCAGATGACAGCCCATACCGCGGATGCGGCGAAGATGCAGCGCAGGGGCGCCTCCGGCCTGGACGAGGTCGCATGGGTCGCCCGGCTCGACGAGATCGGCCGCGGCCACGGGTTCTGCACCCGGATCGGCACCGATCACCTCGCCCTCTTCGTGCAGGAGGGCGATACGCTCGTCGTCACCTTCGACAGCGCCGCGCGCGTCTTCGCCGAGGAACAGGACGGCCTTCCGCCGGGCTTCGAGGCGGTGCGCCGACACGAGTGGTCGCTGCTGTCGATCCTGTCGCTGGGCGACCCCTGGTTCCGCTCGGCCGATCTTGCGGGGCTTTTCGACAGGCTCGGTGATGAGGGGTTCTTCGACAGTTTCGAGACCGTGATCTTTCTCGGCTTCGGCGCCGCCAACGGCCACGCGGCCTGCGTCTTTTCCGCGGCTGCCCCCGGTTCCTCGGTTCTGGCCAGCGCGCCGGTCGCCACCCTCGACCCAGCGCGCGCGGGCTTCGACCGCCGCTTTCCGGCCGGTCGCAGGCTGCCCTTCGGTCGCTACGGCGATGCGCCTTCGCTGCTTGCCTCTGCCCGCGCGGCGGTGATCCTGCACGACCCGACCGATCCCGTCACGGGTGCCCATGCCGCCCAGTTCCGCGGGCCGGGCGTGACGCTTGCGCCGCTGCGCTTCGCCGGCCCGGCGCCGCACCGGCTGATCGCGGCAGGCGGGCTGCTGGTGCCGATCCTGCGCGCGCTCGCGCAAGGGCGGCTGACCCGCGCCGGGCTGGCGCGGATGATCCGCCCGGTCCGCCGGGCCGATGCAGCCTATCTCTGGCGTCTCGCGCGGATCGCGCGGGCGCAAGGCAAACCCGCGCGCGCCCGGCTGGTCGCCGAGTATGCCGCCGATGTCACCGGCGAGGCCCGCTTTGTCGAGCTGGCCGCCCGGCTCTCGCACGGTCCCGCGTGAGGGCGGCGCGCCTCACAACCCGCCGGCCTGCCGGATGAAGGCCACCACTTCCGCCACGCCGCGCCCGCTGCGCAGGCTCGCCATGACAAAGGGCCGGCCCTGCCGCGCGGCGGTGGCATCGGCCTCGAGCTGGGCCGCGTCGACGCCGACATGGGGCGCGAGATCGACCTTGTTCACGACCAGGAAATCCGAGCGCGTGACGCCGGGCCCCTTCTTGCGCGGAATATCCTGTCCCGCGGCCGTGTCGATCACGTAAAGCGTGAGGTCGGCCAGCTCAGGCGAGAAGGTCGCGGCGAGGTTGTCGCCCCCCGACTCGATGAAGATCACGTCCAGATCGGGGATGCGCGCCCGGAACTCGGCCACGGCGGCCAGGTTGATCGAGGCATCCTCGCGGATCGCCGTATGCGGGCAGCCCCCCGTCTCGACGCCGCGGATGCGCTCGGCGGGCAGAGCCTGCGCGCGCAGCAGGAACTCGGCGTCCTCGCTGGTGTAGATGTCATTGGTGATGACCGCGACGGAATACGCCCCGGACATCGCGCGACAGAGCTTTTCCGTCAGCGTCGTCTTGCCCGCGCCCACCGGCCCGCCGATCCCCACCCGCAAGGGGCCGTTGCGACTGCTCATCCTTTCGTCTCCTTCACCTTCGCTCGGGGGAACGGTCCATCGCCGCGCCCCGGTCTTGTCCCTTGGCAATGCGGATCCGGGGGCGCAGGCCATCGGACGAAGCGCCACCGAATTTTCGCATGAAAATTCGCACCCAAACCGAATTTTCGTACGAAAATTCACACACCGGATCGAATTTTCATTCGAAAATTCGGGCGCACCCCTTTGGCCCACGCGCCTATGTCCGGAAGATCCGAACCTCCAGCCCCTCATGCTCCATCGCCGCCAGCTCGGCACCGAACACCGCCGACCCGATTCCGTCCAGCCCCGCCGCGCAGACCTCGGCCGTCACCTCTTCGATCACCCCGTGCAGCGCGGCCAGCACCGCCTGCCCCTCGGCCTGGCCCAGCGGCACGAAACGCACCGCCGCCGAGACCAGAACCCCGGCAAAAGCCTGCAGGTAGAGCGCCGCGACCGTCGCGTCGGGCAGCGTCAGCCCCCGCGTGGCCAGCCCCAGCGCCACCGGGTAGGGCCGGGCCACGCCGTCCCCGACACCGAGCCCTGCCAGCGTCTCGGACAGGGCACGGCCCTGCGCCTCGGTCTCTTCCAGCCGTTCGCGCGCGCCCGCCAAGGCACGGGCCGTGTCGGCCAGCGCGTCGATCGGGGCCTCGCCCCGCCGTGCGGCGAGCATCACGATGGCATCCACCCGCCCCGCCCCCGCCGAGAGCACAGCCGCCACCCAGTCGCGCAGCCCGGCCGCGTCCCGCACCCGGCCCGAGACGATCTCGGCCTCGAGCCCGTGGGAATAGGCGTAGGAGGACACCGGGAAACCCGGTGACAGCCATTGCGACAGTTTCAGAAGATCCGCCTGGCTCATTTTGCTAATGCGCGTGCCCGTGCCCATGCCCGTGCCCGTGGTCGTGAGCAGCCCCGTGGTCATGTCCATGCGTGCGCCCGTGCCCGTAGGCCCCGCCCTCGGGGGTGAAGGGCGCGGTCACCGGCTCCACCCCGGCACCGAGCCGCGTCAGCATGTCGGCCAGCACGTGATCCTCGCGGATCAACAGGTGATCGCCCGCCACCTGGCAGGGCGTGTGGCGGTTGCCGATATGCCAGGCCAGCCGGACAAGGTCGCCCGTCACCCGCAGGAGCGGCTCGGGGGCCGCGGCGATCTCGATCATCCGCCCGTCCGCGGTTTCCAGCGCGTCGCCCGCATCGAGCGACACCGTCTCGGGCAGGTCCACCAGCACGCTCCCGCCCGAGGCGAGCGCCAGCCGCTTGCGCCGCAGGAACCGCCCCTCGTAATCCAGCACCAGCCGATCTGCGGTCGGCCCCTGCCAATGCCCCGCCCGGTGATGCCGCCCCGCGGTGATGTCGTCGCTCATGGTGCCTTGGTCCTCAGCCGGAAAACAGGTCGCGGAACACGATACGGGGGATGTCGGCATGCGCAATGCCCATCTGGACCAGAGCGGCCTCCGGCAAGGCATCGAGCCGCGCCGCAAAGGCCAGCCTGCGCCCCCGCAGGTCGCCGCGACCGACGATCAGGCCCGTCTCGCAGCACCAGGCATCGAAGTGCGCGCCCAGGCGCGGGGAGTGGTTGTGGTTGGCCGGTCTCATCATCGCGGGACCCCTGTTCTGTCGCTGCTCGGGGGTGGGTCCTCCCATGACGATAATCCTGCCATGCCTCGGCCATCGCCCCTAGCGGGGTCGCGGCGCCCGTGATGCGCGGATCGGTGTCTGCCTATTTCGCGGGCGCGCCCGCCGTCCCAGCGGGCGGCGCGGGAAGCGGTGGCGGCGCCGTGCCG
>NZ_JASJOE010000105.1 GCF_030163755.1 Roseicyclus amphidinii
CGCGGCCCGGACGCGCGGCGGCGGCGCGCGACCTTGAGGGAATGCAGGCCGCGATGGATGCCGCCATCGCGCGGCGGCGCGCCACCGGACCCGGCGCGGTGCCCGACCTGATGGACCTTCTCCTTGGCGCGCGCGACCCCGAGACGGGGCGCGAGATGACCGACGCCGAACTGCGCGAGAACCTGCTGACCTTCATCGTGGCGGGCCACGAGACGACGGCGCTGACGCTGGCCTGGGCGCTCTACCTCTGCGCTTTCGACCAGGGCGTTCAGGCCCGCGCCCGGAACGAGGCGCAGTCGGTGCTGGGCCTCCGCGCCGCCGGGGCGGCGGACGTGCCGCGGTTGGGCTACGTGCGGCAGGTGGTCGAGGAAGCGCTGCGCCTCTACCCGCCGGGCGGCTTCCTGTCGCGCACCGCACAGGCCGAGGACCGGCTGTCGGCCGCCGTGATCCGGCCCGGCGACACGGTGATGATCCCGGTCTACGGGCTGCACCGGCATCGCAAGCTTTGGAACGATCCAGACGCCTTCCGCCCCGACCGCTGGGCGGACCGCGCAGGCATCGACCGCTACCAGTTCCTGCCCTTCGGTGACGGTCCGCGCATCTGCATCGGGGCGCGCTTCGCGCTGCAGGAGGCGGTGGTGATCCTCGCCACGCTGCTGGCGCGGTTCCGCTTCACCGCCGTGCCGGGCCGGCGGCCCGACCCGGTGATGATCCTGACGCTGCGCCCCGAAGGCGGCGTCTGGCTCGAGGCCACGCCGGCCTGAGCCAGCGCAACGGGCGGGCCGTGATGCACCGGATCGACCGGGCGCGGGCGAAAAACTGCAGTTTTTCGGTTTGGGAAAACTGCAGTTTTCCCAGTCGGAAATCTCGAGATTTCCGCTGCGCCTACGTGAACCGGTTGTCCCGCGGGAAGCCGCGGGGGGCCATCCGGCCCGCGCTGGCGCGTTTGCCGTCCCATTCGGCAAGGTCTTCGACCGTGCGCGTCCGACCCGCCGGGTCGAGCCAGCTGAGCCCGTCGGCGCGACGTAAGCTGCGCGCATCCGACAGCCCGCCGTCCTTGTATTTCTGCAACCGCACGCCCTTGCCGCGCGCCATTTCCGGCAACTCGTCCAGCCCGAAGACCAGAAGCTTGCGATTCTCGCCCACCACCGCGACAGCATCATCCGTGGCCGCCACGGCACGGCAGACGCGGGCGGTGATCCCGTCTTTGACGTTCAGCACCTGCTTGCCCGCGCGGGTCTGGGCCACCACCTCGGCCTCGGGCACGAGGAAGCCGTCACCGGCCGAGGAGGCGACCAGCAGCTTGCCCTCGGGGCGGTGGATGAACATGTCGAGGATCTGATCCTCGTTCGGCAGGTCCACCATCAAGCGGACGGGTTCACCCAAGCCACGGCCACCCGGCAGGTTGGCCGCGGACAGCGTGTAGAGCCGGCCGGCCGAAGAAAAGATCAGCAGCTTGTCGGTGGTTTCCGCGTGGAACAGGAAGCGTCCCTCGTCGCCGTCGCGGAACTTCAGCTCAGTCGACAGGTCGATGTGGCCCTTCATCGCGCGGATCCAGCCCATCTTCGAGCAGACGACCGTGATCGGCTCGCGCTCGATCATCGCCTCGAGCGGCACCTCCTCCACTTCGCCCGCCTCGGCGAATGTGGTGCGCCGCGCGCCGCCCTCCGCCTTGGCGCCGAATTTCGCGCGCACCTCGCGCAGCTCCTCGGCGATCTTCGCCCATTGCAGCCCGTCTTCGGCCATGAGGTCCTCGAGCCCCGCGCGCTCTTCCATCAGGGCGTCGCGCTCGCGGATCAGCTCCATCTCCTCCAGCCGCCGCAAGGAGCGCAGGCGCATGTTGAGGATAGCGTCCGCTTGCACCTCGGTCAGCTCACCGTCACCGGGCGGCGGCGTGACGTAATCGGACTCGTCGGTCGCGCGCACGAAGTCCCGCCCCCAATCCTCGCGCATCAGCGCGGGTTTCGGGTCATCGTCGTAGCGGATGATGTCGATCACGCGGTCGAGGTTGAGGAAGGCGATGATGAAGCCCTCGAGCACCTCGAGCCGGTGGTCGATCTTTTCCATCCGGTGCCGCGAGCGGCGCAGCAGCACGTCGCGGCGATGGTCGAGGAAGGCGCGCAGCACCTCCTTGAGGCTGCAGACCTTGGGCGTGCGCCCGTCGATCAGCACGTTCATGTTGAGCGAGAAGCGCGTCTCGAGGTCCGACTGGCGGAACAGCGTGCCCATCAGCACCTCGGGGTCGACGTTCTTCGACCGCGGCTCCAGCACGATGCGGATGTCGTCGGCGCTCTCGTCTCGGACATCGGCGAGGATCGGCACCTTCTTGAGCTGGATCAGCTCGGCCAGCTTCTCGATCAGCTTGGATTTCTGCACCTGGTAGGGGATTTCCGTGACCACGATCTGCCAGGTCCCGCGGCCCTGGTCCTCGACCTCCCAGCGCGCGCGCAGGCGAAAGGCGCCGCGGCCGGTGCGGTAGGTCTCGGCGATGCTTTCGCGCGGTTCTACGATGATTCCCCCGGTGGGGAAATCGGGGCCGTGGACGTAGTTCAGAAGCGTCTCGTCGCGGGCGTCGGGCGTCTTGATCAGGTGCAGGCAGGCCGCGATCAGCTCGTCGAGGTTGTGGGGCGGGATGTTGGTGGCCATGCCCACCGCGATACCGGACGAGCCATTGGCCAGCAGGTTCGGCACGGCGGCGGGCAGAACCTCGGGCTCTTCCAGCGTGCCGTCGTAGTTGGGGCGGAAATCGACCGCGTTCTCGTCGAGGCCCTGCATCAGCGCCTCGGCCATCGCGGTCATCCGCGCCTCGGTGTAGCGGGAGGCCGCGGGGTTGTCGCCGTCGATGTTGCCGAAGTTCCCCTGCCCGTCCACCAGCGGGTAGCGGATCACGAAATCCTGCGCGAGACGCGCCATCGCGTCGTAGATCGCGGCGTCGCCATGGGGGTGGTAGTTGCCCATCACGTCGCCCGAGATCTTGGCCGACTTGCGGAAGCCGCCGGTCGAGGCGAGGCGCAGTTCGCGCATCGCGTAGAGGATGCGGCGATGGACCGGTTTCAGGCCGTCGCGCGCATCGGGCAGCGCGCGGTGCATGATCGTCGAAAGCGCGTATTGCAGGTAGCGCGCGCCGATGGCCCGGGCCAAGGGCTCGGACGTCTGGCGGCCATCGCCCCCCTTATCTTGTGTGTCATCGTGCTCGGTCATCTGCATGTCGGATACGCGAGCCAGCCGCCCCCGTCCAGCGCGGAAAACGAAGCGACTGCGGGATTCCGGAGTCGGCGAATCGTGCCGCAGAGGGCTATAACCCTATGATCCGGTGAGGAAACCTGAACCACATGTTGCGTTTGACCCTGATGCTGTGCGCCGCGATCTACGCGGGCCTCGTGATCTATTCCGGCGACAACACCCCCGCGGAGGAGGCTCCGGCGGCGGTAACCCGCTCGGCCGCGCCCTTCGAGGCGACCCGTCCGGGGCGGATGCCGTCCGACAGCCTTGTCACGGCCGATGGCCGCGTGCTGACCATCGCGGCCGTGATCGACCCGGTGGCGCTGGATGAAGGGCAGGCGGCGGTGCAGCAGGTCTCGACGCCCGGCGCGGCGCGCAGCGTGCAAACCGTGGGCGCCTCGGCCTCGACCTCCGCCCCCTCGCCCGACGCGGCCACCGCCGGGGCCAGCCTGCCCCTCGTCGAGGTCACGGGCACCCGCGTCAACCTGCGCGCGGGCCCCTCCACCGAGGATGCGGTGCTCGAGGCCCTGACCCTCGGCGCGCAGGCCGAACTGCTGGCGTCTCTCGGCAACGGCTGGGTTCAGATCCGCACCGTCGACAATGGCGTCGAGGGCTACATGGCCGACCGGTTCCTCGCCCCGGTGAACTGACCCCGCGCGTCATCCCCTTCCAGCACGAGGCGGCTGACGATCTCGGTCCGCGCGCGCAGCTTGTTGGGCTGCAGATGCGCGTAGCGCTGCGTCATCGCGGCCGAGGAATGGCCCAGCAACTCCTGCACCTCGTAAAGGCTGACGCCCTCGTTGATCAGCAGGCTCGCGTAGGTGTGGCGCAGGTCGTGGATGCGCACCTCGGGCAGGCCCGCGGCTTCGCGCGCCTTGAAATAGGCGATGTGGAAACTGCCGTAGAAGGTGCCGCTCTTGGGGTTGGTGAAGATCGGCGCATCCGGCCCCTCGGGCAGGCCAAGCTCGCGGCTGCGCGCGCGGGTCGCCTCCAGCACGCTGATCGCCGCCTCGCTCAGCAGGATGCGGCGCGAGCGGCCGCTTTTCGACATCGGCACGCGCCACAGGCTTTCCGACAGGGTGATGTCGCGCCAGCGCGCCATCCGCGCCTCGCCCTTGCGCGCGCCGGTCAGCACGAGGAAACGGATGAAGAGCGTCAGGAACGGGTGGTTCACCCGGTCGCAGGCGGCCAGAAGCCGCCCGATCTCCTGCGGCGACAGGAACCTTTGCCGGTAATCGCCCGTGGGCAGCTTGCGCAGCAGCGGCACCCCCGGCACCCCCTCGGGCAGCGCGCCCCAGTCGCGCGCGGTGCGCAGCAGGCGGTTCACCAGGAAGATGTGCTTGTTGATGGTGGTGTTCTTCAGCCCCTCGCCGATCTGCCGCCTCAGCCAGGCGTTCAGCACCAGCGGCGTCATCGCCTCCCAGCGCATCGGCCCCAGCGTGTCGCGCAGGTGCTTTTCGTAGGTCAGCCGCGTGTGCCGGTGCCCCCGCGTGGTCGCAAGGCAATGCGGCATGTAATGCTCGTCGAAGAACGCGTTGAGCGTTTCGGCAGGCGCGCAGAAAGAGAAGCCCCGGACCACGGGGGCGTCGGGCATGTCATTCATTGCCGTCCATCCTGTTGCTGACACCCAATTCCGGCGCGCCATCCCCGATGGGGACGAAGGACGCACCGAAAAAGGCACTGATCACGGAAACACCGACACGACCCGAACACACATCCCGCATCGCGCGGCGCGGATCGTCATTTCGGCACTGGCACAGGCAGAGCGGGACCGGATTTTCGAAACCGGATTCCCCTCCGCAACAATTGCCACGATAAATTGTGGCGTCCTTTAATTCAACGCGCAATTCGAAAGCAGTATCTTCGCTACGACTGCCCTGGTGGCATCGGCAGGCGTTGCAGCGGCTCAGGACATCACGCTCGGCGGTAGCGCAGGCGCGGGTATCTTCCACGACAGCACGAACGGCGTGACCGACATCTACAACTCGCTCGAACTCGAAGTGACCTTCGCAGGCGCGACCGACAACGGCCTGACCTTCGGCGCGACCATGGACGTGACCGTCGGCACCGATCTCGACATCGGCGAAGTCGGCACCGCCGAGTTCGACACCCCCGGCGCTGTCAACGACGACGAAGACGGCACCTTCGGCCTCGGCTCGATCTTCATCTCGGGCGAGTTCGGCACGCTGACCTTCGACAAGGACGGCATCGACAACGTCTACGATGACGATTTCTCGCATGACTTCAGCTACGCCTACGACGCAGCTGGCTTCGGCGTGACGCTGACCTACAACCTGAACGCAACCGCAGCTGCAGGCGACACCTGGTCGCTCGAACTGGCCTACGACGGTAACGAAGCCGGCACGGTTCCGCTCGTCGCCTTCCTGGAAACCGACGACAGCAGCGAAATGCACCTCAGCGTCGGCTACTCCATCACGACCGAATTCGCAGTCGGCCTGGAGTACGAGACCGACGGCAAGGTGACCACGCTCTCGGCCGCTTACGAAACCGACATGTTCTCGGTCGGCTTCGCTGTCGACAACAACAGCGATTGGGATCTGGACCTCGGCTACTCGGCCCAGGGCTTCTCGATCGACGTGTCGACCGACGAAGCTTCCGCATGGGAGCTGACCGGTGCATACGATCTGGGCGGTGGCCTGGAAATCGTTGCCGGCACCGCCAGCACCAGCAACTGGTACCTCGGCGCGGCAATGTCGTTCTGAGTTCATTCGTGTAACGAGTGACGGAAGAGCGGGCCCTTGGCCCGCTCTTTCTTTTTCCGGCGGATGGATGGGCCGGAATTGCGCGGGGCCTGGTGCGCTCGGCGTCACCCGGAATTGGCGGGGGGCGGGAACAGGTCGGCATTCGCCTCGGGCGAATTGATTTACATACATCACTATTTACTCATTCAGGTTATTCCGAAGCCGCGCGCATTTCCCGCTGCGTAAAATAAACGGCGTAAATTATTTCTATTTTAGCCGATATTGCGCAGACACACGCCACTCAACTCCATCGCTTGCCCTGCTGCAAGTCCTGCCCTAGGCAGGCCCCGACCCGTGCGGGCGGCACGGCAGGCGGATGGCAGCGAAAGGCGCAGGCGTGGGGCGGAGCGTTCTCATCACCGGGTGTTCCTCGGGCATCGGCGCGGCGGCGGCCCGTGGCCTGCGCGCGCGCGGCTGGACGGTGATCGCCGCCGCCCGCAATCCCGAGGACGTGGCGCGGCTGCAGG
>NZ_JASJOE010000106.1 GCF_030163755.1 Roseicyclus amphidinii
CGGGGGCCGCGGCATGCAGCCTGTAGCACCCGCGCCCGGCGCGCTTGGCCCGGTAAAGCGCCGCATCCGCATCGGCCAGCAGCGCGTCGAGGCCCGGACGCCGCCGGTAGGCGCGGCTCGAGGTGATGCCGATGGAGGCCGAGATCATGCAAAGCCGTCGCTCGAACAACACCGGCTGCTCCAGCGTGGCGATCAGGCGCGCGGCGACGGCCGAAAGCTCCTCATCTCCCGTGCACTCGGGCATCAACACGAGAAACTCGTCCCCGCCCACGCGGCCGGCCACGTCCGTCTCGCGCAGCTGGTGGCGCATCACCTCGCCGACGCGGGCGAGGACCGCGTCGCCCGCGGCATGGCCGTGGGTGTCGTTCACCTCCTTGAAAAGGTCGAGGTCGACATGCAGCAGGCCGAACTCCTGCGCCGGGTCGGCGAGGGCCGCGGCGATCCGCGCATCCATCGCGCGGCGGTTGGCCAGCCCGGTCAGCGGATCGGTCAGCGCCTGCCGCTCGGCCTCGGCGCGGGCGGCTTGCAGCCGCCGGGTCAGGTGCCGCGACAAGGCCATGGTCGAGGCGTTCGCCTCGTGCAGGTACAGCAGTTCGACCGTCTGGTCGCAGGGCGAGAAATCATTGAGCGTCAGGCCGAACTCGGCCACCGCGCGGGCAAAGGACAGGCCCAGCGAGATGTCGAGGATCAGCCCCGCCCCGCCCGGCAGTGCGGCGACCGTGCCACGCAGCGGCAACTCGGGTGCCGAGGTCAGCACGAGCCCCAGCCGCTGACCGGTCAGCCGCGCCAGCGCGCCACAGCCGTCTGCGCCCACCGGGCGGCGCAGGGCGATCACCTCGAACAGGGGGCGCCCGGCCGGGTCCGCCCCGCCCGCCATCTTGCGCAGCGTCGGCCCCACCCGCAGGATGCGCCCATCCGCGCCGACCCACAGGTGCATCGGCATCAGCGTGTCGAGCACCCCGCCCGACAGGCCGATCACCCGGTCCAGCACGGGCGGCAGCCCGGTCATGCCCGCGCCTGCCCAAGCTCGAAGCTGCGCCCGGCGGAATAGGCGGCGTCCAGCAGTTGCACGCGCACCGCCTCGGTGCCGTCGGGGGCGATGCCGTCGAGGTCCAGCAGCGCCAGCGCGCCGTAGTCGTCCGCCATGGCGCGCAGGCAGCCCATGGCGATCGGCCCCATCCCCGGCAGGGTCCAGCGCAGCAGAACGCGAAAGGTCGACGGGTCCAGCCGCTCCAGCGTGATGCGCGGCAAATCGAGGTCGGGCAACGCAAGCCGCCCGCGGTCGCCCAGTTCCTCGAGCGAATAGAGGAAATCGAGGAAGCCGGGCCCGGAGAACCGCATCAGGCGGCGCAGCGGCTCGAGGTGGTCATCGGTCACCAGCCAGGTGCCGATATCCTCGAGCAGCGCGTTGGGGTGCTTGTGCAGCACATGGGCCGTGGCCTGGAAACAGGCCATGGTCAGCGCATCGGGATAGTCGAGCATCGCCTCGAACCCGGCGGGCGGAAGCCCCGCCTGGTCCGACACCTCGGCCCAGACATCCGCCCCGTAGGTGGCGGTGACAAAGCCCTGAAGGGCACGGTTCACCATGCCATGCATCGCCGCTCTCGATCCTGTTGCGCGGGGGCCGGGTGCCTCCCGCGGGGATCGGTCTAGGCGGCGGGAGTAAAGAAACCCTTTCGCAACCGAGGCGATATCGTGGCAATCGCCGACAGTTCGGAAAACCGCGGCTCAGAAATCCGTCGGCGCGCCGCCCTCCTGCTTGCGGCGGGCGACGAAGGCGGCCAGCTCCTCGCGGATCGCGGGGTCCATGGGGGGCGGCTCGAACTCGGCGATGATCTTCTTGTAGATCCCGTGCGCGCGCTCGGCGCTCCAGATGCCGCCCGCCGATTGCCAGGCCTCGTAGTTGCGCCAATCCGACAGGAAGGGACCGTAGAAGGCTTCCTGGTAACGGTCCTGGGTGTGCTGGCAGCCGAAGAAATGCCCGCCCGCGCCCACCTCGGCGATGGCGTCGATGGCCAGATCCGCCTCGGAGGTGCCGAGGATCTGCGGCTCCATGTAGCGCTGGAACTGCTGGATCACTTCGCAATCCATGACGAATTTCTCAGGCGACGCGATCAGCCCGCCCTCCAGCCAGCCCGCCGCGTGATAGACCATGTTGGTCCCCGACTGCACCGCCGCCCAGAGCGAATTCATCGTCTCCCACATCGCCTGCCCGTCGGGCACGTTGGCCGCGCAAACCCCGGACGAGCGCAGCGGCAACCCGTAGAACCGCGCCATCTGGCCGGTGATCTGGGTCGCGCGGATGTATTCCGGCGTGCCGAAGGCGGGCGCGCCCGATTTCATGTCGACGTTGGAGGTGAAGGTGCCGATCGCCACCGGGCTGCCCGGCGCGATCCATTGCAACAGCGCAATGGCCGAAAGCGCCTCGGCCAAGCTCAGCATCACCGCCCCCGAGAGCGTCACCGGCGCCATGGCGCCCGCCAGCGTGAAGGGGGTGACCACCGTCGGCTGGCCGCGGCGCGCCAGCCGCATCGCGCCGTCCAGCATCGGCCAGTCATGCTTGAGCGGCGAGACGGAGTTGATGTTGGTATACATCCGCGGGCTCGCGTCGAATTCCTCATGCGTCAGCCCGCCCGCGATGCGCACCATCTCCATCGCGTCCTCGACGCGCTCGGCGCCCAGCGAATAGGTATGGGCGACCTTGTCGGTCAGCGTCAGTTTCTCATACAGGCAATCGAGGTGCCGGATACCGGCGTGGATGTCGATCGGCTCCACCGGGTAGCCGCCGGCGAAATGGATGCAGTTGAAATACTGCGTGAGCTTCATGAACTCCTTGTAGGTCTCGAAATCGCCGGGCCGCTTGCCGCGCTCGAGATCCCAGGCGTTCGGCGGCGAGGAGACGTTGCCGAACAGGATATGCCCCTCGCCCACGATCAGCTGCCGCTCGGGGTTGCGCGGCGTCAGCGTGAAGGAGGCGGGCGCGCGCGCCACCATCTCCTCGACGAAAGCGCGGTCGAAGCGGACATTCTCGCCCTCGACCCGGCATCCGGCGGCCTGCAGATGCCTGCGCGCCTCCTCGTTCAGGAACTCGATGCCGATCTCGTTCAAGACCCGCATCGCGCCGTCGTGGATCGCCTGCACCCCCTCCTCTCCCAAGGGCTCGGTCGGGCGGTCGATGTTCTTCGGCAGCCGCCAGGGCATCTGCTCGATGGCGTGACCGCCCGCGCGGGCGCTGTGGCCGGCACGGCCCCCGGCGCGGCGGCGGCGGGTTGGGGTGGCGTCGTTCATCTCTCGGGCCTTCCTCGCTGCGCGTGCGCCTGCGTGCTGCTGCGCAAATCGGCTCCCACCCTCGCGCAGGATTTGCCCGCTCAATTGCCCGTATCCGACGCCTGACGTCGCATTTTCACGAAAATCGGTCGCGCCCCGCGGGACCGCCCCTCAGCCCTGCGCGGCGATCCAGCCGGGCAATGCGCCGATGTCGGGCAGCACGGCATCGGCCAGCGGCGCAAGCGCGTCCGCGGTCGCCAGACCGGTCAGAACGGCCACCGTCCGCATCCCGGCCGCGCGCCCGGCGACAAGGTCATGGGCGCTGTCGCCGACCATCACGCAGGCCTCGGGCGCAAGCCCGGTCGCCTGCGCAAAGGCCAGGCACATGCCCGGCGCGGGCTTGCCGCCGTGGCCCGAATCATAGCCGTAGACGACGTCGAACACCTCGAGCACGCCCGCATCCCCAAGATGGGCGCGCGCGGCCGCTTCCGCGTCATTCGTCGCCACGCCGAGGGCCAGGCCGGCCTGTCGCAGCTCCTGCAACAGCGGGGCCAGCGGCAGGACGGGAACCATCCGCGTCGCCGCGGCCTGCGCGGCAAGGCGCGCCTCCAACGCGGCGGGCGACAGCGACGGGACCGCGGGCGACAGCACCGCGACCACCTCGGCAAGGGTGCCCGCGATGGCGATGCTGTCGGGGGCAAATCGCCGGCTGTCCAGATCATAGGACAGAAGATCGGCCATCGCCTGCGCGCGCGCGGTGTCGCCATCGGCAAGATCCTGCAGAACGCCATGCGCCCAGTTCGACCAGCTCAGGTTGAAATCGAACAAGGTGCCGTCCTTGTCGAACAACAATCCGCTCACCATACTATTTTTCCTGTTGCCTATTTTTGCCGGGGCTGCTGTGATCTTTCGCGTTACGTTCGGCATTGCGAATATTGAACGTAACTAAAGAGTAAACAGTGACTATATCGCGTGGTTCCCATGGACGGTTCTCATCTAAAGTTCGGCCTTCACGACAGTGTCGGTCATCATGTCACCCGCGCTGCCCGTTTCGTGGAGCGGCGCGTGGAAAACAACCTTAGAAACTTCGGCCTGACGCGTGTCGGCTGGTGTGTTCTGCTCGCGGTGGCCGAGGAGGGCAAGAAGAACCCCTCCGACATCGCCGAGTTCGTGGGCATCGACCGGACAGCCACGTCGCGCGCGCTGCGCGTGCTCGAGAACGAGGGGCTGATCGGGCGCGAGATGGGCCGCGACGACCGCCGCACCACCGAGGTGAAGCTGACCCCCAAGGGCGACGAGCTGTTCCGCACCGTCCTGCCCGCCTGCCGGGATGCGAACGACCATTTCCACGCCAAGCTGAGCGATGACGAGCTGGACACCCTGCGGGCGCTGCTCGCCAAGCTGACCGAGGGCGAGGCCGACTGAGCGCGGCACGGCCCGTTCGGCCAGGCGCCGATCACGTCCAGTTCGGCTGGTCCCCGCCGGGCAGTCCTGCCCGGATCTGCATGATCTCCTGCGGGGGCCAGCCCTGCGCCTGGGCACAGTCGATCACCCACGCGTCGTCGAGCATCACGAACTCCACCACCGACGCAAGGAACACCGGATCGGCCGCGCGGCTGCGCAGGTCGCCTTCGGTCACGCCTGTTGCGTTGAGAAACACCGGCAAAAGCTCGTCCTGCGCCAGCACCCAGCCGAGGATGCCCAATGCGCGGGTTTCCGCGAGGTCTTTCTTCATCACCAAGATAGCTTCCATCGCTAAAGAGTTTGTTAACCATTGGAGGCGACAAGGGGGCTATGCTTCGCCCGCAGCGTCGGACGGGGCGACATGACGAGTAGCTGGAAAGAGGCGCGCATGACAGGGCGAATTCTGGTCGTAGACGATGTGGCCACGAACCGTATCGTCATGAAGGTCAAGCTGAACGCAGCCTGCTATGCCGTGGACCAGGCCGATTGCGGCAGGGCCGCCCTCGCCCATGCCCGCACCCATGCCCCCGACCTGATCCTGCTCGACGTGGTGATGCCCGACATGTCGGGCCTCGATGTCTGCCGACGGCTCAAGGCCGATCCCGAGACCGCGGATATCCCGATCATCCTGATCACCGCGCTCAGCGACCGCGAGGCCAAGATGTCCGGGCTGGAGGCGGGGGCGGATGATTTCCTGACCAAGCCGGTGGACGAGATGACGCTGCTCGCCCGCGTCCGCTCGCTTCTGCGGGCGCGCGACACCGCGCGCGAGCTGCGCCAGCGCGGCGAGCCGGTGCTGGGCTTCGCCGAGGCCGCTTGCGGTTTCGACGCGCAGGATAGGCCCGGCCGCATCGCGCTGGTGGCTGCAGGCCCCAAGGGGGCCGTCCTGTGGAAGACCGCGCTCGACGACCGCGTCGGCGGCGAGGTGACGATCCTGCCGCGCGACGCCGCCCTCGGCGCGCTCGGCACCGCCGAGGAGGACGCGCCCGATGTCTTCGTCATCGCCGCCGATCTCGCCCACCGCAACGAGGGGCTGCGCCTGTTGTCGGACCTGCGCTCGCGGCCCGCGACCCGCAATGCGGCCACCGTGATCATCCTGCCCGAGGGCGACCGGGAGCGCGCGGCGATCGCGCTCGACCTCGGCGCGCATGACATCCTCTACGATCCGTTCGACGCGCAGGAACTGGCGCTGCGCATCCGCGCGCAGATGGGCCGCAAGCTGCAGGACGACCGGCTGCGCGCCTCGCTCAGGGCCGGGCTCGAGATGGCGATGACCGACAGCCTGACCGGGCTGCACAACCGCCGATACGCGCTTTACCGGCTCGACCGGATGCTGGCCGCCCCCGGACCGGGCGTCGCGGTGATGCTGCTGGACCTCGACCATTTCAAGCAGATCAACGACACCCATGGCCATTCCGTCGGCGACGAGGTGCTGCGCCGCGTCGCGCGGCGACTGCGCAGCCAGTTGCGCAACGGCGACCTGCTGGCGCGGATCGGCGGCGAGGAATTCCTCGTCGCCCTGCCCGACAGCGACCGCGGCGCGGCCCTCGACTGCGCCGAGCGGCTGCGCGCCGCCGTGGGCGAGGCGATCTTCGCGCTCGGCTGCGACGGGCCGGCGCTGACCGTCACGCTCAGTGCCGGCCTCGCGCTGTCGCCCGCGGGCAGCGGCGAGGCCGCCCAAAGCCTGATCGA
>NZ_JASJOE010000107.1 GCF_030163755.1 Roseicyclus amphidinii
TGGTGACGCAGCACCGCGCGGGCGGCCTCGGCCACGGCCCGCCGCCCCTCGTGGCGCAGGGCGGCGGCGTGCCGCCCGGCGAAGATGACCGAGGCCACCGGCAATCTCGGGTCGATGTGCAGCAGCGCGGCCTGCCCGCGCTCGAAGGCGGCGAGATCGACCGCGAACTCGGCGGCATCGGGCAGCGCGGCGGGCAGGCGCAGCCCCACCTTGACGAACTCCGCCGGGCCGAGTGCGGCCAGCGCGTCGCGCTTGCGGTCCGGCAGTCCGGGGGTGAAGCGCACGGCCCCGCTGGCCAGCACGGCGGGCGGCAGCGTCACCAACGCCACCCCGGCGCGCAGCGTGCCGAAGGGGCCCGAGATCACCACGTGATCGGCCGGGCGCAGGTCTATCGTCGTGACCGCATGGCCGAGCGACACCGGAAGACCGTGCGCAAGCCCCCGCAACAGACCGCCGGTTCCGCCCGCGACCAGCACGTCATCGCCGCTTTCGAGCAGCATGGTGTCCATCAGCGACACCTCGTCGGGGTCGCCGCCCATCGAAACCGCCGAGAGCTGAAGGGCGGCCCTGTCCCAGCTGTCGCCGGTGGCGATCTCGGCCAGTGTCGCACCGGGCCGCGCCGTCCGGGCGGCGCGCTCCATCCGCGCGTCGAGCGCCTCGAGCGCGCCGAAGAGCGCGTCGCGCGCGCCGTCATCCGCGCCGTCCGTGCCGCGGGTCACCTGCATGTCGTCATAATCGCTGTCGGTCAGGGCCAGTCCCAGCGCCCGCGCCTCGACCCTGAGCGGGTTGGCCCGGCCGTTGTGCAGCCATTGCGCGCCGCGGTCCCACGCCAGACCGAGCGATCCGCCATCGGTCCAGGCCCGCCCGCCGACGCGCTCGCGCGCCTCGAGGAGAACCACGTCATACTCCCACGCGATCAGCTGCCGGGCTGCGGCAATGCCGGCCGCGCCCGCGCCGATCACGGCCACCTCGACATCGAGCAAGGGCTGCGCGCGCACCACCATCGGCGCGGCAAGAGCCGCCGCCGTCAGACCCAGGAAACGGCGACGTCCCGCCATGACACCATACTCACGCTGCCGGGCTGTCGGCGTCGTAGGCCTCGATGATCCGGGCGACCATCGGGTGCCGCACGACGTCCTTTGCCGTGAAATAGTTGAAACTGATGCCCTTCACATCCTTCAGGATGCGCTCGGCCTCGGACAGGCCGCTTGTCACGCCGCGCGGCAGGTCCACCTGGCTCCGGTCGCCGGTGATGACCATGCGGCTGCCCTGACCGAGGCGGGTCAGGAACATCTTCATCTGCATGCCGGTCGCGTTCTGCGCCTCGTCGAGCACGACATAGGCGTTGGACAGCGTCCGCCCGCGCATGAAGGCCAGCGGCGCGATCTCGATCGTCTTTTCCTCGATCAGCTTCTGAAGCTGTTTCGCGGGAAGAAAATCGTTCAGCGCGTCGTAGAGCGGCTGCATGTAGGGATCGACCTTTTCCTTCATGTCGCCGGGAAGGAAGCCAAGCCGCTCGCCCGCCTCGACCGCGGGGCGGCTGAGGATGATCTTGTCGACATGGCCGTTGATCATCTGGTTCACCGCGACCGCGACGGCGAGATAGGTCTTGCCGGTGCCCGCCGGGCCGATGCCGAAGGCCAGTTCGTTCTGGTAGAGGTTCCGGACGTAGGTCTGCTGCGCCTCGGTGCGGGGCTCGACCGTCTTCTTGCGGGTGCCGATCTCGAGCGCGCCGCGCTGGAACATCTCGATCTGGTCGCCGTCGCGCGAGCCGGTGCCCTCGTCCGCGCCGCGCAGGCGCACGGCCGCGTCGATGTCGCCGGGTTCGATGCCCCGACCCGATTCGAGCCGCGCATAGAGCTTGCGCAACACCTCGGCCGCCTGTTCGCGCGCATCGCCCAGCACGGCAAGCTGGTTGCCGCGCCTGAGGACATGAACCGAAAGCAGATGCTCGATCTGGGCGAGGTTGCGGTCAAACTCGCCGCACAGCTCGATCAGAAGCCGGTTGTCGGGAAATTCGAGCGAAAGCTCGACCGGTGTGCCGCCTGTGGGGGCCGCGAGGGGGGTGATCGCCAAATCACGCTCCGGTTTGGGGTTGGACCTTCCCCGACTGTGGCAACGCACCACGCACAACGCAACAGGTTGTGGCGACCGTCACCGAAGTTTCTTGATGATGCGATCCGGCGCACAGGAAACGGGCACCCGAGGATGCCCGTTGTTGCCGTGGGTCCGCCCCCACCCCCTCGCGCGGCGCGCGGCGTCAGGGAATGAGGTCGGACAGGTTGCTGCCTGCGCGGAAGTCGCCGACGATCGAGTTGGGCGGCGCCACGTTGGTGCAGACCGGGAGGCCCGACACAGGGTCGCGGCGGCGCGACCAGTAGCCCTCGAGGCCGTCATCGATCATCCAGACATGGCACCCGTCGGGGTCGATGTAGATGCCCGATTCGAGCTGACTCAGGCTGCCGCTATCGAACCCGCGGTCCTCGCCGATCGCCACGACGCGGGGCCCCGAGGAATTCCCGCTGACACAGCCTGCAACGGCAAGAACCCCCAGAAGCAGCGCACCGCCCTTGATGATGTTGATCATGATCCCATCCCCCTCAGCGGTAACACACGATTTCGACGCGGCGGTTCTGCTGCATGCCGCTTGCCGTGGCATTCGAGGCCACCGGGCGGCGCTCGCCATATCCGATCTCGCGCGCCACGCGCGCCCCGGAGGCGCGGGCGACCTGCGCGACCGCGGCGGCGCGGTTCTGACTGAGGCGCATGTTGTATTCATCCGAAGCGCGGCTGTCGGTGTGCCCGTAGATCGCGTAGGCGAAGGCCCCGGCCGAGCGGAAGAATTGCTCGAGGTAGGCGCGGCCCGCCGGGGTCAGGCGGGCGCTGTCGGTGTGGAACAGCACATCGTTGTTGGCGACGGCGCAGGTGTTCACGTTCAGGCAAACAGGCATGCCGTTGACGGGGTTCACACGTCCTTCCATGTAGCCTTCGGCACCCCCATCCGCGACCCAGTGCATGCAGCCATCGGGGTCGATCCAGATGCCGGGCTCCACCCGGCCGGTGATGGTGACGCTCTGCTGGGCCAAGGCCGAGGAGGGCACTAGCGCCATGGCTGCGGCCAGGGCCGCCGCACCGCATGCCGCACGCGAAACGTAGCGTGACAATCCGGTGATCACATCAAAATCCCCCACTGGTAACCGTGTCTATCCGCCCCGATCAGCGGGCTTGGCAGAGCCCCGGCGAAAACACCATTTATTCCGGCACGATAGCACCATGCGCGCGCAAAGGAAGAGGATTTTTAACCAAAGAGTTTCCGCGTCGGAGACAAACGCGCTGCCGAGGCCCGCGGTTGGCGCGAGTGGAAACAATCCTCAGGCCGCGCGCGCCCGTCTGCGCCGATCAGGAAACCAGACGGCCCAGGAGCGAGTTCGGACGCGCCTCGACGATCTCGACCGCGGCGATCTCGCCGATCAGGCGGTCGGGGCCGTCCACGTGGACGGCGTGCAGATACTCGGACTTGCCGCCGATCTGCCCCGGCTCGCGGCCTTGCTTTTCGAACAGGACCCGGACCTTGCGACCGACCATGCCGGCCTGCGTCGCGCGCTGCTGCTCGGTCAGCACGGCCTGAAGACGCTGCAAACGGTCATCGGCCTCGGCGGGATCGACCGGCGCACGCTCGGCGGCCGGCGTGCCGGGACGCGCGGAATACTTGAAGGAATAGGCGCTGCCGTAGCCGACCTCGGCCACCAGGTCGAGCGTCGCCTGGAAATCCGCCTCGGTCTCGCCGGGGAAACCGACGATGAAATCCCCCGACAGGACAAGGTCGGGCCGGGCCGCGCGGATGCGCTCGATCAGGCGGATGTAGCTTTCGGCGGTATGCTTGCGGTTCATCGCCTTGAGGATGCGATCCGACCCCGACTGCACCGGCAGGTGCAGGTAGGGCATCAGCTTGTCGCAGTCGCCATGGGCGGCGATCAGGTCATCCTCCATGTCGTTGGGATGCGAGGTGGTGTAGCGGATGCGCTCAAGCCCCTCGACCTCGGCCAGCGCGCGCACCAGCCGCGCAAGGCCCCATTCCGCGCCATCCGCGCCAAGGCCATGATAGCCGTTCACGTTCTGACCCAGAAGCGTGATCTCGCGCACGCCGCGCTCGACCAGCTCGCGCGCCTCGCGCAGCAGACGCTCGGCGGGGCGGCTGACCTCGGCCCCGCGGGTGTAGGGCACGACGCAGAAGGAACAGAACTTGTCGCAGCCTTCCTGCACCGTCAGGAACGCGGTCGGCCCGCGCTTGGCGCGCCGGTCCTTGGGCAGATGGGCGAACTTGTCCTCCTCGGGAAAATCCGTGTCCAGCGCCCGCTCGCCGCGGTCCAGCGCCTCCATCATCTTCGGCAGGCGGTGGTAGGTCTGCGGCCCGACCACAAGATCGACGATGGGCATGCGGCGCATGATCTCTTCGCCCTCGGCCTGCGCCACGCATCCCGCCACGCCGATCTTGAGGTCCGGCTTTTCCTCGTGCAGCGGCTTCAGGCGGCCAAGGTCGGAGTAAAGCTTTTCGGCCGCCTTCTCGCGGATATGACAAGTGTTGAGCAGGATCATGTCCGCCGCCTCGGGCGTGTCGACCTGCTCATAGCCCTGTGCGCCCAGCGCCTCGGCCATGCGTTCGCTGTCATAGACATTCATCTGACAGCCATAGGTCTTGACGAAAAGCTTCTTGGCCTCGGTCATCGCGTGCGCCCCGCCATCGGTCCGTTCAAGGGGATCTTGACCTGCGGCATGTACACGGGCCATCCGTCTGCATCAACCGACCCTTGCGATTGAATTCGCCCGCGGGTCGGGCCACACTCCGCCGCGAGGCAGCACAAGGGCAGCCCGGCAGGGCCGGCACACATGGATTTCGACAGTCTGGACCAGTTCGCCAATGCGACGCCCGGCCAGTTCGGCAAGGGCCCCGCGGCGCTTGTCATCGCCGAGGACCGGGTCGAAGTCGCCTCGACCATCGAGCATGTGCATTCGCTGGGCTTTCGGCACATCTTCGTCCTTGCCCCGCCCGAGATCGAGCTGCGCCCCCTGCCCGCGGGCACGAAGACGCAGCTTCACGTCATCCGCGCACGCAGCCGCGCGCCCGGTGCCGCGCAAGCGGCGGTGAACCAGCTGATCGAGAAGATGCCCGGCCAGTGGCTGCATTACTGCTACAACGGCGAATACCTGTTCTACCCGTTCTGCGAGGACCGCAGCGTCGGCGAGATGGTGACCTGGGTGCTGGAGGAACGGCGCACGGCGATCCTGACCTACGTGGTCGACCTTTATGCGCCCAATCTGCGGACCTACCCGGACGCCGTGTCGCTCGACAACGCCATGCTCGACAGTTCCGGCTACTACGCCGAAGCCCGCCCCGACGAGGAGACCGGCCACCCCAAGGAGCGGCAGCTGAACTTCTACGGGGGTCTGCGCTGGCGATTCGAAGAGCATGTGGCCAAACCCAAGCGCAAGATCGACCGGGTCGGCCTGTTCCAGGCAAAGCCCGGCCTTCGCCTGCGCGAGGATCACACGCTGTCGGACGAGGAGATGAACACCTACGCCTGCCCGTGGCACCATTCGCTGACGGCGGCGATCTGTTCCTTCCGCGTGGCCAAGGCGCTGCGCACCAATCCCGGCTCGCGCCACGACATCAGCGATTTCCGCTGGCACCGCTCGACCCCGTTCCATTGGTCCTCGCTGCAGCTGATGGAATTGGGGCTGATGGAACCGGGGCAATGGTTCTGAGCGCATGAGCCCCGCGCCGCCCGCATGGCGCGACCCGCCGATCCTGGCCTTCATGCTGTCGCAGACGCTGATCTGGGCCGCGATCTTCTACAGCTTTCCCGCCCTCGTGCTGCACTGGCAGGCGGAATTCGACTGGTCCGCAACGGCAACGATGGGGGCCTTCAGCCTCGCTCTCGCGGTGCAGGGTCTGGCCGCGCCCCACATGGGACGGATCATCGACCGGGGTGCTGCGCCCCGCGCGATGACCTTCGGCGTGGTGGGGGCGCTGGCCGGGCTGGCTGCGCTGACGCAGGTGACCGAGCTGTGGCAGTTCTACGCGGTCTGGGCGTGGCTGGGCCTGATGATGGCGGCAACGCTCTATGACGCGACCTTTTCGATGGTCACGCGGGCGCGGGGCGCGCGCGCGCGGGCGGACATCACGGCGATCACGCTTGCGGCGGGCTTCGCCTCGACGCTGGCCTACCCGCTGACCGCGGCGGTCACCGCGACGGGGGGCTGGCGCATGGCGGTCTGGGTTCTGGCCGCGCTGGTGCTGGCGCTGGTCCTGCCGCTGCACCGGCTGGCCGCCGCCCGGCTCGAGG
>NZ_JASJOE010000108.1 GCF_030163755.1 Roseicyclus amphidinii
GGTCGCGCGGCTCCGCAGGCCCGCGTCGGGCGCATGGGCGGCGATCAGCCGCTCCAGCGCCGGGCCCTCGGGCGCAAGGGTGGTGGCGCTGATCGCAGCGCGCAGGCGGGCGAGATCGGGGGCAGGGCGGTCAAGCGGCATCACGGTTGTCCTTGCTGGAGACTGACCGGGGTGATAACAGATCCTGCAAAGGCGATTTTCCCGTCCATCAAGGAATTGCAGGCCTTTCGTCCGAAGAGTATCAGTCAAGAGGGCCGCAAGATGGCAATTGATCCCCAAGACGGTCCACTGGATGTATTCGACCGCAAACTGCTGACGGAGCTGTCGAAAAACGGCCGCCTGCCGGTGACCGAGCTGGCCCGCCGCATCGGCCTGTCGAAATCGCCCACCCAGGCCCGGCTGAAACGGCTCGAGGCGCAGGGCTACATCCTGGGCTACCGCGCGCTACTGGACCCCGAGAAGCTCGACCGCGACCATGTCGCCTTCGTCGAGGTGCGCCTGACCGACACGCGCGAGGCGGCGCTGGCCGCCTTCAACGCCGCCGTGATCAACGTCCCCGAGATCGAGACCTGCCACCTGATCGCGGGCCAGTTCGACTACCTCCTCAAGATCCGCGTCCGCGACATGCGCGCCTACCGCGAGATCCTGGCCGAGGTCGTCTCGGAACTGCCCCATGTCTCCTCCACCTCGACCCATGTCTCGATGCAGGCGGTCAAGGACGCGGCCCTCTGACAGGATCCCCCGCTTCTCCGTTTTCCAAGTATCCCGGGGGAGTCGCGGCACGCGACGGGGGCAGAGCCCCCCCTTCCGGAGCACCCTCACCCCCCGCGCACCGGTTGCCGACAGGGCCGCGACCGCACCCCGGAACGGGGTGCCACCGCCGCCGCTGACGCAGGCGCGCAGCGCCGAGATGCGCGGCACGTCTGCCCTCAGTCCTGCGACCAGTCGGGCGCGCGCTTCTCGAGAAAGGCCGCGATCCCCTCGTTGGTGTCGCGGTCGAGCATGTTCTCGACCATCACCGCCCCGGTCATCTCGTAGGCCTTGTCGAGCGGCAGCTGGACCTGGTCGTAAAACGCCCGCTTGCCGATCCGCACCGCCGATCCCAGCTTGCCCGCGATCGTCTCGGCCAGCGCCCCGGTCTCGGCCGACAGCGCATCCGCCGCCACCACCCGGTTCACCAGCCCGATCTCGCGCGCACGGGCCGCCGGGATGAACTCGCCCGTCACCAGCATCTCGAAGACCTGCTTGCGCGGCGCGTTGCGGCTCAGCGCCACCATCGGCGTGGAGCAGAACAGCCCGATGTTCACCCCGTTCACCCCGAAGCGGCAGTCCTCGGCCGCCACCGCCATGTCGCAACTCGCCACCAGCTGACAGCCCGCCGCGGTGGCGATGCCATGGACCTCGGCGATGACCGGCTGCGGCAGGCGCGGGATCATCTGCATCATCCGCGCGCAGCGGTCGAACAGGTCGCGCAAGGCCGCGGCGCCCCCGTCCTGCGCCGCCCGCTTGGCCTGCATCTCCTTCAGGTCGTGACCGGCGCAAAACGCCTTGCCCGCGCCCTTCAGCACGATCACCCGCTGCGTCTGAGAGGCCATGAGATCGGCGAATTGCGCCGTCACCGCGGCGATCATCCCGTCCGACAGCGCGTTCAGCTTGCCCGGCAGGTTCAGCGTCAGATGCGTCACCGCCCCCCGATCCTCGCGGATCACCAGATCGTCGGACATGCCTGAACCTCCCTCACGCCGCTTCCCTATCCGTTGCGTCCTCCTCTATAGCGTCCTCAGCCGGGCAGGGAAGGAAAGACATGTCGCTGATGATGGACAAGGCCGCGCTCACGCGGTTCCTGAACGAGGCCTTCACGCAGGTCGCAGCCGATTTCGAGATCGAGGAGGTGGCCGAGAACCGGATCCGCACCCGGCTTCTGACCGCCGAGCGTCACCTGCGGCCGGGCGGCACCGTCTCGGGGCCCTCGATGTTCGCGCTGGCCGATGTCTCGGTCTATCTCGCCATCCTCGCCATGATCGGGCCCAGGGCGCTGGCCGTCACCACGAATTGCGCGATCGACTTCATGCGCAAACCAGCCGCAGGCGCCGACCTGCTCTGCGAGTGCCGCCTGCTGAAACTCGGCCGCGTGCTGGCGGTGGGCGACTGCCTGCTCTACTCCGAGGGGCTCGAGGCCCCGGTCGCGCGCGCCTCGATGACCTACTCGATCCCGCCCGAGCGGTAGCGCCCGCCCGAGCGGCTGGGGCTGCGACACTGGGCGGCGCTGAACGCGCCCGCGCCAAGGGGTAGGTTTCGCTTGACGATGGCAACCGCATGGCATTCGACCGACACCCGAGGGGAGACAGGCACATGGCAGAGGCCAAGATGCAGGACAGCACGGCGGCCCCCCGCCTCGAACACCTGCCGGTGACCTTCTTCGCGGTGCTGATGGGGCTGTTCGGGCTCGCGCTGGCGCTCCATGCAGCGGCGGGCAGCTTCCCGGTGGCCGAACCCGCCGCCCGCGCCGTTCTGTGGCTGGGCCTTGCGGCCTTCGCGGCCATCGGCGCGCTCTACATCACCAAGGCGATCCGCCACCCGCAGGCGGTCGCCGCCGAATGGCACCACCCGGTCAAGCTCGCCTTCTTCCCCACGATCACCATCTCGCTTCTGCTGATGGCCACCGCGATCCACGGCTATCGCCCGACCCTCGCCGAGCCGCTCTGGCTTGTCGGCACGCTGGGGCAGGGGGTGCTGACGGTGATGGTGATCTCTGGCTGGATCAGCCACCGCGCCTTCGAGGTGGGCCACCTCACGCCGGCCTGGTTCATTCCCGCGGTGGGCAACGTGATCGTGCCGCTCGCGGGCGCGCCGCTGGGGTGGGAGGAAACCAGCTGGCTGTTCTTCTCGGCGGGGCTGATCTTCTGGCTGATCCTGCTGGTGCTGGTCTTCAACCGGCTGATCTTCCACGCGCCGATCCCCGGCAGGCTCTTCCCGACCCTGGTGATCCTGATCGCGCCACCCGCGGTGGCCTTCGTGGGCTACCTGCGCCTGACGGGCGGCGGCATCGACGCCTTTGCCCATATCCTGATCGACACGGCCTATGTCTTCGCCGTGCTGGTCGCGGTGCAGGTGCCCAAGTTGATGAAACTGCCCTTCGCCCTCAGCTGGTGGGCGCTCAGCTTCCCGCTCGCGGCCCTGTCGGTGGCGAGCTTCGCCTACGGCCGCGCCGCCGAGAGCGCCGCCCATATCGGCATCGGGCTGGCCGTGCTGGCCGGTCTCGCCGCCGTGGTCGCGGGCCTCTTGTGGCGCACCGGCCTTGCCATCGCGCGCGGAGAGATCTGCCGCCCGGAATGACCCGGCCGTGCCGTTAACCCAACATCAAGGTTAACGCGCGCCCGCTTGTGTCTTCATCTTCCCAAAAATACGGAAATCCGACGCCTGCCGCTCCCGCGCCTCAGCCGATCAGCCGGGAGACATAGGGCGGCAGGGCGAAGGCCCCGAGGTGGACCTCGGGCGTGTAATAGTCGGTCTCGATCTCCGAGGCCGCGAAGCGCGCGGACAGCGTCGCAAGGTCCACGCCCCGCGCCGCGCCATCCGTGCCCCATCCCAGCGCCATCGGGCCACCCGCATAGGTCGGGATCGTGGCGAGATAACAGGTCGCGTCGGCAAACAGTGCGCGGAAGGCGCGCATCGTGTTCGTCAGCTCCTCACCCTGCAGGAAGGGCACGCCGTTCTGCGTGACGAGGATGCCGCCCGGTGCAAGCCGCGCTTTCGCATGCCCGTAGAACGTATCGGTGAACAGCACCTCGCCGGGACCGACCGGGTCGGTCGAGTCGACGATGATCACGTCGTAAAGATCGGCATTCTGCCGCATGAACTCGGCCCCGTCCGCGATCACCAGGTCGAGCCGCGGGTCGTCAAAGGCCCCGGCCGAGATGCCGGGGAGATAGTCCTTGCAGAACTCGACCACGCCGCCGTCGATCTCGACCATGGTCACCTGCTCGACGCTGGCATGCTTCAGCACCTCGCGCGCCATGCCGCCATCGCCGCCGCCCACGATCAGCACGCGGCGCACGGCGCCATGGGCGAGGATCGGCACATGGGTCAGCATCTCGTGGTAGATGAAATTGTCGGCCTCGGTCACCTGCACCACGCCATCGAGCGTCATGATCCGGCCGAAGGTGGGGTTCTCGAAGACGCGGATGCGCTGATGCTCGGTCGCGCTGTCGTAGAATTCCCGGCTGATGCGCAGGGCCTGCGCGTGGTCGGCGTGCAGCCGTTCGACGTTCCAGTCGGCGGGCCAGCTGTCGCGGTCGGTCATGGCATATCCTCCGGTGAACATGGAAACGGGCCGCGCAGATCGCCCGCGCGGCCCGTCGGTCATCTGGACCGGTGTCAGGCGGCGACGGTCTCTTGGACCAGCCCCTCGCCGCGGCGCAGTTCCTTGACGTGGACCGTCTCGGTGGCGAAAGCGCGTTTCAGCACATCCACCGCGCGCCAGGGATCGGCATCGCCGCACATGAACACGTCGAAGGCCCCGTAGCCGATCTCGGGCCAGGTGTGGACCGAGATGTGGCTTTCGGCCAGCACCGCCACGCCCGAGACGCCCTGCGGGCTGAACTTGTGGGTGTGGATGTGCAGCAGCGTCGCGCCGCATTCCGTCACGCAATCGCGGAAGGATTGCTGGATGCGGGCCTCGTCGTCGAGCCCGTGGCCGTTCTCGACCTCGATGATCAGATGCGTGCCGGCGAAGACGCTGCCGTCGCGCCGGATGAAATGATCGTCGCGGTCGGTGTCGAGCACGTCCCGGCACTGGGTGTCGTCAAAAGCGATGGATGCGACCGGGAGGTCGCTTGTGTCTTCCGCATGGGCGCCTGTCTCCAGACCATTCCCCAGTTGGAAGAGGTTGGCGCGGGTCATGGCGCTCCCCCTTCATACCAGCAGATTGATGTGGTGGGTCCTTAGCGCCCCCCCGAGGTTGCCCTCGAAGTTGGGATCGGTCCCGGTTCGTGAGGGGCGCACCTAATGGCGCGTTCGAGTCGGATCAAGGATGTTTTGCCCGGTGCCCGGATTTTTTGCGCCGCTCCCGCGGGGGTTGATCCGTCCCAGGGGCGGGGTCGGGGCCGGGCCGGGTCGGGCATCAGACCATCCGCCCCAGTGCCCATCCCGCGGCCATGGCCAGCGCCGTCAGCAGGCCGGACGCGCCGAGGATCGGGCCATGGGCCAGGGGCCGCTCGCCGCGGGTCTGGCCGTCGATGCCCGAGACCATCACCCGGTACCGGCTGTCCCGGTGCCGGTAATGCAGCATCCAGACCGGCAGAAGCACGCGGCGATAGCGGGCCGCGCGCAGCTCGGCGCGGTGCGAGAGGTTCACGAGATGGGGCGGCACGACCCGGTCGCGCAGGGCCGCGCGGATCAGCAGGTCACGCTCGGCGGTGCTGGCCGCGAGGCCGTCGCGCAAGCTCTGGTGATGGCGCTCGGCGGCGAAGCCCGCGAGATAGCCCGGTCGCAGCGCGCGCAACTGGCCGGGGCGGAACCCCGCGCTCAGCGCGTCGCGCATCTCGGGGGGGACATGGGGCGAGGCGGGGACGAGAAACTCCTCCAGCGTCATCTCGATCGTGTCGAGCAGCGCCTCGCGCGCGGTCGCGGCGCCGCGTTGCTGCGCGACGCTGGCCGTGGCGACATAGCGCACGGTCTCGCGCGTCTCGAAGACCCAGAACGGCGCATAGAGGCCGACCATCCGGCCCGTCCCCGCCCGCGCGGCCACCCCGCGCGGCAGCAGCGGCCGCGACGCGAGCCAGTCTGCCGCACGGGCCATGGCCGTGGCGCGGTCGATGGCGAAGGGCACCAGCGCGGCGGTGGCATAGGCCGTTTCGGCCTCGCGCGCGGTGGAGGGGCCGCCGCACCACGGGCATTCGGTCGACAGCGCATGGCCGACGAAGACGACCTGCCCGCCGCAGCCCGAGCAGGCGCGGATGTCGCCGGTGGCGACGGCGCCCTCGTCGGGCGCGTCGGGCCAGTCGGGGGCCGGGCCGAGGTCGGTGTCGCCGCCGATGTCCATGGCGCGCAGGGCGCGCCCGGCCGCGTCCCGGTCGTGATAGGCCAAATCATGCGCCACCCCGCAGCTGAGGCAGCGCAGGTGACCCCCGCGCGGGTCGAAGACCGCGTGACCGCCGCAGGTGGTGCAGCGCGGATCGTCGTCGAACCCGTCCGCAAGGCGCGGGGCATCGGGGGCGCGCGCGGGGCGTGGCGATCCGCTCATGGGTGCTGCTCCGGCGGGGCGGCGGTGCGGGTGGTGTCGGTAGGCAGCGACGGCAGCCACGCGGTCACCATCCCGGCGGCCGTG
>NZ_JASJOE010000109.1 GCF_030163755.1 Roseicyclus amphidinii
CGCCGCGCCCCGGCGCGGCCGCGATGCGCTCGGCACAGGCGACCAGCCGGTCGATGGCCTGCGCAAAGGCCTCGTCGGGCAGGGTGAGCGCCACGCGCACATGCCCCGCCGCCGCGCGGCCGAAGCTTTCGCCCGGCATCACCGCGACGCGCTCCTCCTCGAGCAGGCGGGCGGCGAAGCCGTCGCCCGATAGCCCCGTGCCCCGCACGTCGAGCATGACATACATCGCCCCCTCGGGCGGTGCCGCCCGCAACACGCGATGCCCCGCGATCCGGTCCATCACGATCTGCCGCCGCCGCCGGAACGGGGCCGCGACCGCCGCCTCGGCCTCGGGGCCTTGCGACAGCGCGAAGAGACCCGCTTCCTGGATGTAGCCCGGCACGCCGTAGGTGGTGTGGGTGGCGAGGTTCACCAGATGCGCCACCACCTCCTCCGGGCCCGCGACCCAGCCAAGGCGGCTGCCGGTCATGGCGTGGCTTTTCGACAGCGACCCCACCGTCAGCACCCGCCCCTCCATCCCCTTGAGGCTTGCCATCGGGCGATGCCGCCCGGCCCAGACCTGGCTGTCATAGACCTCGTCCGAGATCACCCAGAGATCGGCCTCTCGCGCGATCCGCGCGATCCCCTCGAGGCTGGCGTCGGAATAGACAGCACCCGTGGGGTTGTTGGGCGAGTTGACCAGAAGCGACCGCGCCCCCGGCGCGGCTTGGGCCAGCGCGTCCAGATCGGGCTGAAAGCCCGCATCGGGCAGGGCAGGGACGGCCACGGGCACCGCGCCCACGGCGCGGATCGTGCCGGGGTAGGTGGCGTAATAGGGGTCGATCAGAAGCGCGCGGTCGCCTTCGTCGCAGGCGGCGTGATGGGCGGCGAAAAGCCCCGCCTGCCCGCCGGGCACGATCAGGATGTTGTCCGGGCCATAGGCCCGCCCGTGCTGCGCGCCCAACCGCGCGGCGACGGCCTCGCGCAGCGGTCTGATCCCCGGCACGGCGGCATAGCCCGTGTGCCCCGCGCGCGCGGCGCGGTGCATCTCGTCGAGGATCGCGGGCGCGGTGCCGATGTCATGCTCGCCGATGGTCAGCTCCAGCACCGGCTCGCCCGCGGCCTTCATCGCGCGGGCGCGGTAGAAGATCTCCCAGCCGTCGCCGTCGCTGCCGGTCAGGGTGGTGATGCGGGTCGAGGGGGTGGGCATGGGCAAGGCTCCGGCCGGGCAGGGGTGCAGGACGCAGCAAGCCACGCCCGCGGGGCGGGTGCAAGTCAGCTGTCCCCGTTGCCGTCCGCCCTGCCGCCAGCGGTATCGGTATCGCCGTCGCCGTCGCCGTCGCCGTTCGCTCCTTCGGGCCATGCGCGCCGCACGAGGTTGTAGCTTTCGATCAGCTGCAGCCGCAGCTCTTCGGGGGGCGTCTCCCACGGCAGGACGATCCAGTCGCCGCCGGTCTGGTAGGGGGCCGAGGCGGGCCGGCTCTTGCGGACCACGGCCAGCGAGCGGGTGATGTTCGAGGTGCGCAGCGACACGCCTTCGCCATGCTCGGTGTAGCAGGCGAACATGTGGCCGTTGATCTTCCATACCACGGTCTCGGGACCGAAAGGGTGGTCCCGTTCCGCGCGCGGCAGGGCGCGACAATGGCGATCTACGAATTCCTCCCGCATCGTTTTCATATACAACGGTATGCGAGAGGCGGTGTCAAAGGGGAGGCTTGCGATTTTCCGCCCCGCGCGGCAGGCTGCACGCATGACCCGCGCGATCACCCCGATCCCGTTTCCCTGTATTGGCCGCTGACACCCCGTCGCCGGCCCGGTCATCTCGTGGTTTCCAACACACCCGCAAGCTGATAGGCCCCCGGCGCCGGACGTCGGTCCCGTGAAGAAGGCTTGCCCCATGGTCGAGATTCGCCTCCGCAACTCCCGCAGCCGCATGGTCGAGCCGCTGACCCCGCTCGACCCCGCCAAGGGCGTGCGCATGTATCTTTGCGGCCCGACGGTCTATGACCGCGCGCATCTGGGCAACGCGCGGCCCTCCATCGTCTTCGACGTGCTCTACCGGCTGTTGCGCCATGTCTCGCCGGAAAACGGCTGGGCACCGCCGGTCTACGTGCGCAACTTCACCGACGTGGATGACAAGATCAACGCGCGCGCGGCCGAGGCGGGGCGCAGCATCGGCGAGATCACCGAGGAGACGATCGGCTGGTATCACGCCGACATGGACGCGCTGGGTATCCTGCGCCCGGATCATGAGCCGCGGGCGACGGATTACATCGCCGAGATGGTGGCGATGATCGAGACGCTGGTGGCCGAGGGCCACGCCTACGAGGCCGAGGGCCATGTGCTCTTCCGCGTCCGGTCGTTCGAGGCTTATGGCAGGCTCTCGGGCCGGTCGGTCGACGACATGATCGCGGGCGCGCGGGTCGAGGTCGCGCCCTTCAAGGAAGACCCGATGGATTTCGTGCTGTGGAAGCCGTCGTCCGACGATCTGCCGGGGTGGGCAAGTCCCTGGGGCCGCGGGCGGCCCGGCTGGCATATCGAGTGCTCGGCCATGTCCAAGGCGCTCCTGGGCGAGGTCTTCGACATCCACGGCGGCGGCAATGACCTGTTGTTCCCGCACCACGAGAACGAGATCGCCCAAAGCTGCTGCGCCAACGGGACCGAGCGGATGGCGCAGATCTGGCTGCACAACGAGATGCTGCAGGTCGAGGGGAAGAAGATGTCCAAGTCCTTGGGCAATTTCTTCACCGTGCGCGATCTGCTGGACCAGGGCGTGCCGGGCGAGGTGATCCGGTTTGTGATGCTCGGGACGCATTATTCGAAGCCGATGGATTGGACGGAGAAGAAGCGGGAGGAGGCGGAACGCGTCCTGACCAAATGGGCGGCGCTGGTTCAAGATGTGACTGCCGGCGACACGCCGGACGCCGCAGTCATCGAACTGGCAAGCGATCTCAACACCGCCGGTGCCATCGCCGCACTTCATGCGCTTGCAAGAGAGGGCGACACCGCGGGGTTGCGCGCAGGCCTGGACCTCCTTGGTTTCGGGGACCTGTCGGGGTTCGTGGTCCTGAAAGGGATGGTCGCGTCGGAAGACGAAGCGCGGCTCGCATCCCTTGCGGAGCACCTTGCAGCCGCCCGCTCCGGCGCGATGGAAACCAAGGACTTTTCCCCGGTCGACGCCCTCAAATCCGCCCTCATCGCCGCAGGCGTCGAGGTGCGCATGTCCAAGGAGGGCGTCGAGTTGATCCCCGGACCCGGCTTCGACCCCTCCAAGCTGGAGGGGCTGTGATGACCCTGCGCGCGCACACCGGATTTTCGTACGAAAATCCGCATCATGTGAATTTTCGTACGAAAATTCAGGGGGCGCGCCATGGGTGACCGGCTCTACCTCTACGACACCACGCTGCGCGACGGGCAGCAGACGCAGGGCGTCCAGTTCTCCACCCCCGAGAAGAGCCGCATCGCGCAGGCGCTCGACACCCTCGGCCTCGATTACATCGAGGGCGGCTGGCCCGGCGCGAACCCGACCGACAGCGCGTTTTTCGAGGCCGCCCCCACGACCCGCGCCACCCTCACCGCCTTCGGCATGACCAAGCGCGCCGGGCGCTCGGCGGAGAACGACGACGTGCTCGCCGCCGTCCTGAACGCGGGCACCCCCGCCGTCTGCCTTGTCGGCAAGACGCATGACTTCCACGTCACCGATGCGCTGGGGATCAGCCTCGAGGAGAACCTCGAGAGCATCCGCGCCTCGGTCGCGCATTGCGTCGCGCAGGGGCGCGAGGCGCTGTTCGACGCCGAGCATTTCTTCGACGGCTACAAGGCGAACCCCGGCTATGCGCTCGACTGCCTGCGCGCCGCCCATGACGCGGGCGCGCGCTGGGTGGTGCTGTGCGACACCAACGGCGGCACGCTGCCGCCCGAGATCGGCGAGATCACCGCCGCCGTCATCGCGGCGGGCATTCCCGGCGACCGGCTGGGCATCCACACCCACAACGACACCGAGACCGCCGTCGCGGGCAGCCTTGCCGCCGTCATGGCGGGCGCGCGGCAGATCCAGGGGACCCTGAACGGGCTGGGCGAGCGTTGCGGCAACGCCAATCTCACCACGTTGATCCCGACACTTCTTCTGAAAGCCCCCTATGCCAGCCGCTTCGAGACCGGCATCAGCCCCGATGCCCTGCGCGACCTGACCCGCGTCTCGCGCATGCTCGACGACATCCTCAACCGCGTGCCGCATCGGCAGGCGCCTTATGTCGGGGCTTCGGCCTTTGCGCACAAAGCGGGGCTGCATGCCTCGGCCATCGTCAAGAACCCCGCCACCTACGAGCACATCGACCCCGCGCTGGTCGGCAATGCGCGCATCATCCCGATGTCGAACCAGGCGGGGCAGTCGAACCTGCGCCGCCGCCTCGCCGAGGCCGGGATCGAGGTGGAAAAGGACAACCCCGCGCTGCCCGCGATCCTCGACGAGATCAAGGCGCGCGAGGACCAGGGCTATTCCTACGACACCGCGCAGGCCAGTTTCGAGCTGATCGCGCGGCGCGCGCTGGGGATCTTGCCGCGGTTCTTCGAGGTGAAGCGCTACAAGGTCACGGTCGAGCGTCGCAAGAATAAGCGCGACCAGATGGTCAGCCTGTCCGAGGCCGTGGTGGTGGTGAAGATCGGCGACGAGAAGATGCTCTCGGTCAGCGAAAGCATGGACGCGCAGGGCACCGACCGCGGCCCGGTCAACGCGCTCTCCAAGGCGCTGGCCAAGGACCTCGGGCCCTACCAGGGCTATATCGACGACATTCGCCTCGTCGATTTCAAGGTGCGCATCACGCAAGGCGGGACCGAGGCCGTGACCCGCGTCATCATCGACAGCGAGGATGGATCGGGGCGGCGCTGGTCCACGGTGGGGGTCTCGGCCAATATCGTCGACGCGAGCTTCGAGGCGCTGCTCGATGCGATCACCTGGAAACTGGTGCGCGACGGGGCACCGCCGTCATGAGCGGTTGGGACCCTGAGGCGTTCTTCACCGTCCATGCCGACCTGCCGCGCGAAGGGCCGGGCGAGACGGCGGACGTGGCATGGGCGGCCGAGGTCGCAGGGCTGACCTCGCGCGTGCGCATCCTCGATGCGGCTTGCGGTCCGGGCGGCGATCTGGGCGCGCTCCTGCGCGTGGCCGCGCGGGGCCATGTGACCGCCATCGACACGCACGCCCCCTTCATCGAAGCGGCGCGCGTCCGCTGGGGCAAGGATGCGCGCGTCACGCTTCTGACCGGCGACTACCTGACGCCCGAGGGGCCTTTCGATTTCATCTGGTCGGCGGGCGCGGTCTATTTCGTGGGCATCGAGACGGCGCTGACCGCGTGGCGCGGGGCCTTGGCCGAGGGCGGCGCCATCGCCTTTTCCGAGCCGTGCCTCTTCACCGACGCGCCCTCCGAAGGCGCCATCGCCTTCTGGGAAGGCTACGCGCGCCTGACCGATGCGCAGGGCATCGCCGCACAGGTCACCGCCGCGGGGTTCGAGACGGTGGCGACCCGCGTGATCTCGGACATCGCGTGGGAGAGCTATTTCCGCCCGATGCAGGACCGGCTGAGGAAGCTGCGCCGCGGTGCCGATGCCCGCCTGCTCGAGGTGATCGCGGCCCATGAGGCCGAGATCGCGGGCTGGCGCGCGCACAAGGCGGAAACCGGATACCTGCTGTCCGTGGTGCGCCCGTCATGAGCTTGCAGGCCTGCGCCGATCTCGTCGCCCGCGGCGACCCCGACCGCTTCCGCGCGACCATGGCCGCACCCGTCGCGGCACGGCGCGTGCTGTTTCCGCTCTATGCCTTCAACATCGAGGTGAGCCGCGCGCCTTGGGTGACCGACGAGCCGCTGATCGCCGAGATGCGTCTGCAGTTCTGGCGCGACGTGGTCGAGGAGCTTGCCGCGGGCAAGCCGCCCCGCGCGCATGAGGTCGCCCTGCCGCTGGCCGATGCGATCCCGGCCGATGTCGCGGGCGCGCTCGATCCGCTGGTCACGGCGCGCCAGTGGGACATCTACCGAGAGCCGTTCGAGGACCGGGCGGCGTTCGACGCCTATATCGCCGACACCGCGGTTCGTCGGCACCAGCGGGCGGTTGGTCAGGTCGTAGCGTTCGGCGACCGACTGCAGGAAACGCGCGATCTGGTCCGCGCCGCCGCCGGCGC
>NZ_JASJOE010000010.1 GCF_030163755.1 Roseicyclus amphidinii
CCAGGACCTTGATGCACTGAACTTTCCGGGCACCCGAATTGTCAGCAACATCCAGATTGGTCTGCATCTGGATCATTTGGTTTCTCCCGACGTCCCGGACCGGCGCGGTGAAGAAGGTCGAGAGCGCCTTGCGGATCGGCTGGGCGTCATGGCCCTCGGGCAGGGCGGGGCGCAGCCGCCGGGCCAGCGCGAGGAGCAGCGCGACCTGTTCGGCGGTGGGGGTGGGGTTGACGATCTCGTCGCCGCCCTCGGTCGCCCTGGGCAACAGCGCCGCGGGCAGGTCGAGAAAGGCGAAGGCGTCGGCGATCAGGCTGCCGCCGTCGAAGCGGTCGGGGTCGAATTCGCGGACCTGCACGGCCTCGGGGCCGAAGACCTCGATGAAGCGCTCGATGGCGGGGACGTAGTCGAATTCGGGGCCCTGCGCATAGGTTTCGGCGAGGGTCGCGGGGGCGGCGATGGCCGATCCGGCCTTCACGCGCTGCAGGTAGAGCGAGGTGAAGAGCGCGACATGCGGCCGGACGTAGAACTGGAGCCGGGCCCGATGCGGGCCGAGCCGGTCGAGCGCGGTCTTGAGCCGTTCGGGATCGGCGCCGATCATATGCTCGGAACTGAGCAGCACGCGCCCTTGCGGGGCGGCGTCGAGCGCCGCTTCGAGGGTGCCCCAGGCCTGCGCGCAGGCCTCGGGGGCGGTGGTGAACCCCGCAAGCGCATGATGTCCGTTGCCGCGGCTGCCGAAATTCGGCAGGGCGACCCCGTGCGCGGCCAGATCGGGGGCAAGACGCGCCAGCCTGTGCTGGATCGCCTTGGACCCGGTCTTGTGGATGCCGGCATGGATCTGGATCAGGCGCATGCGGGGTGGTTCCGGTCAGCCCTTGACCGCCTTGACGATCTTCTCGGCCGCGTCGCTGAGGTTGTCGGCGGCGATGACGTTCAGGCCGGAGGCGTTGATGATCTCCTTGCCCTTCTCGACGTTGGTGCCCTCGAGGCGGACGACGAGCGGGACCTGGAGGCCCACTTCCTTGACCGCGGCGACCACGCCTTCGGCGATGATGTCGCAGCGCATGATGCCGCCGAAGATGTTCACCAGGATGCCCTTCACGTTGGCGTCCGAGGTGATGATCTTGAAGGCTTCCGTCACCTTTTCCTTGGTGGCCGAGCCGCCCACGTCGAGGAAGTTGGCGGGTTCCGAGCCGTAGAGCTTGATGATGTCCATCGTCGCCATGGCAAGGCCAGCGCCGTTGACCATGCAGCCGATCTCGCCGTCGAGGGCGATGTAGTTCAGGTCATACTTGGAGGCGGCCAGTTCCTTGGGGTCTTCCTCGGTCTCGTCGCGCAGCGCCGCGATATCGGCATGGCGGTAGACCGCGTTGCCGTCGAAGCCGAGCTTGGCGTCGAGCACCTTGAGCGAGCCCTCGTCGGTGACGATCAGCGGGTTGATCTCGAGCATCTCCATGTCCTTCTCGACGAAGGCTTTGTAGAGAAGGCCCATCAGCGCGACGCATTCCTTGACCTGCTTGCCGGTCAGGCCCAGCGAAAAGGCGATGCGGCGGCCGTGGAAGGGCTGGTAGCCGCTGGCCGGATCGACGGAGAAGGACAGGATCTTTTCGGGGGTCGCGGCGGCGACCTCCTCGATGTCCATGCCGCCCTCGGTCGAGCAGACGAAGGAGACGCGGCTGGTCTGACGATCCACGAGCAGCGCGAGATACAGTTCGCGCTCGATGCCCGAGCCGTCCTCGATGTAGATGCGGTTGACCTGCTTGCCCGCCGGGCCGGTCTGGTGCGTGACCAGCGTGCGGCCGAGCATCTTCTTGGCTTCGTCGGCGGCTTCCTCGACGGATTTGGCGAGGCGCACACCGCCCTTTTCGCCGGCGTCGGCTTCCTTGAAGGAGCCCTTGCCGCGGCCGCCGGCGTGGATCTGCGCCTTCACGACCCAGAGCGGCCCGTCAAGCTCGCCCGCCGCGGTCTTGGCCTCTTCGGCCTTCAGAACCACGCGGCCATCGCTGACCGGTGCGCCGTACTGACGAAGAAGTGCCTTCGCCTGGTATTCATGAATGTTCATGAAACTGTCCCGTCGTTGCTGGTGTTTCACTCGGGATAAGCACAACCCACAGGCGCAATAAAACGGCAATCTGCCGCAGGACAGGGCTTTGGGCCAAAAAAGCGACATTTGTGATCACAGCCAGAAATGCTGTGATCACAAGTTTACGATGATTTCGGTATGCCGTCGTATGCCGCCGCGACTCACCGCGCGGCGCGGTCGGCGATCTGCAGCATCAGCCGGGTGGCTATGGCCATGTCCTGCACGGAAATGTATTCCAGCGGCCCGTGCAGGTTCTGCTGCCCGGTGAAGAGATTGGGGCAAGGCACGCCCATCTCGGTCAGGCGCGAGCCGTCGGTTCCGCCGCGGATTACGTTTTCGACCGGCTCCACCCCGATCTCGCGCAGCGCGTCGCGGGCGAGGTCGACGGGGGTCATGTCATCCTCGAGCCAGTAGCGCATGTTGCGGTATTGCGGCGTGATCTCGACCTCGATCCTCGCGCGCGGCTCGGTGGCGGCGATGGCGGCGGCGACCTGCCGGACAAGGGTGCCCTTGGCCTCGAGCCCGTCGCGCTCGAAATCGCGCAGGATCAGGCGCAGGACCATGCGGTCGGCGCTGCCCTTCATGTCGACGGCATGGATGAACCCCTCGCGGTCGGCGGTGGTTTCGGGCGTCATGGTGGCCTGCGGCAGGGTCTCGACGATGCGGGAGGCGAGGTGGATCGCGTTGACCAGCTTGCCGGTCGCCTCGCCGGGGTGGATCGAGACGCCGGTGACGGTGACGACCGCGAAATCGGCCGAGAAGGTCTCGTAGACGATCTCGCCCAGGTCGCCGCCGTCGAAGGTATAGGCGAAATCGACGCCGAGATCGCGGGGCAGGTCGGCGTGGACGCCGCGGCCGATCTCCTCGTCGGGGGTGAAGGCGATGCGGATCGTCGGGCGCGGCAGGTCGGGGTTGTCCAGAAGGTGCCGGGCTGCGGTCATGATGACGGCGATGCCCGACTTGTCGTCGGCGCCCAGAAGCGTGGTGCCCGAGGCGGTGACGATGTCCTGCCCGATCTTCCGGGCGAGATAGGGGAACTCCTCGGGCGTCAGGACGAGATCGGGGTTGTCGGGAAAGGTGATCGCGCCGCCGTTGTAGCCGCGGATGACACGGGGCTTCACGCCGGTGGCGTTGAACTGCGGCGCGGTGTCGACATGGGCGAGAAAGCCGATGGTCGGGCCGGGCGCGTTGCCGGGGATGGTGGCCAGCACGGTGCCGTAGGGAGTTTTCACCACGTCGGACGCGCCGATCCCGGTCAGCTCGGCCACCATGAGGTCGAGCATCTGGTGCTGGATCGCGGTCGAGGGGCTGCCGGGGCTGTCCATGTCGGACTGGCTGTCGATGGCGGCGTAGCGGACAAGGCGCTGTTCCAGTTCGGCGTCGAAATCGCGCATGGGGGTCTCCGGTTCGGTGTGGCGCGATGAGGCGTCGGGCGCTGCGGGATGTCAACGGGGGGGCGAAAAACTGCAGTTTTTCGGGTTCGTTTTCCTGCAGGAAAACGCCCGCCTCACGCCCGGAACAGGGCCTGCCCGCGGGGCAGGCGGTCGGGTTGACGGGTGGGGGCGAGGCCTGCGACCTCGGCCATGATGTGAAGGGCGCGTTCGGTGACGTGCCAGGGCGGCCTGTCGGGATGCGTGACCACGCCATCGGGTTGGCGGACCGGCCCGGTCTGCCCCTTGGGGGCGAGGAAGACGGTGAAGAGGATCACCCGCGGCGCGGGCCAGCGCGCGGCGATGCGGGCCAGCGCCTGCGCGGTCTGCTCGGGGGGCAGGTGGGTGAAGACGCCCCATGCGATCAGGTAGTCGACATGGGCGGGCAGGCCGGGAAAGGCGAACTCGGCATCCTCGACAAGCTGCCCCTCGGGCAGGCGGTCGGGGTCGGCCAGCTCGGCCTCGCGGCCGCGCAGCATCAGGGCGCGGCTGGCGTCGGTGGCGTGGTACTGGCCGGGGGCGAGGTAGGGCACGGCCTTGCAGCCCAGCCGCAGTGCGCCTGCGCCGATGTCCAGAAGCCGGTGGTGGGCTCGCATCCCGTGGGCCTGCAGGAGCGCCAGTTGCAGGCGGCCGGTTTCCTCCCAGCGGCCGCCGACGATGTCGCGGTGGCGGCCCTCAGCGAGGGCGCGGTCGTAGAAACCGGGAACGAGATAGGGGGAGGGGGGGCGCGTCATGCGATGCGGCGGCCCCGGATGGTCGGGGCCGCCGCGGGTCTCATCAGGCGAGGCTTTCGTCGATCTGCTTGCAGGCGTCGACAAGGCCCTTCACGGCGTTGACCGAGTTGTCGAACATCGCCTGTTCGTCCTTGGTCAGCTTGATCTCGACGATGCGCTCGATGCCGCCCGCGCCGATCACGGTGGGGACGCCGACATACATCTTCTTCAGGCCGAACTCGCCGTCGCAATGGGCGGCGCAGGGCAGGACGCGCTTCTGGTCCTTGAGGTAGGCCTCGGCCATTTCGATGGCCGACGTCGCGGGCGCGTAGAAGGCCGAGCCGGTCTTGAGCAGGCCCACGATTTCCGCGCCGCCGTCACGGGTGCGCTGGACGATGGCGTCGAGCTTCTCCTGCGTGGTCCAGCCCATCTCCACCAGGTCGGGCAGCGGGATGCCCGCGACGGTGGAGTAGCGCACCGAGGGGACCATGGTGTCGCCGTGGCCGCCGAGAACGAAGGCGGTGACGTCCTTCATCGAGACGTCGAATTCCTCGGCGAGGAAGTGGCGGAAGCGGGCGCTGTCGAGCACGCCGGCCATGCCGCAGACCTTGTGCGGGGGCAGGCCCGAGAATTTCTGCAGCGCCCAGACCATCGCGTCGAGCGGGTTGGTGATGCAGATCACGAAGGCGTCGGGCGCGTTGGCGGCGATGCCTTCGCCGACCGATTTCATGACCTTGAGGTTGATGCCCAGAAGGTCGTCGCGGCTCATGCCCGGCTTGCGGGGCACACCGGCGGTGACGATGCAGACATCGGCGCCCGCGATGTCGGCGTAATCGTTCGTGCCCTTGAGCTTGGCGTCGAACTTTTCCGACGGGCCGGACTCGGCGATGTCGAGCGCCTTGCCTTGCGGAACGCCTTCGGCGATGTCGAAGAGCACGACGTCGCCCAGTTCCTTGAGTGCCGCGAGATGCGCGAGCGTGCCGCCGATCTGTCCGGCGCCGATAAGCGCGATCTTGGGTCTGGCCATGAGATTGATCTCCAAGTCCCTCGTTGATATCGGCGCTTGGCCTAGCCTTGCGCGCGCAGCCGCGCAAGCCTGCTGCAACGCGGCGGAAAGCCCCAGTGGCCGGAGGGCAGGGGGCAATGCGCTGAAACCCTTGGGAAAGGAGGGCCCATGCTGGAAGGATGGGTGATCGTGCTGGCCGCGGCGGGGGCGCTGTTGGCGGGCATTTCCAAGGGCGGGTTCGGCGGCTCGCTGGGCTTTGCCAGCTCCGCGATTCTCGCGGTGGTGGTGGAGCCGGGGGTGGCGCTCGCCCTGATGCTGCCGGTGCTGATGGCGATCGACCTGGCCGCGGTGCGGGCCTATTGGGGCCGCTGGCACGCGCCCGGCGCGCGGGCGATCCTGACGGGGGCGGTGCCGGGGCTGGCGATCGGGGCGGCGCTGTTCTTCGTGGTGTCGAGCGATGTGATCCGGGTGCTGATCGGGCTGATCGCGGTGGCCTTTCCGCTGTTCCGGCTGGCCATGGCGCGGGGGCTGATCGCCAACCGGCCCAAGGTCTTCGACCGCCGCAAGGGCTGGCTGGCGGGGATGGGCGTGGGGTTCGCCAGTTTCGTGGCCCATGCGGGCGGGCCGCCCTTCGCGGTGTTCATGCTGGGGCAGGAGGGGGTGGACAAGACGCGCTACCACGCGACATCGGTGATGGTGTTCTGGGTGGTCAACGCGCTGAAGGCGGTGATCTACGCGGTGATCGGGCTTTTCACCTGGCAGACGCTGGGATGGAGCCTTGCGCTGATCCCCTTTGCATTGGTGGGCACCTATGTCGGGGTCTGGGCGCACAAGATCATTCCCGAACGTTTGTTCTTCGCCGTCACCTACACGGCGCTGGCCCTGACGGGCCTCAAGCTGCTGCACGACGGGCTGCTGTGAGCGGCGTCACAGGGGCGCGCCCCGTGGCGCGGGCGGCAGCGTTTCGAAATAGCCGCCCGAGGCGATCAGGCAGGTGGTGCCATCTGCCGAGGTGATGGTGATGGTCCAGCTGCCGGTTTCGTCGGAGGCGAAGACCTCGACGATGCGGTTGCGTGGGGCGAGGCCGATCGAACGGACGCGTTCGCCGTAGCGGTTGCCCAGTTGCGCGACGATCTGGTCGCGCGCGCCGCAGATCATCGTGTGGGTGCCTTGTGCCATGGCGGGGCCTGCCGCGAGAGCGGCCAGAAGCGCGGTTGCCAGTCGAATGTGACCCATGTCGGAGCCTTTCGTGCAGGGCGCGAGGACGGATGGTGACGGCCCCGTGCCGGTCTCGATCCATCCGCGCGCCCGGCACCATCCCGTGAGTCGGCACGTCCTGAGCAGGGTTGCGCCTGAAAGGTTAAAACGGGATGAACCGACACCGAATTCGGCGTTTTATTTCGTTCCGAACGCTCCGCGCGCAATTTTTTTGCTGCGCCGCGGCATCCTGTGCCTTGCATCGCGGCGCGACCTGTGGTCCCTCACGAGGCCAAAGCCGCCGCCATGAAGGACAAGGCCGATGGACCTGCGTGCCCGCCCCTACCGTTCCGTTCTCTATATTCCCGGCTCGCGCGACCGCGCGCTGGAGAAGGCCAAGACCCTGCCGGTCGATGCCATCATCTTCGACCTCGAGGATGCGGTGGCCGCCGATGAAAAGGTCAACGCGCGCGACTTGCTGGCCACGCGGCTGGCCGAAGGCGGCTACGGGGGCCGCGCGCAGATCGTGCGGATCAACGGGATGGACAGCGCCTGGGGCGCGGATGACCTGGCGGCGATTGCCGCCATCGGGCCTGAGGCGATCCTGTTGCCCAAGGTCGCCTCGGCCGCCGATGTCGCGGCGGTTGCCGCGCTTCTGGACGCCATTCCGGCGGCGAAAGACACCGCGATCTGGGCGATGATGGAGACGCCCGAGGGCGTCCTGAACGCCGCCGAGATTGCGGGCGCGCCGCGGATGGCGGGCTTCGTGATGGGCACCAACGACCTGGCCAAGGAGCTGGGCTGCCGCACGCGGGGCGCGATGCACATGGCGTTGCAGCATTGCCTGCTGGCGGCGCGGGCGGCGGGCATCGTCTGCGTCGACGGGGTCTACAACGCCTTCAAGGACGAAGAGGGGCTTGCCGCCGAATGCGCCGAGGGGCGCGATTTCGGCTTTGACGGCAAGACGCTGATCCACCCCGCGCAGGTGGCCATCGCCAACGCGGCCTTTGCGCCCTCGGAAGACGAGATCGCGCTCGCCCGCCGCCAGATCGCCGCCTATGAAGAGGCGATGGCGCAGGGGCAGGGGGTTGCCGTGGTGGACGGCAAGATCGTGGAAAACCTGCATGTGGACACGGCGCGCGCGACGCTCGCCAAGGCAGAGGCAATCGCCGAAAGGGAGGCCGCGTGATGGGTTTCATTCTTCTGATCCTGGGGATCGTGCTGTTCGTGGGGGCGCATTGGTTCAAGCGCCTGTCGCCCGACAGCCGCGCCGCGATGGGCGAGGCCAAGGGCAAGGGCATCATGGCCGTGGTCATGCTGGCCGGTCTGATCCTGCTGATCATCGGCTACCGCAACGCGGGCTTCGTGAATGTCTGGGTGCCGCCCGCCTTCATGACGCATATCGCCAATCTGCTGGTTCTGATCGGCTTCTGGTTCTTCGCCCTCTCCTCGATCCCCGGCACGATGTCGGCGCGGGTGCGGCACAAGCAGCTGACGGGCGTCAAGGCCTGGGCGGTGGGACACCTGCTGGTGAACGGCGATCTCGCCTCGATCCTCCTGTTCGGGTCGATGCTGGCCTGGGCTGTGGTGTCGGTCATCCTGATCAACAAGGCGCAGCCGACATGGGAGCGCCCGGCGAATGCCAGCGTGAAGAACGACGGCATCGCCCTTGTCGTGGCGCTGGTGCTTTATGGCGTGGTGGCTGCGATCCACACCTGGCTGGGTTACTATCCTTTCCCGATGTGAGGGCCTCATGAAGATCTATCGCTTGCTGACCGAGGATGACACCTCGGCCTTCTGCCACAAGGTGTCCGACGCCCTGTCGAAGGGCTGGGCGCTGCATGGCGACCCGGTCATGTCCTTCGATGCCGCGCGCGGCGTGATGCGCTGCGGGCAGGCCGTGGTGAAGGACATCGACGCCCCCTACCACCCCGACATGAAGCTGGGAGAGCAGTGACCATGCCCAAGGATCAGCGCAGCGCGTCCAAGACCAACCCCGGCCGTTTCTTCGAGGATTACAGCGTCGGGCAGGTGATCGAGCATGCGGTGCCGCGCACGGTCTCGGGCGGGGAGCGGGCGCTTTATCACGCGCTCTACCCGGCGCGGCACGCGATCCAGTCCTCGGACGAGTTCGCGCGGGCCTGCGGGCTGCACGAAAGCCCGATGGACGACATGATCACCTTTCATACGGTGTTCGGGAAAACGGTGCCCGATGTCTCGCTGAACGCGGTGGCCAATCTCGGCTATGCCGAGGGGCGGTTCCATCGCCCGGTCTGGCCCGGCGACACGCTGCGGGCGCGGTCCGAGGTGATCGGGCTGAAGCAGAACTCGAGCGGGAAGACCGGCGTCGTCTACGTGCGGACCGAGGGGCACAACCAGCGCGGCGAGCTGGTGCTGGAGTACGTGCGCTGGGTGATGGTGCGCAAGAACGACGTTGAGGCGCCCGCGCCCGAGGCGGTGGTGCCCGAACTGTCGCGCGTCGTCGATCCGGCCACGCTGATCCTGCCCGAGGGGCTGGATTTCTCGGGCTATGACTGCACGCTGGCCGGTGAGCCGCACCGCCTTGGCGATTACGCGGTGGGCGAGGTCATCGACCATGTCGATGGCGTGACCATCGAGGAAGCCGAACACATGATGGCCACGCGGCTGTGGCAGAACACGTCGAAGACGCATTTCGACGTGACCCCGCGCGCCGACCGGCGGCGGCTGATCTACGGCGGGCACGTCATGTCGATGGCGCGCGCGCTGAGTTTCAACGGGCTGGCCAACGCGCAGATGATCGTGGCGATCAACGGCGGCAGCCATGCCAACCCCTGTTTCGCGGGCGACACGCTGCGGGCCTGGTCCGAGGTGCTGGACACCGCCGAGACCGCCGCGCCCGGCGTCGGTGCGATCCGGCTGCGGCTCGTGGCGGTGAACGAGGATCGCCGGGTGGGAGAACTGAAGGATGCGGAGGGCAAATACCTGCCGCATGTGCTGCTCGACCTCGATTACTGGGCGCTGATGCCGCTTTGAACACGGCCCGGCAGGGATATCCCCTGTCGGGCCGGCTTTCGTGATCACACTTTTTGTATCTGTGATCACGAAAGCCGCATCTGCGGCGTTAAGACCCAAGTCACCCCGTGAAATCGTCCGGGCAACCCCGTGACAGGCATGTAAAACTCGCTATTCATTACGGCGACAACCGCCAGACCTTGAACAACCGGAAGGGTCCTTAGCCATGGCCGACGTGAACCGGGGGAACCGGCCGCTTTCCCCGCATCTGCAGATCTACCGTCCGCAGCTCAACTCCATCACCTCGATCTTCGTGCGCATCACCGGCAACGGGCTGATCGTGGGCGCGATCCTTGTCGTGTGGTGGCTGATGGCCGCCGCCAGCGGCGCCGCCTATTTCGAAACGATCGACGGGCTGATCACCTCGGTCCTGGGCGACATCGTGATGTCGCTGTCGGTGCTGGCGCTGTGGTATCACGCGCTGGGCGGCGTGCGGCACCTGGTCTGGGACACGGGCCGCGGCCTCGACGTCGAAACCTCGGACAAGATGGGCTGGGCGATGATCATCGGATCGGTCGCGCTGACCTTCCTGACCCTCATCGCGATCTGACGGAGGATCCCATGGCCTACATGACCGACCGCAAGCGCGTCACGGGTCTCGGCTCGGCCAAGACCGGGACGGAGCATCACTGGACGATGACCGTCACCTCGGTGGCGCTGCTGATCCTGACCCCCTTCTTTCTCGGCATCGTCGGCGGCCTCTTGGGCCAGCCCCATGCCGAGGTGGTGGCCAGCCTGTCGCGCCCGATCCCGGCGCTGATCGTGGCGGCCTACTTGGTGGTGGGGATGCACCACATGCGCCTGGGCATGCAGGTGCTGATCGAGGACTATATCCGCGGGCTTGGCCGCAAGATCGGCCTGATCGCCACGACCATCCTCTGCTACGGGCTTGCCGCGGGCGGTGTCGTGGCGCTGGCGCAGATTGCACTTTGAGGATCCGATGAAAGATACCGTTTCCCCGAGCTATGACCTGAACACCCACAGCTATGACGTCGTCGTCGTCGGCGCCGGCGGTGCCGGCCTGCGCGCGACGCTGGGCATGGCCGAGCAGGGCCTGAAGACGGCCTGCATCTCCAAGGTCTTTCCGACCCGGTCGCACACGGTTGCGGCGCAGGGCGGCATCGCGGCCAGCCTCGGCAACATGGGGCCGGACCATTGGCACTGGCACATGTACGACACCGTGAAGGGGTCGGACTGGCTGGGCGACACGGACGCGATGGAATACCTCGCGCGCGAGGCGCCCAAGGCGGTCTACGAGCTGGAGCATTACGGCGTTCCCTTCTCGCGCACCGAGGACGGCAAGATCTACCAGCGCCCCTTCGGCGGTCACACGACCGAGTTCGGCGAAGGCCCGCCGGTGCAGCGCACCTGCGCCGCCGCCGACCGGACCGGCCACGCAATCCTGCACACGCTCTACGGCCAGTCGCTGAAGCAGAAGGCCGAATTCTACATCGAGTATTTCGCCACCGACCTTCTGATGAACGACGAGGGCGCTTGCGTCGGCGTCGTGGCGTGGAAGCTGGATGACGGCACGATGCACGTGTTCCGCGCCAAGATGGTGGTGCTGGCGACGGGCGGCTATGGCCGCGCCTATTTCAGCGCGACCTCGGCGCATACCTGCACCGGCGACGGCGGCGGCATGGTGGCCCGTCAGGGCCTTCCGCTGCAGGACATGGAGTTCGTGCAGTTCCACCCCACCGGCATCTACGGCGCGGGCTGCCTGATCACCGAGGGCGCGCGCGGCGAGGGCGGATACCTGACCAACTCCGAGGGCGAGCGGTTCATGGAACGCTATGCGCCGACCTACAAGGACCTGGCCAGCCGCGACGTCGTCAGCCGCTGCATGACCATGGAGATCCGCGAGGGTCGCGGCGTGGGCAAGGATGGCGATCACATTCACCTGCACCTCAACCACCTGCCGCCGGAAACGCTGGCGCTGCGCCTGCCGGGCATCAGTGAATCGGCACGCATCTTCGCAGGCGTGGACGTGAACAAGGAACCGATCCCGGTTCTGCCCACGGTCCATTACAACATGGGCGGCATTCCGACGAACTACTGGGGCGAGGTCCTCAACCCGACCGCCGAGAACCCCGACGCGATCGTGCCGGGCCTGATGGCCGTGGGCGAGGCGGGCTGTGCATCGGTGCATGGCGCGAACCGCCTCGGCTCGAACTCGCTGATCGACCTGGTGGTCTTCGGCCGCGCCGCCGCGATCAAGGCGGGCGAGGTGGTGGACCCCGACAGCGCGGTGCCGGATGTGCCCAAGGCCTCGCTCGACATGGCGCTGTCGCGCTTCGACGACATCCGCCACGCCTCGGGCAGCACGCCCACCGCCGAGCTGCGGCTCGAGATGCAGAAGACCATGCAGGCCGACGCCGCCGTCTTCCGCACCGACAAGACGCTGGCCGAGGGTGTCGAGAAGATGAAGGGCGTGGCCTCGAAGCTCGACGATCTGCATGTCACCGACCGGTCGATGATCTGGAACTCGGACCTGATGGAAACCCTCGAGCTGACCAACCTCATGCCGAACGCGATGGCCACCATCGTTTCGGCCGAGGCGCGCAAGGAAAGCCGCGGCGCGCATGCGCACGAGGATTACCCGGACCGCGACGACGCCGAGTGGCGCAAGCATTCGCTGGCGACGGTCGATGGCGCCAGGGTCGAGCTGAGCTATCGCCCGGTGCATCTGAACCCGCTGATCGGTCATAACGAGGGCGGTATCGACCTCGAGAAGATCAAGCCCAAGGCGCGCGTGTATTGATGCGGCTCGCCCTTGCCCTTTTCGTGGTGATGGCCGGTGCGGCCCATGCGCAATCCGGGCGTGAGCGCGCGCATGACATGATCGCGGCCTCGATCGTCGAGGGCGGCTTCGACGCCGCGATCAGCGCGCATGTGGCCGAGTGCTACACCACGCGCATGAGCGAGGAAGAGGTCGCGGCCCTGGTCGCGGCCGAGGGCGACGTGCAGACGCAACAGGCGATCATCGCCAACATGGCCGAGGGCGAAGCCGCCCTTGGCTGCGTCGCGGCGGCGCTGCAATGACCCGGCGCGCGGCCCCTGTGACGGGCTTTATCGCCCTTGGTGCCGCGCTGATCGCGCTTGCGGGCTGTGCGCAAAGCCTGAGCCCCGAGCAGGCCTATGAACGCTGCAGCGAGCGCGCCCGCCTTGCCGTGGCACCGCGCGGCAGCATCGGTCTGGGCGTGGGGTCCGGCGGCCCCTCGGCCAGCCTTGGCGTGACGATCACGAGCGATTTTATCCAGGGGCGCGACCCCTATCTCGTCTATGACACCTGTTTCCGCGAGTTCACCGGTTCGGGGCCCACGCGGCCCCTGATCCTGTGAACCCCGACCAGACCCGGAGGACATGATCCATGGTTGAACTGGCCCTTCCCAAGAACTCCCGTATCCGCACGGGCAAGACCTGGCCCAAGCCCGAAGGCGCGACCAACCTGCGCAAGTTCCAGATCTACCGCTGGAACCCCGATGACGGCGAGAACCCGCGCGTCGACACCTACTGGGTCGACATGGACACCTGCGGCCCGATGATCCTGGACGCGCTGATCAAGATCAAGAACGAGATCGACCCGACCCTGACCTTCCGCCGCTCCTGCCGCGAGGGGATCTGCGGCTCCTGCGCGATGAACATCGACGGGATCAACACGCTGGCCTGCATCTACGGCATGGACGAGGTGAAGGGCGACGTGAAGATCTACCCCTTGCCGCACATGCCGGTGGTCAAGGACCTGATCCCGGACCTGACGCATTTCTACGCGCAGCATGAAAGCATCATGCCCTGGCTCGAGACCAAGACCTCGTCGCCCGAGCATGAATGGCGCCAATCGGTCGAGGACCGCGAGAAGCTCGACGGGCTTTACGAATGCGTGATGTGCGCCTGCTGCTCGACCTCCTGCCCGAGCTACTGGTGGAACGGGGACCGTTACCTCGGGCCGGCGGCGCTGCTGCATGCCTATCGCTGGATCATCGACAGCCGGGACGAGGCGACGGGCGAGCGGCTGGACGACTTGGAAGATCCGTTCAAGCTGTATCGCTGCCACACGATCATGAACTGCGCCAAGACCTGCCCCAAGGGGCTGAACCCGGCCAAGGCGATTTCCGAGATCAAGAAGATGATGGTCGAACGGCGGCTGTGAGCGGCCCGAATTTTCGTACGAAAATTCGTATATGCGATTATTCGTACGAATAATCGCAGAAGCCCCGCCCGGAACCGGGCGGGGCTTTTTCGTCAGCTGCGCAGCATTCCCACGATGTCGTATGTCTGCTGAAGGATCGGCACCGTGATCTCGCGCGCCCGCTCGGCCCCGCGGCCGAGGATGCGGTCGATCTCGGCGGGGTCGGCCATGAGCCGCGACATCTCGGTCGAGATCGGGGCGAGCTTGTCGACGGCCAGATCGGCCAGCGCCATCTTGAAATGCCCGAAAAGCGCGCCCGCGTGCTGATCCAGCACCGCCTGCGGCGTGATGTCGGCCAGCGCGGCGAAGATGTTCACGAGGTTGCGCGCGTCGGGCCGCCCCTCCAGCCCCGCCACGGCCTCGGGCAGCGGCTCGGGGTCGGTCTTGGCCTTGCGGATCTTCTTCGCAATGGCGTCGGCATCGTCGGTCAGGTTGATGCGCGTCTTGTCCGAGGGGTCGGACTTGGACATCTTCTTCGTCCCGTCCTGAAGGTTCATCACGCGGGTCGCGGCCCCCTCGATCACCGGCTCGGTGACGGGGAAGAACTCGACGCCGTAGTCATGGTTGAACTTGGCCGCGATGTCGCGCGTCAGTTCGAGGTGCTGTTTCTGGTCCTCGCCCACGGGCACATGCGTGGCGTGGTAGACGAGGATGTCGGCGGCCATCAGCGCGGGATAGGCGAAGAGGCCTAGCGAGGCGGCTTCGGCGTTCTTGCCGGCCTTGTCCTTCCACTGGGTCATGCGGCCCATCCAGCCCATGCGCGCGACGCAGTTGAAGATCCAGGCCAGTTGCGCGTGCTCGGGCACCTGGGACTGGTTGAAGAGGATGGATTTTTCGGGGTCGATCCCCGCCGCGATGAAACCTGCGCAGAGTTCGCGCGTGTTGTGCCGCAACTCGTCTGCCGGAACCAGGCGCGCGGTGATCGCGTGCAGGTCGACCATGCAGTAGATGGTTTCGAAACTGCCTTCGTCCTGCATCGTGACGAAGCGTTTCATCGCGCCGAGATAATTGCCCAGCGTCAGCCCGCCCGAGGGCTGGATGCCCGAGAACACGCGGGGGGTGAACTGCGTCTCTGTCATGCTGGTCCCTCGGCCTTGTCGCGCGCCCGCCCCTCTGGCCAAGCGCCGCCGCATCGCTTACCCACGGGGGCAAATGGCGTCAACCGAAGGCCGTGCGCATGGAGAACCACAACGTCTCGCCCTTCAACGCGCTGCCGCCCGTGGTGGTGGCCCTTTCGGTCGTGATCTTCGGGCTGGAACTGATGTTCCAGGCGGCGACGGCGGGCTTGCTCGGCGGGCAGGGCGGTGTCGGCTGGCGGCTCGACGCGATCCGCGACTACGGCATCTTTGACGAGGTCGCGCGCTTCATGTGGCAAAACGGGATCTACCCGCCCGAGGAGCTGTTGCGCCTTGTCACCTATCCGCTGATCCACACGGGCTTTGTCCACGCGGGGTTCGTCGTGGTCTTCGTGCTGGCCATCGGCAAGATGGTGGCCGAGGTGTTTTCGCCGCTGGCCTTCGTGGCGCTGTTCCTCGGGTCGTCCATCGTGGGGGCGCTGGGCTTCGTGGGCCTGATGGACAGCCCCTATCCGCTGGTGGGCGGCTATCCGGGGGTTTACGGGCTGATCGGGGCCTTCACCTTCATGATGTGGACCGAGGCGACGGTGCGCGGCTCCAGCCGCTACCGCGCCTTTGGCCTGATCGGGGCGCTTCTGGCGATCCAGGTGCTGTTCGGCCTGATCAACGGCGAGTTCGGCAGCGTTGTGGCCGACCTGTCGGGCTTTGCCGCCGGGTTCCTGATGTCCTTCGTCCTCAGCCCCGGCGGGTGGCGGCGGGTGCTTGATCGGATGCGGTCGCGTTAGAGCGGGTCGCGTTCATTCGTATTCACGCGCACCGCTCCGACGGTTTGATTTCGCATGTTCGAGGCGCGCAAAACCGGTCCCACTTTTGCGCAACATGCTTTAACGACGGCGCAGCGCGCTGCGGAATTCGGAGATGCGGAAGGCGCCGACCGCCTGACCGGCAATGCCGTAGGTCACGATGCCCAGCGTCACGAGCAGCGCGAGGGTGGGGTAGCGCCAGCCCGGTGTTCCCAGAAGCGGGATCAGCAGCGTCGAGAGGATGACCAGCACGACCCCCATCAGCAGCGACGCCAGCACGATGCGCCCGACGCGCGCGCGGTAGCGGTCGTCGAAGGTGGCGACCGTGCCCATGCCGCGCTTGCCGCGCAGCAGCAGCCAGACCATCGTCCAGGCCGCGACACTGGTCGCCAGCGCCGCGCCGACGAAGCCGATGGCAAAGGCCAGCCCGATGGCGACCACTGCGTTCACCACCATGGCGACGAGGGCGTAGCGGAAGGGGCTGCGCGTATCCTCGCGCGCGAAGTAGAGCGGTTGCAGCACCTTTTGCAGCACGAAGGCCGGAAGGCCGAGCCCGTAGGCCGCCAGCGCCAGTGCGGTCTGGACCGTGTCGTCGGCGGTGAAGGCGCCGCGTTCGAAGAGCACCGACACGAGCGGCGTCGGGATGACGCAAAGCGCCACGGCGGCGGGCACGGTGAGGGCAAGGCTGATCTCGCCCGCGCGGCTGAGGGCGTGGCGCCCGCCCGCCTCGTCGCCCGCGCCAAGGCGGCGCGACAGGTCCGGCAGAAGCACGATGCCGATGGCGATGCCGACGACGCCCAGCGGCAGCTGGTAGAGCCGGTCGGCGAGGCTGAGCCAGACGATCGCGCCATCGAAGAAACTGGCGACCTGTCGCCCGACCAGCAGGTTGATCTGGACAACTCCGCCCGCCAGCATCGCGGGCAGCATGATGACGGCAAGCCGCCGCATGTCCGGCGTCAGCCGGGGCATGCGCGGCAGGAGCCGGAAGCCGCTGCGCGCCGCCGCGATCCAGACCAGCGCCAGCTGCGCGACGCCCGCGATCAGCGTGCCCCAGACCAGCAAGGTTCCGTGATGCAGCCCGGTCAGGTCATCACCGGGCAGGGCCGACGCGATGTCGATGCCGGCCCCGCTCAGAAGCCCGCTTTCCCCCAGCACCAGCGCCGCGATCAGCACGAGGTTCAGCAGGATCGGCGCGGCGGCCGCGGCTGCGAAGCGCCCCGTCGCGTTCAACAGCCCCGACAGGAGCGCGGCGAGCGAGATGAACAGGATGTAGCCGAAGGCCACGCGCCCGAAATCCACCGCAAGCTCGAAGCGCACGTCGCCCGCGAAGCCGCCCGCCATGGCCAGCACCAGCCACGGCATCGCCAGTTGCGCGACAAGCGTCAATGCGATCAGCACCGTGGCCAGCCCCGCGAAAGCGTCGCGCGCGAAGCCGAGCGGGTCGTCGCCCGCCTCGAGCTTTTTCGAGAACATCGGCACGAAGGCGGTGTTGAACGCCCCTTCGGCGAAGAAGCGGCGGAACATGTTGGGCAGCGAGAAGGCGACGAAGAAGGCCTCCGACACGGGGCCCGCGCCCATGTAGGCCGCGATCAGGATGTCGCGCACGAAGCCGAGCAGGCGGCTTCCCAGCGTCCAGACGCCCACGGTGATGAAGCCCGAGATCAGGCGGATCGGGCGGGCCGTGGCGCTCATGTCAGGCGCCCGCCCGCTCGGCCACGCGTGCGATGGCGTCGCGCAGCTTGCGTTCGAGGCTTTCCTGCCGCGACTTTGTATAGAGCTTCAGGCCGAACATGTCCTTGACGTAGAAGGTATCGACCACCTGCGCGCCGTAGGTCGCAATGACCGCCGACGAGATGTAGATGTTCGAGGCCGCCAGCGTCTTGGTCAGATCGTAGAGCAGGCCGGGACGGTCGCGGGTGTCGACCTCGATGATCGTGTAGATCTCGGAGCCTTCGTTGTCGAAGGTGATGTTGGTGGGCACCTTGAAGGGGCGCTCGCGCTTCTTGATCTTCTCGCGCCCTTCCAGCTCGCGCGAGGCGATGACCTCGCCCTTCAGGGTCTTGTCGATCATGTTGCGCAGGCGCGGCAGGCGGCGGGCCTCGTAGGGGTTGCCCTCGGCGTCCTGCACCCAGAACACGGCGGTGGCGAAGCCGTCCTTGGAGGTGTAGGTCCGCGCGTCCACGACATTCGCGCCGACAAGGCTGAGGGCACCGGCAAGGCGGCTGAAGATGCCGGGGTGATCGTTCAGGGCGAAACAGACGCGGGTCGCGTCGCGGTCCTCGTCCTCGCGGGTGTCGATGCGGATCTCGTCGGCGCCGATGTCGCGCAGCATCTCGGCGAAGGTGACCTGCGTCGCAAGGTCGAGACCCTGCCAGTAGGGGCCGTAGTGGCGGTCCATCTCGGCCTTGAGATCGGGTTTCGGCCAGCCCTCCAGCGCAGTGCGCAGGGCCTTTTTCGCCTCGCCCTCGAGCTTGTCGCGGTTGAGATCCTCGAGCCCGGTGTCGAGCGCGGTCGCCGTGGCGCGGTAAAGCCCGCGCAGCAGCGTCGCCTTCCAGTTGTTCCAGGTGTTCGGCCCGACCCCGCGGATGTCGCAGACCGTCAGCACGGTCAGCAGTTCCAGCCGCTCGCGCGTCTTCACCGCCTTGGCGAAGTCGCGCACCGTGCGCGGGTCGGCGATGTCGCGCTTCTGCGCCATGTCGGACATCAGCAGGTGGTAGCGCACCAGCCATTCCACCGTGTCGGCCTCGGCGGGCTTCAGCCCCAGCCGCGGCGCGACGCTGCGGGCGATGCGCGCGCCGACGATCGAGTGATCCTCTTTCCGGCCCTTGCCGATGTCGTGCAGCAGGCTGGCGATGAACAGAACCTTGCGGTTCACCCCGCGTTTCAGGATGCCCGAGGCGACCGGCAGCTCTTCCTCCAGCTCCTCGCGCTCGATCTGGGCCAGGGTCGAGATCACCTGGATCGTGTGCTCGTCCACCGTGTAGCTGTGATACATGTTGAACTGCATCATGGCGACGATGGGCGCGAACTCGGGCAGGAAGGCCGCAAGCACGCCCAGCTCGTTCATCCTTCTCAGCGCGCGTTCCGGGTTGCCGTGCTTGAGCATGAGGTCGAGGAAGATGCCTACCGCCTCGGGGTCGCGGCGCATCTCGTCGTCGATCTTGCCCAGGTTGGCCGAGACCGCCCGCATCGCGTCGGGATGGATCAGGTAGCCGGTGCGCAGCGCCTCTTCGAAGAGCCGCAGGATGTTGAGCTTGTCGGCGAAAAACGCCGTCTCGTCGGCGGGGGTGATGCGGTTCTGCTTGAGCGCGTAGCCGCGCTTCAGCCGCTTCTTGCGCGACCGGCCCAGCAGGAAGCCGAGGATCGCGGGCTCCTGCTTGACGTGGCGGGCCTCCAGCTCGGTCAGGAAGATCCGGGTCAGCTCGCCCACGCGGGTGGCGTGGCGGAAGTAGTCCTGCATGAAATGCTCGACCGCGCGCCGCCCCGAGTGGTCGGTGTAGCCCAGCCGCTCTGCGACCGCGACCTGGTTGTCGAAGGTCAGCTGGTCCTGCGCGCGCCCCGCGATCAGGTGCAGGTGGCAGCGCACGGCCCAGAGAAACCGCTCGGCCGCGTCGAAGGCGGCGAACTCGTCGGGCAGGAACACCCCGAGGTTCACCAGCTCGGCCGCGGTGCGCACGCCGTGCTCGTACTTGGCGATCCAGTAGAGGGTCTGCAGGTCGCGCAGGCCCCCCTTGCCCTCCTTCACGTTGGGTTCGAGCACGTAACGCTGGCCGCCCTGCTTCTTGTGCCGGGTCGAGCGTTCCTCGAGCTTGGCCTCGATGAACTCGCCCACCGTGCCGCGGAACAGCTGTTCGCGCAGCGCGGTCTTGAGCTCGAGGCCGATGCTCTCCTCGCCCGCGAGGTAGCGCATCTCCAGCAGGCTGGTGCGGATCGTCACGTCCTGTTTGCCGAGCCTGAGGCACTCTTTCACCGTGCGGCTCGCGTGGCCGACCTTCATGTGAAGATCCCACAGCATGTAGAGGCTCGATTCGATGACGCTTTCGATATGCGGGGTCAGCTTCCAGGGCGTCACGAACAGCAGGTCGACATCCGAGAACGGGGCCATCTCGCCCCGGCCGTAGCCGCCCACGGCCAGGACCGCGACGCGCTCGGTCTCGCTCGGCATGTCGTTGCGGTGCAGATGCGACCGGGCCACGTGCAGCACCCCGCGCACCAGCCCGTCGGTCAGGTGGGTATAGGCGCGCGTGATGCGCCGCGCGGTCAGCGGCCGCGCCTCGATGCTGCGCTCGATCGCGTGGCGTCCGGCGATCTGCGCCTCCTGCAGGATCTGGGTGGCGACGCGGCGGATCTCGGCCGGGTCGCCCAGGCCCGCGACCGCCGCGTCAAGGGCTGCGCAGAGCGCCGCCTCGTCCATGATCTGCTCTGCCGGCGCGATCAGTTCGCCCGGTTCCGAGGGGGTGGGGGGAAGCGTCGGGTTCCGGTCAGAAACCGAAACCGCCAAGGCGTCTTGGGGCGGGGTCAATCACGGCCACCTGGTTGTCTATCACTTGAGTGATGGCCATCGCGCGCTGGTTTGTGCCATCTCCGAGAAGTCGGAATACCCCGTTCGCCCCCTGGAAACCAGAGCTTGCGGTCAGGTCCGCCACGCCAAGCCGCCCGACGGTCGCCGCGGTTTCGCCCGCCGCCCGGATCGCGTCGTAGCCGAGCGCGCCCAGGATATGCGGCGCGGCGCCATAGGCGGCCTCGTAGCGCGCGTTGAAATCGGCGGTGGCCTGCGGATCGGGGACCGCGAACCACCCGCCCTGCAGCCCGGACAGTTCCAGCGTCTGCGGCGGCGTGTCCCAGCGGGTCAGGCCCATCACCCGCACGCCCTCGATGTCGAGCCCGTTTTCCGGCAGCAGCTGCGCGAAGAAGGGCAGGGCGCCCGCGCTGTCGGCGGTCAGCATAAGCCCGTTCGCCCCGGTGTCGCGCACGGCCGAGACGATCTGCGGCACGGTGTTGATCACACCGGTCTGCGAGAACTCGTAAGGCACGGTGGCGACCACCGTCGCCCCGGCCGTCGGGGCGGCGCGCATCACCGCGTCACGGGCGACCTGGCCGGCGAGGTTCTGGGCATGGGCCAGCACGATGCGGTTTCGTCCCTGTGCCGCGGCATAGGAAACGACGCGCGCCGCGGTGTTCTGGAAGGTGTGGCCCAGCACGAAGACATTGCCGCCCGCGATCTCGGTGTTGTTGGAGAAGCTCAGCACCGGCACGTTGGTGTTCGCAACCGCGACGCCCACGGCCGCCGCGGCATCCGACCGGAGCGGGCCGACGATGACATCCGCACCGGCCTGGACCGCCTGCCGGGCGACGGCCGCGGCCTGCGCCGATTGGCCCGCGGTGTCGTAGACCGTGATCTCGACCGTCACGCCCGACACCTCGGAGGCGGCGAGGCGCGCCGCGTTCTCGAGGCTGCGGGCGATCGTGGCGTCCCCGCCTTGGGTGGAGGTGACGGGCAGCAGCATCGCCACCTGCACCGTCTGTCCGCCGATCCGGGGGGCGGTGCCGCCCGGCACGCTGACCTGGCAGGCCGCGACCAAGGCAGCGACGAGCACAACACCCAGAAACCGCAAGGGGTTGCGGATCGAACGCGAAACCGAAAACATGGAACTTAAACCTCCGTAGGGCCCTGCCTGTCCTGTCGGAGCTAGGCTAAGGCCTAAGGCACGGCAAGTAAACGATGCCAACACCCGCGGGGCCTTCATGGGCGAGACACCACTTATGACAGACAAGATGCACACCGCCCAAGGCCGCGCGCGCGAAAGCGCCCTCGCACCGGGCCTCTACCTCGTGGCCACCCCGATCGGTGCGGCGCGGGACATCACCCTGCGGGCGCTGGACATCCTGGCCAGCGCCGATGTGCTGGCCGCCGAGGACACGCGCACCCTGCGGCACCTGATGGAAATTCACGGCATCAAGCCGGGCGACAGGCCGCTCTGGGCCTACCATGACCACAATGGTGCGGCAGTGCGCCCGCGCATCCTCGAGGCGCTCGCGCAGGGGCGCAGCGTCGCCTATTGCTCGGAGGCCGGGACACCGGTGGTGGCCGACCCCGGCTACCAGCTGGCGCGCGCGGCGATCGAGGCGGGGGCCACGGTGACAGGCGCGCCGGGTCCCTCGGCGGCGATCCTCGCGCTCAGCCTGTCGGGATTGCCGTCGGACCGGTTCCTCTTCGCGGGCTTTCCCCCGGCCCAGGCCGGGGCAAGGGCGCGCTGGCTCGACGAGATCGGCGCGGTCGAGGCCACGCTGATCCTCTACGAAAGCCCGAAACGCATTCAGCGCCTGTTAACCGAGCTGTGCGAAAGATGGAGCGAGGGGCGGAAAGCTGCGCTATGCAGGGAATTGACGAAACGGTTCGAAGAGGTGCGGCGCGGCACGCTGGGCACATTGCGCGACGGGCTTGCCGATGCGCCGGTCAAGGGCGAAATCGTGCTGGTGGTCGGCCATCCGGTCTCGGTCGCGCCATCGCAGGCGGATGTCGACGGCGCACTGGTCGCGGCGCTCGGGCGGCTGCGTGTCAAGGAGGCCGCCGCCGAAGTGGCCGAGGCGCTGGGCCTGCCCCGGCGGGAGGTCTACCAACGCGCGCTTGCGCTGAAACGGGAAGATGACGGATGAGTGGACTGATCTCGCATCTCAAGGGGCGCGCCGCGGAAGAGCGGGTGCTCAGGGCCTACCAGGGGGCCGGGCACAGGTTGGTCTGTCGCCGCTGGCGGGGGCCCGTGGGCGAAATCGACCTGGTGTTCGAAAAGGGCGGTGAGGTCGTCTTCGTCGAGGTGAAGTCGTCGAAAAGTTTCGCGGCGGCCGCGGCCCATCTGACCCGGCGCCAGATCGCCCGACTGCTGGCCAGTGCCGAGGCGGCGCTGGGGTTCTTTCCCAAGGGGTCGCTGACGCCGATGCGCTTCGATGTCGCGCTGGTCGACGGCAGCGGCCGGATCGACGTGATCCCCAACGCCCTGCAGGCCGCATAAGCACGCAGGCTTGCGCCCGCCTGTCGGTCGCGCCAAACAAGGCGCGACGCAACAGGCGGGAGCGAGCCGATGAAGGTCGCCTTTCAGATGGACCCGATCGGGTCGGTGAACATCAACGCGGACAGCAGTTTCCGCCTCGCCGAGGAGGCGCAGGCGCGCGGTCACGAGCTCTGGGTCTACACGCCCGACCACCTGAGCTACCGCGAGGGCCGGATCATGGCCGTGGCGCAGCCCGTGACGGTGCAGCGCGTGCAGGGCGATCACGCCCGTCTGGGCGACCCGGTCGATCTGGACCTTGCCGATGTCGATGTCGTCTGGCTGCGGCAGGACCCGCCCTTCGACATGGGCTACATCACGACGACGCATCTGCTGGACCGGCTGAAGGGGCGTACGCTTGTCGTGAACGACCCGTTCTGGGTCCGCAACTCGCCCGAGAAGTTGTTGGTGCTCGATTTCCCCGAGCTCACGCCGCCCACCACCATCGCGCGCGACCTCTCGGTCCTGCGCGCCTTCAAGCAGAAACATGGCGACATCATCCTCAAGCCGCTCTACGGCAACGGCGGCGCGGGGGTCTTCCGCCTGCCGGAAAGCGACCGCAACCTCAATTCGCTGCACGAGCTGTTCACCGGCATGAACCGCGAGCCGCTGATCGCCCAGAAGTTCCTGCCGGACGTCGCCGCGGGCGACAAGCGCGTGATCCTCGTCGATGGCGAACCGGTGGGCGCGATCAACCGGGTGCCGGCCGAGGGCGAGACGCGGTCCAACATGCATGTGGGCGGGCGCGCCGAGAAGGTCGGCCTGACCGAGCGCGAGCGCGAGATCTGCGCGGCCATCGGCCCGCGCCTGCGCGAGATGGGGCAGGTCTTCGTCGGCATCGACGTGATCGGCGGCTGGCTGACCGAGATCAACGTGACCTCGCCGACCGGCATCCAGGAGCTGGAGCGGTTCGACGGGATCAACGTGGCGGAAAAGATCTGGGAGGCGATCGAGGCGAAGCTTTGACTCCACCGTCGCGGGACCGCGACACGGAAAGCCCGTCGCGGGACCGCGACCGAAGGGTTCGGCCTCTGTGCCGGCCTGCGGTCCGGGGCTGCGGAAAACTGCAGTTTTCCGCGCCGGAAACCTCGAGGTTTCCGATTCCCTACCCGGACTTCGTGCCGATCAGCCGATAGCCGAGCGCCTCGGCCACATGGGGCTGCGCGACGGTCTCGTCGCCGTCGAGGTCGGCGATGGTCCGCGCCAGCCGCAGGATGCGATGATAGCCGCGCGCGGTCAGCTTGAACCGGTCGGCGGCTTTCAGAAGAAACGCCTTGCCGGCCTCGTCCGGTGTGGCGATCTCGTCGAGCAACGCCCCTTCGGCATCGGCATTCACCCGCGCAGCCGAGCCGAGCGCGGCGAAACGCGCGGCCTGAACCTCGCGCGCGGCGCGCACGCGGGCGGCGATGTCGGTGCTCTTCTCGCCATTGGCGGGCAGGTCCAGATCGGCATAGGCCACCGGCGGCACCTCCAGCCGCAGGTCGAACCGGTCCATCAGCGGGCCCGAGATGCGGCCCATGTAATCCTCGCCGCAGAGCGGCGCACGGCCGCACGTCTGACCTGCATCATAAAGCTGCCCGCAGCGGCAGGGGTTGGCGGCGGCGATCAGCAGGAACCGGCAGGGATAGGTGACATGGGCATTGGCGCGGGCGACGACCACGTCGCCGGTCTCGATCGGCTGGCGCAGGGTTTCCAGCACGGCGCGCGGGTATTCCGGGAACTCGTCGAGGAAGAGCACCCCGTTGTGCGCCAGGCTGATCTCGCCCGGTTTCGCGCCACGCCCGCCACCCACGATGGCCGCCATGGAGGCCGTGTGATGCGGCGCGCGATAGGGGCGCGTGCGCGAGATGCCGCCTTCGTCGAGCAGCCCCGCAAGCGAGTGGATCATCGAGGTTTCCAGCGCCTCGGGTGCCGAAAGCGGTGGCAGGATGCCCGGCACACGGGCGGCCAGCATCGACTTGCCCGAGCCGGGGCTGCCGACCATCAGCAGGTGATGGCGGCCCGCCGCGGCGATCTCGATGGCGCGTTTCGCGCGCTCCTGTCCGCGGACCTCGGAGAGGCATTTGAGATGCGCCTCCTCGCGCACCTCGCCCGGTCGGGCCGGGTCGAGCGGGTGGCGGTCGGTCAGATGCGCGATCAGGGCGGCCAGCGTCGGCGCGGCGAAGACGGGTGTAGCTCCGACCCATGCGGCCTCGGCCCCGCAGCCTTGCGGGCAATAAAGCACGCGCCCGTCCTCGCCCGCGGCAAGCGCGGTGGGCAATGCGCCGATGACGGCGACCAGCGTGCCGTCGAGTGACAGCTCGCCAAGCGCCATGGCGCTTTCCACCCTGTCTCGCGGCACGATGTCGAGGGCTGCCAGAAGCGCCAGCGCGATGGGCAGGTCGAAATGCGAGCCTTCCTTGGGCAGGTCGGCGGGCGACAGGTTCACGGTGATCCGTTTGGAGGGCAGCGCGATGGCCATGGCCGAAAGCGCGGTGCGCACCCGCTCGCGTGCCTCGGACACGGCCTTGTCGGGCAGGCCCACCACCGCGAAGGCGGGCACGCCGGGGGTGACGGCGCATTGCACCTCGACCCGCCGTGCCTCGAGCCCCTCGAAGGCGACGGTGTGGATGCGGGCGAGGTTTTCGGGGCGCATGGCGTCGAACATGGTTAACGCCTACGCGAGAGGCGTTAGCAAATCGTAAACGCCGGGGGCGGTTACGCCTCGGGCGCGGCCATCGGAAAGGGACGGCGCGGCAAGCCCATCTCGTAGGTCGGTTGCTCTGGGCCTTCCACCTCGCCCATCGCGCGCCAGCGGCGCAGCGGGGCGTGGGCGAGATGTGCCGCGACATAGGCGCGGGCCCGGTCCGAGACGGGCAGGGCGTAGCCCGCGATGCGCATGGCCACCGGCGCGAAGAAGGCATCGGCGAGCGTGTAGTCGCCGAACAGGAACGGGCCGTCCGAGCGGTCGAGCGCGGCGGTCCAGAGCGCCTCGATCCGGGCGAGGTCGGCCAGGACGGCCTCGGGGGGGACAAAGCCCTCCCATGCGGTGCGCAGGTTCATCGGGCAGGCACCGCGCAGGGCGGTGAAGCCGGAATGCATCTCGGCGATCATGGACTGCGCCATGGCGCGGTCCACCGGATCCGCGGGCAAAAGGCCACGGTCGGGAAAGGCCTCGGCCAGGTGCCAGCCGATGGCGAGACTGTCGCGCAAGAGCCCGCCGTCGGGCGTCTTCAGCGCGGGCACGGTCCGCACCAACGGCGCGAAGCGCGCCATGTCCGTGGCGAAGGTGGGGCGGTAGAGGATCGTGGCCTCGACGCTCACCGGGATGTCGAAGACGGCAAAGGGCAGCCAGCCGCGCAAGGACCAGCTGGAATAGGAGCGATCACCGATGAGAAGCGTATAGGTCATGCGCAGAGCAGCGCAGATGCCCATGAAGGCGTCAATCACGCTTTCGTGATGCCCTCGATCAGCCACCGCGATGTAGCGCCCCGAAATTTTCTGTCCAGAAAAGTGAACCGGATGCCGGGTCGCTGCGTAACCCTCATAGAACGCAGCTTGCAACTTGCGTCGGGACAACAAAACCGGGGGGTGCGACATGGCACTGGACATGGGTGGAGAATACAGCCTCAGCCGCCGCGCGATGCGGGCGGAACTGCTCGATGCGGAGACGGAACTGAAACTCGCTTACGCCTGGCGCGATCACCGCGATGAAGAGGCGCTTCATCGCCTTGTCACCGCCTACATGCGTCTTGCGATTTCCATGGCCGCCAAGTTCAAACGCTACGGCGCTCCGATGAACGACCTGATCCAGGAAGCGGGGCTTGGCCTGATGAAGGCCGCCGACAAGTTCGACCCCGACCGCGGCGTGCGGTTCTCGACCTACGCTGTGTGGTGGATCAAGGCCTCGATCCAGGATTACGTGATGCGCAACTGGTCGATGGTGCGCACCGGGTCGACCTCGAGCCAGAAATCGCTGTTCTTCAACATGCGCCGCGTTCAGGCCCGGCTCGAGCGCGAGGCGATGGCCTCGGGGCAATCGCTCGACAAGCACCAGCTGCGCCAGATGATCGCCACCGAGGTCGGCGTGCCGCTGCATGACGTCGAGATGATGGAGGGGCGGCTGGCCGGCTCCGACTACTCGCTCAACGCCACGCAGTCGGTCGATGACGAAGGCCGCGAGTGGATCGACGCGCTGGAGGACGATGCCGCGCAGGCGGCCGACATCGTCGAGGACAGCCACGACCGCGAACAGCTGCGCGACTGGCTGATCACCGCGATGCAGGCGCTCAACGACCGCGAACGCTTCATCGTGCGCGAGCGCAAGCTGCGTGACGAGCCGCGGACGCTCGAAAGCCTGGGCTCCGAGCTTGGCCTGTCGAAGGAGCGCGTGCGCCAGCTCGAGGCCGCCGCCTTCGCCAAGATGCGCAAGACGCTCGAGGCGCAGTCGAAGGAGGTTCGGTCATTCTTCGCCGCCTGATCCTTCACGCGCCGCTCGCGCTGCTGGCCGGTCTGTTCGTGCTGTCCGTCGCCACCACCTCGCCGGTGTCGACGGTGGGCACGGACGCCGTGACCGAGGCCGCGCCGCTGCCCATGACACTCGCCTTCCTGCGCTGATCCCGTGCAGGTCGGCCGCTCTACCGTGATCGCGGCGGCCCTTGCCCTTTCGGCCTGGACCGCCGAGGCGCAATCCACCTTGCCCGATATCCTTGCCGCCGCCGGGTCGGCCGAGGTGGTGATCCTCGGCGAGGTGCATGACAACCCCGCCCATCACGTCACGCAGGGCGAGGTGCTGGCCGGTTTCGCGCCATCGGCCATCGTCTTCGAGATGATCTCGGCCGAGGCGGCCGCGCGGATCACGCCGGACCTCGCTGCCGATGCGTCGGCCTTGGCGCTGGCGCTGGACTGGGCCAATTCTGGCTGGCCCGATTTCACCAATTACGCGCCGCTCTTCGCCTTCGGAGCAGAGGTTCCGATCCTTGGCGCGGGCGTGGATCGCGCGGCCGCCCAGGGGGCCTTTGCCGAAGGGGCCGCTGCGGTCTTCCCGGGCGACGCGGCGCGCTTCGGTCTGGACAGGCCGCTGCCCGCCGATGAGCAGGCCACGCGCGAGGCCGAGCAGATGGCGGCGCATTGCGATGCGCTGCCAGAGGATATCCTGCCGGGCTTCGTCGAGGCGCAGCGCCTGCGCGACGCGTCGCTCGCCGCGGCGGCGCTTGCGGCGCTCGAGGCGCATGGCCCGCCGGTTGCGGTCATCACCGGCAATGGCCACGCCCGCCGCGACCGCGGGGTGCCGGCGCTGCTTGCCGTGGCCGCGCCCGAGGTTGCGGTCTTTACCCTCGGCCAGTTCGAGGCCCCGCCCGAGGGCGCTGTGCCCTTCGACCTCTGGACTGTCGCCGAACCGGTGGACCGCCCCGACCCCTGCGCCGTCTTCCGCTGAGGGCGGGGGCCGTTCGGGTTTATCCATTGCCCTCGGGGCGAGGCGGCCCTAACCTCCGCCCGCCTTGGGAAGGGACGGCCATCATGCTGGCGGACAAGCGTATTCTCCTGATCATCGGCGGCGGGATCGCGGCCTTCAAGTCGCTCGACCTGATCCGCCGCCTGCGCGAGCAGGGCGCGACGGTGGTCCCCGTCCTGACGAAAGCGGGCGAGGAATTCGTGACGCCGCTCTCGGCCTCGGCCCTGGCGGCGCAGAAGGTCTACCGAGACCTCTTCGACCTGACGGACGAGGCCGAGATGGGCCATATCGAGTTGAGCCGCGCCGCTGATCTGGTCGTCGTGGCCCCCGCGACCGCCGACCTGATGGCGAAGATGGCCCATGGCCATGCGAATGACCTCGCCTCGACCCTGTTGATGGCGACCGACAAGCGGGTGCTGATCGCGCCCGCGATGAATGTCCGCATGTGGGAGCATCCGGCGACCCAAAGGAACCTCGCCACGCTGCAGGGCGACGGGGTGCTGGTCGTGGGCCCCGACGAGGGCGCGATGGCCTGTGGCGAGTTCGGGCCGGGCCGCATGGCCGAGGTGCCCGAGATCGTCGCCGCCGTCTCCGCCGCGCTGTCGGACGGGCCGCTGAAGGGGCGGCATGTGCTGGTGACCTCCGGCCCGACGCATGAGCCGATCGACCCGGTGCGCTACATCGCCAACCGGTCCTCGGGGGCGCAGGGCACGGCGTTGGCCGCGGCGCTGCGCGATCTGGGGGCAAAGGTCAGTTTCGTGACCGGCCCGGCCAGCGTGCCGCCGCCCGCGGGCGTCGCGGTGATCCGCGTGGAAACCGCGCGCGAGATGGCGGGGGCCGTCAAGGCGGCGCTGCCCGCCGATGCCGCCGTCTTTGCCGCCGCGGTGGCCGACTGGCGCGTCGAGAATGCAGCGGCGCAGAAGATGAAGAAGGACGGCACGGGCCGCCTTCCGTCACTGGAATTCGCCGAGAACCCCGACATCCTGGCCGGTATCGCGCGGATGGGCGAGGGGCGGCCGCGACTGGTCGTGGGTTTCGCCGCCGAGACCGAGCGCGTCGAGGCGCATGCCACCGCCAAGCGCGCGCGCAAGGGCTGCGACTGGATCGTCGCCAATGACGTCTCGCCCGGAACCGGCATCATGGGCGGGGCCGAGAACGCGGTGACGCTGATCACCGAGGCGGGGGCCGAGGCATGGCCGCGCCTGTCGAAGGCCGAGACGGCGCGACGTCTTGCCCTGCGCATCGCCGAGGCCTTGGCCTGAGCCTTTGCCGGGTCATATCCGTATTTGAAGGAAGATGAAGGGGGCTGTGTGACCGTTTCGATAGACGTCATGCGCGAGGATTGGGCCGACCCGGAGGTCGCGCTGCCCGACTACGCGACGGCGGGGGCGGCGGGGGCCGACCTGCGCGCGAACCTGCCCGAGGGGCAGCGGCTGGACGGTCTGCTGTTGAAGCCGGGCGCGCGGATGCTGGTGCCCACCGGATTGCGGGTGGCGATCCCCGAGGGGTTCGAGATGCAGGTCCGCCCGCGCTCGGGCCTTGCGCTGAAGCATGGGGTGGGGCTGCCGAACAGTCCCGGCACGATCGACAGCGATTACCGCGGGCCTTTGGGCGTGATCCTCGTGAACTTCGGGCAGGCCGCGTTCCGCATCCGACATGGCGCGCGCATCGCGCAGGCGGTCGTCGCGCCGGTTGCCCGCGTGAGCTATGCCGAGGTCGCGGCGCTGGATGACACGGCGCGCGGCGGTGGCGGCTTCGGCTCCACGGGGGTCGGCTGATGCTGTTCGTCATCGTCATGGCGGGCGTGCTCTGGGGTATCGGGCACCTGATGAAGGCCCCGGTGCAGGCGCGGCTCTACATGCTGGGGTTGCTCTACATCGCCGTTCTGGGCGTGCAGATCGCCTTGCCCGAAGGCGCGCCCCTGCGCGAGGCGACCGGCGGCTCGCCCGCGCTCTGGCTGCTCCTCGGGGCCTTCGTCCTTCTGGCGCTGGGCTACCGCGCGGTCCTGACCCGGTTGCGCGGGCGGGCCGAGGCGCAGGAGGCCATGCGCGAGGCGGCCGCGCCCGCGGTGCCGAAGGGGCCGTTCACCGACGAGGAACTGGAGCGCTACGCGCGCCACATCACCCTGCCAGAGATCGGCGGCGGCGGTCAGCGCGCCTTGAAGGAGGCGAAGGTGCTGGTGGTCGGGGCAGGCGGCCTCGGCTCGCCCGCGTTGCTTTACCTTGCGGCGGCGGGCGTTGGGCGGATCGGGGTGATCGACGCCGATGTCGTCAGCCTGTCGAACCTGCAACGGCAGGTGATCCACACCGACGCGGGGCAGGGGATGCCCAAGGTCTTCTCGGCACAACAGGCCATCGCCGCGCTGAACCCGCGGATCGACGTCCGGCCGTACAACCGGATGCTGACACCCGAGATCGCGGCGGAGTTGTTCGCCGAGCATGACCTGATCCTTGACGGGACCGATGCCTTCGCCACCCGCGCGATGGTCAATGCCGCCGCCGTGGCCGCCGGGCGGCCCGTGCTGGCGGGCGCGATTTCGGCATGGGAGGGGCAGGTCACGCTCTACGATCCGGCGGGCGGCGCGCCCTGCATGGCCTGCATCTTTCCCGAGGCCCCTGCGCCGGGGCTGGCCGCGACCTGCGCCGAGACCGGCGTGATCGGCGCGCTGCCGGGCGTCGTCGGCTCGATGATGGCACTTGAAGCGGTGAAAGAGGTCACGGGCGCGGGACAGGGCCTGCGCGGGCGGATGCTGATCTATGATGCGCTGCATGGCGAGGCGCGCGAGATCCGGTTGAAGCGGCGCGCCGATTGCGCCGTTTGCGGCGGCGACTGACCGCTTCGGGCGATCCCCTCTCGCAGGCGGGCCGTGGGCGTCCTATGTCTTTCGGCAAAGGAGATTTGCCCCGATGACCAATCCGCTGCTGACCGACTGGACCACCCCCTTTGCCCTGCCGCCCTTCGACGTGATCGAGGACGCGCATTTCGCCCCCGCGATGGAGGCGGCGCTGGAGGAAGGGCGCGCGGCGATCCGTGCCATCGCGGAGAACCCCGAGGCCCCGACATTCTCCAACACGATCGAGGCGCTGGAACTGGCCGATGCCACGCTCGACCGGGTGGCGGGGGTGTTTTACAACCTCGCCGGGTCGGATTCGAACGAGGCGCGGCAGGCCCTGCAGCGCGAGTTCGCGCCGAAGCTGTCGGCCTATTCCTCCGAGATCACCAACAACGCCGCGCTTTTCGCGCGGATCGACGATCTGTGGCAGCGGCGGGACGATCTGGGCTTGAGCGATGAACAGATGCGGGTGCTTTACCTGACGCATCGCGGCTTTGCCCGTTCGGGGGCCGCTTTGGAAGGTGCCGCGCGCGACCGGCTGACCGAGGTGAAATCGCGGCTGTCGGTGCTGGGCACTGAGTTCACGCAGAACCTTCTGGCCGATGAGCGCGACTGGTTCATGCAGCTCACCGAGGCCGACCTTGAGGGGCTGCCCGGTTTCGTCGTCGCCGCCGCCCGCGAAGCGGGGCGCGAGAAGGGGCAGGATGGCCCGGTGGTCACGCTGTCGCGCTCGCTGATCGTGCCCTTCCTTCAGTTCTCCCCGCGCCGCGACCTGCGCGAGACGGCCTACAAGGCCTGGGCCGCGCGGGGCATGAACGGGGGCGCGACCGACAATCGGGGCATCGCCGCCGAGGTGTTGGCGCTGCGCGCCGAGCGGGCGACGCTTCTGGGCTACGACAGTTTCGCGGCCTACAAGCTGGAAACCGAGATGGCGGGCACGCCCGAGGCCGTGCGCGATCTGCTGATGGCGGTCTGGGAGCCGGCCAAGGCGCAGGCCGAGGCGGATGCGGTCAAGCTGACTGCGATGCTGCACGCCGACGGGATCAACGGTGCGTTGGAGGCATGGGATTGGCGCTACTATTCCGAGAAGCGCCGCGCGGCCGAGCATGACCTGAACGAGGCCGAGCTGAAGCCCTATTTCCAGCTCGATGCCATGATCGAAGCGGCCTTCGATTGTGCGAACCGCCTGTTCGGGCTGGAGTTCGCCCCGCTCGACGTGCCGCTTTATCACCCGGATGCCCGCGCCTGGGAGGTCACGCGGAAGGGCCAGCATCTCGCCGTCTTCATCGGCGATTATTTCGCCCGCGGCTCCAAGCGGTCGGGCGCGTGGTGTTCGGCGATGCGCAGCCAGAAGAAGCTGGGCGGCGACGTGCGGCCGATCGTGGTGAATGTCTGCAACTTCGCCAAGGGCGATCCCTGCCTTCTGTCCTATGACGATGCGCGGACGCTGTTCCACGAGTTCGGCCACGCGCTGCACCAGATGCTGTCCGACGTGACCTATGGGTCGATCAGCGGCACCAGCGTGGCGCGCGATTTCGTGGAGCTGCCGAGCCAGCTTTACGAGCACTGGCTGGAAGTGCCCGAGGTGCTGGAGGCGCACGCCCGCCATGCCGAGACGGGCGAGGCGATGCCGCGCGCGCTGCTGGACCGGCTGCTGGCGGCGCAGACCTACGACATGGGGTTCCAGACGGTCGAATATGTCGCCTCGGCGCTGGTCGACCTCGACTTTCACGACGGCGCGGCCCCGGCCGACCCGATGGAGGCGCAGGCCGAGACGCTGGCGCGCATCGGCATGCCCCACGCCATCGGCATGCGCCACGCGACGCCGCATTTCGCCCATGTCTTCGCGGGCGACGGCTATTCCAGCGGCTACTACAGCTACATGTGGTCCGAGGTGATGGACGCCGACGCCTTCGCCGCCTTCGAGGAGGCGGGCGGGCCATTCGACCCGGACACGGCGGCAAAGCTCGAGCGGTTCATCCTGTCGGCAGGCGGCAGCCAGGAGGCGGATGCGCTCTACACCGCCTTCCGCGGGCGGATGCCGGGGGTCGAGGCGCTGTTGAAGGGGCGGGGGTTGGACAAGGCGGCCTGACAAGGAGGGGCGATGCAGGAGATCACCTTCGAGGCGCGCATCCTGCGCAAGCAGGACGATCTTCCGCGCTACGTGGTCGTGGCGCCCGGCCATGTGCCGGGGCGGAGCACGGGGTTTGCCGCGCAGCCCTGGCTGAACGGGGCCGGGCCCTTCGCGCGCAACATCCGACCATGGGGCAAGGGGAGCGATGTGTTCTTCTTCAACCTGACCGAGCCCCAGTGCCGCAAGGCGGGGGTCGAGACGGGCGACCGCGTCCGCATCACGATCCGGCCCGATCCTCCGGCGTAGCGCCCGCGTCCTCGCCCAACTCGCGGGCGAGGAAGGCCTCGAAGGCGTCGAGGTTCACTGGCTCGAACTGGCCGAAGCCCTGCATCCAGACGGACGCGGCTTTCAGCGCGTCGGGCTCCAGCTTGCACCATTTCACGCGGCCACGCTTTTCCTGCGTGATGAGGCCCGCACCGGCGAGGATCGTCAGGTGCTTGGAGATCGCGGCCAGCGACATCTCGAAGGGCTCGGCCACGTCGGTTACCGCCATGTCATCCTCCAGCAGCATGCGCAGGATCTCGCGCCGGGTGGGGTCGGCGAGCGCGGAAAACACGGTGTCGAGCGAGGCAGCCATGCAGGCGGGGTGACAGCCCGCGCGGCTTTCGTCAACCGAACGGTTGAATATCGCTTTTGCCTCGAATTGTGCGCCCGCAGCGCAACAGGGCGTGCGCCACATTTGTCGCACCTCATTAAAGTGCATTAAAAACAAAACTTTGGGGAATTATTGCCGCGTTGCGGCGTGCGTTGACTCCGCGGCGCGCCCGACATAGCGTCCGCGCAACTTCGAAAGGGGGTTCCGTGTCATGACCGGCCCGCGCGACGACGAGCGCCTGAAGGCTCTCGAGGCCCGCATCGCGGCCGCGCGCAAGGCGCAAGACCCGCAACCCCACATGGAGCAGCACTATTCGCAGGCGCAGCTTGCGTGGCGGATGGTGATCGAACTTGTAACCGGTCTCGGGATCGGTTTCGCTATCGGGTTCGGGCTTGACGCGGTCCTTGGAACGCGGCCCTGGCTGATGGTGATCTTCACGGTCCTTGGCTTCATTGCCGGGGTCAAGACAATGACCCGCTCGGCCAAGGAGGTCGAGCGCAAGCAACAGGCGGCGGCAGACCGGTCCGCCGAGGATGAAAAGGGGTAAGCGCGTGGCAACCGAAAGCACCAACACCGCCGCGACAGAGACCAAGGGCAACGGCAAGATGATCGCCTATGTGCTGATCGCGGTCGCGGCCGTCCTCTTCGTTCTTGCCTATGCCGACGGCTACGACAGCCTGTCGATTCACCCGATGGACCAGTTCGAGGTCTCGCCGCTTTTCGGGGGTGACACGGTTCACTGGTATACGCCCACGAACGCGACGCTGTGGATGGGTCTGGCCATCGCGGCCATCGCCGCGCTGATGGTGATGGGCACCAAGGGCCGCGCCGTGATCCCGTCGCGCAGCCAGTCGATGGCGGAGTTGGCCTATGGCTTCATCCGCAAGATGGTCGAGGATGTCGCCGGCAAGGACGCGCTGCCCTACTTCCCCTACATCTTCACGGCGTTCCTGTTCATCCTCTTTGCAAACTTCCTCGCGCTGATCCCGACCAGCTTCTCGCCCACCTCGCACATCGCGGTGACGGTGATCCTGGCGCTGACGGTCTTCCTCAGCGTGACGGTGATCGGCTTCGTCAAGAACGGCGCAGGCTTCCTGAGCCTGTTCTGGGTGTCCTCGGCGCCGCTGCCGCTGCGCCCGATCCTTGCCGTGATCGAGGTGATTTCCTACTGCGTGCGCCCCGTCAGCCACTCGGTGCGTCTGGCCGGTGCCGTCATGGCGGGTCACGCGGTTCTCAAGGTCTTCGCGGGCTTCGCCGGGGCGCTCGGCCTTGCCGGTATCGCGCCCGTCTTCGGGGTGATCGCCATCTATGGTCTCGAGGTGCTGGTCGCCGCGATCCAGGCCTACGTGTTCACCATCCTCACCTGCGTCTACCTCAAGGACGCACTGCACCCGCATCACTGAACGCAGCGGTGGGCGGCACTGCCCACCCTACGGATTTCTCGAACTTCCAACGTAAGGAGATACCATCATGGAAGGCGATATCGCACAACTCGGCCAGTTCGTCGGCGCAGGCATCGCAGGCCTCGGCGCAGGTCTCGCGGCGCTGGGTGTCGGCAACGTTGCCGGCAACTTCCTCGCAGGCGCGCTGCGCAACCCGTCGGCCGCTGCCGGCCAGACCGCAACGCTCTTCATCGGCATCGCATTCGCGGAAGCACTGGGGATCTTCTCGTTCCTCGTCGCGCTCCTGCTGATGTTCGCCGTCTGATCGACGCCTGAACCTTCATCCTTACGTCCGGGGCGCCTGCATCATCGCGGGCGCTCCGGTGGGTTTCCGGTTCCAGGAGGACGCACATGGCTGATGACGCCACCACGGGTGCCGCCGCAGGCGGTGAGGCTGGCATCCCGCAGCTCGACTTCGCCACCTTCCCCAACCAGATCTTCTGGCTGGTCGTGGCGCTTGTTGCAATCTACTTCATCCTGAGCCGCGTCGCGCTGCCCCGGATCGCATCGGTTCTGGCCGAGCGTCAGGGCACACTGACCAATGACCTCGCCGCTGCCGAAGACCTCAAGCGGCAGGCCGTCGAGGCCGAAGAGGCCTACAACAAGGCGCTGGCCGATGCCCGTGCCGAGGCCGCGAAGATCGCCGAGGAGACCCGCGCGGGCATCCAGGCGCAGCTGAACGAGGCCATCGCCCATGCCGATGCCGAGATCGCTGCGAAATCGGCCGAGAGCGAAGCCCGCATCGCCGAGATCCGCGCCGGCGCGCTGCAAAGCATCGAAGATGTCGCCCGCGATGTCGCGGCCGACGTGGTCAACGCCGTAGCACCCGGTCAGTCGGTCGATGCCGATGCGCTGGCCGCCGCGGTGTCCGAGCGGGTGAAGGGGTAAGACCATGAAAACCAGCCTGACCCTGATCCTGGCGACGGTCGCCGCCACCCCCGCGCTCGCCGCGGAAGAGGGCTACAGCTATCCCAAGGGCCTGTTCCAGCCGTCGCTCGGGAACACGGACTTCGTCGTTCTGATCGGCTTCCTGCTGTTCATTGCGATCATCTTCTACTTCAACGTCCCCGCGATGCTGGGCGGTTTGCTGGACAAGCGGGCCGAAGGCATCAAGTCGGACCTCGACGAAGCCCGCGCCCTGCGCGAAGAGGCGCAGACGCTTCTGGCCAGCTACGAGCGCAAGCAGCGCGAAGTCGCCGACCAGGCGGAGCGGATCGTCGCCCAGGCCAAGGCCGATGCCGAGGCCGCCGCCGAGGAGGCGAAAGCCAACCTCGAGAAGTCGATTGCCCGCCGCATGCAGGCCGCCGAGGACCAGATCCAGAGCGCCGAGGACAAGGCCGTGCAATCCGTGCGCAACCGCGCCGTGGAGGTTGCGATTGCCGCGGCTGCCGCGACGATCGGCAAGAGCATGGCTGCTGCCGATGCCAACAAGCTGATCGACGCCTCGATCGGCGAAGTGGAACGCCGCCTGCACTGAGCGGACGCAGCGCGACACGCATGAAACCCCGGATCGTCGATCCGGGGTTTTTTCATGGGTAATGTCCTCAGGTGCCGTGGCGCGCGGCCCATGTGGGCATCGGATCGCCCGGCGCGGCCGCCGCCGAATACACGCCACGCGCGATGGCGCGGGCAAGGCAAAGCGCCGCCATGTGGCCCAGCATCAGCGGTGTGCCGACCGGGTCGGCGAGCGGGCGCGCGCCCGTGGCCGCGGCAAAGACAAGGTCGCCGTCCATCGGCGTATGGCTGGGCCAGATCGCGCGGGCCATGCCGTCGTGGGCGGCCACGGCCATGCGCGTCGCCTGTGCCTGCGTCAGGGCGGCATCGGTGGCCACGATGGCGATGGTGGTGTTGCGGCTGTCGCCGCCCTTGACCGGCGGCACCGCGGTCGGGTCGAAGGCCGCGGCCGGGCCGAGGCCGCCGAACTCTCCCTCCATCTCGAAGGGGGCGGCCCAGAACCGTGGCCCTTCGCCCACCGTCACCCGCCCCAGCGCGTTCACGGCGACCAGTGCGCCCACCGTGTAGCCGTTCCACGTGGCCGAGGCCGAGCCGAGACCGCCTTTCAGATCGGCGATCAGCGCGCCTGTTCCAGCGCCTTCCGAGCCGAGTGTGAACCCCTCTGCCGCGGCTCCAAGCGCCTCGCGCCCCAGCCGTTTGTAGGGGTTCTCGGGCCAATCCTTGTCGCCGCCGTTGATCAGGTCGAACAGGATCGCGCCCGGCACGATCGGCACGGTCTGGTCACCCACCGCAAAGCCGCGCCCCTGCGCGCGCAATGCGTCCGCCACGCCCGAGGCCGCATCGAGGCCGAAGGCCGAGCCGCCCGAAAGGACCAGCGCGTCGGCCTCCTGCACGGTCTTGTCGGGGGCAAGGAGGTCGGTCTCGCGCGTGCCGGGCGCGCCGCCCATCACGTGAACGGCGGCGGTGAAGGGCCGGTCGCCGACCAGCACGCTCACGCCGGTCTTGATCCGGTCGTCGCGCGCGTTGCCCACGCGCAGGCCCGCGACATCGGTGATCAGGTTGCGCGGGCCGGGGCGGATCATGGCGCGCCCCTGTCTTCGACCATGTGCGGAACGCGCCCGCGCCAGACCCCGAGGAAGGGCAGCGCCGCAGTGGGCTGCACGGGGCAGGACAGCCCCGGATAGGCCGCCGGAAGGATCAGGATGATCGTGTTGCGCCCCATGGCCCGCGCCGCGATATCGTCGGCGGTTTCGGGGTCGAAGCGCGCGCATAGCCGCGTGATCGGCGCGCCGCGGATGACCTCGACATGGGTCAGGTCGAGCGAGGGGCACTCGGCCAGCAGCTGCGCGAAAGCGTCGGGTTGGCTGGCGAAATCGCCCGCGTGCACGGTGATGTCGGCGGGCAGGTCGTGGCGCGTCCAGCCGGTCAAATGCAGCGCCCCCCGTCCACCTCCAGCGCCGTGCCGGTGATCATGCCGGCCGCGTCCGAGCACAGGAAGGCCGCGGCCTCGCCCATGTCCTGCGGCGTGGAGAAGCGCCCCAGCGGGATGGTCGAGAGGAACTTCGCCCGCATCTCGGGCGTGTCCTCGCCCATGAAACTGGCGAGCAACGGGGTTTCGCCCGCCACCGGGCAAAGCGCGTTCACGCGGATGCCGTGGGGGGCCAGCTCGACCGCCATGGTCTTGGTCGCGGTCACCATCCAGCCTTTGCTGGCGTTATACCAGTTCAGCCGGGGCCGCGGCGACAGCCCCGCGGTCGAGGCGATGTTGAGGAACGCGCCTGCACCCGCCGCCTTCATCCCCGGCACGATCTCCCGCGCGGTCAGGTAGACGGATTTCGCGTTCACGGCGAGGACGCGGTCGAACTCCTCTTCCGTCACCTCCTCCATCGGTTTCGGCAGATGGGTGATGCCCGCGTTGTTCACCAGCACGTCGATCCGGCCCCAGCTCGCCCGCGCCGCCTCGGCCATGGCTGCGACCGATGCGCCGTTGGCGACGTCCACGACCTGCGCCATTCCGCCGATCTCTTCCGCGACGGCGGTGGCGGCGCTCTCGTTGATGTCGGCCACCATCACCTGCGCGCCCTCGCGCGCGAAGATCCGCGCGATCCCCGCGCCGAAGCCCGAACCCGCGCCAGTCACGATGGCCGTCTTGCCCTCAAGCGTCATTGCCCTGTTCCTCCCTCAGGCTGTCCAGCGCCGCGCGCAGCTCCTCGGGCATGGGCAGCGCCTGCCGTGCCTCGAGGTCGAAATAGACCGAGACATTCTCGGCCTGAAACACGGTCGCGCCATCGCCCATGCGGATCATGCGATGCCCGAAGCGCGCCGATTTGGTGCCCACATGCAGCACGCGGCTTTCGATGGTGAAGACCTCGCCCGCCAGCATCTCGGACCGGTAATCGGCCTCGATATGCGCGGCGACGAAAGAGCGCCGCGTCGCGTCGATCTCGCGGCGGCCAAGGCCCGCGGCGGCCTGCAGCGCGAACATCGCGTCCGAGACCGCGTCGATATAGGCGGCCACGTTCATGTGGCCGAGGATGTCGCAATCGCGTGGTGCCACGGGGCGGCGGAGCGTCTGCATCGTGTCAGCCCCGCGCCATGTCGATGGTCCGCGCGCGCCGCATCGGCCAAAAGGCGACAAGCGCACCGAGCCCGCCGGCAAGGTAGCTTGCGTCATGCATGAAGCCCGCGCGCAGGAAATCGCGGCGCGCGACGCCCTCGGGCGGCTCGAGGTAGCCGTCGAGAAGCCCCGTTGCCTCCACCGCGATGCCGCCGACAAGCCCCGCCAGCGCGGCGAAGGTGGCCAGCACCAGCACAAGCCCGATCGCCCCGATCCCGGCGGCGAGGTAGCTTTGCGGTTTCGGCACGGCGAATAGGCCATAGAGGAAGGCGGGCAGCGCGACGGCGGCGCCCATCCACCAGCTTGCCATCGCGCCGACCTGCGCCGCGCCGATCCTTGGGGCGGTGCCTTGGGCGATGCCGAACTGGTCGAATTTCAGGCTCAGGAAATAGTCGGGGCCGACGGTATAGCTCAGCTGGTTGTGCAGCGCGCCGAAGATGGCGGCCGAGAGCGCGGCCAGCGCGATCAGCAGGAAGAAGGTGGGGAATTTTCCAAGGCGCATGGCCGCTCCGGTCATCTGGTTTCGTTCAGCCTAGCGGGGGCCGCGGGGGGCGTCCATCGCTCAGCCGTGATGGGCGGCGACGGTCTTGAGGCTGGTGAAGGCATAGAGCGCCTCGAACCCCTTCTCGCGGCCATGGCCCGACAGACCCGTGCCGCCGAAGGGCAGCTCCACCCCGCCCGCGGCCCCGTAGTTGTTGAGAAACACCTGCCCCGCGCGCAGGCGTTTGGCCAGCCGCATCTGGCGGCTTCCGTCGCGGGACCAGACCGAGGCGACGAGGCCATAGGGCGTGCCGTTGGCGATGCGGATGGCGTCGTCCTCGTCCTCGAAGGGCAGGATGATCTGGACGGGGCCGAAGATCTCTTCCTGCGCAAGCGGGTGGTCGGGGCCGGGGCCTGCGATGAGGGCGGGGGCGATGTAGTGGCCGCCCTCGGGCAGACCCTCGGCCAGTTGCCCGCGCGCGAGGATATGGGCCGGATCGGCCATGGCGAGGTATCGCTCGACGATGCCTTTCTGCCGGGCTGAGATCAGGGGCCCGGTGCGAAGGTCGGCCATGGCGGGCCCGGTGGTGAGGGCGCGATAGGCCGCGGCCATCCGCTCGCAAACCTCGGCGTAGATGGACCGTTCCACGAGGATGCGAGAGGAGGCCGAACAGGTCTGCCCGGCGTTCTGGATGCCCGCGTTGACAAGGAACGGGAGCGCCGCGTCGAGGTCCGCGTCGGCAAAAACCAGCTGCGGAGACTTCCCGCCCAGCTCAAGCGTGACCGGCACCACGTTTTCGGCGGCGGCGGCTTGCACCTTGCGCCCCGTGGCGACCGAGCCGGTGAAGCTCAGGTGCCGCACCCCCGGATGCGCGGTCAGCGCCGCGCCCGCCTCGAGCCCGAGGCCGGGCACCACGTTCAGAGCGCCCGCGGGCAGGCCCGCCTGATGCGCCAGATCGGCGAAGGCCAGCGCGGTCAGGCAAGCCTCTTCCGCCGGCTTCAGGACACAGGCGTTCCCGGTGGCCAGCGCCGCGCCGACGGAACGCCCGATGATCTGCATCGGGTAGTTCCAGGGCACGATATGGCCGGTGACGCCATGCGGCTCGCGCAGGGTGTAGACGGTGAAACCGTTCTGGAACGGGATCGTTTCGCCCATCAGCTTGTCGGCGGCACCTGCGTAGAACTCGCAATAGCGCGCCAGCGCGATCACGTCGTTGCGCGCCTGTGTCAGGGGCTTGCCGACGTCCGTCGCCTCCATCTCGGCAAGCTGGTCGATGTGCTCGAGGACAAGCTGCCCGAGCCGGGCGAGGATGCGGCCACGCTCGAAGGCAGGCATTGCGCCCCAATCGCCCGCTAGCGCGGCTTCGGCTGCGGTGACGGCGGCGTCGATGTCGGCGGCGGTGCCGCGGGCGATGCGGGCGACCTCGGCCCCGGTCGAGGGGTCGATGACGGGCAGCGTCTCGCCGCTGGCGCAGGGCTGCCAGTGTCCGCCGATGAAGATGCGGGAGGGATCGAACCAGGGTGTCATGCTTGGGCCTCCGTCAGGTCGGGGAGCCGCGGGGCGGCGGCGAGGAGTTGGCGGGTGTAGGGGTGCGCGGGGGCGTCGAAGACCGCTTCGGTCGGCCCCTCCTCGACGATCTCACCCGATTGCATGACCAGAACGCGGTCGGTGATGGCGCGGACCACGGTCAGGTCGTGGGAGATGAAGAGGTAGGAGAGGCCGAACGCGTCCTGCAACTCGGCCAGCAGGTCGAGGATGCGGGCGCGCACCGAGACATCGAGCGCCGAGACGGCCTCGTCCAGCACCAAGATGCGGGGCCGGGTGATGAGGGCGCGGGCGATGGCGATGCGCTGGCGCTGACCGCCCGAGAACTCGTGCGGATACTTGGCCATGTCATCGGGCGAGAGATGGACGGCGCGCAGCGCCTCGGCCACGCGGGCGCGGCGGTCTTCGCCCTTGGGCGCGTCGGTCAACAGGTGGAAGGGCTCGGCGACCAGGCGCTCGACGCGCCAGCGGGGGTTGAAGCTGCCGTAGGGGTCCTGGAACACCACCTGGATACCGGCGCGCAGCTCCGGCGGCATGACCGGCACGATGGAGCGCCCGAAGAGCCGGATGTCGCCGCCCTGCACGGGGTCGAGCCCGAGAATGGCACGCGTCAGCGTGGACTTGCCGCAGCCGCTTTCACCCACAAGGCCCAGGCTTTCGCCCTTGTGCAGCTCGAAGCTGACGCCTTTCACGGCTTCGACCGGCGGGCCGCGGCGGAAGCCCTGGCGCGGGCCGGGGTAGTGGCGGTGGACGCTCTCGACGGCCAGCAGCGGCTCGGGCGCGCCCTGTGGCGCACGGTCGGGCGCGTGGGAGGAGGCGGCGAAAAGCGCACGGGTGTAGGGGTGGCGACGCTCGGCCAGCACCTGCGCGGTCGGGCCGGTTTCGACGATCTCGCCCCGGTTCATCACCGCGATGCAGTCGGCCATGTCGGCGACCACGGCAAGGTCATGGGTGATGACGAGAAGCGACATGCCTTCCTCGGCCACGAGGTCTTTCAGGAGGTCGAGGATCTGCGCCTGTGTCGTGACGTCGAGCGCGGTGGTCGGCTCGTCCGCGATCAGCAGGCGCGGATGGAGCGCGATGGCGGCGGCGATGCAAACGCGCTGACGCTGCCCGCCGCTCAGCTCATGGGGGTAACGGTCGAGCGCGACATGGGACAGGCCCACGCGGTCGAGACGGTCGCGGGCGATGCGGCGGGCTTGCGCGCCCTTGGCCTTGCCGTGGATCGTCAGCGTCTCGGCCACCTGGTCGCCGATGGTCTGCACGGGGTTCAGCGCCGTCATCGGCTCCTGGAAGATCATGGCGATGTCACTGCCGCGCAGGCGGCAGAGATCGGGCTCGGAAAGGGTCAGCAGGTCGGTGCCGTCGAGCCGCGCTGCGCCGGTTGTCTCGGCACCGCGGGGCAGGAGGCCCATCAGCGCCAGCGCGGTCATCGACTTGCCCGAGCCGCTTTCGCCGACGAGGCCGAAGATCTCGCCCGGCGTGATCTTCAGCGTCACCGCGCGCAGGATAGGGGTGCCGTGGATCGACAGCGACAGGCGGTCGAGCGAGATCATGCCGCGCCCCCGAATTTTCGTACGAAAATTCGCATTATGTGATTATTCGTACGAATAATCATCCGCGCCCCCGCCGCAGCCGCGGGTCGAGCGCATCGCGCAGCCCGTCGCCCATCAGGTTCAGCCCCAGCACCATCAGTACGATGGCAAGGCCCGGCAGCACGGCGAGCATCGGGTGGGTGTAGATCATCGTCTGCGCCTCGGCCAGCATCCGCCCCCAGCTGGGCGTAGGCGGCTGCGCGCCGAGGCCCACGTAGCTCAACGCCGCTTCGGCGAGGATGCCGAGCGAGAACTGGATCGTGGCCTGCACGATCAACAGGTTCATGAGGTTGGGCAGGACGTGTTCGACGCTGATCCTCAGCTTGCCCTTTCCGGCGGTGCGGGCGGCGAGAATGTAGTCGAGCGTCCAGAGCGGCAGCGCGCCGCCGCGGGCGACGCGGGCGAAGACGGGGATGTTGAAGATGCCGATGGCGAGGATCGCGTTGGTGGCCGACGGCCCGTAGCGGGCGGTGATCAGGATGGCGATGACAAGGCTGGGAAAGGCAAAGATCAGGTCATTGCCGCGCATGATGATCTCGTCGAGAGGGCTGCCGCGGCTGGCGGCGGCGGCCAGCCCGAGCGGCACGCCGAGCGCCACGCCGATGCCAACGGCGATCAGTGCCACGGCAATGGAGGTCTGTGCGCCGACCATCAGCATCGAAAGCAGGTCGCGGCCCAGCTGGTCGGTGCCCAGCCAATGCGTGCCCGAGGGCGGTTGCAGCCGCGTGGCGATGGAGACACCGGTGATCGGATGCGGGATCCAGACGAGGGACAGGAGGGCCACGGCGAGGAACACGCCCGAAAGCGCGGCACCGATCAGGAGGGCGGGGGGCAGGCGGCTCATCTGCGCCTCAGCCTCGGGTCGACCAGCGCATAGGCGAGGTCGACGAGGAAGGTCACGAGGATCACGGCGAAGACCAGCAGCATGGTGACCGATTCCACCACGATCAGGTCGCGCTGGGTGATGCCCTGGAAGATCAGCCGCCCCAGGCCGGGCAGGAAAAAAACGTTCTCTATGATGATCGCGCCCGCGATGAGAAAGGAGAATTGCAGACCGATGATCGTCAGAACCGGGATCAGCGCGTTCCGAAGCGCGTGGCGGCGGATCGCCTGCGCTCGGCTCAGGCCCTTGGCGCGCGCGGTGCGGATGTAATCCTGGTCGAGCGTCTCGAGCAGAGCCGAACGCATGACGCGCGCGAGGATCGAGGCTTGTGGCAAGGCAAGCGCCACGGCGGGGAGCGTCAGCGCCTTGAGGGCTGCGGCCGGGTTGTCCCAGCCGGGAAAGCCCCCCGCCGAGAACCAGCGCAGGGTGACGGCGAAGAGCAGCACGAGCAGCATGGCGAACCAGAAATTCGGGATGGCGATGCCCAGCTGGGTGGCACCCATGATGCCGTAGTCGGTGGCCGTGCCCCGCGTCGCCGCGGCAAGGATGCCGATGGGAAAGGCGATCAGCGTCGACAGGGTCAGCGCGTAGACCGCCAGCGGCAGCGAGACCCAGAGCCGGTCCAGCACCAGCTCGGCCACCGGCACGCGGTAGGTGTAGGAGATGCCGAAATCCCCCGTCAGCATGCCGGTGATCCAAACGACGTATCGGTCGAGGGCCGAGCCGTCGAGGCCCAGCTCGGCCCGGAGCGCGGCGAGGTTCTCCTCGGTCGCGTTCAGCCCCATCATGAAGGCCGCCGGATCGCCCGGAATGACCTCGATCAGCGCGAATATGACCACGCTCGCCACCACGAGGCTGAGGCCGAGGGACAGGGCCCGGAGAAGAAGGTAACGCGCCATGGCCGGAGGCTAGACCGGGGTCATCGCGGAGGCCAGAGGGAAGACGCCGCCGGGTTGACAGAGGGTGCGGCGGGGCCTGACCCTTCTGTAAATCGAACGGCAACGGAGCCCGCCATGCCCGATCCCGATCTTGAAACCGCCTATGCCATCGACGGGCCGGAGGGCGCGCGCAAGCTCTATGCCGACTGGGCCGAGACCTACGACGACGGGTTCGGCACGACCTATGGTTATGTCGCCCCGCGCGAGGTTGCGCGCATCTACCGCGCGCTGGGCGTGGATGCGCCGGTTCTGGACGTCGGGGCAGGGACGGGCCTTGTCGCGGCGCATCTGGGCGGGCTTGTCGCCGATGCGCTCGACATCTCGCCCGAGATGCTGGCCGTCGCGGCGGGCAAGGGGCTTTATCGCGCCACGATCGAGGCCGACCTGACCCGCGTCCTGCCCCTGCCGGATGGCGCTTACGGCGGCGTGATCTCGGCCGGAACCTTCACCCACGGCCATGTCGGACCCGAGGCCTTGCCCGAACTGTTGCGTGTCGCCGCCCGAGATGCGCTGTTCGTCTGCGGCACGAAGCCCGATGTCTTCGACCAGATGGGATTCGGCTCGGCACTTGCCGGATTGCAGGCCTCCGGGCGGATCACGCCCCTGCGCTTCTTCGATATCCCGATCTACGAGGCGGCGGACCACCCTCATGCCGCCGACCGTGGCCTTGTCATGACCTTCCGCAAGACCTGAGCCGGCCGCACGGGCTGGCCGCTTTGCCGCGGCGCAGCGAATTGACAAGGACACAATATTGTCCATATACCCCGACGAACGGAATAAAGTTGCAAAGATGCCTGCGCATCCGCCCTGAAGGAGCCCGCCCATGACCGCCCCCACGCGTGACAAACCCTGGCTCATCCGCACCTATGCGGGCCATTCCACGGCCAAGGCCTCGAACGCGCTCTATCGCGGGAACCTTGCCAAGGGGCAGACGGGCCTGTCGGTCGCCTTCGACCTGCCGACGCAGACCGGTTACGACAGCGACCACGTGCTCGCGCGTGGCGAAGTGGGCAAGGTGGGCGTGCCGGTCAGCCACCTGGGAGACATGCGGACGCTCTTCGACGAGATCCCGCTCGAGCAGATGAACACCTCGATGACGATCAACGCGACCGCGCCCTGGCTTCTGGCGCTCTATATCGCTGTTGCCGAGGAACAGGGCGCGGATGTCACGCAACTGCAGGGCACCGTTCAGAACGACCTGATGAAGGAATACCTGAGCCGCGGCACCTATATCTGCCCGCCGAAACCCAGCCTCGCCATGATCGCGGACGTGGCCGAATACTGCTATTCGAACGTCCCGAAATGGAACCCGATGAACGTGTGTTCCTACCACCTGCAGGAGGCGGGCGCGACGCCGGAGCAGGAACTGGCCTTTGCGCTGGCCACCGCGATTGCCGTTCTGGACGAATTGCGCCCCCGCGTTCCGGCCGAGGATTTCCCGGTGCTGGTCGGCCGGATCTCGTTTTTCGTGAACGCGGGCATCCGTTTCGTCACCGAGATGTGCAAGATGCGTGCCTTCGTCGATCTTTGGGACGAGATCTGCGAAACGCGCTACGGCGTGACCGATCCGAAATACCGCCGCTTCCGCTACGGGGTGCAGGTCAATTCGCTCGGTCTGACCGAGCAGCAGCCGGAAAACAACGTCTATCGCATCCTGATCGAGATGCTGGCCGTGACGCTGTCGAAAAAGGCGCGGGCGCGGGCCGTGCAATTGCCCGCCTGGAACGAGGCGCTTGGCCTGCCGCGGCCCTGGGACCAGCAATGGTCGATGCGGATGCAGCAGATCATGGCTTTCGAAACCGACCTGCTGGAATACGGCGACCTGTTCGATGGCAATCCCGTGGTGGATGCCAAGGTCGAGGAACTGAAGCAGGGCGCCCGCGCGGAATTGGCGAGCCTCGACACGATGGGCGGGGCGATCGCGGCGATCGATTACATGAAGGCGCGGCTGGTCGAGAGCAACGCCGACCGTGTGAACCGGATCGAGCGGGGCGAAACCGTCGTTGTCGGCGTGAACAAGTACACCGCCAGCGAACCCTCGCCGCTGATGGGCGAGGATGGCGGCATCATGGTGGTCGATCCGGCGGTCGAGCAGGACCAGATCGACCGCTTGCACGCATGGCGGGCCGGGCGCGACGACGGCGCGGTGACGGCTGCGCTGGCCGATCTGCGGGCAGCGGCGGCCGAGGGGCGCAATGTCATGCCGGCGTCCATCGCCGCTGCGAAAGCGGGCGTCACGACCGGCGAATGGGCGGGCGTGATGCGCGCGGTCCATGGCGAGTATCGCGGGCCGACCGGCGTGTCGAAATCCATGTCCAACAAGACCGAGGGTCTGGAGGAGATCCGCAGCGCCGTCGATGCGGTGAGTGATCGTCTCGGGCGGCGGCTGAAATTCCTTGTCGGAAAGCCCGGGCTCGACGGCCATTCCAATGGCGCGGAGCAGATCGCCTTCCGTGCGCGGGATTGCGGGATGGATATTTCCTACGAGGGCATTCGCCTGACACCCGAGGAAATCGTGGCCGCCGCCCGCGCGGAAGAGGCCCATGTCATCGGCCTGTCGATTCTCTCAGGCAGCCATATCCCCTTGATCGAAGAGGTGATGCACCGCCTGCGCGAAGCCGGGATGGATCACGTTCCCGTCATGGTTGGCGGTATCATTCCCGATGAGGACGCCGCGAAACTCCGGTCCTTTGGCGTGGCGCGGGTTTATACGCCCAAGGATTTCGAATTGAACCGAATCATGATGGATATCGTGGCCCTTGCCGACCCAAGGCAGATCGCGGCCGAGTAAGGTCTTCTCAGCCGACGATATGGCCCTTTTTTGAAGTTTCTTGCTTTTCGGCCCGGTTTCCGGCTAGTTCGAATCGCACTCAAGCAAAGGGACGCAAAAACATGGCCAAAGCCATCGAGAATATGAACCTCGAGGAATTGCAGGCGCATCAAAAAGAAGTGGAAGCCGCACTGAAAGGGTATGAGAAAAAGCGCAAGACCGAGGCGCTTGCCGCGGTGCGTGAAACCGCCCGTCAGCATGGCTTCACGCTCGAGGATCTTCTGGGAACCAAGGGCCCTGCGAAATCCGGCGCCAAGGGCGTTGCGAAATACGCCAATCCGGCCGATCCGTCCCAGACCTGGACCGGCCGCGGCCGTCAGCCCAACTGGGTGAAAGAGGCGCTGGAGGCAGGCAAATCTCTCGAGTCCATGGCCATTTGAGGTCATGACGGTCCACATCGGTGCGAAGCCGGGGGAGATCGCCGAAACGATTCTGATGCCGGGCGATCCCCTCAGGGCGAAATGGGCGGCCGAGACATTCCTTGAAGACCCCGTTTGCGTGAACGAGGTTCGGGGAATGCTCGGCTATACCGGGACGTGGCGGGGCAATCGCGTCACGATCCACGGGTCGGGCATGGGAATGCCCAGCCTGTCGATCTACGCGAATGAACTGATCCGCGATTACGGCGCACAGACGCTGATCCGCATCGGCTCGGCCGGGGCGATGCAGCAGGTCGTGCGCCTGCGCGACATCGTGCTGGCGATGACATCGTCCACGCTGTCAACGCCGTCGCGGGGCATGTTCAAGGAATTGAACTATGCGCCCTGCGCCGATTTCGGCCTCCTGCAGGCCGCCCATGCGGCGGCAGCGGCCAAGGGCATCCCGACCCATGTGGGCGGCATCTATTCGTCGGACGTGTTCTACGACGAACGCCCGGATCTCAACGAACAGATGATGCGTCACGGCATCCTCGCCGTGGAGATGGAGGCGGCCGAGCTTTACACCCTGGCCGCACGCTACGGGCGGCGGGCGTTGGCGGTGCTGACGATCTCGGATCACCTGATCACCGAAGAGGCGCTGCCGTCGGAAGACCGGCAGTCGAGCTTCTCGGACATGGTCGAGATCGCGCTGGAAGCGGCCTTCGCCTGACGCGCAAAACGGGCGTTTTGCCAATCGAAAAACTGCAGTTTTTCGCGCCGGAAAACGCGCGTTTTCCGGCGCGCTCAGCCCCGCAGGAGGCGCTTGAGGATACGTTCGAGCTTGGCTGCGCCAAGCGGCGCCATCGCCTTGGTGTGCTCGTGGCTGATCTGCTCGTCCGACAGGCCTGCGGCCTTGTTGGTGATGGTCGAGATCGCCGCCACCCTCAGGCCGAGGAACCGCGCGAGGATCACCTCCGGCACCGTCGACATGCCCACCGCATCCGCGCCCAGGGTGCGGATCGCGCGGATTTCCGCGGGCGTCTCGAAGGAGGGGCCGGAATACCAGGCGTAGACGCCTTCCATCAGTGGGATGTCCTCGGCCTCGGCGGCGGCCTTCAGGGCCGCGCGCATCCCCGGATCATGCGCCTCGGTCATGGGCACGAAGCGCGCGTCGGTCTTCTCGCCGATCAGCGGGTTGAGGCCCGAGAAGTTGATGTGATCCGACAGCAGCATCAGGTCGCCCGGATCGAGGTCGGGGTGCATGGACCCCGCCGCATTGGTCAGGATCAGCCGCTCGCCCCCCAGCGCCTTGAGCACCTCGAGCGGCAGGCGCATCGCGTCGCCCCGGCCGCTTTCGTAGTAATGCGCGCGCCCCCCGAAGACGGCGACGCGGGTGCCCTCCAGCTTACCGATCACCAGCTTGGGGTTGTGGCCCGACACCCCCGCATGGGGAAAGCCGGGCAGGTCGGTGTAGTCGATGGCGACGCCATCCACCTCGTCGGCGATATGGCCAAGGCCCGAGCCGAGAACGAAGCCATAGGCGGGCGGCTCCGCGCCCGCGCGCTCGCGGATCAGGGCAGCGAGGTCTTCAGCGTTCCTTGACATAGGGCTCCCCCCCGGCGCGCGGCGGAATGGCCTTGCCCACAAGGCCCGCCAGCACGATGACGACAAGAATATAGGGCAGCGCCTGCATGAACTGCACGGGCACGACCAGCTCGCCCAGCTGGATGTTCTGGAAGCGGTTGCCGACCGCGTCGAAGAATCCGAAGAGCAGACAGGCCGAGAGCGCATACCACGGCCGCCACTTGGCGAAGATCAGCGCGGCCAGTGCGATGAAGCCGCGCCCCGCGCTCATGTCCTTGACGAAGCCCGCGTTCAGCGCGGTCGCCAGATAGGCGCCCGCCAGCCCGCAAAGCACGCCCGCGATCATCACGGCGGCGTAGCGCAGCCCGACGACCGAGATACCGGCGGTGTCCACGGCGGCGGGGTTCTCGCCCACCGCGCGCAGGCGCAGGCCGAAGCGCGTGCGGTAGAGCGCCCACCAGGTCAGCGGCACGATCAGAAGCGCGGCGTAGACGATGATCGAATGGCCCGAGATCAGTTCCGAGTAGATCTGCCCCAGCGGGCCCTGCTGGGCGATGTCGCGGATGCGGGTGGCAGCACCCGGCAGCTCGACGTTGGCGAAACGCGCATCCGAGGGCAGTTGCGGGGTGCGCCCGCCTTGCTGGAACCATGTCTGCGCGATGACCACGGTCAGGCCCGCGGCAAGGAAATTGATCGCCACGCCCGAGATCAGCTGGTTGCCGCGGAATGTGATCGAGGCCGCGCCATGCAGCCCCGCCAGCACCATCGAGGCCGCGATCCCCGCCAGCAGCCCGATCCAGACCGATCCGGCGGTGAAGGCGATGGCCGCCGAGAAGAAGGCCGCGGCGAGCATCTTGCCCTCGAGCCCGATGTCGAAGATGCCCGCGCGCTCGGACCACAGCCCGGCGAGACAGGCGAGCAGGAGCGGCGTGGCCAGACGGACGGTCGAGTCGAGGATCTGCAGGACGGTCAGGAAATCCATGGTCTCACTCCGCCGGGGTTTGGCTCTGGCCCGCCTCGCGGCGGCGCCTCAGCGACAGGAACAGGCTTTCCATGGGCATCCGCACCATGTTGTCGAGCGCGCCCGTGAACAGGATCACGAGCGCCTGGATCACCACCACCATCTCGCGGCTGATCGCGGGCATCTCGAACTGCAATTCCGCGCCGCCCTGGTAAAGTGCTCCGAAGAGAAGTGCTGCCAGAACCACGCCCACGGGGTGCGAACGGCCCATCAGCGCCACCGCGATGCCGACGAAGCCCGCCCCTTCGACGAAGTCGAGGACCAGCCGCTCGGCCTCGCCCATCACGACGTTGATCGCCATCATGCCGGCCAGCCCACCCGAGATCAGCATGGTGATCATGATGATCTTGGTGGGGTTGATGCCTGCATAGACGGCCGCCGTCTGCGACTGGCCGAAGGCGCGGATCTCGTAGCCGAGACGTGTCTTCCAGATCAGCAGCCAGACGCCGACGCAGGCCAGAAGCGCGATGAAAAAGGCGAAGTTCAGCGGCGCAGAGGTGCCGAAGCCGAGGAAGCCCGCGAAATCCGATGCGGTGGGCAGGTTGGTCGCCTCGGCGAAGCGGGCGCTTTCGGGGGCCATCGAGCCCTCGACGCGGAAGACGTTGACCAAAAGGTAAACCAGCAGCGCCGAGGCGATGTAGTTGAACATGATCGTGGTGATCACGATGTGGCTGCCGCGCTTGGCCTGCAGGTAGGCGGGCACCGCCGCCCAGGCCGCGCCGAAGGCCGCGGAAAACAGGATCGCCGCCAGAAGCGCGATGGTCCAATGCGGCCAGGCCACGCCCAGCAGGATGATCGCCACGCCAAGCCCCCCGATGGCGGCCTGTCCCTCGCCCCCGATGTTGAAGAGCCGCGCGTGGAAGGCGACGGCGACGGCCAGCCCGGTGAAGATGAAGTTGGTCGCGTAGTAGAGCGTGTAGCCCCAGCCATAGGCCGAGCCGAAGGCACCCTGCACCATGACCTGCATCGCGCGCCACGGGCTTTCCCCGATCAGCGCCACGACAAGGCCCGAGACCACCAGCGCCAGGACCACGCTGATCAGCGGGATCAGGATGATGTCGGCCCATTTCGGCATCTTGTCCATCAGGCGGCCCCCTCGGTCCGGGTATCGGTCACGCCGGCCATCAACAGGCCCAGCTCGTTCTCGTTGGTCTCGGAGGGCAGGCGCTCGCCCATCAGCTTGCCGTCGAACATGACCGCGATGCGGTCCGACAGGCCCATGATCTCGTCCAGTTCCACCGACACCAGCAGGATCGCCTTGCCCTGATCGCGCAGCGCGATGATCTGGCTGTGGATGAACTCGATCGCGCCGATATCGACGCCGCGCGTCGGCTGGCCGACAAGCAACAGGTCGGGCGCGCGGTCCATCTCGCGGGCGACGACGATCTTCTGCTGGTTGCCGCCAGAGAAGTTGCGTGCAGGCAGGCGCGGGTTCGGCGGGCGGACGTCGTAGCGCGCCATCTTGTCGGCGCAATCGGCCTTGATCGCGGCGTGGTTCATCAGCATCCCCGAATTGAATTTCGGGTCCTTGTGATAGCCGAAGGCGACGTTTTCCCAGGCCTCGAAGGCCATGATCAGCCCCTCGTCCTGCCGGTCCTCGGGGACATGCCCGATCCCGCGCGCGCGCCGTGTCTGGCCGTCGGAGTGCTTGCCGGTCAGGTCGATGGCCTCGTTGTGCAGCGTGACGCTGCCGCCCTGCGCCGGGATCATGCCGCCCAGCACCTCCAGAAGCTCGGTCTGCCCGTTGCCCGCAACGCCCGCGATGCCGAGGATCTCGCCCGCGCGGATCTCGAAGGAGACACCCTTGAGCCGCTCGACCCCGCCGCGCACGACGCGCAGGTTGTCGACCTTCAGCACCACGTCGCCGGGCTGCGCGGGGGCCTTTTCCACGCGCAGAAGCACCTTGCGGCCCACCATCATCTCGGCCAGCTCGGCGGGCGAGGTGTCGGCGGTCCTGACCGTGTTCGTCATCTCGCCGCGGCGCATCACGCTGACGGTGTCGGTGATCTCCATGATCTCGCGCAGCTTGTGGGTGATCAGGATGATCGTCTTGCCCTCTTCCTTGAGCCGCTCGAGGATGCGGAAAAGCTGGTCGGCCTCGGAAGGGGTCAGAACGCCCGTGGGCTCGTCGAGGATCAGGATATCGGCGTGGCGGTAGAGCTGCTTGAGGATCTCGACGCGCTGCTGGTGGCCGACGCTCAGGTCTTCGATGATCGCGTCGGGGTCGACCTTCAGCCCGTATTCCTCGGACAGCTCGGTCAGAAGCTTCCGCGCCTTGGCGATGGACGGGGTCAGAAGCGCGCCATCCTCGGCCCCGAGGATCACGTTCTCGACCACGGTGAAATTCTCGACCAGCTTGAAATGCTGGTGGACCATCCCGATGCCGGCGCGGATCGCGGCCTGGCTGTCGGGGATGGGGGTGGGTTTGCCGTTGATGAAGATCTCGCCCCGGTCGGCCTTGTAGAAGCCGTAGAGGATCGACATCAGCGTCGACTTTCCCGCGCCGTTCTCGCCCACGATGCCGTGGATCGTGCCGCGCGCGACGGACATCGAGATGTCCTTGTTCGCCTGCACGGGGCCGAAGGCCTTTGAGATGCCTTTCAGCTCGATTGCGGGGGCGGGTGTCGTCATGGGAACCTCTGATGGGCGGTTCTAACTGCGGCGGGCCGCGGCAGCTTTCGCACCGCGGCCCGCTCGGGTCTTACATCAGGCGATCACTGCATCTGCACGGGGCAGGTGCCGTCCTCGGTGAAGTTGTGGACCATGATCTCGCCCGCGATGATCGATGCGCGCGCCGCATCGACCGCGGCCATCATCTCTTCGCTGATCAGCTCGGCGTTGTTCTCGTCCACGGCGTAGCCCACACCCTCTTCGGCAAGGCCGAAAACATGGATGCCGGTCTCGACCTCGGGGCCGGTGGTGAAGGCGTCATTGACGGCAACATCGACGCGCTTGAGCATCGAGGTCAGCACCGAACCGGGGTGCAGGTAGTTCTGGTTGCTGTCCACACCGATCGAGAGGATGCCCTCGTCGGCGGCGACCTGCAGAACGCCGAGGCCGGTGCCACCGGCGGCGGCATAGACCACGTCGGCACCCTGAGCGATCTGGCCACGGGTCAGTTCGCCACCGCGCACCGGGTCGTTCCAGGCGGCGGGCGTGGTGCCCGTCATGTTGGCGATCACGGTCGCCTCGGGGTTCACGGCGACGACGCCCTGTGCATAGCCGCAGGCGAAGCGCGAGATCAGCGGAATGTCCATGCCGCCGACGAAGCCGACGGTGCCGGTCTCGGAGGCCATCGCAGCCAGCATGCCGACGAGGTAGGAGCCTTCATGCTCGGAGAAGATGACCGAGCGCACGTTGGGCTCGTCCACGACGCCGTCGATGATGACGAAGGTGGTGTCGGGATAGTCGGGCGCGACCACCGACAGGGGCGTCGCCTGGCTGAAGCCCGCCATCACGATCGGGTTCGCGCCCGCCTCGGCAAGGCGGCGCATCGCCTGTTCGCGCTGGGCGTCGGACTGCAGTTCAATCTCGCGGTAGGAGCCGCCGGTCGCCTCGGCCCAACGCTCCGCCCCGGTGAAGGCCGCTTCGTTGAACGAGCGGTCGAACTTGCCGCCGAGGTCGAAAATGATCGCCGGTTCGGCCAGCGCGCCACCGGCGCTGAATGCCAGGGCCGCGGCAGCGCCCATCAGGCTCTTCATCATGGTCATGCATATACTCCCGGTTGGATCGGGCCGCTGCGCGTTATCCGGCGGCGGTCCCGGCATGGACTGCAAAGATCGGATACGATCCCCCACGCCCGATTAAGGGCCAAGCCCGCGGGAAGGGTCAACCGGATTCTGCCCTGTGACACCGGCCAGGCGGTTGCCGCAAGGTCAGCTTTTGCAGGCCTTGCCGGTTTTTTCGGCGGCCAGAAGACGAGACAGGATCAGCGCGTCAACGGCGGGCCCATCGTGGCGGGCGTAATAGCCCTTGCGCCGCCCGACCTCGGTGCACCCGGCCTTGTCGTAAAGCGCGCGGGCGGCGGTGTTGTCCTCGGCCACCTCGAGAAACAGCGTCTCGGCGCCCCGGCCCGCGACAAGCGCCGCCGCGACATCGACGAGGATCACCCCAAGGCCCCTGCGTTGCGCCGCAGGATCTACGGCCAGCGTCAGGATCTCCGCCTCGGGCGGAATGATCCGCAGCAGCACGAACCCGTCGTTACCGGTCGCAACGAAATCCGTTGTCGGCTGCGCACGCAGGGCGGCGATCTCGGCCTCGGACCACACCTCGCCCTTGCCCTCGAAGGCGGCGGCGTGGATCGCGGCCATCCGCGCGGGCGTCATGATGACGGCAGCATCGCCGGACCCCGTTCGCGCGAGGGGGCGGCATCGGCGGCGCGGACATAGAGCGGTGCGGGCCGGGGCAGGGCAGGGACGCGGAAGCGGCGCGCGGCGATGCGCGCGATCGCCTCGGCCAGCGGCATGGCGGGGGGCAGGGCGGTCGCGCCCTGCAGGGCCGCGGCAGCGGTGCCGGTGACCCTGTCGGAGGGCAGGACCAGCCCGACCTCGCCCGCATCCAGCAGCATGGGCCCATCGGGTGCATCCCCGTCGCCGTCGAAGATTTGGGCATAGACCTCGCCCCGGCGCGCGTCGTCGATCACGGTCAGCGGGCGCGGCAGGCCCTCGGCCCGCGCCTCGAGCGTGCCGACGCCCACCGCCGGGATGCCAAGCGCCAGCGCCAGCCCCCGCGCCGCCGAGACCGAGATGCGGATGCCGGTGAAATTGCCCGGACCCACGCCCACCCCGATGGCGTCGAGATCGGAGAGCGACGCGCCCCCTTTCGTCAGCACCTCGGCGATCAGCGGCATCAGGCGCTCGGCCTGACCCTTGCCCATCTCCTCATGGGCGGCGGCCAGCACTCGGCTGCCCGACAGCAAAGCGGCCGCGCAATGCGCGGCCGATGTGTCGAAGGCCAGGACCAAGGGCTCAGACGTTGACAGGGCGCACCTCGAGCACTTCGGGGATGTAGTGGCGCAGCAGGTTCTCGATCCCCATCTTCAGCGTCAGCGTGGACGAGGGGCAGCCGGCGCAGGCCCCCTGCATGTGCAGGTAGACCACGCCGCGGTCGAAGCCGTGAAAGGTGATGTCGCCCCCATCCTGCGCCACGGCGGGCCGCACGCGCGTGTCGAGCAGCGTCTTGATCTGGCCCACGATCTCGGCGTCCTCGCCGTCATGCTCGGCATGGCCACCCGCGGCCTGGTGCTCGCCCTCCATGATCGGTGCGCCCGACTGGAAATGCTCCATGATCGCGCCGAGGATCGCGGGCTTCACATGCTCCCACGCCACCGGCTCGGCCTTGGTCACGGTCACGAAATCCGTCCCGAAGAACACGCCCGTCACTCCCTCGACCGCGAAGATGCGGGCGGCGAGCGGTGATTTCTGCGCCGCCTCGGCGCTGGGGAAATCGGCCGTGCCCATCTCCAGCACGGTCTGGCCGGGCAGGAACTTCAGCGTGGCCGGGTTCGGGGTGGATTCGGTCTGGATGAACATGAGGCGCATTCCCTATCGGTTTCGTCAGATATGCGGGGGGAGCGGCGCAGAGTCAAGTTTTGGAATGGTTCTAAAACCGGGCACCGCCGGATCAGGTGATCTGTTCCAGCTGTTCCTTGCTCAACTCGACCGGCACGATCGTGATCGGCACCGGAAGTGTGCCCGCCTGTTTCACCATCGCCGTCACCAGCGGCCCCGGCCCCGACTTGCCAGATCCCGCGCCCAGCACCAGGACGCCGATCTCGGGCGCGTCGCGGATATGGGCGAGGATCTCGGTCACCGGCTCGCCCTCGCGGATCACGAGGGTCGGGTCCACCCCCAGCCGGTCACGCATCCACTTGGCGAAGACGTTGAAATGCGCCTCGATCCGCTCGCGCGCCTCGGCACGCATCATCTCGGCGACGCCGATCCAGTGGTTGAACTCGTCCGGGGGAATGACGGACAGGATCTCGACCCCGCCTTGCGTGTTGGCCGCGCGCATCGCGGCGAAACGCATGGCGTTCAGACATTCGCGGGTGTCGTCGAGCACGACGAGAAACTTGCGCATCGGATGATCCTCTCCGGCGGGCAGCATGGCGCGCGCCGCCGCGCCTGTCCATCCGTTGCGCGCTCAGGCCGCGTCGCTCGCCGCCCAGTCCCAGTAGAGCGCGCGCACCTGCCGGGTCACCGGGCCATGCTCGTAGCGCGTGCCGTCGAACTCGACCACCGGGGTCACCTTGTTGAGGTTGCCGGACATGAAGACCTCGTCCGCCTGCCGGAAATCCTCGAAGCCCAGCACGGTCTCGACCACTTCGACGCCCGCCGCGCGCAGGTTGGCCATGTGGCGCTGCCGCGTGATCCCGTTCAGGAAGGTGCCGTTGGGAATGGGCGTGAAGACCACGCCATCGCGCACCATGAACACATTGGCCGTCGCCGTCTCGGCCACGTTGCCCATCGCGTCGCACACCAGCGCGTTGTCGTAGCCCTTGCGCAGGGCCTCGGCCAGCATGCGGGCGTTGTTGGGGTAGAGGCACCCGGCCTTGGCGTTGCAGACATTGTCGGTCAGAACGGGGCGGTGGAACTGGGTCGTGGTCAGCCGCACGGTGGCCTCGGGCGGGGCAAGCGGCACCTCTTCGAGGCAGATGGCAAAGCCCGCGGGCGCGTCGGCCGGGATGATCCCGTAGGCGCCGCCGTCGATGCCCCAGAACATCGGGCGCACATAGACGGCGGCATCGCCGGGGTATCGCGCCAGCCCCTCCCATGCGATCTCGAAGATCTCTGCGCCGGTCTTGTCGGGATGCAGCATCAGCGCCTGCGCCGAGCGCACGACGCGGTCGCAATGCGCGCGCAGATCGGGGGCAAGCCCGTCGACGTAGCGCGCACCGTCGAAGACGGTCGTGCCCTGCCACGCGCCGTGGTCGGCAGCCCCCATGACGGGCACGTCCCCGTCATGCCATGTGCCGTTGAAATAGGTCTTGATGTTGGTGCCGACGGCCATCGCGCTCTCCCCCTTCATGCAGGGGAAGAGCGTAAGGGCAGATCAGCTGGAAGGTCCAGAGGTGAACCCCAGCTGGTAGGTCATGGAGGCGCCGCTTTGCGCCTGCATCTGCGCGCCGGTGCGGCGCGTCGCGGCAACGCGCGGGGTCGCCCTGCCATGGGTGTTGGCGTGGTCTGGCCGCACGCGCGCCGCCGGTGTCGTCTCTGGCCCGGCCACGAGGCGGGCCTGCGGGCGGGTGGCCCGATGGTCGGATTTGCTTGTCATGGGACGCTCCTCGATCCGTGATCCAAGGTCGTGGGCTGATATATACCCCTGCGAGCGCGCAAGTCAAACCCGCGAATGCCGCCAAATCTGTGCAAATTTTCACAGACGCTCAAGCCTCGGCCAGAAGCGCCTCCAGGTTCAGCCGGGCATTGACCATGCGCAACTCGCCATCGGGCGCGCGTGGCCAATCCTCGGGCGCGCGGTCGCGGTACAGCTCGATGCCGTTGCCGTCCGGGTCGCTGAAATAGATCGCTTCCGACACGCCATGATCGGCTGCGCCCTCGATCTCTATCCCGGCCTCGAGCACCCGGCGAAAGGCACGCGCCAGAGACGGGCGATCAGGATAAAGGAACGCCGTGTGATAGAGGCCCACCGCATTGCGCGGCGGCCGCGGCCCGCCCGCGCTTTCCCAGGTGTTGAGCCCGATGTGGTGGTGATATCCTCCCGCCGACAGGAACGCCGCCTGCGCGCCGTAGCGTTGCATGAGGCCCAGGCCGAGCACGTCGCGGTAAAAGGCGATGGATCCTTCCAAGTCAGAGACTTTCAGATGAACATGCCCGATGCTCATCCCTGCGGGGGCGGTGTAGCTGTGTGTCATGGTATGGGTCTCCTTCGCGGCCCTGCTTGCCCGATCCGGCTGGCCGCGTCCTCCCCCACACACGCACCGATCCTGTGCAGGAAATGGGCCCGACGCCCGTGTTCCGCGCGACAGGTGTGGCCCTGTCCTGCTAACCTGCTCTGCGCGGCAGGGGAGGCGGCGCAGATGGAACAGGCGGATGTCATCGTGATCGGGGCAGGGCTGTCGGGGCTGGTGAGCGCCTGGCACGCGGCCGAACGCGGGCGGCGGGTGTTGATCCTCGAGCAGGAGGGGCCGCAATCCCTCGGCGGGCAGGCCTGGTGGAGCCTTGGCGGTCTGTTCATGGTCGACACCCCCGAACAGCGCCGCTTGCGCCTGCGCGACAGCCGCGATCTTGCCGCGCGCGACTGGTTCGGCTCGGCCGGGTTCGACCGGCCCGAAGATGCCAACCCGCGCGCCTGGGCCGAGGCCTATCTCGATTTCGCCGCAGGCCCGATGCGGGCCTATCTCCACGGGCTCGGGATGCGCTGGTTCCCGGTCGTCGGCTGGGCCGAACGCCGCTACGCGCCCGAGGGGCACGGCAACAGCCTTCCCCGCTTCCACGTCACATGGGGCACCGGAACGGGCGTGGTGAAACCCTATGCGGTCCGCGTCATGGCCCATCCGCGCATCACGCTCGCCTTCCGTCGCCGGGTCACGGCGCTGACGGTCGAGGCGGGTCTCGTCACCGGGGTCGAGGGCGAGATCCTCGCCCCCGACAATGCGCCCATCGGGGCCAGCACCAACCGCAGCGTCACCGGACGCTTCGCCGCCCGCGCCGAGGCGGTGGTGATCGCCTCGGGCGGCATCGGCGGCAACCACGACCTTGTCCGCGCCGCATGGCCCGAGGCCCGCCTCGGCCCCGCGCCCGTGCGCATGGTCTCGGGCGTGCCCGATTACGTCGATGGCGCGATGCTTGGCCATGCCGAGGCCGCAGGCGCTCAGCTCATCAACCGCGACCGGATGTGGCACTATTGCGAGGGTCTGCAGAACTGGGACCCGATCTGGCCGAACCACGGCATCCGCATCCTGCCCGGCCCCTCCTCGCTCTGGCTCGACGCGCGGGGAGACCGGATGGAGGCCCCCTGCTTCCCCGGCTTCGACACGCTCGGCACGCTCAGGCGCATCCTGTCGACGGGTCACGCGCACAGCTGGTTCATCCTGACCCAGTCCATCGTCGAAAAGGAGTTTGCCCTGTCGGGCAGCGAGCAGAACCCCGACCTGACCTCCGGCAAGTGGCTGGCCGTGCTGCGCGAGCGTCTGGGCAAGGGCGCGACCCGCGCGGTCGAAGCCTTCAAGGAGAAGGGAGCGGATTTCGTGGTCGCCCGCGATCTCGAGACCCTCGTCACGGGCATGACCGCGCTCACCCCCGAGGCCCCGCTCGACCCCGCCCAAATCCGCGCGCAGATCGAGGCGCGCGATGCCGCCATCGACAGCGGAGCCGAGGATGCGCAGGTCACCGCCATCCGGCAGGCGCGCCGCTACCTCGGCGACAGGCTGGTGCGCACGGCGAAACCCCACCGCCTGCTCGACCCGGCCCACGGGCCGCTGATCGCCGTGCGCCTCAACATCCTGACGCGCAAGTCGCTCGGCGGGTTGCACACCGACCTCTCGGCGCGCGCCCTGCGCCCCGACGGCACCACCTTCCCCGGCCTCTTCGCCGTGGGCGAGGCGGCGGGGTTTGGCGGGGGCGGCTACCACGGCTACAACGCGCTCGAGGGCACGTTTCTGGGCGGCTGCATCTTCTCGGGCAGGACGGCGGGCGAGGGGGTCTGACCCGCCCGCCTGCTTGCCCCCCCGGCTTGCCCACCGGTCCCGCATCTGCTTCACAGGGGCAAGTCCCGCGCGTCCCCCCGTATCGGAAAGGCTTCGCCCCATGCCCAACCGCCGCCCGCCCGAAACGCCCGCGCCCGCCGATGCCGCTGCGCGCCGGGCGGTCCCACCGGTGATCTGCTACCCCGACACGACCCTGCCGCATCCCGCCGAAGACATGTTGGCCGGCGCGCGCTCGGGTCTCGTGCTGCGCGACAGCGTCACCGTTCCCCCGCGCGAGGCGCGCTGTTTCCGCGCCCGTGCGGGGCAGGTCATCCGCATCCGCTCGATCGAGGGGCCGCAGGTCGGTGACCTGAACCTGTGGAACGCCGCCGACCTGTCCGAGCGGTTCTACTCGGGCAAGACGCGCGCCCTGCACGGCACGCATGTGACGACCGGCGACCGGCTCTGGTCGAGCTTCCCGAGCTTGCGGCCGATGGCGACCGTGGTGCGCGATACGCTCGACTGGTATGGCATCGACAGCTTCGGCGCGGCGGTCCATGACGTGATCGGCACGCGCTGCGATCCCTATACCCATGCGCTTCTGAGCGATGGCGGGCAGTATCACCACTGCTGCCACTCCAACCTGACCCGCGCGCTGGCCGCCGGGACCGGGCTGCCGGCGGCCGAGGCCGAGCGCCATGTCCACGACGTGCTCAACGTGTTCATGTGCACCGGGTTTTCGCGCGGCACCGGCCAATACATCATGAAGGCAAGTCCGGTGCGCCCCGGCGATCACATCGACCTGCTGGCCGAGATCGACCTTCTGGGGGCGCTTTCGGCCTGTCCGGGCGGCGATTGCGGGGCCGAGCATTCCTCGGACACGGCCCCCTGCCACCCCTTGCTGGTCGAGGTGTTCGACTGCGCCCTGACGGCCGATTGGACCCCGCCGCCCGTCAATGCCTACGACCGTTCGCACGGGACGGGCTGAGGGCGGGCCGAGGTCCGGCTTAGGGGCCGATCACCATCGCGGAAACCGCATGTGGCATGGCGGAAACACCCCCGAGAGCGAGCTCGAAAAAATCCCTTGCGCCGACTCGGGCAAAGCCTCATACGCCCGCCGCAAGACGCCAACGCACGCGCCTCTGTCACGGGTGGTAAGTCGGGGATGTTCCCCGGGATAACCATCGCAGTTACGTAGCGACGGTAACGTCTCCCTTGGAAGTTGCGGGGCCAGTGGCCCCCGGTCTGTCGGAGATGACCATGAACGCTACGATTGCCGATTTCTCGGCCTCTTTTCCTGTCGCATCCGCCCGCCTCGAGGGCTTCATCGCCGCGCATCACTTCGAGCGCCCGACGCTGGTGATCGATATCGACCGCGTCGAGCAGCAGTATCGCGCGCTGGCCGCGGGCCTTGGCCCGGCCGCGATCCACTACGCCGTCAAGGCGAACCCCGCCGACGCCATCATCGACCGGCTGGTCGACCTGGGCAGCCGCTTCGACGCCGCCTCGCGCGGCGAGATCGAGCTGTGCCTGTCGCATGGCGCCCACCCCGAGGCGATTTCCTACGGCAACACGGTCAAGCGCGCCTCGGACATCGCCTTCGCGCATCGCGCGGGCATCACGCTGTTCGCCGCCGACGCCGCCGAGGAGATCGTCAAGATCGCCGAGCATGCGCCCGGCGCGCAGGTCTACATCCGCCTGCTGGTCGAGGCCTCGGGCGCCGACTGGCCGCTGACGCGCAAGTTCGGCACCACCCGCGACACCGCGCTGGCGCTGATGGCGCAGGCGCGCGAGTTGGGCCTGCGCCCGGTTGGACTCAGCTTCCATGTCGGCTCGCAAACCCGCGACCCGGCGATGTGGGCCTCGACGCTCGACCAGGTGGCTGCTGTCTGGGCCGCTGCCGAGGATGCAGGCTTCGCGCTGGACCTGTTGAACATCGGCGGCGGGTTCCCCGCCTTCTACGGCGACGCGATCCCGCATCCCACGGCCTATGCGGCCGCTGTGATGGAGCTGGTCACCACCCGCTTCCCCGAAGGCATCCGCATCATGGCCGAGCCCGGCCGCGGCATGGTGGCCGAGGCCGGCATGATCGCCGCCGAGGTGCTTCTGGTCGCCAAGAAATCCGAGGACGACCTGCACCGCTGGGTCTATCTTGACATCGGCAAGTTCTCGGGCCTGGCCGAAACGATGGACGAGGCGATCCGCTACCAGTTCGTCACCCCCCATGACGGCGAGGCGACCGGCCCCTGCATCCTGGCGGGTCCGTCCTGCGACAGCGCGGACGTGCTTTATGAAAAGCGCCCCGTGGCCCTGCCGCTGGCGCTGAAATCCGGCGACCGCGTCCTGATCCGCAATTGTGGGGCCTACACCTCGTCCTATGCCTCGGTGGGGTTCAACGGTTTCCCGCCGCTGGACGTCGTCGTCATCTGACACGCCGCGCCGCCCGGCTGTTCCGATCCGTCGCAGCCGGGCGGCGCGGCTGACCGCTGGCCTTGTGCCACTGCTCGCGCTATGGCTTGGGCAGACCAAGCATCCGGGCCGCACCCATGCAAATCTACCTGCCCATCGCCGAAGTCAGCGTGAATGCCTTCATGCTGCTGGGGCTTGGCGGGCTGGTGGGTATCCTGTCGGGGATGTTCGGGGTCGGCGGCGGGTTCCTGATCACCCCGCTCTTGTTCTTCGTCGGCATCCCGCCCGCCGTGGCGGTGGCAACCTCCACCAACCAGATCGTCGCCTCTTCGGTGTCGGGGGTGCTGGCGCATTTCAAGCGCAAGACCGTGGATCTCAAGATGGGCGTCGTCCTGCTGGCCGGTGGCCTCGTGGGCACGGTCGCGGGCGTGCAGGTCTTCTCGGCGCTGGCGCGGCTGGGGCAGGTCGATCTGCTGGTGCAGCTGTGCTACGTGCTGTTCCTTGGGGTGATCGGCACGCTGATGCTGGCCGAAAGCCTGCGCGCGGCGCGGCGCGCGCGCCATCCCGCGGCCCCGTCCCCCGCACCGCGCAAGGCGCGGGGCTGGATGCAGAAGCTTCCCCTCAAGATGCGGTTCCGCACCTCGGGCCTGTATATCTCGGTCATCCCGCCCTTGCTGGTGGGCTGCTTCGTCGGTCTGCTCGCCGCGATCATGGGCGTGGGCGGCGGCTTCGTGATGGTCCCCGCGATGATCTACCTGCTGGGGATGCCGACCAAGGTGGTGGTGGGCACCTCGCTGTTCCAGATCATCTTCGTTGCCGGGGCCGCCACCGTGATGCATGCGACGGCCAACTACTCGGTCGACATGGTGCTGGCGCTGTTGCTGATCCTGGGCGGCGTGATCGGGGCGCAGGTCGGCACGCGGATCGGGGTGAAGATGAAGGCCGAGAACCTGCGCATCCTGCTGGCGCTGATGGTGCTTCTGGTCTGCGGGCGGCTGGCGCTGGATCTCGTGCTGACCCCGACCGAGCTGTATTCGCTCAGCGACGCGCGGGTCGCGCCGTGAGGCGGGCGCGCCTCCGGTGTCTTGCGCTGGCGGCCCTCGCGCTGGCGCTGTCACCTGCAACCCCGGCGGGGGCCGAGTCGGTGGTGGCCGGGATGAGCCAGGAAGAGATCTCGATCACCACGAATTTCGACGGCTCCGAGATCCTGATCTTCGGCGCGGTGCGCCGCGACGCACCGCCGCCGGGCAGCGACCCGCTGGAGGTGATCGTGACCGTCCAGGGGCCAAGCCGGCCCGTCACCGTCCGCCGCAAGGACCGCCGCTTCGGGATCTGGGTGAACACGGATGCCTCCGAGATCGATCTTGCCCCGACCTTCTACGCGGTCTCGACCTCGGGACCCCTGGCCGAGGTGCTGACCCAGACCGAGGACCTGCGCCACCGGGTGTCGGTGCCGCGCGCGATCCGGGCAGTGGGCACCGGGATCAGCGACCAGGAAAGCTTCACCGAGGCGCTGATCCGCATCCGCAGCGACAGCAGCGCCTACCAGGTGAACGAGGGCGCGGTGCGGGTCCGGGAGCAGACATTGTTCGACACGGCCGTGCGCCTTCCGGCCAACCTGACCGAGGGGGCCTATCGCACGCGGATCTTCCTGACGCGGGGCGGAGAGGTGCTGGACGTCCATGAACAGGCGATCCCGGTCCGCAAGGTCGGGCTCGAGCGGATCATCTACACGCTCGCCCACGAGCGTCCGCTGGCCTACGGCCTGCTGTCGCTTGTCATCGCGGTCTGCGCGGGCTGGCTGGCCTCGGCGGTGTTCCGCTACATCCGGTCCTAAGCGGTTTTCGAGGAAAAGCGGAGCAGGGCGCGCGCCGCTCAGCCGCGGCCGACATAGGGCATTTTCGTCGCCATGATCGTCTGGAACAGGATGTTGGCCGACAGCGGCAGCTCGGCCATGTGGCGCACGGATGTCGCCACATGGGCCACGTCCATCACCTCGGGCGGAGGGTCGCCGCGCTGCATCGCCTGGTGGGCCGCGTCGCGCAGAAGATCGGTTTCGGCATTGCCGATGTCGATCTGTCCGCAGGCGATGTCATAGGGGCGCCCGTCGAGGGCGATCTGCCGCGTCAGCCCGGTGATGGCGTGCTTGGTCGCCGTGTAGGGCGCGGCCCCCGCGCGCGGGACATGGGCCGAGATCGAGCCGTTCATGATGATCCGCCCGCCCTGCGGCGTCTGCCGCCGCATCAGTCCGAAGGCCATGCGCGCGCACAGGAACATGCCGGTCAGGTTCACGTCGACCGCGCGGCGCCAGTCTTCGACGGCGATCTCGTCGAGCGGGGCGGTGGGGCTGAAGATGCCCGCGTTGTTGAACAGGCAATCGAGCCGGCCCTGCGCTTCGGCGAACTCAAGAAAGGCCGCCTGCACCGCGTCGGCATCGGTCACGTCGAGGGGCAGGGGAACGGCGGCCTCTCCATAGGTATCAGCCAGCGCCTCGAGCCGCTCGGCGCGGCGGGCGACAAGTCCGACCGTCCAGCCGGCCTCGAGCATCTCGCGGGCCACCGCCTCGCCGATGCCGGCGCTGGCGCCGGTCACGATCATGGTCTTCGTCATGTCTCCTCCGCTTCGAGGGTGAGGGGGGCGGCCGGGTCGGGCAGATCCGCGATGCCGAGCGGCTGGCGCGGTTTGGCCAGCGCGTAGCGCGTGACCCAGAGCAGCCGCTCCTCGGCGCGGGTGATGGCCACATAGGCCAGCCGCTTCCACAGCGCCTGCCCCGCCTCCATGCGCCCAGCGCGCGAGGCGGCGTAGAGGTCGGGGGCGAAGACCTGCACCGCGGGCCATTGGCTGCCTTGCGCCTTGTGGATCGTCACCGCCGCCCCGTGCAGGAAAGCCGCGCCCATGCGGGCGGCATAGGGGATGAAGGGCTCTTCCTCGTCCGGCTTCTCGATCTTCACGATGGACGCGGCCGAGAAGCGCGGGCTTTCCGCGCCGATCACGTGCAGGCGCGAAAAGCCGGGGCGCGAGCCGGGGCCGAGATAGATCGCCGGCGCGCCCTTGATCAGGCCCCGCGCCTCCAGGTCGATGCGGCGCTTGCGGTGCTTCAGCGGCAGCTCGATGCCGTCGCAGATCAGCGGCTCGCCCGCGATCAGCGCATCCTCGGGCGCGCCATGCGCGCCGCGAAACGCGGTGATCAGGCGGATGCGCGTGGCGTTGCGCCAGACCAGCACGGGGCTGCGCGCCATCAGGTCGCTGTCGACGCGGGGGGCGACCACCACCCGGTCGTCGCGGCGGGCGGCGTCCTCGATCATGCGCTCGAACCGCTCGAAGCTCAGCTCGGGATCGGAGAGCGCATGGGCAAGGTCGAGGATCGGGTTGTCGGCGTCCTGCCGGTGGATGCGGGCCAGGTCGAGGCGGTTGGCCGTGTCGATCTTGTCGAAGACCATCTGGCCGGACTGGTTCACCGGCGCAAGCTGGGCGGGGTCACCGAAGAGCACGAGGAAAGGAAAGATCTCGCGCAGGTCGTCAAACTGGCGGTCATCCAGCATCGAGCTTTCGTCGATCAGCCCGATATCGAGCGGGTCCTCGCGCCGTTTCCAGCCGGTGATGAAATCCGAGCCGCGCAGGCCGGCCGAAGCCAGCGCCGCGGGCACGGATTTCGTGGTCTCGTAGACCGCCTTGGCGCGGTCCATCGCGGCGTCGGTCAGGGCCTCGATCTCGGGTCGGTCGCCATTGCCGGCAAGCCATTCGGCGACCTTTTCGAACTCGGGGTCGTAGACCGGCGTATAGAGGATACGGTGGATCGTGGTCGCGGGCACGCCGCGGCTGCGCAACACGCTGGCGGCCTTGTTGGTGGGGGCGAGCACGGCGGCGGTGCGCCGGTCCTTGCGGCGGCGGCCCTCCCAGTCGCCCGAGATGATGTCGACGCCCGCGCCCTGCAAGGCGCGCACCAGTTCGGCGAGCAGAAGGGTCTTGCCCGATCCGGCCTTGCCGACCACGGCCATGACGCGGGCCTTGCCCTCGACCATGGGGGTGAGGGTGTCGTTGTCGATGTCCACGCCCATGCCTCGCAATGCCTCGGCGATGCGGTCATGGGCCTGGGCCTGGTCGTCGGAATAGGCAAGCGCGGGGGTCGTCATGGGCCGCACCCTAGCCCGCGGCGCGGGGGCGTGCGAGGGGCAAAGCGTCCCCACCCTGCCGCCTCCCGCGTGTCAGGCCGCGGGGTCCGGCAGCTCCAGCAGGGCCAGCGTGACCGGCGCAGCCTCGGGGCGGTCGGCCTCGACCCGGTCCGCCTGTTCGGCAAGCGTCAGCGCCATGTCGCGCGCGAGCGCGCGGTCGCGCCGGACGAGATCGGCATCGGTAAAGGTGCGCGCGAGCGCGGCATCGGCCGCAAGAAGGGCGTGGATCACCGCCAGCGCGCGGGTGTCCCGGTCGTCCAGGGCGAGGGCGGAGAGCAGGGCCTCGGCCGATCCATCGGCGCGTGTCAGCTTGTCCAGCACCCGTTCGAACAGGGCGCGGGTCGTCGTGTCATGTGTCATGCAAGAGTCCGTGGTCAGGCGACCGGCACACGCCCTTGGCATGTGGCGGCCATCCCCTCGGATAACGGCGCGGGATCGGCCGTTTTAGCCACGTGAAGCAAATGCACGGCCATCGCGCCCACCACGGACGGGCGCGATGCTGCGGTCATGCACGCCGGGGTGCGGGATCAGCGCCAGCGGGTTGCGAAATCCTCGGGCAGAAGCAGGTTGTGCCGCCCGAGGTTGGCGACATCCCGCTCGCCGCAGAGCGCCATGGTGGTGTCCAGTTCCTTGTGGATCACCTCCAGCGCGCGGGTCACGCCCGCCTCGCCCATCGCGCCGAGGCCGTAGACGAAGGCCCGCCCGATCATCGTGCCCTTGGCCCCCAGCGCCAGCGCCTTGAGCACGTCCTGTCCCGAGCGGATGCCGCTGTCGAGATGCACCTCGATCTTGTCGCCCACCGCATCCATGATCTGCGGCAGCATGCGGATCGAGGACAGGGCCCCATCCAGCTGCCGCCCGCCGTGGTTCGACACCACGATCGCATCCGCGCCCACGTCGAGCGCCATCTTCGCATCCTCGGGGTCGAGGATGCCCTTCAGGATCACCGGGCCGTCCCAGCGGCGGCGGAACTCGCGGATGCGTTCCCAGTCGAGGGAGGGGTCGAAGGCCTCGGCCGTCCAGGAGGCGAGCGAGCCGGGGTCGGACACGCCCTTGGCATGGCCCACGACATTGCCGAAGAAGCGCCGCTTGGTCTGCAGCATCTCGAGGCCCCAACCCACCTTGGTGGCAAGGTTCAGGATCGAGGACGGCGTCAGCTTGGGCGGCGCGCTGAGGCCGTTCTTGATGTCCTTGTGGCGCTGCCCCATGATCTGCAGGTCCACCGTGATGACCAGCGCCGAGCACTTGGCATCCTTGGCCCGCGCGAAGAGGCGCTGCATGAAATCATCGTCGCGCAGCGTGTAGACCTGGAACCAGAACGGCGCGGAGGTGTGGCTGGCGATATCCTCGATCGAGCAGATCGACAGGGTCGAGAGCGTGAAGGGCACGCCGAATTTCTCGGCGGCGCGGGCGGCCTTGATCTCGCCATCGGCCGATTGCATCCCGCACAGGCCCACGGGCGCCAGGGCCACGGGCATGGCGTAATCCTGCCCCACCATCTTTGCCTTGGTCGTCCGGTTGTCCATGTCCACCGCGATGCGCTGGCGCAGGCGGATCTCGTCGAAGTCGGAACAGTTGTCGCGGAAGGTCTGTTCGGTCCAGCTGCCGGTTTCGGCGTAATCGTAGAACATCTTGGGCACGCGCCGCTTGTAGATGCGCTTGAGGTCCTCGATCTCGGTGATCTTCGGCATGACGCGGGCTCCCTTCCACAAGGCCGGCTGCGAATTGGTCGGGAAACCTTACCAATGCCCACGCCGCTCCTGCAATGCGTCAGTTGACCCCTTCGCCTGCGCGGCCTTGCGAAACGGGCGATTTTCGGGCTTCTACCGTCGGCATGAGCACGCCCCGTTACACCCCGCTTGTCCAGACCCTTCCCGCCTCGGTCCCCTTCGTCGGCCCGGAGACGCAGGAGCGCGCGCGCGGTGCTGCCTTTGCGGCCCGTCTCGGCGCGAACGAAAGCGTCTTCGGCCCCAGCCCGCGCGCCGTGGCCGCCATGGCCGAGGCCGCGCAGGATGCGTGGATGTATGGCGACCCCGAGGTGTGGGAGCTGCGCCACGCGCTTGCCGCTCATCATGGCGTCGCGGCCGGGAACGTGGTGGTGGGCGAGGGGATCGACGGTCTGCTCGGCTATCTCGTGCGGTTGCTCGTCGCGCCGGGCGATGCGGTGGTGACCTCGGACGGGGCCTATCCGACCTTCAACTACCATGTCGCGGGCTTCGGCGGGGTGCTGCACAAGGTGCCCTACCGCGACGATGCCGAAGACCCCGAGGCGCTGCTGGCCCGCGCGCGCGAGGTGGACGCCAAGCTCGTCTACTTCGCCAACCCCGACAACCCGATGGGCAGCTGGCATGACGCGGCCACCGTGCAGGCGATGATCGACGCGCTGCCCGAGGGGACCGTTCTGGCACTGGACGAGGCCTATGCCGACACCGCGCCCGCGGGGGCCATCCCGCCCCTCGACATGACGCATCCGCGCGTGATCCGCTTCCGCACCTTCTCCAAGGCCTATGGGCTTGCCGGGCTGCGTGTGGGCTATGCGCTGGCCGAGGCCGGGTTCGTCACGTCCTTCAACAAGATCCGCAACCATTTCGGCATGGGCCGCGTGGCGCAGGCGGGGGCGCTGGCGGCCCTGGCCGACCAGGATTACCTGCGCGCGACCGTCGCCCACATCGCCGAAGCGCGGGAGGCCATCGCGGCCACCGCGCGGGAGAACGGCCTGACGCCGCTGCCCTCCGCGACCAATTTCGTGACGATCGACTGTGGCCGTGACGGGGATTTCGCCCGCGCGGTGCTGAAGAGCCTCGTCGCGCAGGGCATCTTCGTCCGTATGCCCTTCACCGCGCCGCAGGATCGCTGCATCCGGGTCTCGGTCGGTCGTCCCGCCGACATCGCCACCTTCGCGGCCGCCCTGCCGGGCGCGCTGTCCGAGGCTGGGTCCTTCACGCGAGAGTGACTTGCCGAATCCCGCATCGAGACGCCGAGTTTCCGGGTAGCATCCGGAGATCTCGTCATGCGACTCGCCACCGTCCCCCTCGCCTGCCTCGCGCTGGCAGTTCTTTCGCCAAGCCTGTCCGAGGCGCAGGCCGATCACGCGGCCCATGCCTCCCATGCCTCCCATGGCGCCCCGGTGAGCGGACCGGCCGAGGCCGCATTCCGCGCAGCCAATGCCGAGATGCATGCCGGGATGGACATCGCCTATTCCGGGGATGCCGACATCGACTTCGCCCGGGGCATGATCGCCCATCACGAGGGTGCGGTCGCCATGGCGCGCATTTTGCTGGACCACGGTGACAACCCCGAGCTGCGGTCGCTGGCCGAGGACATCATCGCGGCGCAGGAGGAGGAGATTGCATTCATGCGGAACTGGCTCGAGCGCAACGCGCCCTAATCCACCGGTGGGCGGCAAGCGGTCAGCTGTCCGCCCAACCAGACGATCTCCGCCATGGGGCCAGTCCCGCCGGTCGGTGCCCTCTTTGCCCCTTGGGACTGGGCGGGGACGGTCGGCGTGATCGGTGCGGCCTTCCGGCGCTGTCCCTCAGCCTTCGGCGATGACGTTCACCGCCGCCTCGAGCCCGGTGGGCCCATGCGGGATCTGCAGCGCGGCCATGCCGGCCTGAAGGTTGGCAAGGACGCCGAGCACCATATGCGCGTTGACATGGCCCATGTGGCCGATGCGCAGGAAATCCTCCTTCTGCGCATCCGCGCCCTCGACGCCCCCCAGCGGAATGCCCAGCGTCACGCCCGCGTTCGCCGTCATCCAGTCGCGCAGGCGCTGGCCGTTGCCGGGGCCGAAGGTGATCGTGGTCACCGCGTGGCTGCGTTTGGCGCGGTCGGCGATGTTGGGGCGGACCGGCCCGGCCTGCCCCCAGACCTCGACCGCGGCCCAGATCGCGCGGGCAAGCGTCGCGTGACGGGCCCAGACGTTCTCGAGCCCTTCCTCGGCGATCATGTCGAGCGCGGTGCGCAGCCCATAGAGGTGATGCGTCGGCGCGGTGCCGTTGAAATACTTGTAGTATTCATCGGGCGTGACGCGCGGTCGCCAATCCCAGTAGGGCGTGACAAGACCTGCTGTCTCGCGCGCGCGGTCGGCCTTGTCGTTGAAGAAGACGAAGCCCATGCCGGGCGGCGTCATCAGCCCCTTCTGGCTGCCCGTGACCATCACGTCGACGCCCCAGTCGTCCATGTGGAACGCGTCGCAGGCCAGACAGGCGATGTTGTCGGAGAAGAGAAGCGCGGGGTGCCCCGCGGCGTCCAGCGTCTCGCGCAGCGCGCGGATGTCGTTGCGAACGCTGGTCGAGGTATCGACCTGCACGGCCAGAACCGCCTTGATCCGGTGGTCGGTGTCAGCCTCCAGCGCCTCGGCGACGCGGGCCATGTCGATATCCGAGCGCGGGCCGAAGTCGATGATCCGGCAGTCCACGCCCATCGCCGCGGCCATCTCGCCCCAGCCGAGGCAGAAGCGCCCGGTGCCGAGGATCAGGACGGTATCGCCGCGCGAAAGGGTGTTGACCAGTGCCGCCTCCCACGCGCCATGACCGTTGGCGATATACATCGCCACGTTATGCTCGGTGCGCGCGATGGCCTTGAGGTCGGGCACGAGGCTTGCCGTCAGCTCCACCAACTCGCCGGTGTAGATGTTCGGCGCGGGGCGATGCATGGCCTGAAGCACGCGGTCGGGCATGACCGAGGGACCGGGAATGGCGAGGTAATGGCGGCCGTTGGCAAGGCTCATGTCGGGGGTTCCTTCGTCGCGGACGGCAAAGGGGTAAGCGTGCGGCGCGGCCGGGTCAATCGGCGGGCATGGCTTGGCGCGGGCCCGCGCGTTGATTAGCTGTGAGATGACGGATCAACGGAGGTGATGATGCCGGGCGAACGCACGGACGACAGGATGGTGCTGCGGATCGGCGGGGCCGACCGCGAGGGGTTCCTGCAGGGGCTGGTGACCAAGGATCTGGCCGCGCCGGGGGGCGGGCTGGTCTATTCCGCGCTGCTGACGCCGCAGGGGAAATACCTGTTCGATTTCTTCCTGCTGAACCGGGGCGAGGACATCCTGCTGGACGTGAAGGCCGACGCCGCGCCGCGGCTGGCGCAGCGCCTGATGATGTATCGCCTGCGCGCCGACGTGACGATCGAGGACAGCGGCCTGCCGGTCGTCCGCGGCCTTGGCGCGCCGCCCGAGGGGGGCTTTGCCGATCCGCGCGATGCCTCGCTCGGCTGGCGCGGCTACGGGATGGAGGGCGGCACGCCCGCGATCGACTGGGAAGCGCTGCGCGTCGCGGCCTGCGTGCCCGAGACGGGGGTGGAGCTGATCCCGGAGGAGACATTCATCCTCGAGGCCGGCTTCGACCGCCTGTCGGGCGTGGACCACCGCAAGGGCTGCTACGTCGGCCAGGAGGTGACCGCGCGGATGAAGCACAAGACCGAGCTGCGCAAGGGTCTGGCCGTGGTCGATGTCAGTGGCACGGCACCGGTCGGCACGCCGATCATGGCGGGGGAAAAGCCCGCCGGCACGCTTTATACACAGGCCCAAGGCCGCGGCATCGCCTATTTGCGCTTCGACCGGACCGAGGGGGAGATGACGGCCGCAGGTGCGAAAGTCACATGGAACAGGCCCTAGGCCTGTGGAGAACCCTGTGAGGTGATCGGATTTTTGGCGAGGGCGTTTTCCTGCAGGAAAACATTGGCGGAAAACTGCAGTTTTCCGAGACGCAAACCTGCAGGTTTGCGCGGTGCCTCAGATCAGCAGTCCCGCGGCCCCTTCGTGCCGCAGGAGCCAGACCTTCGCCTCGACCCCGCCCGGCGCGCTGAAGCCGCCAAGGCCCTTTGCCCCCAGCACCCGGTGGCAGGGAATGAGGATGGGAAGCGGGTTCGCGCCGCAGGCCTGCCCGATGGCCTGCGCGGGCGCGCCAAGGGCGCGTGACAGCTCGCCATAGCTCCGCGTCTCGCCGAAGGGGATGGCGGCCAGCGCCGACAGGACCGAAGCCGAAAGGCCGGACCGGCCATGCTCGAGGGGCAGGTCGAACACTTGCCGATGTCCCTCGAAATAGGCGCGCAGCTGGTCAAACGCCTCGGTCAGCAGCGGATCATCCGTCCGGCGCGGGGCCTCTCCCCATCCGCTTGCCGTGATGACCCTCTCCCGCGCTTCGACCCAGACGGGGCCCAGCGGCGTACCAAGCGCCGCGCGCCTCATGGCGGCAGGCCCAGCCGGATCGGCCCGCGGGCGGTGACGGGGTCCACCGCCACGCCCTTCTGCGTCGCCCTCAACGGAAGCCCCGCCGCCACGCGTCGCACCTCTGCCATCAGGGGGCGCCAATCCTCGGCCAATGCGCGCGCCGCCTCGGAGGGGCAGAAGCTGCGCCCGACCCCGCGCCGATGCGCGAGGTCCATCAGCACCGCGGCGATGCGCGCGTCGTCGGGCGTCACTCGCCGGCCTGCACCTTGTCCTGCGTCTTCGTCTCGAAATCCGCGGCGTCGTGCCGTTCCCAAAGCTGCATCTCGGGCGGTCCATAGGTGCGGTTCACCATCGCGCCGCGCTGCACCGCGGGGCGGGCGTAGAACCGGTCGGCCCAGGCCACGACGTTCTCGTATTCGTGCACCGACAGGAACTCGCCCGCGTCATAGGCCTCGCCCTTCACGAGGCGGCCATACCAGGGGCAGATGGCGATATCGGCGATGGTCAGCCCGTCGCCCACCATCCACTCGCGCCCCTCGAGGTGCCGGTTCAGCACGTCGAGCTGGCGCTTGGTCTCCATGGCGAAACGGTTGATCGGGTATTCCATCGGATAGGGCGCATAGGCGTAGAAATGCCCGAAGCCGCCGCCGAGATAGGGCGCGCTGCCCATCTGCCACATCAGCCAGGACAGAAGCTCGGGCCGGTCCTCGGGCCGGCCGAGGAAGGCCCCGAATTTCTCGGCGAGATGCATCAGGATCGCGCCGGATTCGAAGACGCGCACCGGCTCGGGGCCGCTGCGGTCCATCAGCGCGGGGATCTTGGAATTGGGGTTCACCTCGACGAAGCCCGAGCCGAACTGGTCGCCATCGCCGATGCGGATCAGCCATGCGTCATACTCGGCCGCGTGGCCCGCGGCGAGCAACTCCTCGAACATCACCGTGACCTTCACGCCATTGGGTGTGGCCAGCGAGTAAAGCTGGAACGGATGCGTGCCCACCGGCAGCGCCTTGTCATGGGTGGCACCCGCGATGGGACGGTTCAGGCTGGCCCATTTGCCGCCGTTCTCCGTGTCCCAGGTCCAGATCTTCGGGGGGGTGTAGCTCTCGGTCATTGCGCGTCGGTCCCTGTGTCTTGTCGTGGCACGTTCGCCAAGGACATAGGTCCGCCGAGGCGATTCCCCAACAGGCGCCCTTGCACAGTCACCCTGCTCAGGTCAGCCTGACTGCAAAGGGCGGGGGAAAACATGCAGCACCATGACCGGATCATCCTTGCCGCCGAGGCCGCGGGCGAGGTTCTCGTCTGTGACGAGGGGCTGAGCTTCTGGGGCGGGGTCGACCCCGACACGGGCCGTGTGATCGACGCGCATCATCCCGCCCATGCCCAGGGCCTTGCGGGCCGTGTCGTGCTGATGCCCACCAGCCGCGGGTCATGCTCGGGGAGCGGGGTCTTGTTGCAACTGGCCCTTTCGGGCCTTGCCCCCGCCGCGCTGGTTTTCCGCGAGGCGGAAGAGATCCTGACGCTTGGCGCGCTGATCGCGGCGCGGATGTTCGACCGGCCGCTCGCGGTGCTGCATCTTTCGCCGGAGAGCTACGCGGCCCTCGCCAAGGAGCGGCGGGCGGAGATCACTGGCACTCGCCTGCGCGCGGGCGCGCTCGACATCGCCCTGTCTCCGGTGACGCCCGGCGATCTCGGCTTGGATGCGGGCGACCGCGCGCGGCTTTCGGGCAGCGAGGGCCGCGCCGTGCAACTGGCGCAGGAGGTGCTGGGCACCATGGCCGCCGTGCAGGGGGCTGCGCGGCTGATCGACGTGAGCCGTGGGCATATCGACGGCTGCATCCTTGCCCATGACGCCAACCTGATCTTTGCCGAAGCCATGGCCGGGATGGGCGCGCGGGTGGCGATCCCCACCACGATCAACGCCATCTCGGTCGACCGGCAGGGCTGGCAGGGCCGGGGCGTGCCGCCCCTCTTCGGGACCAAGGCGAGCCGGTTGGCGGATGCCTATGTCCGCATGGGCGCGGCACCCAGCTTCACCTGCGCGCCCTACCAGGGCGTCTCGGTGCCGGACCGGGGCGAGGTCATCGGCTGGTCGGAATCGAACGCCGTCATCTACGCCAATTCGGTGCTGGGGGCGCGGACGGCGAAGCATCCCGATTACCTCGATCTCTTCATCGCCATGACGGGCCGCGCGCCGGAAACGGGCGTCTATCTCGACGCCAACCGGGTGGCCGAGGTGGTGGTCGACGTGGACGCGCCCGAGGGGGCGGATGATGCGCTCTGGCCGCTTCTGGGCTGGCTTGCCGGTCTGCGCGCGCCCGACCGGGTGCCGCTGTTGCGGGGGGTGGCGGGGCTTGCGCCCCGGCCAGACGACCTGCGCGCGCTTTGCGCGGCGTTCGGGACGACCTCGGCCTCGGCGCTGCTGCATGTGGAGGGGGTGACGCCCGAGGACGACGTGCCGCCGAGGCCCGGCGCGCCCGTGCTGCGGATCACGCAAGCCGACATCGCGCGCGCCTGGGCCGAGTTCAACCAAGGGCCCGAGGCGGTGGAGCTTGTCGCCATCGGCAGCCCCCATGCCTCGCTGTCCGAGCTTCGCGCCTTCGACGCTGCGCTGGCGGGGCGGTCTTGCGCGCCCGGTGTGTCGGCCATTCTCACGGTCGGGCGGGACGTGCTGGAAGGGGCGCGGGCCGAGGGGCTGTTGGATCGGCTGGAGGCGGCGGGGGTGCAGGTCATCCCTGACCTGTGCTGGTGCTCGATCACCGAGCCGGTGTTCCCGCCCGCGGCGCGGACCCTGATGACGAATTCGGGCAAATACGCCCATTACGCCCCCGGCCTGAGCGCGCGGGCGGTGCGGTTCGGCAGTATCGCCGCCTGCGCGCAAGCGGCGATGACGGGCCGCGCAGAGACCGCGCCGCCCGCCTGGTTGGCTTAACCCAAAGCTTCGTCGCAGCGCCCGCAGACGCCTGCGTGCGCGTGGCTCCCCACGTCGGGAAGGATCTTCCAGCAACGCTGGCATTTCTCGCCATCGGCCTTGTGGAAGACGACATAACGAGCCATCATATCACCGTCGATTTTCTCCGCACCTTCAGGGCGTCCACGTTTGATAGTGATGTCGGACGTAATGCAGATGTCGGCAAAGCTATCGCCGCCCAGATCGAAGAAGTCGACTTCTTCCAACATGGCTGCATCCCCTGCGAAGTAGACGATAGGTGCAGCTTCGAGACTGGAGCCGATTTTCTTCTCGTTCCGAACCAGTTCAAGCGCAGCAGTGACGTCTTTGCGCACCAATCGGATGTATCCCCATTTCGCCGCCAGCGCCTCGTCGCGCCAGCTGGCCGGCGTTTCCGGGAAATCCTGCAGATGGACGCTCGACGCCTCGCCCGGATGCCGTTCCAGCCAGACCTCTTCCATGGTGAAGACCAGAACCGGCGCAAGCCAGATGGTCAGTCGGTCAAACAGCATCTCCAGCACGGTGCGCGTAGCGCGGCGGCGGGGCGTGTCGCCGTCGCAGTAAAGCGCATCCTTGCGGATGTCGAAGTAGAAGGCCGACAGGTCCGTGGTGGCGAAGTTGAACAGCGCCTGGAACACCCCCTGGAAATCGTAGGCGGCGTAGCCCTTGCGCACGACCTCGTCCAGTTCCGACAGCCGGTGCAGCACCCAGCGTTCCAGCTCGGGCATGTCGGCCGGATCGATCCGGTCGGCCGCCGTGACGTCCGCGAGTGACCCCAGCATGAAGCGCATCGTGTTGCGCAACCGGCGGTAGCTGTCGGCCACGCCCTTCAGGATCTCGGGCCCGATGCGCAGGTCGACGGTGTAATCCGCCTGCGCCACCCAGAGCCGCAGGATATCGGCGCCGTATTGGTCGATGACCTCTTGCGGGGCGACGGTGTTGCCGATGGACTTGGACATCTTCATGCCCTTCTCGTCCAGCGTGAAGCCGTGGGTCAGAACCCCGCGATAGGGCGCGCGCCCGATGGTGCCGCAGGCCTGCAGCATCGAGGAATGGAACCACCCGCGGTGCTGGTCGGTGCCTTCGAGATACAGGTCGGCGATGCCGTCCTCGGACCCGTCCTCGCGGTCGCGCAGGACGAAGGCGTGGGTGGACCCAGAGTCGAACCACACGTCGAGAATGTCGAACACCTGTTCCCATTCCTCGGGGTCGTACTCGTTCCCGAGGAAGCGGGCCTTCGCGCCCGGTTTGTACCAGGCATCCGCGCCCTCGGCCTCGAAGGCCTCGAGGATGCGGGCGTTGACGGCGGGGTCGCGCAGCAGGAAATCGGGGTCGGTCGGTGCCGCGCCCTTTTTGACGAAGCAGGTCAGCGGCACGCCCCAGGCGCGTTGACGCGAGAGCACCCAGTCGGGCCGCGTTTCCATCATCGAGCGGAGTCGATTGCGCCCAGATTCCGGAGAGAATTTTACCAGCTTGTCGTCATTGATGCAGGTAAGGGCACGTTCCCGGATAGTCTTGCCATAGGTGTCGTCACCGCCGATCTCGCGGTCGATGGCCGCGAACCATTGCGGGCGGTTCAGGCGGATGACGGGGGCCTTGGAGCGCCAGCTGTGCGCGTCAGAGATCGTGATGCGGCGGCGCGCCAGAAGCTTGCCGGTCTCGATCAGCTTGTCGATGACGACCTTGTTGGCGTTGCCGGGCTTGCCGTTCTCCTTGATGATCCGCTCGCCGCCGAAGAAAGGCAGGTCGGCGCGGTAGCTCGAGTCGTCGAGGATGTTGTACGTCATCTCGAGCCCGTGCCTGCGCCCGATCTCGAAGTCGTCGTCACCGTGGCTGGGCGCGGTGTGGACAAAGCCCGTGCCCGCGTCGTCGGTGACGTGATCCCCCGCGAAGAGGGGCACGTCGTAATCCCATTCGCCCTGCGCCCCCTCGGCCCCGCGCAGCGGGTGGGCGCAGGTCAGCGCGGCCAGTTCGTCGGCGGTCACGTCGCGCAGGCGACGATACATCGACGGCTCCAGCCGCATCGCGCCAAGCGCCTCTTCGGCCAGCTTGTCGGCCAGAAGGTAGCGGTCGCCGATCCGCGCCCAGCATTCCGCGGGGCGGCCGGTGATCTCGTAGATGCCGTAGGAGATGTCGGGGCCGAAGCAGATGGCGCGGTTCTGCGGCAGGGTCCAGGGGGTTGTGGTCCAGATGATGACGTCATGATCCTTCAACGGTCCATCGGACGTGACCCTGAACGGCACCCAGACCGCATCCGTCTGGCGGTCGTGATACTCCACCTCCGCCTCGGCCAGCGCCGTTTTCTCGACCGGCGACCACATCACGGGCTTGGAGCCTTGATAGAGCGAGCCGTTCATCAGGAATTTCTGGAATTCCTCGGCGATCACGCGTTCGGCGTGGAAATCCATCGTGAGATACGGCTTGTCCCACGTGCCGGTGATGCCCAGCCGCTTGAACTCCTCGCGCTGGACGTCGATCCAGCCCTCGGCGAAGCGGCGGCATTCCTGCCGGAAATCGACGACGTCGATCTTGTCCTTGTCCTGCCCCTTGGCGCGGTAGGCTTCCTCGATCTTCCACTCGATCGGCAGGCCGTGGCAGTCCCAGCCGGGGATATAGCGCGCATCGCGGCCCGACATCTGCTGCGAGCGCACGACCATGTCCTTCAGGATCTTGTTCAGCGCGTGGCCGATATGCAGGTTGCCGTTCGCATAGGGGGGGCCGTCATGCAGCGTGAAGGGCGGGCGGCCCGCGGCCTTCTCGCGCAACCGGTCATAGACGCCGATCTTTTCCCAGCGGGCCAGCCAGTCGGGCTCGCGCTTGGGCAGGCCCGCGCGCATCGGGAACTCGGTCTTGGGAAGGTTCAGCGTGTCTTTATAGTCCACGTCGGGAGTGTCGGCGCACATGTCGGGCGCTCCTCATCTGTCGGGTCGTGTCGGGGAATACGAGCGGCGATGCGATATCTCAAGCACCTTGTCCCGGCGGCTCAGTGTCTCAGAGCGCCGGGCCGGTAATTCGAATGACGATGGCGAAACGATGCGTCATGCCCCGCGGTATAGGCCGCGCGGAAAGGGCCGTAAAGCTCAATGCGCGAAGAGCGTTCCGACCCCGTAGGCAACCGCCGCCGCCAACCCGCCGATCAGCAGCGTTTCCAGTCCCGAGCGCCACCACGCGGCCTCGGACCAGAGGCTTTTCGCAGCGCCGATGCCGAAGAACACGGCGAAGGTCATCCCGGCGGCGAGGTGAAAGGCATCGGGCAGCCCGAGGACGAAGGGGACAAGCGGAACCGACCCCGCCACGAGGAAGGCCCCGAAGGTGGCAAGGGCGGCGCGCATCGGGTGCGGCTCGACCGGGGCGAGGCCGTATTCGTCGGTCAGCATAAGCGCCACCGCCGCCTCTCGGTCGGCAGCGATCTGGTCGGTCGCGGCTTCGAGCACGTCACCCTTCAGGCCCTTGAGCCGCAGGATTTCCCGGATCTCGCGGCGTTCGCCCTCGGGGTCGTCGGCAAGGTGCCGCCGCTCCACGCGGGCCAGCCTGCGCGTGTCGTCACGCTCGGCCTTGGTGCCGGAATAGTTGCCGGCGGCCATGGAAAACCCGTCGGCCAGCAGGTTGGCGATGCCCAGCGCAAGGATCACGCCGGTCGACAGGCCAGCGCCCGCCACCCCCGCCACGATGGCGAAGGTCGTCACGGCACCGTCGATGCCGCCGTAGATCATGTCGCGCAGATAGCCGCGGCCCGAGGGCGCGCCGATCCGCCGCTCGACCTCTGCCTGGCTGTGACCGTGTTCGCTTGGCATGGCCCAAGGCTATGCCGGTCCTTGCGCGCGCCGCCTTGCGCTGGATCAACCCGCGGGCGGGGCGGGCGTTCCCACACGCGCCGCCGCCCGGCTGACGGCGCGTTCGCGGAACACGATGTAAAGCCCCGCGGCGATGGTCACGCCGATGCCCATGAGCGCAAGGCCGTTGGGAAACTCCGAGAAGATCAGCAAGCCCACCAGCGTCGCCATGGGGATTTCGAGGTATTGCATCGGGGCCAGCGTCGCCGAAGGCGCGAAGCGGAGCGACCATGTCATCAGGAGATGCCCCAGCGACCCCGTCACCCCGAGTGCCACGAGCAACAGAACGGCGGTGCTGTCTGTCGGTGCCGTCCAACCCGTAAGCGGCGGCTCGCCCCCGATGGCGGGCAGCAGAAGCAGCGGCACGAGGATCGGCAGGCCGATCAGGCCGGTCAGCCCTTGCAGGGCGATCGGGTCGATCTCCTTGGCGACCTGCCGGGTGACCAGCATGAAGAAGGCGAAGATCACCGCCACCCCGAGGGGCAACAGCGCGGGCCAGCCCACGGCGGCAAAGCTCGGCTGCATCACCATCAGCGTGCCCACGAAGCCCACGACACAGGCGCCAAGGCGGCGCGGCCCGACTTCCTCGTCGAGGACGAACTTGCCCAGCAGCAGCATGATGAAGGGCATCACGAAGGCGATGGCCACCGCATCGGCCAGCGGCAGGTAGCGCAGCGCGGTGAACATCATGCCGATGCCGCAGATCTGAAGGAGCGTCCGGATCGTGGCGAGCCGCACCACGCGCCCCGAGGGAAAGATCGCCGCCCCCCGCGCCAGTGCGAAGGGCAGAAGCAGCCCAGCCTGCGCGATGAAGCGCACGAGGATCAGCTGGAGCAGCGGAAACGCCTCGCCCAGCAGCTTGGCCAGCGCGTCGGAGAAGGGGATAAGCACGCAGAAGCCCAGCATCAGGACAATGCCGAGAAGCGGGCGGTCGGCGTGAGGTTGGGCGACGGCGGCGGTCATGCCCCCGTTCTGCCCCTCCCCGCGCCGAATGTCACGGGCTGCCCGCGCGCAGCGCGCGGACCTCGGCCAGCAGCGCCGAGGCGTCGGCATCCTCGATCCCCATCTCGGCCAGGTGGGCCACCGTGCTGGCAAGGTAGTCGTAGCTGGTGCCAAGGAACCCCTCGCCCGTCGCGGCATAGCGCACCTGCTCGGCGCGGGTGATGTCGGCCCGCATCAGCGGATCGTCATGATCGGCGACAAAGGTCAGCGCCCGTGCCGCCGCGCCGTCGATCACCACGGGCACCCTGCGCGCATGGTAGCCCGGCCCGATCATCTCGCGCCGGAACAGGATCTCGGTCTCGCGGTCCACGGTCTCGGCCGGGATGCGGAACACCAGCCCGTCGCAGCCCGCGCCTTCGTCCAGCGCCGCCATCAGGCCCGGAGTCTCCTGCGTGCCGCGCCCACCGTAGACATCGACAAGGATGAACCGTCGCGCGTGGTGCGGGGCGCGCGCGCGGCGCACCTCGGTGAACTCCAGCGCCGGATCCCACAGGAGCGAGCCATAGGCGAAGACCAGAAGGTCGCCGTCGTGACCGGCCAACGCTTCGGCGCGCAGGGCCTCGCGGGTGGCGTCCGGGTGGTAGGGAAAGCGATCCTCGATCCCGCGCTCGGCCATGATCGCGCGCACCTTGTCGACGGTGATGTCGCGGAAAAAGGACTCCGCCGCAGGCCTGATCTTGCCGCGCAGGCCGGGGTGATGGCGAAACGGGTCGCTCACATCGCCCCCCCGAACAGGCCCGTCAGCGCCCGGCGCACCAGCGCGGTGACCCCCGGCTTGCGCCCCGCGCCGAAGGGCAGGGGGCGGCAGACCTCCATCGCGGCCACGCCGACGCGCGCCGTCAACGCGCCGTTCACCACGCCCTCGCCGAAGCGGCGGCTGACCTTGGACAGGACCGAGCCGCCGGCCACCGACCCGATCAGGTCATCCCCGATGGCGACCGCCCCCGTCGCCACCAGATGCGTCAGCACCGCCCGTGTCAGCCGCCACGCCCCCAGCGCGCCGGACCGCCCGCCATAGATCTCGGCGATGCGCCGGATCATGCGGATATTCGCCGTCAGCGCCGCCACCACGTCGGCCAGCGCAAGCGGCACCAGCGCGGTGGCCGTCGCCACCTGCCGGGCCGCGGCCTCCACCTCGATCCGGGCGGCGGCGTCGAGCGGGGCCATCAGTTCGGCCTCGGCCAGCGCCACGAGGTCC
>NZ_JASJOE010000110.1 GCF_030163755.1 Roseicyclus amphidinii
CTCCTGTCTGACGATTGAGAAGGTCCCAAGCGTCAGACAGGTCGGACAGATCGCAAAATGCGCATCGTTACGGCAGGCTCACTCCATCAGCCCAATGCGCCAATGCCGCGGAGCGGCTTCGTCCTTGTCCGCGACGCGGACGTTGGCCCACCCCACGGCGAAAGTCCGCTCTCACCCCGATGCGAGGACGCGGCACCCGGGGGTGTGCTATGCCGTCGCCGTCGCCATGACTGAAAGAGGGGGGGCAGATCGGACAGCGGCCAGCCTCATGTCCGTCGGTTTTCTTGCTGTCCTCCGCCCTGTCCGGGTTCCCTGTAACAAGGGCCGGAGCATCGATAGGCACCTCCGCAAACGCGCCGCCGCTAAACCAGAGGCGCGATCGATAACCCGGCTGGCCGCCATTGAGCCAGGTGAAAAGTAGCTGGCGGGGACTGCGTCGAGATCCGGAATTCTTCATGCGTCTCACGAGAAAGGCCGCACCCCTGGGGATGCGGCCTTTTTCGTCTTAGTCGCCTTTGGCGCTGATACCGGCCCGGCGTCGGCTGGTGTCACAGATTGCCGGCCGACATCTCGCGCGCGATATGGTCGGCCTGCCGGATCGCCAGCGCCACGATGGTCAGCGTCGGGTTCTCGGCCGCACCGGTCGTGAATTGCGAGCCGTCCGAGACGAACAGGTTTGCGATGTCATGCGTCTGTCCCCAGCGGTTGACCACGCCGTCGCGCGCATTCTCCGACATCCGGTTGGTGCCGAGGTTGTGCGTCGACGGGTAGGGCGGCGTCGGGAAGGTGCGGGTCGCGCCCACCGCCTCGTAGATCGCCTGGCCGCGCGCATAGGCGTGGTTGCGCATCGCAACGTCGTTGGGGTGATCGTCGAAATGCACGTTCGCCACCGGCAGGCCGAAGCGGTCCACGACATCGTGGTTCAGCGTCACGCGGTTGGTTTCCTGCGGCATGTCCTCGCCGACGATCCACATGCCGGCCATGTTCTCGTAGCTGTCGAGCGCCGAGGTGAACTCGCGCCCCCAGCCGCCCGGATCGAGGAAGGCCGCCATGAAGGGCAGACCGAGCGCCAGCGTTTCCAGCTCGTAGCCCGCGACGAAGCCGCGCGAGGGATCGTGGCGTGCCTCGTCCTGGATGATGCCGGCCATGGTCGTGCCGCGCCACATCTTCACCGGTTGGTCGAACACGCCATAGACCGACCCGGTGACATGGCGCATGTAGTTGCGCCCCACCTGGCCCGAGGAATTGGCGAGCCCGTCGGGGAACATCGACGAGGCCGAATTCAGCAGCAGCCGCGGGCTTTCGAAGGAATTGCCCGCAACGGCGACGATGCGCGCACGCTGGAATTGCAGATTGCCGTCGCGGTCGAAGTATTCGACCCCCGTCACCAGCCCGCGGTCGTCGTGCAGGATGCGCGCGACATGGGCGTTCTCGCGCACCTCGAGGTTGCCGGTCGCCTCGCCCCTCGGAATGTCGGTATAGGCCGCCGACCACTTGGCGCCCCACTTGCACCCCTGGAAGCAGAAGCCCGTCTGTTGGCAGGCCGGACGGCCATCGTAGTCGGCGGAATTGATCGCCATGCGCCCGGTATGCACCTCCTCGTAGCCAAGCGCGCGGGCGCCTGCCTCGAAGACCTTGTAGTTGTTGTTGCCGGGCAGGCCGGCGCGGCCGTTCGTGCGGGTCACGCCCAGCTTTTCCTCGGCCAGTTCGTACCAGGGCGCCATCTCGGCCTCGTCGATCGGCCAGTCGAGCAGGTTCGCGCCCTGCACGCGGCCGTAGGTCGTCGCGGCCTTCCATTCATGCGCCTGAAAGCGGATCGATGCACCGGCCCAATGGGTCGTGGTGCCGCCCACGGCCTTCACGATCCAGGCCGGCAGGCCCGAGAAGTCGCGCGCGACGCGCCAGTCGCCCGAGGTGGTGCGCGGGTCGGTCCAGGCAAGCTGCCCGAAACTGTCCCATTCGTCGTTGAGATAATCCTCCGGCAGGTAGCGCCCGCCGGCTTCCAGCGCGACCACGCTGACGCCACGCTGGGCCAGTTCGTTGGCCAGCACGCCGCCGCCCGCGCCGGTGCCGATGATGACGACGACGCCGTCGTCGTTGAGGTCGAATGGAGCTGCCATGGTGTGTCCTCCCTTTCAGATCACAGCCAGGTGATGTCGTCGAAGCCGCGGTAGAGGTAACCACCCTGGCTGAAGCTTTCGCCCTCGTAGCCGAAGAGCGGCCAGACCTCTTTCTGGTTGTAGAGGCCGGTCACCAGTCCCCCGCGGATCTGCTGGAAGAAGGGGCTGTCCTCCATCGACCGCAGGATGTCGACGCGGTCGCGTTCCCATCCGGTTCCGACGTAGCCGGGAAAGCCGCGCCCGCGCGCCGCCGCGTCCAGCGCCGCGATTCCGGCGGTGATGGCCGCGGCCTGCTCGGGGTTGTCGTATCCGCGCACGGCGATGACGTAGTATTCGTCGGCGACGTGGTCGTGCGGGTAGATGTCGCGCGCCATCTGCACCAGCGTGGCGAAGGTTTCGGGGTCGAGATGGGTGGTCTCGATCGCCCAGGCGGCGTTGGGCGCGGCGATGAAGCCTGCCCCCACCACAAAGGCACCCGCGGCGCTGGCCCGCGCCAGAAGCTGGCGGCGTGTCAGACCGCGCGGGGTCTCATGCTTGCTCATGTCTGTTCCTCCCTTGGATTTCGGCGGTGCCTCCCCGCACCGCGCAGGGCCGGTCACTGGAACCGGCCGCCTCTTTGCAAAACCTCGATCTGGTAGCCGTCCGGGTCCGCGACGAAGAAGAAGCGTGCGATCACCTCGCCCGCCGGAGCGAAATCGACCAGCTTGCGCGGGGCAAGCCCGGCCGCATCGAACCGCGCATGTTCGGCGGCGGCATCGGCGACGGAAACGGCCAAATGGCCATAGCCATCGCCAAGGTCATAGGGGTCCGTCCGGCCCTTGTTGATGGTCAGTTCCAGCTCGAACGTGCTTTCGCCGTTCGACAGGTAGACCAACGTGAAGTCCGGAAAATCCAGCCGGTCGGCAACCGTGAGGCCAAAGGCCTCGCGGTAGAAAGCGACCGACCGCGCCTCGTCCAGCACGCGGATCATGCTGTGGATTGCCTTGGCCAATACCCTGTCTCCTGTCCGTTGTCTCGTCTGGACACAGGATAGACTCGGGGCCGTCGGGGGCGGGTAGTATCGGGATACTACCCCCGGTGGAATGGCGCGGGGCGCGTTATTCCGCCGCCATCTGCGCCGCCTGCGGGCGCGTGCCCGAGGCCATGAACACAAGGCAGGCCGTGCGCAGGAGCGAGGTGAAATTCGCCGGCTCGCCGCGCAGGATCAGCACCTCGGAATGCAGTTGCGAGATGAAGGCGGGCGTGCTGAGCCCGTCCCGTTCCGAGATTTCGTCGAGCAGCGCCCAGAACGCGTTTTCCAGCCTGATGCTCGTGCTCTGACCATTGATCCTGAGCCGCCGCGTGGTCAGGGCGTAGCGGTGCGGGTCCTGTCCGGCAAAGACTTCACACATGGCTTCCTTCCCCCCTTTCTTGAAAGATGGGTGGCACCCGCCGGTCTGGGGCGGGTGCCACAAGTGGTGGTGAAAGGTTCGATACGGCGACGCGCCCTGTCCAGAACAATCGTCGCTGCACCTGCAAAGGTTTCAGTCGAACATGTCGGGCTGATCGATCACCAGCTGGTTCCAGATCGTCTGGAAATGAAGCCAGCCGATGTATTCGCTGCCCACATGCTCGCGCGAATAGCGGGCGCGGTCGGCGGGAATGCGGATCGGCGCGATCCCCGAGGCGGCGATGGCCAGCTGCTGCTGGCAGCAGCGTTCCAGCGCGATGAACCAGAAAGCGGCACTTTCGATGGAATGGCGGCTGGCGGTCAAAAGACCGTGGTTCTGATGCAGCGCGGCCTTCACGCCCTTGAATGCCTTGGCCACATCGGAGCCCGCATGGTTTTCCACCGCGACCGCGCCGCCCTGTTCGCCGATCACCACGTGATCCTCGAAAAAGGCGCAGGCATCTTGCGTGATCGGGTCGATGGGCAGGCCTGTCGCGCACCAGGCGGTGCCGTAAACCGTATGGGCATGACACATGGCGATGATGTCGGGATGTTCCTCATGCACGTTGGCATGCAGGATGAAACCGGCACGATTGACGGCATGGGTGCCCTCGATCACACGTCCCGCATGGTCGACCAGGATCAGGTTCGACATCTTCACCTTGTCGAAATGCACGCACATCGGGTTGGTCCAGTAGAGCTCGGGACGTTCAGGGTCGCGCACCGTCAGATGGCCGGCAAATCCGTAGTCGAACCCCTGCAGCGCGAAGGCGCGACAGGCGGCCACCAGGCGTTCCTTGCGGTGGCGCCGTTCCTCCGCGACGGTGGCGAATTCCGGCAGGTCCGGAAAGATCAGCCCGTCCTGTTCGGGCTGGTAGATGGACACGCGATTGCCGAGATCGAGCATGGGTCGACCCTCCCTCAAGGTGTGGTGATGCGGGCGGGGGCGCTGCGGCCACCTCCCTGCCGCGCGGCCACACCGCTCTCCGCGCAGTATTGAAACGCGCTGCCGAACCGGCAATTCTGATATGGCAATAACTGTTATTGCGCTGGAGGCAAAATGCGGGACGATCGACTGGTGGAGATGCGGGTGTTCCGCGCGGTGGTGGACACCGGCGGCTTCAGCACTGCCGCGCGTGTGCTGGGGGCAAGCCAGCCCTTTGTCAGCCAGACGGTCCAACGGCTCGAGATGCGGCTTGCGACCAAGCTTCTGCACCGGACCACGCGGGGGCAACGCCTGACGCCTGCGGGCGAGCGTTTCCTCGAGGCGGCGCGACATGCGCTTGATACGGTGGAGCGCGCCGAGGCGACGTGGCAGCAGGAGGCAGCCTGGCTTGACGGGCGGCTTCGCGTGTCTGCGCCCATCGCCTTCGGGCTTGACCGCGTCACGCCGTTGATCCCGGACTTTCTTGCACGCCATCCGGGTCTGTCGCTCGATCTGCGGCTGACCGACGACCACGAGGATCTGATCGCCGACGGGATCGACGTGGCGATCCGAATGGGACCGTTGACGGATTCATCCCTGCGTCACCGCCGCCTGTGCAGGTTGCGCCGGCTGGTCGTCGCGGCACCGTCGCTCGTGCATCGCCACGGGGTGCCCACCACGCTGGACGCGCTTGGGCAGATGCCGATGATCGCCTGGGATGCCACGCGCGAGCATCTGAACCGCTGGCATTTCGTCAAGGATGGCGAACGGTTGTCCTTTCATGCCCGCAGCCGGTTTCGGAGCAACCAGGGGATGTCACTGTTCCAGATGTGCCTTGCGGGTGTCGGGGTCATGCGGGTCGCCGAACACCTGGCGCGCCCCGCCGTCGGTGACGGGCGGCTGGTGGAACTCCTGCCCGATCACGCGCCAGCCGATGATACGGCGATCCAGGCCGTTTTCCTGCCCGACCGGGACATGGTTCCGCGGCTGCGCAGCCTTGTCGACACATTGGTCGAAGCTTTCCGCAAACCTGACTGGGAACTGGATCGTCCCTGATCGAAACCGCCCGTGTGCAAGACTTCCTGACCCTGTCGAACGGAACCCTGGGTGGCACTGGGCCTCTCGTGGAAACGGGGCGAATTGCGGCAGTCATTTTGCGGGGTCTCGGGAAAACCGAGGTAGCGTCCGCGAGCGTGGTGTAATTTCACCGATACGTTCGGTGTGATCCCTGGTGGCCATCGAGGTGTATGTTCGAGGTGGAGTTTGGCGACTTCAACCACGGACCATACGGAGCCCCCGATGA
>NZ_JASJOE010000111.1 GCF_030163755.1 Roseicyclus amphidinii
GTGCCGCCGACGCGCTCACGCGGCACCCGCCCGGAGGATGCGGGCCTCGTGCGCGCGCAGGGCGCTGCGCGCCGAGATGCCGTAGCCGCGGCGCGTCGCGGGGTCGATCCGCGGAAACAGCGCCAACACCTCGGCCTGCACGCCCTTGTCCAGCGCCGAAAGGATATGCGGACCGGGCAGGAAGCTCTCGGTCGCCATGCCCTCGGCATAGATGATCTCGTGCCGGTCGAAGAGCAGGTGGACATACTCCACCTCGCCCCCCGCCTGCACGCGCACCGAGCAGCCGTTGACAAGGTCCTTGGCCGCGACCAGCACCTCGTCCTCGCCGAACATCAGCTCCGCCATCCAATGCGTCACGAGGATCCGGTGCTGCGGCGAGACGACAAGCCGCCGATGCGCCCCGAAGGTCCCGGCCTCGATCACGATGGGCGCGAACCGCCCCTCGGCCGCCACCCGGCGGCGTCCGATCCAGCGCAGCGGCTGCAGGCCGTTGTCGCGCGTCTCGACCAGGTCGCCGATCCGCAGCGTCTCGATCCGGCGCTCGCCCTCGGCCGTGCGGATCAGCGTGCCCGGCGTGAAGCAGGGCACGGTCGTCACCGTGACGAAGGCCGTGTCGCTCAGCCCGTCGGCGTTTTCCGCCGTGTAGCTGAAATTCGTGCCGACCGGGCCGGACAGGCCCGTCAGCCCGGCGGGCGGCACGATCTGCAGCGTGCCATCGGCCAGAAGCGTGATGCCGTGCCCGCTGGACAGCGTCACCGTGTCACCCGCGCTCACGCGCACGCCGTTGACATGGGTCACCACCGCCAGGCCCACGCCATTGCCGTCATTGGCAAGGACATCGACCACCGCGACCTGCTGCTCGTTCAGCGTGATGGTGTCGTCGGCCGCGACGAAGGCCCCCTGCACGGAATTCGCGGCGATCAGCACGGCACTGTCGATGCTGCTGTCGCCCACGTCCGTGATCCCCAGCGTCAGCGTGTTGATCTGCCCCGCATTCACCGGGATCGCCACCGACAGGGTGACGGTGAACCCGTCCATCTCGGTGTTGTAGGCGTCGCCGGTGTTGTTGATGAACAGCGTGCCGTTCTCGGACTGGTTGACCGAGTTGATCTGCGTCACGTCGAGGATCGGCGAGGTGACGAGCTGGCCGTTGATCCATATGCCGAAGGCGTCATTGTAGAGCGACCCGGTGTATTCCGGGTATTCATCCGAGGCGAAGACGAACTGGATCGACAGCACATCGCCCGTCGGGATGAAGGTGGTTTCCAGCACCGCCGCATCCCAGGTCGAACTGCCGGTGATCGCGTCGAAGAGCGGGTCGTTGTTCGCCCCCGACGAATTGAACGAAATGCTGCTGCTGCGGTTCGGATCGCCCGAGCCCTGGGTGAAATTCGCCACGTTCCCGGTGGTCAGGATCACCCCGCTGTCCGAGGGCGTCACCCCCGGCGTGATGCTGTCGCCGTTGGTGTAGATCCCCGACGACCGCGTGTCGCCCTCGTATCTTGCACCCAGAACCGTGACATCGTCGCCGAAGATGGTCTGCGCCATCTCGAGCGCCGACGCGAAGCGATCGATATCGAGCTCCTGCCCGGTCGCCATCACCACCTACCATGCCTCAAGGCCGGAAGGTCAGGTCTCTCGGCACGAACAGGCCGCGGGCACCCCCGCGACCCCGTCTTTCGTATCCGATGCGGTCTCTGCCGCTGCCTGCCCCGACACTATTTTTTACTATTTATGTCAAAAGTATATCTCCCGATTGTTCAAAAGTTTACCTTTTGATGAGGCCATCGCCCGCGTCCTGCCCTTTTGTGCCTTTGCCGCCACAGGTATACCCGTGGCCACCGCCAGACGGAGACGCGCCATGCCCATCGATCCCGCCCGCCTCACCGCCGATCTCGTCCGTTGCCCCTCGGTCACACCCGAGGAAGGCGGCGCGCTCACGCTTCTGCAGGGGATGCTGGAACGCGCGGGCTTCGCCTGCACCCGCGTCGACCGCAACGGCACCCCCAATCTCTTCGCCCGCTGGGGCGACCGGGGCGCGGCGCGCAGCTTCGGCTTCAACGGTCACACCGATGTGGTGCCCGTGGGGGACGAGGCGGCCTGGACCCACCCGCCCTTCTCGGCCCATGAAGAGGACGGCTGGCTCTACGGCCGCGGCGCGACCGACATGAAATCCGGCGTCGCCGCCTTCGTCGCCGCCGCCATCGACCACGTCACCGTCACGCCCCCCGAGGGCGCGATCCTCATCGCCATCACCGGCGACGAAGAGGGGCCGGGCCGCGACGGCACCATCGCCATCCTCGACTGGATGAAGACCGGGGGCGAACAGATGGACATCTGCATCGTGGGCGAGCCGACCAGCGTCGAAACCATCGGCGACATGATCAAGATCGGCCGCCGCGGCTCGATGACCGCCCATTTCGAGGTGATCGGCAAACAGGGCCATTCCGCCTATCTGCACAAGGCGCTGAACCCGATGCCCGCCGTCGCCCTGCTGGCGCATCGCCTGTCGTCGCATGTCCTCGACGCGGGCACCGACCATTTCGACCCCTCCACCCTCTCGGTCACCACGATCGACACCGGCAACCCGGCCTCCAACGTCATCCCCGCGCGCAGCCGGATGACCGTGAACCTGCGCTTCAACGACCTGCACAGCGGCACCACCCTGACCGACTGGCTCAGGGCCGAGGCCGACCGCGTCGCCGATGAGACCGGCACCCGGATCGAGATGACCGCCCAGGTCTCGGGCGAGGCCTTCCTCACGCCGCCCGGCGATCTCTCGGCGCTGGTCACCCGCGCCATCGGGCAGGAAACCAACCAGTCCCCGGTGCTGTCGACCACCGGCGGCACCTCGGACGCGCGGTTCGTCAAGGATCACTGCGCCGTGGTGGAGTTTGGCCTCGTCGGCCACCGCATGCACCAGGTCGACGAACGCGTCCGCATCCAGGACATCCACGACCTCAAACGCATCTACGCCCGCATGCTCACCGATTACTTCACCCCCCGTTAAGGTTAACGCGCGCCCCCTCCCATCTTCATCCTCCAAATATGGCCGCCGGAGGCTCCCGCACCCTCAACCCGCGCCAAGGCCCGCCGATTCCCGCATGACGGCCCCACCGGGCCATGATAGGCCGGTCCCATGGCCAAGCTTCCCACCCGCGACCAGGTCCTCGCCTGGATTTCCGAACACCCCCACGCGACGTCGAAACGCGACATCGCCAAGGCCTTCGGCATCAAGGGTGCCGCGCGCATCGACCTCAAGCGCCTCCTCAAGGAGCTGGAGGAGGACGGCCACCTCGAGAAGCGCCGCAAGACCTACCGCGACCCCGACAGGCTGCCGCCCGTGTCGGTCCTGCAGGTGCTCGCCCCCGACGATCTCGGCGATCTCTTCGCGCGTCCCCTGGAATGGCAGGGCGAGGGCCCCGAGCCGCGCATCCTCTTTTCCGCCCGCGCCACCGATCCCGCCGTGGGCCAGGGCGACCGCATCCTCGCCCGCCTGCAGGAGGTGCAGGGCGAAGACCACCAGTATGTCGCCCGCCTGATCCGCAAGATCGGCACCAACCCCCGCCGCCTGCTGGGCATCTTCCGCGCGGGCGCCGAGGGCGGCCGCATCCTGCCCATCTCCAAGGGCGCCGATACCGAATGGCAGGTCCGCCCCGGCGACACCCATGGTGCCAAGGACGGCGAACTGGTCGAGGCCGAACAGGCCGGCCCGAAATCCCGCATGGGCGCGCCCCGCGCGCGCATTGTCACGCGCCTCGGCGATCCGGGTGCCGCGCGCGCCGTCAGCCTGATCGCCATCCATGAATACGGCATCCCCGATGCCTTCCCCGACGCCGTGATCGAGGAGGCCGACGCCGCGAAACCCGCGGGCCTGCAGGGCCGCGAAGACCTGCGCGACATGCCGCTGGTCACCATCGACCCGTCGGACGCGCGCGACCATGACGACGCCTGCTACGCCCATGCCGACGACGACCCGAAGAACAAGGGCGGCCATGTCATCTGGGTCGCCATCGCCGATGTTGCCCATTACGTCCGCCCCGGCTCGGCGCTGGACCGCGAGGCGAAGAAGCGCGGCAATTCCAGCTATTTCCCCGACCGCGTCGTGCCGATGCTGCCCGACCGGCTGTCGGGCGACCTGTGCTCGCTGCACGAGGGCGTGCCGCGCGCCTGCCTCGCCGTGCGCATGGTGATCGACGCCGAAGGCAACAAGATCGGGCACGCGTTTGTCCGCGGCCTCATGCGCTCCGTCGCATCCCTGAACTACGAAGAGGTGCAGGCCGCCCAGGACGGCACCCCGAACGACAAGACCGGCCCGCTGCTCGAGCCCGTCATCGCGCCGCTCTTCGCCGCCTACGAGGCGCTCGCCGCCGCGCGCAAGCGCCGCCAGCCGCTCGACCTCGACCTGCCCGAGCGCCGGATCGAGCTGAGCGAGGAGGGCGAGGTTCTGTCGGTCGGCTTCAAGGACCGGCTCGACGCCCATAAACTCATAGAAGAATTCATGGTGCTGGCCAATGTCGCCGCCGCCGAGACCCTGATCGCCAAGCGCCAGCCGCTGCTCTTCCGCGTCCACGAGGAACCCAGCCCCGAGAAACTCGACGCCCTGCGTGAGGTCGCCGCCGCTTCGGGCTTCACCCTGGCAAAGGGGCAGGTCCTGCACACCAGCCAGCTCAACCGCCTTCTGGCCGACGCCGAGGGGACCGAGTTCGACGAGCTGATCAACATGTCGACCCTGCGCTCCATGCAGCAGGCCTATTACAACCCCGAAAACTTCGGCCATTTCGGCCTTGCGCTGAAGGCCTACGCCCATTTCACCTCGCCGATCCGGCGCTATTCCGACCTGATCGTGCATCGCGCGCTGATCTCGGCCCATGGCTGGGGCCGCGACGGCCTGTCGCTCGAGGAGATCGAGAGCCTCGACGCCACCGCCAAGCATATCTCCGAGACCGAGCGCCGTTCGATGGCCGCCGAGCGCGACACCGCCGACCGCTACCTTGCCGCCTATCTGTCGGACCGCGTCGGCAGCACCTTCACCGGGCGCATCTCGGGCATCGCCCGCTTCGGCGCCTTCGTGAAGCTGGACGAGACCGGGGCCGACGGCCTTCTGCCGATGCGCGCGATCGGGAACGAGTATTTCCACTTCGACGCCGAGACCCAGACGCTGATGGGCTCGGACAGCGGCCTGACCATCGGCATCGGCGACCGCGTGACGGTGAAACTGGCCGAGGCCGTGCCGGTCACCGGCGGCCTGGTCCTCGACCTGGTCGAGATCGACGGGCGGCAGGCCCCGGTGCGCCGCGGGCGCGGCAAACCCGGTGGGCCGATGCGGCGCAAGGCCGGGCAATCGGCAAGGAAACGCGCAGGTCTTCGCAAGAAAACGCCGAGCCGCAAGGGCGGGCGTTAAGCAGCTTTTAACGGATCGCAGGCCAGATTACGCCCATCGCGCCGGAACTGGACCGGAATCGCCACCCAATTCCGGCGTTTCGGCTATAATGTTTCGAAATCGAGCACAGCGTAACCAGCACAGTCGGACACAAGACAGAACATGCGCCGCTTTCTCCCAGCATGGCTTGCCGGGCTTCTGACCCTGGCCCTGCCCCTGTCACACGCCTTGCCCGCGGCGGCGCTTCCGCCTGCGGCTTCGCTCCGGCCCGAGATGCGGCCGTTGGACGGGACGCGCCCGGCCCCCACCCGCGTCACCGTCTCGAGCCAGGCGACCCGCCTTGCCGTCGCGCGCTCGCTGCGCCCGCTGACGCGCG
>NZ_JASJOE010000112.1 GCF_030163755.1 Roseicyclus amphidinii
CCAGCGCGCGCGCGCCCTCGGCCTCGAGCGCCGCATCGGCAAGGCCGAGGGCGGCGGCGGCGAAACACAGGGTGGAGATCATGGCGCCGGTGGTCATGCCGCCGTCGCGCTTCGTGGGTCGGATCATCGGTCTTGTCCTTTCTGCCCGCGGCGGGGCCTGTCGCGCCGCTCGGGGCGGCCGTTCGCGTCGAAACGCAGGAAGTCGGGCAGGTCGATCTCGGGCATCTCCTCGGCCATGCCGTGCTCGATCCGCCATACGTGGGCGAGAAGCGTGGCCACCGCGGCATAGAGATCCACGGGGATCTCGTCGCCGATGCGGCCGGTGAAATAGAGTGCGCGCGCCAGCGGCGGGGCGGACAGCATGGTGACGGCATGCTTGCGCCCGGCGCTGCGGATGTCGCGGGCGACCACGTCGCGCCCCATCGCAAGGATCACCGGCGCGCCGGGCTGGCCCGGCTCGTATTTCAGCGCGACGGCGAAATGCTGCGGGTTGGTGACGATGGCCGTGGCCTCGCTCACGCGGCCGACCGAGGCGCGCTCGGCGGCGCGGCGCGCGGCCTGGTATTGCAGGCTGCGGATGCGGCCCTTCTGCTCGGGGGAACCCTCGCTGTCCTTCATCTCCTGCTTCAGATCCTGCCGCGACATCTTGAGCGAGGTCGTGTGCTGGTGGATCTGCCAGAAGAGGTCGATCGCCCCGATCCCGGCCAGGACCAGCGTCAGCGCCCCCAGCACCCGCAAGAGCGCCGCACCGAAGACGGCGAGCGCGTCGCCCGTTGCCATGCCCGCCGTTCGGTCGAGCGCGGGAACCATGCCGTAAAGCGCCATCGCCCCCGCCCCGATCAGCAGCGCGACCTTGAGGATCGCCTTGGCCAGTTCCACCAGCGCCTGCATCGAGACCATGCGCTTCAGCCCCTTGAGCGGGTCGAGCTTGTTCCATTTGGGCGCCATGGCCTTGGGCGAAAAGGCGATGCCACCGATCGACAGCTGCGTGCCGACCGCGATGGCGACGAAGGGCAGGCCCACGACCAGCCCCGCAAGGATCACCGTGCGCAGCGCGTCACCCAGCGCGGTGACGACGAGCGCGTCGAACTCCTCCGCCGCCTCGAAGCGCAGGCCCGCGGCCCAGCGGGCCGGCACCTGTTCCAGCGCGGGGCGGCCCACGGCGAGCACCAGCGTCGCCAGCGCCAGCGCGGTGAAGACATACATCTCCTTCGAGCTGAGAACCCGCCCTTCCGCGCGCGCGTCGTCGAGGCGTTTCTGCGTCGGCTCCTCGGTCTTTTCCTGGCCGTCTTCGCCTTCCTCAGCCACCGTTCGGCCCTCCCTGCAGCAGGATCTGCGCCAGCATCTCGAGCGCGCGGGGGAAGAGCGCGGCCATGGCGTGACCCAGCGACGGGACGGTCAGGAACAGAAGCCCCACCGCCGTGAGCAGCATCAGCGGAAAGCCGAAGGAAAACAGGTTCATCTGCGGCGCAGACCGGGTGATGACGCCGATCACGACGTTCACGATCAGAAGGATCGACACGACCGGCAGCATGATCGCCGCCGCGACCTCGAACAGCACGCCCGCGGCGCCAAGGCCGGTGCCGGTCAGCGCGCCCGGTTCGAAGGCGCCGCCGGGCGGGATATAGGCGTAGCTCTCCACGATCAGCCGGATCGCGGCGAGGTGGCCGTTCTCGGCCAGGAACAGGCCCAGCAGCAGCAGGAACAGAAGCTGCGCCACGATGGGCGATTGCCCGCCGGTGTTGGGGTCCATCTGCGCGGCGAAGGACAGGCCCGCGGTGGCCGCGATCCAGTCGCCCGCCATGGTGGCCGAAGCGAAGAGGATCTGCAGCACCAGCCCCGCCGCGATCCCCAACGCCAGTTCAACCGCGATCATCGGCACGACGCGCAGCGAGGCGAGCGTCTCGGGGTCCGGCATCGGCACGCTGGTGATCACCGGGATGGTCAGCACCACGGCAACGATGATGCGCACCGGCAGCGGCACGAAGCGCGCGGCAAAGACCGGGGCCGAGATGACGAAGGCCCCGACCCGCAGCATGGCGAACAGCGCCTGCAGCAGGAAGCCCATGACTTCGGCCAGTGCAAGGCCCGGCAGGCTGGTGGCGGCGGCAAGCTCCATCGTCCTACCTGATCGTTGCGATGGTTTCGAAGACATAGGTGAAATAGTCGGTCATCACGCCCAGCATGAAGCCCGACATCAGCGCCATCGTGCCCAGCACGATCCCGAGCTTGGGCACGAAGCTGAGCGTCGCCTCGTTGATCGAGGTGGCGGCCTGCAGGATGCCGATGAGCAAGCCCACCGCCAGCGCGACGCCGAGGACAGGCCCCGCCGTCAGGATCACGTTCCACAGCGCCAGCCGCAGGTGTTCGATATTCGCGTCGAAACTCATCATCGTCTCATCCCGCCATGAAACTGGACGCAAGCGAGCCCATCGTCAGCGCCCAGCCGTCCACGAGGACGAACAGGAGCAGCTTGAAGGGCAGCGACACGATCACCGGCGACAGCATCATCATGCCGAGCGCCATGAGGATCGACGCGATCACGAGGTCGATCACGAGAAAGGGCAGGAACAGAAGGAACCCGATCTGGAAGGCGGTCTTCAGCTCCGAGGTGATGAAGGCCGGCAGAAGCACCGAAAGCGGCACGTCGGCCTCGGTGGCGTAGGGCTCATGCCCCGCGAGATCGGCAAACATCATCAGGTCCGCCTCGCGGGTGTTGTCCATCAGGAAGGCCGAGACGACGCCGCGCGCCTCGGCGATGGCGGGTTCGGCGGCAAGCTGCCCCTCGAGGAAGGGCGACAGCGCGCGGGTGTTCACCTCGGTCAGGACCGGGTCCATCACGAAGAAGGTCAGGAAGAGCGCGATGGCGATCAGCACCTGGTTGGGCGGCGTCGCCTGCGTGCCGAGCGCCTGGCGCAGGATCGACAGGACGATGATGATGCGGGTGAAGGCGCTCATGCCCAGCACGATGGCCGGCAGCACGGTCAGCGCCGTCATCAGCGCCAGCACCTGCAGCGACAGGGAATAGACCGTGTCGCCCTCGGATTGGGTCATGGTCAGCGCGGGCAGGCCGGCTTGCGCCAGCGCGGGGCCGCCGAGCAGGGCCATAAGCGCGGCGAGGGGAAGGGCGCGGGTCATTCTGCGCCCTCCGCCCCGTCGGTGTCACATTTGCCACGGGGGCCGAGGTCGAGCACGCAAGGCGTGCCGCGACGGCCACCCAGCACGAGGATCGAACGCCCCTCGGCCTCGAGCAGCAGCGCGCGCCCCTCGGGGCCGAGCGTCAGGGTCTCGACCATGCGCAAGCGGCGGTCGCCGGTGATGCGCCGGGCCAGGCCCGTGCGGTTGCGCTGCACCGCGGCCCACAGGCCGAGCAGCACGGCGAGAAACAGGCCGACGATCAGCAGGCGGTCAGGGGTAAGGTGATCCAAGGCGGGCACTCCGGTAACAACTCCTGCCCTTGCAGGGGCAGGAATCGTGCCAAGCGCCCGCGCCGCGGGGGCCGCGGTCTCAGACCGATTGCGCGCGCTCGCGCGGGTCGACGATGTCGCCGAAGCGGATGCCGAACCGGTCGCCGATGACCACCACCTCGCCGGTGGCGATCTGGGTGCCGTTCACCAGGATATCGAGCGGGTCACCGGCCAGCCGGTCCAGCTCGACCACGGCGCCCTCGTTCAGGCGCAGCAGCTCCTCGATGCTGATCTGGGTGCGGCCGACCTCGACGGTCATGCGCACCTTCACATTGGCCAGCATCCCGAGATCCTGTCCCGCCGCGGCGGCCTGCGCGTTGTCGGAAGGGGCTTGCGTCTGGGTCGGGTCGATCATGGGAAAACTCCGTTCGATGGGGCCGCGCGGCGCGTCTTAGCGTTTGCAGCGGCGGGTGACATGCATGGCGGCATGGCCGTTGGCCACGCCGATCTCGCCTGCGAAAAAGGGCTTGTCCTCGACCAGCAGAACCGGCGAGGGCGACAGGTCCACGGGCAGGATCTGCCCCGTGCCCATCCGGTCGAGCGCGGCCAGCGGCACGGTCGGCTCGGCCAGCCGCGCGGTGACCGTCAGCGGCACGTCCATGACCGCGCGCCGCAGCCGCGCGCGCCAGGTGTCGTCCTCTTCCACCAGGTCCGACTGCATCCGCGAGCGCAGCTGGGCTGCCAGCGGCTTGAGCACCTGCAGCGGGTAGAGGATGTCGAGGTTGGCCGGATCGGTGCCCGGCAGCTGGATGATGAACGAACAGTTCACCACCAGGTCGCTGCCCTCCACGAAGGTGGCGAACTGGAGGTTCTCCTCGCGGCTGGTGACCTCGAAGGTGAGCGGCGCAAGATCGCGCCATGCGCTTTCAAGCGCGCGGTTCAGCCCCTCGGTCAGGATCTCGATCACCCGGTTTTCCGTGGTGGTGAACTCCTGCCGCCGGTTGGGCAGCTTGCGGATCGCGCCGCCGTAATAGGCATCGGTCAGCTGCGACACGAAATCCGGGTGCAGCGTGATCAGCTGCGACCCGCGCAAGGGCTCGATCCGGCTGGTCGTCAGGCTGACGAAATTGTCCAGCTCGTCCGAGTATTGCTCGAAGGTCTTGATTTCCGGCGGAAAGCTGGAAATGCGCGGATGCATCCGCAGGAACGGCAGGAACACCGACCGCGCAAGGCGGCAGAACCGCTCGTTGATCATCCGAAGCCCGTAGTAATCGCCGAGGATGCCGCGGTTGTCCGAGCCGAACTTGTAGGGCCGGGCCTCGGCGGCCTCGGGGCTTGCGTCATCGGCCTCGAGGTCGCGCAACCCGTCGACAAGGGCCGCGACCTGGTCGCTGGAAAGCCGGTGGGTCTGGGACATCGCCGTCGCTCTCCCGACTCACTGCATCACGAAGGAGGGGAAGAAGACATCCTCGATGCCGCCGAACCCCTCGAGCGCCTCGAGCCGCGTGTTCAGCGTCTCGCGCAGCGCGGTGGCCAGCGCCAGGCGCCCCTCGGCCCCGGCGACGCCCTCTTCGGTGAAGCCCGAGATCACGGCCAGCATGTCCGAGCGCAACGCCATGGAATGCGTCTCGATATTGGCTATGACGGTCTCGTCGTATTGCGTGGCGATGCCCACGGTGAGCTGCAGGAAACGCCGCGACTGCGCGAGGTTCGTGGTCAGAGGGTCGGGAAACTCGAAATAGCTGGTGAGGAAGCTGGGGGCTTCGGGCGCGGGGCGCGGCACGCGCTGGGGCAGGCCGCCGTCTTCGGTCGCCCCGGCGGTCTGCGTGTCGCCGTCAAGCGCGCCCTGGTCGATCAGGCGCAGAACCTCTTCGGCGGGGGACAGCCCGTCGCCGGCATAATACATGCCCGCGGCGAAGCCGCCCGCGCCAAGGCCGCCACCGGCGACCAGCAGCAGGGTGCCCCGGACCAGTCGGCCGATCAGGCTGCGGCGGGGCGGGTTGGTGGTTTGCTCAGTCATGTCGGGTCACGGGATTGTTGCGATGGGAAAGGGTCATGCGAGAATGTCGATCCGCCGGGTCGCGGCGGCCGTTCCGGTCCGGCTGTCGCCGGGCGGCGCGCCGATCTCGGCACCGTGAGCGGCGGCGGCGGATTGGC
>NZ_JASJOE010000113.1 GCF_030163755.1 Roseicyclus amphidinii
CCCGGCCCCGGCCCCGGCGCGCGCAGCCTCCAACCCGTTCAGTTTCCCCTGACCGATGTCCGCGACACCCTTTCCGGAAACCCAGCCCGCAAGCCTTGTGCTGGGGCGCCCCAACGGGCTTGGCCAACGCTTCGGCCTGCGCGAGGGGGACCGGCTGATCTCGGTCAACGGCGGGGCGGTTGCACCCGATCCCGCGGCGCTGACCGCCAGGCTCAACCGGCCCGGCCTGCCCGCCGCGCTGTGCTTCGAGCGCGCCGGGCACCGCTGGTTCATCCTGTCCGACACTGCAGCCCTCGGGGCCTGGCGGCGCGACGGGACGCCCGTCGACCTGGGCGAAGGGGGCGGCGCGCCGATCGACCCCGCGACGCTGCGCAACTGGGAAGTGCTGCGCGCCCCTGACGGGCGCTACGACATCCAGCCGGTCACGGCGCCGGTGATGGCCCTTCTGGTGCCGCCCCTGTGGCTGGCGCAGATGCACCTGTGGGGGCCGCTGGCGATCTGGGCCGCGCTTGTTCTGGTCGGCTGGCCCGTCGGCTGGCCCGCGATGCTGGCGCTGCACGCGATCCTGTCGCTCTATTTCTGGAAGGCGGGCGCGGCGCTCTGGCGCGCCGACCGGCTGGCGCGGGGGCTTGCGCCCGATGGCGTCATCGCCACCCGGACCGAGCGCGAGTTGCACCGCCGCATCCGCTCGCTGCACCCCGAGGCGCGCTACCTGCATGTTCCCCCCCGGCTTGCCGCGGCGGCGGTGGTCGACGGCGGCTGAGACCGCGGTGCCCCGTCCCCCGGACAGCCGAAAGGCCGGCGGGGGCACCACCGGCCTTTCGGCATGACCGTCTTGCGACTGGGCTCAGGAGGCGAGGCGCGCGCGCCGCTTGCGTTCGAAGGACGAGGCGATCCTGAGCATGTCGCGGTATTTCGCCACCGTGCGGCGGGCCAGATGCGTGCCCTCCTCGGTGATGATCCGCGCCAGCGCGTCGTCGCTGAGAGGATTGGCGGGGTCCTCGTCGCGGACAAGCTGCTGGATGCGGTGGCGCACCGCCTCGGACGAGGTCGCGCCCGCGCCATCGGTCGCCAGCGCCGTGGTGAACAGCCGCTTCAGACCGAATGCCCCCTGCGGCGTCACCATCATGATACCCGTGGTCACGCGGCTGACCGTGCTTTCATGCACGCCCACCGCCTCGGCCACGTCGCGCAGCGTCATCGGCTGGAGATGCGCCAGCCCGCCCTCGAGAAAGGCCGCCTGGCGGCGCACGATCTCGGCACCGATGGCCAGCGTGGTCTGGTTGCGGTGGTCGATCGCCCGGCGCAGCCAGCGCGCCACCGACAGGCGCTCGCCGATGTAATCCGCGGCCTGCCGCGTCATGCGGCTGTCGGCGGCCATGGTCTCGTCGACATGGACGGTCGGCAGCGTCGAGCGGTTCAGGTCCACGCGCCAGCCCTCGGGGCCGCGGGTGACGATCAGGTCGGGTTCGCGCTCGGTCAGCTCGCCCTGCTCGAAATCCGCGCCCGGCTTGGGGTTCAGGCTGCGCAGCTGGCGCAGCAGGTCGCGCAGCTCGTCCATGGCGATGCCCAGCGTGCGGCACAGGCCCGGCAGGTCGGCGGCGGCCAGCATCGGCAGGTGATCCAGAAGCGCCCGGAACACAGGCGTCATCATGCCACGATCCTCGGCCTGCAACGCAAGGCATTCGGCAAGGCTGCGGGCGAAAAGCCCCGCGGGCTCGACCTGTTGCACCTCGTGCAGCATGTTCTCGGCCTGCTCGAGCGTCAGCCCGCTCGCCAGCGCGATGTCCTCCAGCGGCTCGCCGAGCCAGCCGTTCGGCTCGAGCGCCTCGAGGAACCGCTCGGCGATCAGGCGGCGACGCGCGTCGCAGAAGATCACATCGAACTGCGCCGACACATGGGCGTAAAGCGACAGATCGGGCGCGGCCAGACGGCTGCCGATATCGTCGTAGCTGTCATCGGCCGCGCCACGCGACGAGGGCAGCGCCGGGCCGGAACCGCCCCCCTGGCCGGGATCGACGAAGAGAAAGGGGTTTTCCTCGGCTTCCTTCTCGATGAAGGACCGAAGGTCGAGATTGGACAGTTGCAGAAGGCAGATCGCCTGCTGAAGCTGGGTCGTCATCACCAGCGACGCGCGCTGGGCAATACGGGGTGTCAGTTGAAGGGTCATGCCTGGTCCTCCTAGGATGAAGACCAGAAACCCGCCATTTTAGCCCCGGACAACACCGGGAAATTGACGCTTGCGACGACGCCGGGCCGACGCCGGCATCCATCGAACGACATATTGATTTCAAACGACAAAACCCGGCACCGAGGCGCCGGGTTCCGTCTTGGGTGTCAATTTTCCGTCAGCCGCGGAGCAGGCTGAGGACGTTCTGCTGCGAGGAGTTGGCCTGTGCCAGCATCGCGGTGGCGGCCTGCGACAGGATCCGGCCGCGGGCCATCTCGGACGATTCTTTCGCAAAATCGGCATCCATGACCCCAGAGCGCGCGGCCTCGACGTTGACCGTGATGTTGGTCAGGTTCGAGATCGTGCTGTCGAGACGGTTGGACACGGCACCGAGATCGGAGCGCGACTGCGAGATCTTCTGCAGCGCGTAGTCGATCACCTTGATCGAGTCTGCGGCACCTTCGGCGGTCGTCAGGTCGATCGAGGCCACGTTCTCCAGCTTGGAGCCGTTGGCGACGGCGTCGAAGTGCTCGGTTGCCGCGGCGGCGTCGGTGGCGACGGTGAAGGCCTTGGTCGAGGACATCTCGACCTCGCCGGTCACGACCGCGTTGCCGGTGGTGCTGCCGACGGTGGCGAGGCTGCCGTTGGCGGTGCCGTCTGCGGTCAGTGCCGTCACGGTGAAATCGTTGGTCGAGGTGGCGTTCTCGATCACGATGTCTTCGCCGCTGGCATGGGTCAGAACGATCTTGCTGTTGTCGTTCTCGGCCATGGTGGCGGTGATGCCGGTCTGGCCGGAGACGGCGTTGATCGCGTCGCGCAGGCCGCGCACGTCGGAGGCGTCGGTGATCGACACGGTGCCGATGTTGACGGTCTCGCCCGAGGCGGTGCCGATGTCGAAGCTGACACTGTCGGTCAGGGTGAAGCCCGACAGCTCGGCCTTGGTGATGGCGGTGGCCTCGATGCCGGTGCCGGCCGAGAGCTTGTTGACCTCTTCGGCAAGGCTTGCGGCCGACTGGCCCGCGGTGGTGGTGATCGTGTCGCTACCGGCGAAACCGGTCAGGGTGATCGTGGTGCCCGCCGCGATGTCGCTGTCGGTGCCGTCGGTGATGCTGACCTTGGAATTGACCGAGTTCATGCCGATGTCGGTCGCCGCCGCGCTGTCGACGTTCACCTCGAGCGTCTGGCCCTTGTCGGCGCCGATCTGCAGCTGCATGCCCGAGAAGGAGCCGTCGAGAACCTTCATGCCGTTGAAGGTGGTGTTCTGGGCGACCGAGTTGATCTCGGCGATCAGCTGGCGGCCTTCCGACGCGAGGTTGTTGCGGTTCGAGGCGGTGTTGGTGTCGTTCGCGGACTGCACGGCCAGTTCGCGCAGACGCTGCAGCATGTTCGAAACCTCGACGTGGGCGCCTTCGGTGGTGTCCACCAGGTTCTTGCCGTCGGTGGCGTTGCGCACAGCCTGGTTGAGGCCCTTGATCTGCGAGGTCATCTTTTCCGCGATGGCCATGCCCGCCGCGTCGTCCTTGGCGGCGTTGATGCGCATGCCCGAGGACAGGCGCTGCATCGAGTCGTTCATGTTCTCGTTGATGCGCGTCATGTTCGCCTGGGCGTTGATCGCGCCGATATTCGTGTTGATCGTCGTCATCGTCCGTTCTCCGGTGTTGATTGCGGGGCGCCGTCAGCGCTCGGAGAAGGCAACGGCACAGCCGGAATTTGTTTAGCCGGGGCCTGAAAGACCCATTCAAATACCTGTTTTACATACATTTTTTCGGATTTCGTTTTTTGCCACCCCGCCATGCGCGGCTTGGCACGGCTCTTGCTGGAAGGAAGCAGCACAAGCCCGGAGACCCGAGATGGACATCGCCTCACTCATCGGCCTGATCGGCGCGGCCGGCATGATCATCGGTTCGATGATCTATTCCGGCGGCGTGGCCCCCTATATCGACATCCCCTCGATCCTGATCGTGATCGGCGGCACCTTCTTCGCCGTGATGTTCACGACGCCCATGGGGGTGTTCCTCGGCTCCTTCGGGGCCATGGCCAAGGCCTTCATGCCCAAGCCGCGCAGCCGCGAAGACCTGATCGCCAAGATGGTGGAGCTGTCGGATCTCGCGCGCAAGAACGGCCTGATGGCGCTGGAGGGGCAGGAGCTGCCCGACCGGTTCTTCGAGAAGGGCGTCGAGATGCTGGTGGACGGCGCCGACGAGCACAAGCTGGTGAAATTCCTCAAGCAGGAAATCTCCTCGATGAAGGAACGCCATTCGGAACTGCACGGCGCGGTGCGCGCCTGGGTCGATATCGCCCCCGCGATGGGCATGATCGGCACGCTGATCGGCCTGGTGCAGATGCTGGGCGCGATGGAAGACCCGCAGGCCATCGGCCCGGCCATGGCGGTGGCGCTGCTGACCACGATGTATGGCGCGATCCTGGCGAATGTCATCTTCGGCCCGATCCTCTCGAAGCTCGAGGGGTATTCGGCCAACGAGGTGGTCTATCGTGAGATGGTGCTGGAAGGTCTGCGCAACATCGCGCGCGGCGAATCCGGGCGCATGGTGCAGGAGCAGATGATCGCGTCGATGCCGCCCAAGCTGCAGGCCAAGCTGCTGGCGGCGGCCTGAGGCGACGACCATGGCGAAGCGCCCGATCCCCCTGCCCGTCCCTCTGATCGAGCCGGACGAGCCCGAAGAAAAGAAATGCCCGCCAAAGGGCGCGCCGGCGTGGATGGCGACATTCGCCGATATCGCCACGCTCCTGATGGCGTTCTTCGTGCTGATCCTGTCCTTCGCCGAGTTCGACCGCCCGCGGTTCAAGATGGTCTCGGGCTCGCTGCGCGACGCCTTCGGCGTGCAGCGCGAGGTGCCGGTGATGGAAATGCCGATGGGCACGACCGTCCTGAGCGAAAGCTTCAGCCCCTCGCCCGACCCCTCCGTGCTCGAGGAACTGACGCAGGAGACGACCGAGACCGAAGATCCCGAGGTCGAGACCGGCGACGGCGGCAGCGACGGCGTGGGCAGCCCCGGCGAGACCGAAGCCTCCGAGATGGCCGAGGCGATCGACCGCGCCCTGCCCTATGACAGCCCGCTCGAGGCCGAGGTGCAGGATGGCGAGGTCGTGCTGCGCTTCCCCGAGGATGTCAGCCCCGAAGAGCTGGCCGAGGCGGTCGCCGACGCGGCCGAAGCCGTGCAGGAAGCCGCCGAGCGGACCGGCACGCCCGCCGAAGAGGTGC
>NZ_JASJOE010000114.1 GCF_030163755.1 Roseicyclus amphidinii
TCCCGTCCGCCCAGACATCCAGCACATGCATCGGCACAACCGCCTGCGGCGGCAGGAACTGGTGCAGCCGAAGCGTCACCTCCTGCGCCGAAACGGCCCCACCCCAAACCCCCAGCCCAAGCGCCGCCGCGCCGAGGTTCATCGCCTTCCAGCAGGTTTTCATGGTTTTGGTCCTCCCTTGCGATCACGCCCCGACCCCTGCGGGTCGAGGATGATTCCATTTAATGATAACACATAACGGTTATTTTAAATATCTTGTTTGTGGCCTGCGCGGTTCGGTCAGGGGCCATCCTCCTCTGTCCCATCCTCCGGCATGGCGAGCGTTCTGGCCATCAAGCGGCAAAGCGCCTTGCGCTCGGCGGTGGTGAGATCTGCGAGGATATCCGCCTGCAGGCCCTCGACGACGGGCATCAGCTCGTCGATCAAACCCGCACCCGCGGGGGTCAGCGACACGAGCCGGGCGCGGCGGTCCCTCGGGTTGGCTGCGCGCTGCACCAGGCCGCGGTTCTCCAGCCGTTCGATGACGCCGCCGATGGTGGCGCGGTCATAGGCGATCAGGTGGGCCAGCTGCGCCTGGTCTATACCGGGCGCGCCGCGCAAGGCCTCCATCGCGGCGAATTGCACCGGGGTGATGTCATGCCCGGCCTGTCGCATCCGCTGCTGGAAGACCTGCGTCGATTTCTGGTGCAGGCGGCGGATCAGGTGCCCCGGCATCCTGTAGATTTCTGGTGTCACGGCGTGCCCTTCATGCCCGGATGCCCGTCAGCTTGCCAGAAAGTAGTAAGCATACAAACGGATTTCTTGACGAATGGTAAGTATGCATACTACTTTCCCCCTTGCCACGGAGGCAGGGAGGGGTCCGCATGCAATACCACCTTGATGGGTTTCGCCCCGGCGATCCCGCCGTTCAGCCCGCCGTTCAGCCCGAGGGCGCGCATGCGGCCGCTGGCGACCGTCCGTCCGAGGTCGATGTGCTGATCGTGGGCTGCGGCCCCGCGGGCCTGACGCTGGCCGCGCAGCTGGCGCAGTTCGGCGACATCTCGACCCGGATCGTCGAGCGCAAGGCGGGCCCGCTGGAAAAGGGGCAGGCCGATGGTGTCTCCTGCCGGTCGATGGAGATGTTCGAGGCCTTCGGCTTCGCCCACAAGGTCCGGCAGGAGGCCTATTGGGTGAACCAGACCGTCTTCTGGACGCCGGACCCCGCCGACCGGTCGCGGATCGCGCGCGCGGGCCGCGTGCAGGATGTGGAGGACGGCCTGTCCGAGATGCCGCATGTCATCCTGAACCAGGCGCGCGTGCATGACATGTATCTCGAGGTGATGCGCAACGGCCCGCGGCGGCTGGCCCCCGACTACGGGGTCGAGGTGCTGTCGATCTCGCGCGATGATGCGGCCTCGCCGGATTATCCTGTCTCGGTCACGCTGCACCACGCGACCGGCGAGACGGAAACCGTGGCCACGCGCTACGTGGTCGGCTGCGACGGCGCGCGCAGCACGGTGCGCAAGGCCATCGGGCGGGAACTTCGCGGGGATTCGGCCAACCAGCTCTGGGGGGTGATGGACATTCTCGCCATCACCGATTTCCCCGATATCCGCTTCAAGACGGTGATGCAGTCGGCGGGCGACGGCACGATCCTGATCATCCCGCGCGAAGGCGGCCACCTCGTGCGCATCTACATCGAGCAGGACAGGCTTGCGCCCGGCGAGCGCGCCTCCGACCGCGACATCACCGTCGAGCAGTTGATCGCCAAGGCGCAGCGCGTCTTCCATCCCTACAGCCTCGAGGTGAAGGACGTGGTCTGGTGGTCGGCCTACCAGATCGGCCAGCGCCTGACCGACAAGTTCGACGATGTGCCCGCGGGGGACGAGGCGCATGTGGCGCCGCGCATCTTCATCGCGGGCGACGCCTGTCACACCCACAGCCCCAAGGCGGGGCAGGGGATGAATGTCTCGATGGGGGATGCCTTCAATCTCGGCTGGAAGCTCAAGGCGGTGTTGCGGGGCGAGGCTGCGCCGGAGCTGTTGCACAGCTACTCTGCCGAGCGCCACGCGGTCGCGCAGGACCTGATCGAGTTCGACCGGCATTGGGCGCAGGCGATCCGCGAGACGGGCGACGCAGAGGCCGACGACATGCCGCCGGTTCAGCGCCAGTTCATCCGGCAGGGGCGTTACACCGCCGGGGTCGCGGTAACTTATGCGCCCTCGGTCCTGACCGGCCCGAAGACGTGGCAGGGGCTGGCCAGCCGCTTCGAGATCGGGGCGCGGTTCCACTCCGCGCCGGTGCTGCGCCTTGCCGATGCGAAGCGGGTCGAGCTGGGCCATACCGTCCGCGCGGACGGGCGCTGGCGCGTCTTTGCCTTCGCCCCGGACGAAGACCCCACCACCAAGGACGGCGCGGTGGCGCGGCTGGCCGCCGCACTGGCCGATCCGGCACTATCGCCGCTTGCGCGCCACAGCGTCGACGGGGCCGAGGTGGACGCGCTGATCGACCTGCGCGCGGTGCTGCCGGTCGAGCTGGGCGCGGTGGACATCACCGATCTGCCGCCGATCTTCCTGCCGCGCAAGGGGCGCTTCGGCTTGCAGGATTACGAAAAACTCTTCTGCCCCCTGCCGAACCCCGCCGATGACATTTACGAGATGCGCGGCATCGACCGGGCGGCAGGGTGCCTTGTCGTGGTGCGGCCGGACCAGCATGTCGGGCATGTGATGCCCTTCGACGGCGTCGAGCGGCTTGGAGCGTATTTCGACGGGATCTTCCGTCGGCCCCCCGGCTGACCACGCCCCGGCGGTGGCTCACCGGCAGGGGGGCGGCGCCCCCTCGCACCCGGTGGCGACCGAGCGCACAAGCGCCGCGACGGGGGCGGTCATCGTGGCCAGGTCGTCCGCGTCGAAGCGGCAGAGATAGGGCCGGTGCGGCGCAAGCCGGGCGGCGATGGTCCCCTCCCACTCCTCCTGCGACAGGTCGAGGACCTGTTCCGCCGTGTAGAGCAGGTAATCGACATAGGCCTCGTAAGCGCGCGCGCGGGCCGGGTCGGCGGGCGCACAGGCGGCGGGATCGGCCAGGTCGGGGCGCTGGATGGTGATATTCAGGAACTCGCGGTAGATCTCGCGCGCGGCCTGCTCGCGGCTGGTCCGGTCATTGGCCGCGATCTGCATCGGCACGAGGATGGCGGCGGCAACCGCGGCAAGCGCCATGACGATCGCACCGGCAGCGCCGATCGCCTCGGCATGTGTCTTGAGCCAACCCATCACACCCCCCAACCGGTCACGCGACCACCCCGGAACCCTACTGCGCCCGGCCGATGGCCCACAAGCGCGGCATGAGACCGCCACGGCGACAGGAGCGACGCGCGCGACCAAGGGTTTTCTGCAGGGATTGGGGATGTTTGGTGGAGCCTAGGGGGATCGAACCCCTGACCTCTTGCATGCCATGCAAGCGCTCTCCCAGCTGAGCTAAGGCCCCGTGTCGGGGGGCGCTTGTGACGCCCCCGTCAGGTGTGCGGCGGTGTAGGATAGGGCGGGGGGAGGTGCAAGGGAAAAATCGCCCTGTCCACCCCCTCGCCGACCGCCAGTGTTCAGTCGTCGTCGTCGTTTCCGGCCACGTCCGCCAGGTCGTCGAGCGCGACGGTATCGTCGTCCTCGTCGTCGTCGAGAACATCATCGTCATCGAGATCGACATCCGAATCGTCGTCTTCGATTTCGACGTCGTCGTCGAGAACCAGATCGTCCTCGTCCGCTGCGGCCTCCTTGACCGTTTTCTTGTCGGCCTTGTCGGCCACGAGGCTACGGCCGGCCTTGCCGGTGTCGAGAACGACAACCTCGCCCGTGTAGGGGCTGACGATCGGGGTCCGGTTCAGGTCGTAGAACCGTTTTCCGGTTGTGGGGCAGACGCGTTTGACGCCCCATTCCTCTTTGGGCATGACACCCCCTTGCATAACTCTGCGGTATCGCGGGATGCGGACCTCTGCCATAGTGTCGGGGGACTGTCAAACCCCGTGCGGCAGGACGGTCGATCGTATCCTCGAGGCCTTGGAAGTGGTGTCCAGACAGCGCAGTTCAACCCATGTCCTTCCGGGCGATCCGCCGGTCGTGGTGGCATTGCGCCGGTCGCGGCGTGCAACCCGATTCTCGCTGCGCGTGTCACGCGCCAACGGGACCGTCAGCCTGTCGTTGCCGATCTGGGCGCCCGAGGCCGAGGCGCTGGCCTTTCTGCGCGACCGCGAGGGCTGGGTGCGCCGCCACCTCGATGCCGCACCGGTCCCGCAACGGGCGCGCATCGGCGCGGCGCTGCCGATCTGCGGCACCCCGCGCGCGGTCGTCGCCGGACAGGGACGGGCCGCACGCTTCACCGATGGGCGGATCGAGGTGCCCGAGGGCCCGCGGCAGGGCCCGCGGCTCAAGGCGCTTCTGACGGCGCTGGCGCGCGAGCGGCTGTCGGTTGCAGTCGCCCGCCATGCCGGGGCGCTTGGCCGCGCGCCGGGGCGGATCACCCTGCGCGATCCGCGAAGCCGCTGGGGCAGCTGTTCCTCGAAGGGGGACCTGATGTTCTCGTGGCGGCTGATCATGGCCCCACCCTCGGTGCTGGATTACGTCGCGGCCCACGAGGTCGCGCATCTTGCCGAGATGAACCACTCCCCCGCCTTCTGGCGGGTCTGCGCGCGGCTCAGGCCCGATTATGCCGAACACCGCGACTGGTTGAAGCGCAATGGTGCGGGTCTTCTGGCCTGGCGTTTCGACCTCGAGGAGGATGGCCCATGCTGATGAACCCGCGCCCGACCGAGACGGGGGCCGCGGTGGCCCATGACCGGGTCTATCGCGCGCTGCGCAGCCGCATCATGCATGGCGAGGTGGGGCCGGGGCAGGCGATGACGCTGCGCGGCCTCGGCGCGGAATTCGGTGTGTCGATGACCCCCGCGCGCGAGGCGGTGCGGCGTCTGGTGAGCGAGGGGGCGCTGTTCCTTTCGGCCTCGGGCCGCGTCTCGACGCCCGAGCTGTCGAACGAGCGGATCGAGGAGCTGGCGGCGATCCGCGCGTTGCTGGAGCCCGAGCTGTCGGCCCGCGCCCTGCCGCGCGCGCATCCCGCGCTGATCGAGCGGATGGAGGCGATCAACGGCACCATCGCGCAAGCCATCGCGCGCCGCGACGCGGTCGCTTACATCAAGCGCAACCTCGAGTTTCACCGCACCCTCTACCTGCGCGCGCAGGCCCCCGCGATGCTGGCCTTGGCCGAGACGGTCTGGCTGCAGCTGGGGCCCACGATGCGGGCGCTTTACGGGCGGCTGAACCGCACCGAGGTGCCGCAGCATCACCGGCTGATCGTGGCCGCGCTGAAGGCCGGGGACGAGCCGGGGTTGCGGCTGGCGGTGCGGGCGGACGTGACCAACGGTCTGCGCCTGCTGGCGGGCTGAGGGACCGCGCGGGGGCGGGGCGGCCCACCCGCCCACCCC
>NZ_JASJOE010000115.1 GCF_030163755.1 Roseicyclus amphidinii
GGCCGTCAGGAAGCCCAGAAACGCCCCTGTGGCGAGCGTAGCACCCAGAGCAGTCCAAATGCCGCCCGAGAACCGCAAGGCCGCTCTGCGGGCCTGTGAGGCGCTCTGTGAGAGCCTGTCGCGCTCAGAGGTCAATTCCGCCCGGATGCCTTCAACGGCCTCCTGCGCGGCTCTGGTGGCCGCTACGGAGGCTTCGCGGGCCATCTGCCCCCTGTCGGCTTTCAACGCGCTCTGGAGGGCCTGCGGGGTTTCTTTGGTCGCCTGCCGCATGTCCGACACCGCCTCGGCCACGATTTGGTGCAAGGCTTCGGCCTCGTCCTTGTTGAGACTGGTGCGCTGGAGCTGGTCCATGTCCTTGCGGATCAGGGTCAGCTCGTCGGCAAGTATCTGAAACGGATCCTTGCTCATGTCCGGTCGGCCTTCGCCGCCACCTGATCCAGTTCCGCCAGCAGCCCGACCAGCTCTTTCTGATCGACTTCGCGGGTGGTGTTCTTGCGCAGGGTTGCCGCCATCCACCGTGCAATCTTCGGGTCTTTCAGGGCTTCGGTTGTCACGATGGCCCCGACGATGATTTTCCGCCGGGTCTCGCTGGCCTTCTGGCGCTGTTTCAGGCGGGCCAGCTTGGCCTGCGTTGTTGCAATCTGCTGATCTATGCTCCGCGCCATTCCGGTCTCCGCTGCCACTGTCCCATGTTGCTTTTAGGCGTAGCCTTAGGTAGAGAGCAAGACACGAAGTGCCCACTTATACAAACGCTGCGCGTTTGTGTGGGCGGGGGAGACTGGCGTTTCCCCTCGACCCCTAAGCGAAGTGCGGCACCGAATGGCGATCTACCATCTTCGAGCTTCGATGATTTCCCGCAGCCAGGGCCGCAGCGCCACGGCGGCTATCGCCTACCGCGTGGCCGAGCGGATCGAGGACCGCCGCACCGGGCTGGTCTTCGACTACGCGGCGCGGAGCGGCGTCGATCACACCGAAATCCTCGCGCCGGATCATGCGCCGGATTGGGTCCGTGACCGATCCGAGCTGTGGAACCGGGTCGAGGAATCCGAGACCCGCAAGAATAGCCAGGTCGCCCGCGAGGTCCGCGTGGCCCTCCCCGACGAGCTGACCCATGCGCAGCGTGTCGCCCTGGTCCGCGACTACGCACAGGCGCAGTTCGTGGACCGTGGCATGGTGGCTGACATCGCCCTGCACGCGCCGGGGCGCGAGGGGGACGAGCGCAACCATCACGCCCACATTCTGCTGACCACCCGTGAGGTGGATGCAGACGGCTTCACCACCAAGAACCGCGACTGGAACAAAGTCGAGGTTCTTGAGGGCTGGCGGGAGGCGTGGGCGCGGGACAGCAATGCTGCCCTTGAGCGCGCCGGCATCGCGGACCGCGTGGATCACCGGACGCTGGTGGCGCAGCGCGACGAGGCGCTTGAGCTGGCATCGGCGGCGCGGGAGCGCGGCGACAAGGGCGCGGAGTTGGTGCAGACCGTGCGGGCTATCGAACTGGACCGTCCGCCTCTGCCGCAGCTTTCCCCCGGCGCGTGGCAGATGAAGGAGCGCGGCATCGAGGTCGGCCGCGCCCGCGCCTGGCACGAGGCCAAGGCCCGCGCGGCCGAGGTCATGGAGGTTGCCCGCGAGCTGGCGGGCCACGTCCGCGACTGGCTGGACCGGGCGGCGGATCGCGTTCTGGACCGTCTGGGGTCTGGGCAGGCTGAGCTGGCGCTTGCCGGGGGCCGGGGCCAGGAACCCGACATTGCAACGCGGATGCGAGAAGCGTGGGAGGCCCATCAGGGCCGGGACGAGGTTCAGGAGGTTGCTACGCCGGAACCGGAACGGGAGACGCCGCAGGCGTTCGCGGCGCGGCTGCGCGAGGCGGCGGCGGGGATCGACCGGGACACTCTTGCCGGCCGTGCGGCGGCACTGCGCGAGGGGCGCGAGGCCGAAGAACGGCAAGCCGAGATGGATGCGGCGCGGGAGCGCGAAGTGGAGCTGGAACGTCAGCGGGAGATCGAAAAGGAGCGGGACAGCATTGCCGATCGCGATCGGGACCGTGGGCACAGCCTATAGGCTGTCGCGGATCGCCCGCGCCCTCCCCGCCTTATGGGGGGCGGTCGGGCGCTTCTGTGATTAACGATCAGTCAGGACTTCGCGCCGCAGCATCTCGTTCACCCGGCTTTGCCAGCCAGGACCTGTTGCCTTGAGCTTTGTGACTACTTCTTGATCCAGTCGGATCGAAACCGGCACCTTCGGGTTCGCAGATCGTGGCCGCCCCCCAACATTTTTTCGCATCTTGTCGGCCAGGGCCGGAAAGGCTTCGATAAAGGGCTTGGCTTCGGATATCTGTTCATCGGTGGCTTCGGGGGCATCCGGGTCGCTGGCGATCATCTTCTGAATCCGCGCTTCCTCGGCCTCGGAGATCGGCTTGTGCTTCTTGTTGGTCATAGCAGGCTCCTTTCCTTGCGGCTGGCAGGGCGCATGGAGATCACCGAGACACCTTCCGTTCCCAGAAGGGCAAAGACCACGGCGATGGTCCCATCGTTCAAGCGCCCTATCGCCATGTGACGGTTTTCCTTGGCGGGAACCGTCACGGCATCGAGGAAGAACCATTCATCCAGATCGGCAAAATCCAACCCGTGACGCGCGAGGTTGATCTGCCGTTTCGGCTCATCCCAGACAATCATTACCATAGTTTATGTATATACGAAAACCTAAGGGGATGGTCAAGATGATGAATGCTAACGAGGCAGTTCGGTGAACTGCCGTAGCGCTACACGGCCAAATCCGCCGTGTAGCGCATGAATGTTCTGATCGCCGAGCGAAGGTTCTCCTATGTGGATTGATCCATAGGTCCGTCAAAAGGTCCGTCAAAAATGCTTACGATTGATTTACTGATTCACTGTCCGGTAGCTTTCGGACCCAAACGCCAATAACCGAAACGATGCCAGCGGCAATGGCGACCTTGAGCAAATCAGCAACAATGAACGGGCCTATACCGTATTCGAAAGCTCTCGAAACTCCGAATAGGTATGCGAGCCAGAATGCACCCAGCAAAAGCAGAACAATCTCGCCAAGCAGCATTGCTGCTCCAATTTTGAATGGGTTTCGCCACCAGCCGCGATCCGCTGCCCAACCCGTGATTAGGGTCATGGCTACAAACCCCACGAGATAGCCACCGGTCGATCCCATCATGTAGGCAATGCCGATCCCTCGTTCTGGGGAGCCTTGAAAGACTGGCAGGCCGAGCGCGCCTTGCGCCAGATAAAGCAGAATTGTTGCGAGACCTAGGCGTAGTCCGAAGGTCGCGGCAATAGTGAAAATCGCAAGCGTCTGAAGTGACATATCGACTGGCCACATAGGCACTTTGATCTTCGCTGAGATAGTGATGATGAGTGATCCAACCACCATCAGTGTGATGAACCACAGCGCTCTATTGAAAGGCGGATTCGCCAAGGTCGGATGAATTAGTGCACCAGTTTTGTTCATGGGTTTCTCCTTAGTTGCAGTGCTCTTTATCGAAGATCCTTTTGGAAGGTCCGGAGCGCCGAAATCTGCCACTTAAGATCAGGCACGGCGCTTTCTGTCGATCCGCTTTTCCGCACTCTGCCATTTTACCCTAGTTGCCGAACAGCTTTTTCCAGAACCCGCGCGGTCGCTTGTCCTCCAAGAGAGCTGTTGCCTGCTGCCGCCATCGGTCCCGATCTTCGCGAAGATCAGTTATGGTTTCCTGCAACTGCTGGCGCTCGCGCTCACGCTCTTTTTCAATGGTTTCCAGTTGGATGCGGAGCGTTCCTTGATCGTCACGCAGGTGTTCCGTATCGTTCCGAATGGAACGTTCCTCGTTCCGTTCCGCTGGAACAGGCGGGAACACCCGGTGCAGTTCCGCCGGTTCAATGGCATAGGCTCCATTGTCTCGCTTAATGGCTGAAACCTTTCCAGATTTCAACGCACGATGAATGGTGGTTTTGCTCTTTCCCGTAGCCTTTGCGGCTTCATTGAGAGTGTAGCTCATAGCGTTCCGCCGCGTTCCAAGAGGAACGATAAGGAGCGTTCCGCTATGTTACGCATCATCTTCGCCAATCTTTGTGGCGGGCAAGTCGGGTTCCATGCCGGGAAGGGTTGGTTCGGAAGGCGGTGGCAGGCCGTCCCCTGACGGAAGTTGTTGTTCGTCCCGCAGCAGACTGGGGACACGGCGCAGCGGCTCTTGTTGGCCGAGCTGATCGCGATCCGGCTGTTCCTCATCCGACACAACGACCGCTGCGCTGAACAGACTGTAGCGGATACCATCGCGCTTTCCGGTCCAAGCCACCCGATCATTGATGATATAGGCGTTCACGGTGCCACGCTCACCGACCTGCCGTATCTCGATCCAGTTTCGATCCCGAAGCGTCTTGAAGGCGGTTTTCACCGTGTTGACGTGACGCCCCATGATTTTCGCCATCGTTTTCTGGCTGACAACAACCGCGTTGTGTTCTCCTACGCGGGCCACCAGCAGGTGCATCAGCATCGCCGCGTTCGGGCTGTCGCGCATGAGAGCAGCCCAGGCTTCATGGGCCGCTCGCTCGGTCTGAACCCAAGTTCCTGGGCGCTTCTTGTCCGGCAAATTCACTGTCCACCCCCAGCCATTTCCTTGTCAGTTTCTGACATTGATAATGCACAATGATTGTCAATTATCAATGTCCCATTGTCAGAAACTGACACCAGATTGTCTAGGGGTGGACAATCCTAGGCTGTCTAGGGGTGGACAATCCTAGAGAGTCTACCCCCCCCCTATAACACTTTGAAAATGCTTACGAAAAATTTTGCCCCTTCTTATGATCTATAAGAACCCAAAAAATGCACAGCCAAGGAAGGGAGCGCGTGCCCTCAACACGCCGTAGCGACCGACCGCAGTGCTGTGTAGTTTTTGGGGTCGCAGGCGACGAAGGAGCCTGCTTATCCGACAGTGCAAAGTTCGAACCGATGCCGGTGAGGTCTGTGCTTGCCGCAAGCGGAACGCCGACCGGATGGGGTGGGTCAGGCAGGGAGGGGAAGGTTTCGCGCAAACCTGACCGGCAGCGCCTGCGGCGAATGCCGGATTTGCTTAGAATGGATCGGGCCAAGATCGACGGTCAGCTCCCCCCATCCCGGTTCCTGCGATACTCGGCCAGTTCGGGGGTGACGATCCAGTGCGCGCAGAAGCTCGACCCATCGTCCTGATCGACTGTCTGCCCGCCGATCCAGGGCTGTCCGCAGCCGTAGCGCACCATCTGTTCGACGGTGAGAAGCGTTTTGCCCGTTTCGACCACATAGGCCGTCAGGAAGCCCAGAAACGCCCCTGTGGCGAGCGTAGCACCCAGAGCAGTCCAAATGCCGCCCGAGAACCGCAAGGCCGCTCTGCGGGCCTGTGAGGCGCTCTGTGAGAGCCTGTCGCGCTCA
>NZ_JASJOE010000116.1 GCF_030163755.1 Roseicyclus amphidinii
GCTCGGGGCGGCGGGCGGAGGCGGCGGTGCCGGGGCAGGGGGCGCGGGGCCGGACACGGGTGGCTCCGGCCCCGATCCTGCGCCGCAACTGGCCTATGTCGTGGACGGCTACCTGTCGGGGGCGACGGTCTTCGGAGACGCCAATGACAACGGCATCCAGGACCCCGGCGAGACCTTCACCACGACGCAGGCCGACGGCAGTTTCGACTCGTCCCTGTTCGCGGACGGCGTGCCCCTCGTGGCGCGGGGCGGGGTGGATATCTCGACCGGCGAGACCTTTACCGGCACGCTCAAGGCCCCCGCCGGCTCGACGGTGGTCACGCCGTTGACGACGGTCGTGCAGACGATCATCGCGTCCGACACCTCGGGCACCCCGCCCACCCCGCAAGAGGCGGCGGCCAGCCTTGCGGCCTCGCTCGGGTTGCAGGGTGACCTCTTGAACGACGACCCCTCGGCCGTGGCCGAAACCGGCGACCTGTCGCAACTTCAGGCGGCCGCCAAGATCGCCGCCGTCATCAACCTTGTCTCGGCCGCCGCGCCGGACGATCCCGACGCGGCCGTCGACGGGGTGCTGGCCGCGCTGGCGCAGGACCTCTCCGATGGCGAGGGGGGCGACCCGTTCGACGATCCGGCGGCGATCCAGACCGCGCTTGCCGCGGCGGGCCCGGCGATCCAGGTCTCCGCGGCCGACCTGGCCACGGCGCTGGTGGCCGCCGCGAACGAGATCGACAGCGCCGAGGACCTGGGCGGGCTCGAGGCTTCGCAGACCGTGGTGCAGGGCACGCTGACCACCGCGGTCACCCAGAGCGTCGGGACGACGGAGGGTCCGTCGGCCCTGAGCACCGCGAACGAGACACCGGACCTGTTCGACACCGTCGTGCCGCTCAGGCCACAGGTCACCGAGTTCACGCCGGCCACCGACACGCTTGGCAACGGCGGCGCGGAGAACACCATCACGCTGTCGGGCACCGCTCGCGCCGGATCAACGATCACCTACCAGATCGGGCTTGCGACCGGGACCGTCACCGCGGATGAGACCGGCGCCTGGACCGTCACCACGAACGGAGCGGCCCTGCTTGCCGCAGGCACCGAGGGGCAGGTCGTTCCGGTCATCACCGCCACGCTGAACGGTGTCACCTCCGGCGCGGCAACCGGGGTGCCGACCTACGAGATCGACGGGGCCGCGCCCGCGGCGCTGACGCAGGTCGCGCTGTCCGGCGGGGATGACGGTGTCATCAGCGCGGCCGAGACCTCCGGCGCGGCGTTCACCGGCCAGACCGAGGCGGGGGCCGAGGTGACCTTCAGCCTGAACGGCGGCCCCGAGGTGGTGGTGACCGCAGGCGAGGACGGTCGCGTCACCGTTTCGCTGGACGGCGGGGCGCTGGGCGCGTTGGTGGAGGGCAGCAACACCCTGTCAGCCGTGGTCCGCGACGCGGCGGGCAACACCGCGGCGACCGCTCCCGGATTCGAGATCACCGTCGACACCGTCGCGCCGGATGTGCCGGGGATCGACGCGGTGACGGGCGACAACCTCGTGACCGCGCTCGAGGCGCAAGCGCCGATTGCCGTCACCGGGACCGGCACCGACGGCGACAGCGTCGAGATCTTCATCGACGGCCAGTCGGCGGGCACCGCGACCGTGTCGGGCGGCACATGGTCCATCGACATCGCGGCCCCCGCCGACGGCAGCCGCACCCTGACGGCCGTGGCCACGGACCCGGCGGGCAATGCCTCGGCAAGCTCCGCGGCGGTGGATTTCGTGGTCGAGACCGGCGCGCCGACCGTGTCCATCGACGCGCTTCCCGTCGGGAACCTCGCCAATGCCGCCGAGATCGCGGCCCCCGTCACCGTGACCGGCAGCTCGAGCAATGCCGTCAGCGTCAGCGTCCGCGTCCTGCAGGGAACGACCGAGGTTGTTCCCGCAACGACCGCCACGCTTGAGCCCGACGGCAGCTGGAGCGCCTCGGTCTCGCTCGACGGGCTTGAGGGCAACTACATCATCGAGGCGACGGTGACGGATGGCGTGACCCCGGTGACGACCACCACCCCCCTCGAGATCGACGCGACCGCGCCGGGTGCCCCCGGCCTTGCGCTGACGGATGCGGGCGCGGACGGCGTCGTGAACAGCGCCGAGGCCGCGAGCGCGACGCTGACCGTGACCGGCGAGGCGAACACCGAGATCAGTGTGAGCATCGGCGGCACCGCGCAGACCGTCACGACCGACGCGGAGGGTGTGGCCGTCGTCGCGCTCGACGGGCGTCTGACCGACGGCGACACCGCCGTGACGGCCACGCAGACCGACGCCGCGGGCAATGTCTCGTCCGAGGCAAGCCTGACCATCCCGGCGGATTTCGGCAAGCCGGACGCGCCTGTCATCACGCTTGCGGACAGCCAGATCGACGACACCGAGATCGCCGCGGTCACGATTTCCGGCAGCGGGGCCGAGGGCGACGCCACGGTCCGCCTGTCCTCGGACCTGTTCGATGCGGATATCGAGGTGACCGCCGATGCGTCGGGCAACTGGACGACAGCGCCGCTTGACCTGAGCGGCACGGCCGATGCCGTCTACACGATCTCGGCCGTGGTGATCGACGCGGCGGGCAATGTCTCGGACCCGGCCACGGCCGATCTGACCATCGACGCCGTGCCCGATCCGGCGGTGGCCATCACGCTGGAGGACGGCGAGAAGGAGGGCGACCTTGTCCTTTACGACGCCGTCGAGTTTGCCGCGCTTCAGGAGGCGGCCGAGAGTGACGAAGGCGGCGGAACCGTCTCGAACGTGCCCGAGGGCACGGCCGTCACGGTCCGGCTGACCGGAACCTCGGCCAGCGGCGACTTCGACGTGACCTTCGGGCCGGATGACGATCCGGGCGGCAGCCATTTCCGCACCGACGCCAGCGGCGCTTTCACCATCTCGATCCCCGATGCCACGCTTGCATCCTTCGACGGCATGACCGAGGCCGGCTCGGTGACCATCAGCGCGGGCGGCGCGACGCTGACCCTCGACCTGCTGATCAATTCGCAGATCGGCGCCGAGGGCAGCACGGTGGTCAATGTCGGGACGACGGCCGTCGATCCGGTGGCCGATGCGGAAGCCCTTGTTCCCGAAGCGGTCGAGATCGCGCTCCTCGACGGGGCGGTGTTGCTGAACGGCCTCGGCATCGCCACGCTCGAGGTGGCCGGCCCGCCCGGAGGCATCAGCTACAACATGGTGCTGGTCTATGACGGCGACAGCACCGCCCCGGTGCAGTCCTTTGCCTTCGACGGGGGGGAGGGTGGCAGCCTTGCGGCCCTCAGCAGCAGCCTGTTCCTGCGGGACGACGCGCTTTACGTGCTGCAGGGGAACCTGTCGGGCAGCTTGGACCCGCTTGCGGTGACGCAGGGCGAAGACCCGCTCTATACGCTCTACCGCATTCCGTCGAACGGCCTGGCCGAGGCGCTGCCGGCCTTCGGGACGGCGGATAATTTCGACACCGCCGCCACCGCCGTGCAAAGCTTCGACATCGCGCTGGGCGATATCGCGCCCGAACTCGCCGCGGCCACGCTGGGCGAAAACGACGTCTTCCTGCCGCTCGACCTGTCCAGCGGGGACAGCGCGCCGGTCGTGCTGTTCTTCCGCGAAGACCTGGCAACCGAAACCACGTCCGAGGCCTACCTCGTGCGGATCAACACCTTCGACGGCTCGGTGCAATCGCTGCCGGTCGATGTCTCGGCCTATCTCGACGGGGACGGGGTGTTCGACGACTTCGCCGTCGGATCGGCCCTGCAGGTCGATCCCGATACGGGCGAAGCCATCAGGCTCGATCTGCTGGGGCTGCCCACGCCCGAGGGATACGAGCGGACGGTGTCCTACGATTACGTCACCGACCTCGGGTTCCTGACGCTCACGACAACCGGCAACGACGGGCAGACCGACGTGATGGTCGCGCGCGGCGGCATCCTCGAATTCCTTGACGGCGGCGAGACGACACCCGGAAACACGGACGATGATTTCATCGCGCTGGGCAACACCACGGGTGCTGAGACGGCGGTGAACATCACCGTGACCGATGGGCAGGCGACCATATCGGTCGACCGCGCGGCGTTTCTCGAGTTCGTGGGATCGGAAACCACCGTCCCCCTCGAGTTCGACCTGTTCTGGACTGGCTCGGTGACACCGGGCGAGGTTGCGGGATACGGGGCGTTCACCTCCAACGGAGCGCAGCCCGAGGGGGGAACGACGGAGCAAGGCTTCGGCTACGCCCGGTTCAGCCTCGATGTCGATGTCACGGCTTTCAGCGGTGATACCGGGGTGGAGCAGCTGGATCTCGTGACCATCACCCTGTCCGGTGTCGACGGAACGGAGTTCTACGGGCTTGGCATGAACCTTGTCGGTGAGGGCGGCGCGCCCGACTTCGACGGGTTCCAGAAGGTCGGTGGCGTCGATGGGTCGGGCGCGCAATTCGTGGTGGTGACCGACAGCCAGTCGACCTCCGGCTTCGACATCGTGCAGGGCTTCGACCTCGGGGCCGAGGGCGATGTGATCCAGGTCTTCGCCAGTTTCCCCCATTACCGGGGCACGGCGGTCGAACGCATCGGCGACGGCGCGGAGGGTGTCACGCTGGCGGCGGACACGGGGATCGTGATCTTCGAGGGGCTCGTGGGGGCCGAGGATGACGATGTGATCGCCATGGCCGAGACCCGGATCGACGGTCTCGAAAACCAGTCGATCATCGCCGTGACCGGCGACGAGAGCGGCCTGTTCGTCTGGAGCCTTGCCTTCGATGCAACGGGCGCGGTCACGTCCGACAGCATCCTGCGGGTGGACAATCTCGACCACACCGACCTGCCCGACTTCAACCTGAACTCGACCGATATCCAGTTGTTCCTGCCCGAGGTTTGACCGCGGCCGGTGCGCAGCCGCGCGCCGGGCCGTCAAGACGACATGACGCGATTGGCCCCCCTTTCCTTCGCCGCCCATGGCAGCCTCGGCTGGACGCCCACGGTGTCCTCCGTGGTGCCGGGGCAGGGTGCCGCGGTCGCCCTCTGCATGGACGAGCTGCCGGGTTTTGCCCTGCGCCTGCCCTTGGCGATCCAGCTGCAGCGCGGTCGGGCGCGGCCGGTCGTCCCGGTCCGGGGCGTGCGGGCCGGCGGCCTGCCGCTGCTGGACGAGGCGGGAACATGGCGCGCCCGGATCGTGCCCTTCGCGCTGCGGCGGGGACCGTTCCAGGCCGTGCGCACGGCGGACACCGAGACCGTGTTCGTCGATGAGACAGCCCTTTTGCCGCCCGGCGGCGCGGTGGTGCCCCTGTTCGACGGGCCGGGCACCCTTGCCGCGGCCACGCGCGACCACCTCGCGGCGCTTGCGGGCTGGCAGGCGGGACTT
>NZ_JASJOE010000117.1 GCF_030163755.1 Roseicyclus amphidinii
GCGCTCACCGCCGGGTCGGCGGGCGCAAGCAGGGGGCGCACCCGCGCGGCGGGGCGGGGCACCGGGCGCGCGGGCGCGTCGGCGGCCGTCATCTCGACCGTGGGGGCGGCGCGCATCACATGCGGCAGCGCCGCCGACAGCACGGCAAGCCCCGCCGTTCCCGCAACGCAGGCCGACAGCACCAGAGCGGCGATCACGCCGTTGGGGCTGTCCATCAGGCGGGTCACGCCGGTTGCCATCCGCGCCATGCGATGCGCGATCACTGTCCCATTCATGAAATGCCGCCTACGCGCCTTGGGTGAATATCTCAACAACGCAGGAGCAAGAGTCGCGCCGACCTCGCACGGCTGGCGAGATTCCGCCCATTCCGGGCCCCCATGGGCGGGTTTCGGCCCTCTCAGATCGAGGTTTTCTTGAAGATCGTCTCGGGGATCGCGCGGATGATGGCCATGATCAGCCGCCAGATGCGGCGGACATAGATCACCTCCTGCCCGCGCTCGACCGCGGCGAGGATGGCCTGCGCCACCTCTTCGGGCTGCGCGACAAGGCGCGCGGGCAGGTCCAGGCCTTCGGTCATCTTCGTCGCCACGAAGCCCGGCAGAACGGTCACCACATGCACGCCCCTGCCCGCGAGCCGGTTCCTGAGGCCCGAGAGATAGGCCGTGAACCCCGCCTTGGCGCTGCCGTAGACATAGTTCGACGCGCGCCCGCGCTCGCCCGCGACCGAGCTGATTCCCACCAGCGTGCCCGCGCCGCGCGCCTCCATCGCGTTGGCCAGTGCGCCGAGGATCGTCGCGGGCCCCTCGAAATTCGCGCGCATGACATGGGCGGCGCGGGTCATGTCGGCGGCGTTCTCGCTTTGCTCGCCCATCAGGCCGATGGCCGAGATGGCCACCTGTGGCAGCTCTGGCAGAGCGGCCACGAAACCCGCGTGCCCCTCCACCTCCAGCGCGTCGAAGCGGTGCAGGCTGACCGCCACGCCGTAGCGCGTCTCGAGGTCGGCGCGGTCGCGCTCCAGCGCGGCGGGGTCGCGCGCGGCCAGTTGGATCGCGCAGCCCTTGGCGGCGAAGCCGCGGGCCACCGCGCGCGCCATGTCCGAGGTCGCGCCGAGGATCAGAACCGGCCCGGTCACCCGCCCGCTCACAGGCCCAGCCTTTCGGACTGCACCGAGACGAAGCGCGCGCCCGCGCCCGTCGCCGCCCGCATCTCGCGGAACGCGGTGACGCGGTCGTCGGCGGCCTCCAGCACGGCGCGGGGCATCCGCGCATCCTTGGCCAGGTAGAAGCGCCCGCCATGGTCGAGCGTGATCCGGTCGAGGGTCTCCATCAGGGCAAGGCTCCGGTCGTTCACTGGGAAATCGAGGGCGAGCGTATAGCCCGCCATGGGAAAGGAAAACCGGCCCTCCTGCGGGCCGAAGCGTTTCAGCACCGACAGGACCGAGGCCTCGCCCGATTTGGCGATGGCCGCCAGCAGCGCATGCATCCCTTCGCGCGCGGTGTGTTGGGGCAGGGCGCATTGGAACTGAACGAAGCCCGCGCGCCCGTAGCCGCGGTTCCAGTCCAGCACGGCGTCGAGCGGGTAGAAATAGCTCTGCCAATCCACCAGCCGCTCGCCCGGCTTGCGCCGCCCGTTCCAGTAGTAGAGCGCGTTGAACGCCTGCCGGGTGAGGCCGTTCAGCGCCATGGCGGGCAGGTCGACGGGCAGGCGCACGGTGGGTTTGCGCGGCACGTGATAGGGGCGGCTGCGCTGCGAGGGGGGCAGGTCGTTGACGCAAGCGTGACGGCCCAGCATCACCAGCCCGCGGCCCATCATCGGCCCGGTCGTCACGCAATCGAGCCAGGCCACCGAATAGGGCGCGCGCAGCGTCGCCTCCATCATGTCGATGGTGGCATCGAGCGTCTGGGTCGCGCGCAAGTCCTGGCAGATCCAGCCGGTCTCGACCGGCTTCAGCCGTAGGCCCGCGCGCAGGATCACCCCGGTCAGGCCCATGCCGCCCACGGTCCAGCCGAAGAGCTCGGTGTTGGGGACGGCGCGGGTGACGCGGCCCTCGGCGTCCATCACGTCGACCCAGTCGACGAAGGCCCCGAAACTGCCGTCGAGATGGTGGTTCTTGCCATGCACATCCGCCGCGATGGCGCCGCCCAGGGTGACGAAGCGGGTGCCGGGCGTGACCGCGGGAAACCAGCCGCGGGGAAGGAAGGTCTCGATGATATCGGCCAGCAGGACACCGGCCTCGGCCTCCAGCACCCCGGTCTCCGCGTCGAAGGACAGCATCCGGTCCATGCCGGTCATGTCCAGCGTCGCGCCGGGGCTGACGGCGCTGTCGCCATAGGCGCGCCCGTTGCCGCGCGCGATCAGCGGGCCGCCCGCCGCCAGCGCCGCGGCGACATCGGCCTCGGAGCGGATGCGCGCCACCCGCGTCTCGACGGGGCGGAACCGCCCCCATCCCGCAAGCGCCGTCATGGTGCCACCCCCGCCGCGCGGAAGACGTAGCGCCGGTCGAGCAGGTATTTCGTGACATAGCCCACGGTCAGCCCGATGACCGCGCCGATCTCGCGCGCAAGGTCGGTGCCCCATGTCAGCCAGAAGGCGGTTTCGGTCACCCAGAAAATCGCGGTCGTGACCACGCCCATGGCCGTATAAAGCGCGAACTGCCGTCCCTGTGCGGCGGCCCCCGTGGTCGCGTCGTAGAAGATCCACCGCTTGTCCAGCAGGTATTTCACCACCAGCCCCACCGCCGTCCCGGTCAGCATCGCAGCGACGAAGCTTCCCGCCGCGTCCCGGTCGAAAAGGGCCAGCACCACGCGTTGCGCGCCGAGATTGGCCAGCGTCGCCACCACCGCGAAGGCACCGTAGCGCAGCGCCAGCGCGCCCCCCCGCGGCGGCCCGCTCATGCCAGCACCGCCAGCGCGATGAAGATCGCGGTGCCCAGCATCACCTTGCGGCTGGTGCGGTTCTCCAGCGCCCAGATCATCGGGTCGTCATGCATCTCGCCGCGGGCGGCGATCATCACCATCCGGCTGATCCAGAAGATCAGCAGTGGACAGACTCCCCACAAGAGCCAGGGCGCGCCGAATTTCTCCTGCACGAGCGGCTCGTCGATATAGAGCGCCAGCACCAGCACCGAAAGATAGCCCGAGGCGATGGCCATCTGGCTCAGCACGGCCCGGTCCTCGACCCGGTAGCCGCGCCGCGAGACCTCGCGCCCCGCGGCCTCGAGGTCGGTCAGCTCGGCCAGCCGCTTCACCGCGGCGAGCGAGAAGAACATGAACATCGACACCGCCAGCAGCCAGACCGACAGGACGACCCCGATCGCCACCCCGCCCGCGATGATGCGGATCGTGTAAAGCGTCGCCAGCATGCAGATATCGACCATCGTGTGCTGCTTGAGCTTCACCGAATAGGACAGCGTCGCCACGAAATAAAGCGCGACCACCCCCAGCAGAACCGGCCCCACCGCAAGGGCGGCCATGGCGCCGACCAGCAGCAGGAGCGGGATGAGCGCCGTGCCCACCTGCGCCGAGACCGCCCCCGAGGCAAAGGGCCGGTTGCGCTTGCGCGGGTGGCTGCGGTCGTCGGACAGGTCGAGCAGGTCGTTGACCACGTACCCCGCCGAGGCCGTGAAACTCAGCGCGACGAAGGCGAGGAGCGACAGCAGGAAACTGCGCGGGTCAAAGGCGAGGTCCGCGACCATCGGCACGAAGACCAGCACGTTCTTGAGCCACTGATGCGGCCTGAGCGCGCGCAGGATCGCGGCGGCGTGCGCCTGCGCCGGGGGCAGATGCTCGGGCTGCGCGCCTGCGCGGGCGTCCAGCTGGCGGCGCACGGCCGCCGATGCGCCGACGCTGATCGCGCGCTCCGCGGCCTCCCAGACCGGCAGGTCGGCGGAACTGTCCCCGATGTAGTCGAACCCGCCCCGACCGTAGCGGTCGACCAGGAACCGCGCCTTTTCCGCGCCCTTGAGGTTCACGCCTTCGGCGCTGCCATGCACCTCGTCGAACAGTCCCAGGTGGGCCGCGACCGCCTCGGCCAGCCGCTGATCGGTGGCGGTGACCAGTGCAACGCGCCCGCCCGCCGCGCGCCGGGCCTCGATCCGGGCGATGACGCGGGGGTCGAAGGGCAGGGTCTCGACCCGCACGGTCGTGTCTTGCGCCAGCGCGTCCTTCAACGCCGCCCGCCCCCGCCGCAGCGCCCCGAGCGCGCGCAGCCCGGCCCGCGGATCGCGGGTCAGCGCGTCCCACAGGGTTTCGTGAAGCATGTCGCTGCGCAACAGCGTGCCGTCCAGATCCACGACCAGCACGCGATCCGACGCCCCGGCGGAGGGCTCGGCCGGAGGGGCAGGGGTGCCCGTGATGGTCTCGGCTCGTGTCAGGGCGATGCTCCGCGAAATTTCCTTTGTTTTCAATCTGCCCAGACCCTGCACCAGCCCGGCTGGCTTGACCAGAGCTTTCTGTGTGCCGCAGGGGCAAAGGATGGCTCGACAGGCGGGCCCGCCGAACGTTATCGTGCCGCTATCCGATTGCTGCCCAAGGATTTTGCTGCCGTGATGACCTTCGACATGCCCCCCGTTCAGCGTCGCCTTGCCGCCCTGTGCGCCGCGCTTGCCCTTGCCTGTCCCGCTGCCGTCCCCGGCCCCGTCGCCGCGCAGACCGTGAGTGCCGAGACAGGGACAGATGTCGACGCAGAGGCGGAGGCCACCGAAGCCGCCGCCGCTGAAGCTGCAGCCGTCGCCCAGGCGGCCGCGGCGGCTGCCGCTGCCGCCGCCGCGCAAGAGGCCGCCCGCC
>NZ_JASJOE010000118.1 GCF_030163755.1 Roseicyclus amphidinii
GCGCCGCGGCCTCGGCCTGGGACGGGCGCATCGTGGCGCGCTTCATGGCCCCCGAGGCCTGGCCGCTGCGCCGCGCCGTTGCGCGGGCGGTGGAAACGATAACGCAAGGCCCGCTGCCGCGGGTCTGGCAGATCTGAACGCAAGAGGTCCGAGAGATGAACCTGTCCCCGAGGGAAAAAGACAAGCTGATGATCAGCCTTGCCGCCATGGTGGCGCGGGGCCGGCTGGAGCGCGGCGTCAAGCTCAACCACCCCGAGGCGATCGCGCTGATCACCGATTTCGTGCTCGAAGGCGCGCGCGACGGGCGCAGCGTGGCCGAGCTGATGGCGGCGGGCGCGGGCGTCGTGCGCGCCGAGCACTGCATGGAGGGCGTGCCCGAGATGATCCATGACGTGCAGGTCGAGGCGACATTCCCGGATGGCACGAAGCTCGTGACCGTCCATCATCCGATCCGTTGAGCGAGGGCCAGTCATGATCCCCGGAGAGATCTTCGCCGCCGAGGGCGACATCGAGCTGAACGCGGGCCGCGAGGCGGTGACGCTGATGGTGTCGAACACCGGCGACAGGCCGGTGCAGGTCGGCAGCCATTACCATTTCGCCGAGACCAACGCCGCGCTCGACTTCGACCGCGCGGCGGCGCGCGGCATGCGCCTCGACATCGCGGCGGGGACCGCCGTGCGTTTCGAGCCGGGCCAGAGCCGCGAGGTGCAGCTGGTGCCCTACGGCGGGGACCGCGCGGTCTGGGGGTTCAACACGGCGGTGATGGGGGCGCTCTGATGGCGACCGTGCCCTTGCTGCGCGACGATGAGCTGTCGCCCGAGGCGGCCGAGGTCTTTGCCGAGATCCGGGCGCTCCGGGGCTCGGATTACGTCAACGATTTCTGGCGCGCGATGGCCCATGACCCGGCGGGGATGCGCGCGCTGTGGGACCGGCTGCGGGTGGTGATGGCCCCCGGCGCGATCGATCCGCTGGTCAAGGAGATGATCTATGTCGCCGTCTCGACGGCGAACGGCTGCGGCTATTGCATCCACAGCCACACGGCTGCGGCGAAGGCGAAGGGCATGACGCCTGACCAACACGCGGAGCTTCTGGCCGTGATCGGAATGGCGATGCAGACCAACGGCCTCGTGCAGGGACTGGGGGTCGAGGTGGACGAGGTGTTCAAGGCGTGAGGGGCGGGCCGTCATCGGCCCACCCTCTTTTCGGGTATTGCTCAGCCCGCGTCGGGCAGGGCGGGCAGGCTGCGCAGGTAGAGGATGATCGCGGCGAGGTCCTCCTCCGTCATCTGCGCGAGGTATCCGTACGGCATCGGCGGCAGCATCGGCGCGCCGTCGGGGCGGACGCCGTCCACGATCATCGCCGCGATCTCCGCGTCGGTGTAGCCCGCCAGCCCATCCTCGTGGCCGGTCAGATTGGGCGAGATCGACACGCCCCATGGACCATGGAACTCGAACCCGCCTCGGCCCAGGTCGGTCTCGTAGAGCGATCCTTGCGGCCCCATCGGCGTGTGGCATTCCATGCAATGCGCGACCGGACCCGCGAGGTAGGCACCATATTCGACCGTCACACCCGGCACAGGGGCCGAGACCGTCTGGATCGGTGGGCCGTAGGCGGGGGGCAGCGGGATGCGATACTCGGACGGGCCGGGGTCGTTCTCGACGGCTGGCAATGTGCGCAGGAACATCACCATCGACATCAGGTCGTCGTCTCCCAGCCCGCGATAGGAGCCGAAGGGCATCGGCGGGCCGATCAGCGAGCCGTCCGGACGGATGCCTTCGCGGATCGCGCGCGCCAGTTCCGCATCTGTCCAATCCGCGATACGGCCAGCGGGGGTGAGGTTGGATGCAACCGCGCGGAACGGCTCGATGTCTTCGACCACGCGCCCGGCCAGTTCCATCTCCATCATCGGGCCCTGTGGGCCCATGGGCGTGTGGCAGTTGCCGCAGCCCGCGATCCCCCGGACAAGGTATTCGCCACGTTCCACGCTGGGCTCTGCCTGCGCGGTGGACAGGGTGCAAAATGCTGCAACTGCTGCGATCACTGGTCTTTTCATAACTACCTTCCTTCCAGAAGCGCGGTCGGCCCTCGCCCCGCCGCGCTTTGGGCAGGATAGCAGATTTCCGATGAAAAATTGATGATGTGCTGAGGGACGGCCAAACCTTGATCCATGAACTGCCCAATCTGGCGGCAGTCGCGGGGGCGGCGCGGCGGATGTGCGCGTTTCTCCTTGGCCTTGCCGCCGGGCGCGTCCTAGGCTTGCGCGCAGCACGACGCGCCCTACCCGAGGAAGACCCATGCCCACCCGCATCCCCCGCAGCACCTATGCCGACATGTATGGCCCCACCACCGGCGACCGCGTCAGGCTGGCCGATACCGACCTGATCATCGAGGTCGAGCGCGACCTCACCACCTACGGCGAAGAGGTGAAATTCGGCGGCGGCAAGGTGATCCGCGACGGCATGGGCCAGTCGCAGCGCACCCGCGCCGAGGGGGCGGTCGACACCGTCATCACCAATGCGCTGATCGTGGACCATACCGGCATCTACAAGGCCGACGTGGGCCTGCGTGACGGGCGCATCGCGGGCATCGGCAAGGCGGGCAACCCCGACACGCAACCCGGCGTCGACATCATCATCGGCCCGGGAACCGAGGCCATCGCGGGCGAGGGGCGCATCCTGACGGCGGGCGGTTTCGACAGCCACATCCATTTCATCTGCCCCCAGCAGATCGAGGATGCGCTGCATTCCGGCCTGACCACGATGCTGGGCGGCGGCACCGGCCCCGCGCATGGCACACTGGCCACCACCTGCACGCCGGGGCCCTGGCATATCGGGCGGATGCTGCAGGCCGCCGATGCCTTCCCGATGAACCTCGCCTTCGCGGGCAAGGGCAACGCCTCGCGCCCCGCGGCGTTGGTCGAGATGATCGAGGCAGGCGCCTGCGCGATGAAGCTGCACGAGGATTGGGGCACCACGCCCGGCGCCATCGACTGCTGCCTGTCGGTGGCCGAGGACATGGACGTGCAGGTGATGATCCACACCGACACGCTGAACGAGAGCGGCTTTGTCGAGAACACGCTGAAAGCCATCGGCGACCGCTGCATCCACGCCTTTCACACCGAAGGGGCGGGGGGCGGGCACGCGCCCGACATCATGAAGGTCGTGGGGTATCAGAACATCCTGCCCTCCTCGACCAACCCGACGATGCCCTACACGGTGAACACGCTCGAGGAACACCTCGACATGCTCATGGTCTGCCACCACCTCGACAAGTCGATCCCCGAGGACGTGGCCTTTGCCGAAAGCCGCATCCGCAAGGAGACCATCGCCGCCGAGGACATCCTGCACGACATGGGCGCGTTTTCCGTCATGGCCTCCGACAGCCAGGCCATGGGCCGGGTGGGCGAGGTGATCATCCGCACCTGGCAGACCGCCGACAAGATGAAGAAGCAGCGCGGCCGCCTGGCGGAGGAGACCGGCGACAACGACAATTTCCGCGTCAAGCGCTACGTGGCGAAATACACGATCAACCCCGCGATCGTTCACGGGATTTCCGCGCATATCGGCTCGGTCGAGGTCGGCAAGCGCGCGGACCTCTGCCTGTGGAACCCCGCGTTCTTCGGGGTGAAGCCCGAGATGGTGCTGATCGGCGGCTCCATCGCGGTGGCGCAGATGGGCGACCCCAACGCCTCGATCCCCACGCCGCAACCGGTCTACTCGCGGCCCATGTGGGGCGCCTATGGCCGCGCGGTCGAGCGCTCGGCGGTGACCTTCGTGAGCCAGGCGGCGCAGGCGGCGGGCATCCGCGGGGCGCTGGGCCTGGCCAAGGACACGGTCGCGGTCGAGGGTATCCGCCGCGTCCGCAAGGCGGACCTGATCCACAACAGCGCGACGCCCCATGTCGAGGTTCATCCCGAGACCTACGAGGTGCGCGCCGATGGCGAATTGCTGACCTGCGAGCCCGCGCGCGAGTTGCCGATGGCGCAGCGCTACTTCATGTATTGAAGGAACACTCGCCAAGGGAGAGGCTGCGATGCGACAGGTCCGGATCGGTGCGGGGGCGCTCTGGCTGGCGATCATGCCGGGCCTTGCCCTGGCGCAAGCCTGCCCCCAGGGCCTTGCGCGCGATGGCGTCTGGGTCGAGTTTCCCGACCGCACGGTGATGACCCGCGTCCTGTCGGACGGGCGCATCGTCGAGACGGAATATGCCTTCGACGGCGGGCCGGTCTATGGCTACATCACCCTGCCCATGGGGCTGGTGCTGGAAAGCTGGGCGCTGGAGAACGGGCGCACGCCTGCCGCCGACCGCGAAAGCGTGATCTATGTGGGCACGCCCGACCCGGTGCCCTTTCCCGCGCCGGGCGTGCGCTTCGACGGGATCGAGACCTCGCGCTTCGCCGATGGCGGGCAGTCGCGCTACACGATCAACGTCACGGTGGGCGCGGCGGCACCGGTTGGCATCGGCGGCTGCACCTACACCGGGCTTCCGGTGGACGTGACCCGGATCGAGATGGACGGCACCGTCTATCGTGACAGCATGGTTCACCTGACCGATCTGGGCGTGACGATCTTTCTCGGCTTTTCGGACGATGGCGGCACGCCCGTGCCCCTGATGCCGGTATCGATCTCGCTCGGGCCGCCGATGGCGGGCGGCGGGGCCGCGCCCGGCACGGCTCC
>NZ_JASJOE010000119.1 GCF_030163755.1 Roseicyclus amphidinii
GATGGGGGCGGCCGCCGCGCGGCAGGCCGACCTCCTCGAGCGGCGCGAGACGGCGCTGGCGGGCGTGCTGTCGCGGCTCGAGGATCTCGACATCGCCGAGGCGGTGACGCGCCTGCAGGAGCTGATGCTGAACCGGCAGGTCAGCCAGCAGACCTATGTGCGGCTCTCGCAATCTTCGCTCTTCGATTACCTGCGATGACGGGGCGGGCGACCCCTCTGCGCAGCCTGGCCACCGCGCTGGCGCTGTGGCTTGCCGTGCCGGTCGCACAGGCCGCGCCGGATTGCGAGGCGCTGGCCGAGGCCGCGGCGGCCCGCCACGGCATCCCCGAGGGCGTCATGGCCGCCATCGCCCGCACCGAAAGCGGCGGCGGGCGGCGCAGCAGCGCCTGGCCCTGGACGCTCAACATGGCCGGTGATGGCCACTATCTCGAGACCCGCGACGAGGCGCTGACGCGGTTGCGCGCGGCGCTCGACGGCGGCGGCCGCAATGTCGATGTCGGCTGCATGCAGATCAACTGGCACTGGCACAACGAGGCCCTCGGGAGCCTCGAGCAGATGATCGACCCCGAGGCCAACACGGAGTATGCCGCGCGCTTCCTCCTGTCGCTCTGGCGGCGAGAGGGGACATGGGATGCGGCGGTCGCGGCCTATCACTCCAGCGACCCCGAGCGCGGCGCGGCCTATCTGTCCCGTGTCGAACGGCTGCGGCGGGCCGGTGTCGGTCGCGGCGCGCAGGAAACGGGTGGGCCTGTCGCCGCGATGACCGGGGACCTGTCCGAGGGCGTTCTGGTCGCCGCAGGCCCCGGCGTCGCGTCGGACATCGCCACGGGCCATGCCGGGGATCGCCGTTTCGGCGCACAGGCCCCGTTGGTCCGGGTGCCCGGCGATGGCGCGACCGGATCGGCCCGGACCGGGGCGGGCGACTTGCCCGCCGCGATGCAGGCCGTGCCCGAGGGGGCGTTGCCCGATCTCGCGGCCGGCGTTGCCCGGCTGTCCGCCGCGCATGCCACCCGAAGCCCCGGCGCGGCGCTGTCGGGCGATGCCGACAGGCTGGCGCGCATCCGTGCGGATTTCCGGCAGGCAGCGTCGCGTTAGGTGCGAAGCGTCCCCTTTGAGGAGCGCGCATCAACTAAAGATAATTCCGCTTCGTCCTTCGGACCGCGCGATGCGCCGCCGGGACGCTTTCGGGCATACCTGGCGATCCGGTAGCAGGAGTGCAGGGCGTCGAAATTCCGGCACCCGATCAGTTCCGACGAGGGTGTGAGTGATGACGAAGATCTGGACCGACATGCTGCATGGCTCTGCAATGGTGGACGATGTGCGGCTCGATCACCTTCTCGTCGGCGCAAGCCCGCGGATGACGGCGCTCAAGCGGATGATCACCCGCGTCGCCCCGAACCCGCATCCGGTGGTCGTGCAGGGCCCCACGGGCGCGGGCAAGGACGTGGTGGCGCGCGCGCTGCACATGCTGTCGAACCGCAGCGGCAAGCTGGTGGCGGTGAACTGCGCCGCGATCCCCGCCGACCTTCTGGAATCCGAGCTGTTCGGCCACGAGAAGGGCGCCTTTACCGGGGCCACCGAGCGGCGCATCGGCCGGGTCGAGCAGGCCCATGGCGGCACGCTGTTCCTCGACGAGATCGGCGACATGCCCGCCGCCCTTCAGGCCAAGCTCTTGCGGGTGCTTGAAACGCGCCGGGTGCAGCGGCTGGGCGGGCGCGAGGATATCGAGGTGGATTTCCGCCTTGTCACCGCGACGCACCGCGACCTGACGCAGGAGGTGGCCGCCGGCCGCTTCCGGCAGGACCTGTTCTACCGGATCAACGTCTTCGGCCTGATCGTGCCCGCGCTGGCCGAGCGCAGCGAGGATATCCCCCACCTGCTCGACGCCATGCTCGCCCGGTTGCGGGTCGAAGCCGGCGCAGGCGCGGCCCCGCGCTTCACGCCCGATGCGCTGCGGATGTTGACCTCCTATTCCTGGCCCGGCAACGTGCGCGAGCTGCGCAATGTCTTCGACCGCGCTGCCGTGCTCTTCGCAGGCGAGGACATCACCGCCGAGGCCTGCAAGGTTGCGCTGATGGTGCCCGGCTTCGATACCGGGGCCGCTACCGAAACCGCGCCGACCGCGCGCAGCGAACAGCAGGACGCCGAGGCGCTGCGCCAGATGCTTTTGTCGGTGCCGTCGGTGAACCTGCGCGGCTACCTGCAGGAGATCGAGATCGGGCTGATCGAGGCCGCGCTCGAGCTGTCGGAGGGCTGCGTCGCTCAGGCCGCGCGCAGCCTGCGGCTGAAGCGGACCACGCTGATCGAGAAGATGAAGAAACTGTCGATAACCCGCGCCCCGGCTTGACCGTGCAGGGCGTGCAGGGCGTGCAGGGGGTGAACCGCGTCAGTTGTTCTGCGCGTTGAACCCGTCGATCAGGTTCTGGATGTAATCCCCCGTCGCGTTCAGCTGGGTGATGATCCGCTCCATCTCGGTGAAGCGCGTGCGCATCCGGCTCTCGTAATCCTCGGCCTGCCCACTCAGGGTTTCAAGCGTCTCGCTGCCCGCGAAGATCTCGTCCGACAGTTGCGATTGCCGCCGCCCGATCGCGCCGTCGCCCGCGCTGGCCGCGTCGATCCAGTCCGACAGGCGGCTGGCAAGGCTGCGGCCGAAATCGACCGAGCTCGCGGTCACACCGTCCTCGACGATCACCTCGATGCCCGACAAGGGGCCGGAGGGCACGGCATAGGCGGTGCGCCCGTCCTCGAGCGGGCGCGGGGTCAGGGCGATGCCGCCCAGCCAGGCCTCGCCGGTCGCGGCGTCGCGGCGGAAATCATAGCGGCCCGGTGTCGCGTCGGGACCAGGCATGCCCGCGAATGCCACACCGGGCCCCGTGCCGGAGAGGGTGTCCTCCAGCACGGATGCCAGACGCGAGGGGTCGGCCTCGAAGGCCGCCTCGAACGCGTCGCTGTCGAAACTCAGGGTGCCGTCGCGCTCGGTGCGGATGCCCAGCTCGGCAAGAAAGACGGGCCGGTCCCCGAAACCCGGAAGGCCCCCGGCCAACATGCCGTCCAGCTCGCGCGCCAGCGACTGCATCGCGGCATCGCCGGCAAGCTCGCCCGGCTCGGCCCCGTCGATGCCGCGCGCGGTGACCTGCCGCATGAGCGATTTGAGCGCGTTCAGCTCTTCCACCACGCCCTGCATCACCTGCGTGGCGGTCTCGGTGTCGGGTCTGACCTGCACGAGGCTCGGGGTCGTGGTCAGGTCGTTGAGTGTCAGCGACAGGCCCGGCACGAGGTCGTCGATCCGGTTGGTGGGGCGGCCCACCGGGATACCGTCGACGGTGACCAGCGCGTTGACCGCGATGCGGCGCTCGACCGCGGTCGGGTCGGCCGAGAAATCCAGCGCGGCGATATCGGCCGAGGCGCCGGCGTCGGCGGTGAAGCGCAGCGCGTTGGCGGCCCCCGTCTCGGAGACGACGCCGAGCGACCATGTCCCGTCGCCGACCGCCAGCGGGCGGGCGGTCACGCCCTCGAGCTGCGACAGGGTCTCGGCGACCTCTTGCAGGGTCGCGCCCGCGGGGATCTCGAGCCGCGCACCGCTGCGCGCGGGATCGGCCGAGAATACCGGCGGCTCGCCGGTCCAGCTGCCGATGTCGACGATCAGCGCCCCGCCGCCCAGCGGCGCATCCGGCCCGGCAAAGCCGCGGAACTCCAGCACCTGCGATTGCGCGAGCGACAGAACCTCGATCTCGACGGGCACGTCGGGGGCGAGTGCGGGGTCGGTCATCGTGACCCCGACGCCCGCCTGGCTGCTGCTGACCTGCCGCGTCTCGATCCGCCCGGCGATGCCCAGCGTCTCGGAGAGCTGCGCCATCTGCGCCGACACCCGGTCGAGCGCGGACAGCGAGACCTCGGCCCGGTCGATGCGCGCCGACACGAGGCCCTGGCGCGGGGCATAGGTCGCCTCGGCGAGGTCGCGCGACAGGCTGACCAGGTCGAGGCCGGACCCGCCCGTGTTCAATCGGCTCAGAATGTCTACGGTCATGATGCCTCGGTTCCCTCGAGTGATAACGGCGGGGCAGGGGCGCGTGTTAGCCGCGCGGGTGCGGGCTCAATAGGCGATTTCGATCTCGATCCGGCGATTGCGTTCGCGGCCCTCGGGCGTGGCGTTCGAGGCGATGGGCTGGCTTTCGCCACGGCTCAGAGCGGTCAGGCGCTCGGGCGCCAGAAGGCCGGTGGCCTGCAACTCGCGCACCACGCTGGAGGCGCGGGCGGCAGCCAGCCCCCAGTTGTCCTGAAAGATCGAGCCGCGCCCGACCGGCACCGTGTCGGTATGGCCGGTCACGGTGATTTCCGAGGCCTCGTCCATCGCGCTGAAGGCGATGCGCGACATGATCTCTCGCGCCTCGCCGGTCAGATCGGCGGTGCCCGAGGGAAAGGCCCCGCCCGCGCCAACGGTCACGAAAACGCGGTCCTCGCGCTGCTCGACGGTCACAAGGCCTTGTGCGATCTCCTGCCGCAGCGCCACGCGCAGCTCGGCCTCGGCCAGCCGCAGCGAGGATATCCCCCACCTGCTCGACGCCATGCTCGCCCGGTTGCGGGTCGAAGCCGGCGCAG
>NZ_JASJOE010000011.1 GCF_030163755.1 Roseicyclus amphidinii
ACTTTCCCCATAGGATTGTCCAACACCCCCGCGGCTTCCTCCTTGGGAGGTTTTCCAACGCGGGTCGTGGTCGCACATCAACGCCACCGTTACGCCGCGACCCGCATCAGAAAACCTTCACCATAGCCGACGTTCACGGGGCGAATTCGATGCTGCGTCGCGGCCCGTCATTGACGCCGTTCGCTGCAGCCGCAAAATCGCACGGAGAAGTAAAGACCGTGTCCAGGGACTTGTCTCTAGATGCTAACGGTGAGAGCCTCATAGAGGACACCTCAACAAGATCCACTTAGGAATTGGAAAGAAGAAGTATTGAGTAGACCTATAGATGTACTTGGCGCACCAGCATCAAACGCCGGAGATGAGTTTCATGAAGCCTGGGCGCTCGGAAACGCCCTGAAATTGCTGGACCCGACTACAGGTCTAACTGAGTTAACTGTTGAGGGTGTTAGGGACGCCGCAGAAACAAATGATAACGCCTATTGGGACGGCGTGGACTGCGCACTATACTTTGATGACACCGAAAATTCCGAAAACTCACGCGTTGAACTCGTTCAGCTAAAGTACTCGGTAACCGGTCAGAAAAAAAGTTGGACGCTGGCTCGTTTTTGCTCATCAACAAAGAAGACAGGCAATAACTCAGTGGCGCGGAGGCTTGCAGACGCATTCAAGGGCGCGGCCAAAGGGAAAAGTCCTCGTAAAGTGGAGGTATCGCTGAGCATCAAGCTCGTAACGAACCAGCCAATAGCAAAAGACCTGCTAAGTATTATAGCCAAGGCGGCAAATAGAACGTTGCAGGGAAACGATTACGACACGCTAAAACACGCTACGGGTCTCGGAAAAATCCAACTAGCCCAGTTTTGTAAGGTACTATCACTCGAAGGCGGAGAAAACGCCAGAGCAGAGCTCCGTGAACAGAACACAAAGGCAATCGCCGAACTCGTTTTGAACCCAGTCAAAGACATGGCTGACAATCTGCGGGTGCGCATTCAGGAGCTGCTTGGGCCGGAAGGGAACAGAGCAGTCAAGCGCGACACAGTGTTAAGCTGGTTCAACCTGGGAAGAGGCCAAGGATTGTTTCCTTGCGAACCAAAATTCGAGCCCCTTTCAGAAACGATTCCGCGATCCATTACGGAAACTCTCGCTGGTGCGGTTCAAAAGCACTCACTGGTAGTTCTGCATGGGAAAGGCGGCTGTGGGAAAACGACGACAGCTCGAAGTCTAGAAACCGCTTTGTTACCTGGCTCCCGAACCGTAGTCTACGACTGCTACGGCGCAGGCAGCTATCGTGACCCGTCTAGGCCAAGGCACAATTCGTGGCAGGGGTTCACGCAGTTATCCAATGAACTTGCAAGGTTAACCAATACGCCGCTGTTCTTTCCGTACAAAGAACGCGAAGATATGGCTCCGTCATTCCGCCAGAAGTTGGAAACGGCGTCTGAAATATTTGGTCGAGAGAATCCTGATTCACTGTTGGTGATTGTCATCGACGCTGCGGACAATATTGTAATCCACGCAGCTTCACATACTCCGCCAGAAAGGTGCTTTCTGGATCAGTTGGTTGCGTTCACAGACCTTCCCTCCAACATTCGCATTGTGGTCACGTGTCGCACCTCTAGGCTGCCCAGAATGAATCTGCCTGAGGGAACAGAAAAAGTCCTATGTCCCGAGTTTTCTCTAAGTGAAACAAAGGCAATAGTCGCGCTACATGGTTTGGAAGGAAGCGAGACAGAGATCAGCGATTTTCACGCGCTTTCGCGGTGTATTCCACGTGTTCAAACAAGTGCATTGGCCGGAGCAAGGTCTTTAGCAGATGCGATAGAATTCCTTCGCCCGAATGGAAAGTCACTCAACGAACTCTTTGATGCAAAGGTTAGCGAAGCATTCGACCGTAGTGGAGTCGACATACGGCGGAGCTATTGGTGCGCAGCGTTGGATGAACTCTTCGCTCCCATACCCATCGACGTGCTATCCCGAGTTTGTGAACTTAACAACGAGGTCACCGAAGACATTGTGAACGACCTTGCCCCGAACCTACGCGTAGGTGATCGGGGCGTTGAATTTTCCAACGAGGATTTCGAAGAGTACACTGAGCACACCGCTAAGGAGGCAACGGAAGCGGTTCGTTCGGTGATCGCTGAAGTTCTTGTGTCAGAACGGCTGAACTCGAGTTATGCGGCATCGCATCTGTTCGACGCACTTATCGCTTGCGGCAGAAAATCTGAGATGGGGAAATTTCTTGGGGAAAAGGACGGTACTGCCTCAATCTCAGATCCGATTGTGAGGAGAAGAGTAGATCTTTCACGCCTCCGAGCAGCACTCCACATTGCTTCAAATGATCAAGACGAAATATCAGTTGGAGAGACAATATTTGTTGGGGCCGAGGCGATGCGCACTTCTGGCAAGGTAGACGATCTAATATTGGCGAACTCTGATTTATCGGCTGCGTTTCTCGAAGAAACCATTGGCGCTCTCGTGCTCAATGACCCCGAGCAGCGCAGTAGGCAAGGCTCAGTTTTGTTCCACCTTGCAAGAGAAAAAGTCAGGCAGGGCAAACCCTTTGAAAGCCGCCTAAATCTGCAGGCCGCTGAAGAGTGGATGCGCCAGACCTTCAAAGATGAAAACCGACATCACGATTGGAGCACACAAAGGCGTGACGTAGTAGCAAGGCTTTTGACGTTCTTCGCGCTTCGAGGATGGTCGCTGGTCGAGCGGGATTGTGATCGATGGACGGACGCCGCTTACAGTGTAGCCCTACGCAAATGGGTGCTCGCGAAGATTGTGGTCCAATTCGGCCCGAGCGTGATCGCTGATGTCTTAGGGGGAATGGACCTCCGCTACCATTTTCTGGCAATCAATGCCCTGCGTCGAGCCGATGCTACGCCCTCACCCGAGCAGCTCGAAAATGCTCTCATCGGACTCTCCAAATTCGATTTTGAGATGATTGCGAAAGATGACGGATATGGTTCCGGACCGTCACTTACAGCAGAATTAAGAGATGAAATCCTACTATTTCTCGAGGGGTTAGTGCTCACGGGGGAAATTGCGAAGGAACGTCCGAAGTTAATCTTGGATAGACTTCGAGTTGATTGGCCGCCAAATTTCCAAGGTATTCATCTAACCTATCCTTACCGCATAGACTTTGCGCTTCGCACAGCCATTTTGACGTCGCATTCAAACAGTGAGGAGCCTGACCTCAAAGCTTTCTTGACTGAACCGGAAAGGCCCAAAGAAGAAGAGCAAACTGAGGACAGCGAGAGGGAGTTCAGAATCGCAAAAGAGCGTTATGATGAGGTCTGCGGACTGCTCCCGGTGTATGAAGCTTACGCATCTTTGCTAGGTGGCAGGAATAGTACAGCCACTAAGCATTTGGATCAGAAGATAACCAGCCTGGGTAGCGCAAGTAGCAGGAGTTATCACTTTTCATACGTAAAGAATATTCTGCGCCTCAGAGCGACCGATCTACTGCTTTCGTCTGGGTTGGACCGATCAACCAAAGTCACTTTCTTGAAGTCCTCGCTGGCCAAAGGCGAGGGCTTTTCTGACCATGATGCTGAGCTGTGTACGATAATTCTGCACGATCCCTCAATGAAAGCGGTAGTTGCCGAAATATTGGAGCAAAAGTCTGGGGAAGTTCGACGGCTTCACGTGAGGGCAACCGAAAAATCTGAGTATTTGCTTTCAATAGCGCGCGTTTTCATGGACTTCTCTAAAGACCATGCATCGGCGATCTTTTCGGACGCGCTGAAGACTGCAGAGGAGGTCGATCTCGAAGCATTAGACGTGTTACATGCTTTGTGCCGTGTCGTGAAACGGGAACGCCCAGATACATCAGAAACCAGAGAACTATTGTGCGCGTTTGCGAGCGTTGTACGGCACGCCGGTGAGTTGCTAGGTTCGGAAGATGGGTTTCCATTGGAAGAAGCTTTGGAGGCGATCTCTTTTTCAAACCCACCTGTCGGCGCGATGACAGCTTCTCGTTGGGGGGACGAGGGATTCACTAAACGCTGCGATGAAATGAAGCTCTTCCTAAGAGCTACACTCGACACAGGCTGGCTTAGCGGACCCGATGGATACACACTTGCTCAGATCTTGGGAGATGTCCCGCCATCGCTTGAAGACAGAATTCTGATTGGCTTAGGTGAGGCTTCTGACGATGTACGGGATGAGTTGTTAAGCCATCTCGTTGAGCGAAAGATTTTGGCAACGACACCCTACTCTGATGCCCACATTCCCGACAATCTTGAGAAGTTGTGTCGATCTGGGAAATCCGCAGCGGGAGCATGGTTCCGTCTTGAACGGATCAGGAATTTCAAGGCGAGGGCCCAAGCGCCTCAAAATCCTAATCGCGGAAAAAACAATACAATCCCACCCGAACCCACAAAGGCAAGTAATAAGGATAAAGGTAGAGCTAACTGGGCCTCCGTTGATCCGTTGTCCGCTGATAAAATCGTTGAAGCTCAAGAAGCAGACCGAAATGCAAAAGTCTTCGACTTCAAAGAACGTCTGCTTGAGTTGCGTGCGCGAGTTCAATTTTCAGATCGGACAAAGCACCTCAACACGCTGGCTCAATGCGCACGGACATCAAGATGGCCCGACACAGAGATAAAGGCGATCTTTGCGGCTTTGGACGATTGGCCGGGAAGAGCAACAAGCGATTGGTGCGCAAACGAACTTCCTAAGCTGACTGTGGACCTTGGCGGCAGAACGTTGGGATACAACTGGTATCATGGAGAACAGTTTACAGAGCTCCAGACGCGCTCCGGGCTGCCTGCGGCAGGCAGACGTAAAGTTGTCTTGGACTTGGTTGAACAGAATGCCGCAAAGCTGGGTGCAGCCAGTCTTCTGAAGCTTTTGGCCGAGTATGCGAATAATTTGGATCAGCGTACAGCGGACGAATTATTGGCTCGACTGATCGACCGTACTGAAGTACGCCTACACCTTGGCGACAGTGTACATGAACGGTACTCATTTGATCCGCAAGAACTGCCCTCAATAAAGAGTGAGGTCATCTCTGCTCTAATTTACAGGTATTTGGGCGACATTGATGCAAGAGTGCGCTGGCAGGCTTCTCACGCACTCTTGTGTGCCGTAAAGCTTGGCCTATCTGATTTGATAAAAGGCATCTTTGTCCATGCTATTGGGCCTTTCAATCACCACTACACCCTGCCAGATTGCCCCTTTCAAGAAATGAATGCTGACCAACAATTTTCACTGGTGTTAGCTCGAGCGTCATCGCAACACCCAAATATTATTGAGGAACACGAGGCTGATATACTCAAAGTCTGGGAAAAAAATCAGCCCCACATCCTGATCGGTCACTTCCTGGCGAGAGCTCTTAAACAGGCACGAAAATGCGGCGCGAACGTGGAAGTAGATGAAGTAGCCTTAGTATCAATGAATGGCTCGGCTTCTGAAAGAGCACCGAGATTGAAGGACCGCTATGCTCGTGATTTCGATAGCCACGCAGACCCAGGGTCGAGATTTAGTTTCGACAGCATGGACATCGTACCCTATTGGTACTCCCCTGCCTGCCGCATGTTCGTGGATCTATCATCGAGCGAGTTGATCCAAGTTGCCGAAGAATGGATCGTAGATCGCTGGGGTGGGCACAAAGAGACCAGCCGCTGGGTCAATGAACCCAGAAAAAGACGTATAAGAGATGAAGAATTTGGACTTCATTCGGCGGACCATGGCTCACGACCGACAATCCATCGACACTCGGTCTACTTACAATGGCACGGTTTACACATGGCGGTCGGAGAGCTACTTAAGACGCGCCCGTTGGTCGAGTACGACAACGATCATTACGACGCATTTGAAGGTTGGTTGGAACGCGACGACACGACCTACCCAACAGTCTGGATGTCTGATCTCCTCGGACCGTTGCCTCTCTCAAACGGATATTGGCAACAACCTGAACCTGACCGGGAGGATTGGGTTGGTGAAATCGATACGGTTCATCCGCTGGAAGAAATAGTCGGAGAAGACGGCAGACTGGTTCTTGGTCAATATCGAGAGCACGCGATGTACGAGTATGGAGAGCAAGCAGCCCATAGCGAAGTTCGCAGTAAAGCTGCATTCGTACCAAGCAAAACGGCACCTGCACTTTTGAGGGCCTACGCAGCCACAGCGGATTACTATGACATCTTCATTCCTGACCCCGACGATTTTGAAGAGAATGACGGGAAAGACAGCGATTTTAGCATCATCTCAGCTATCCAGCGGCCTTTGGCCGGTCGTGACCTCGGAGTTGATGAGGAAGACCCGCGCTGCTTCAAGGGGCGCGGTGTTCAAGCAGCCCCCTCAAGGACAGTCCTCGATGTTCTTCAAATACCGTCTGGTCCATCGTGGTCCTCATCTTGGGGCGTTGAGGAGAATGGGATTGCCGATTTGAGCTATAGCGCTTGGAGCACCACTCCGAACGACAGCGAAAGATCGATGCGACATCGATCTTATTCCTACGTCGACGGCTATAGGTTGAGCGTAACTGAACAGGCACTTCAAAAGTCCATGAATGCACTGGAATGTGATTTACTAGTTACAGTAAACCTAGAACGTTCGATTAGGAGCGAATATGGTAAAATCAGGAAAAAAAGCACCACCAACAAAAGGGTCGAAGTCATCCGGCTCGGTCGGGACGGAACGTACGAAACGCGATCAGGCCATAGAGGAACTTGGACGCAAGCTAATCAGCGATCTGGATGATCGGGACATAACCTCGAAATGGATGGCTGCTTATTTGTCTGAGCAGATGATCGCCTCTGATGAAGATGCAACACTCAAACAGGAAACTGCTGATCTGATTTTGAAGCTTTGGCGGGAACGACGCCACTACCCTGGCAGAGATCCAATGCAACGATATGAAAAAGCACTTTCTGCCATGGAGTTACAGCTATCCATCGGTAATCCAGTTTTCCAAATCCGGACACCGTTTGAACCGACGAATGGCGCCAATGAGGATAAACTCAGCTTGGCCAGAAAGCTGAAGCACCATTCTGCAAGTTTGGCCTCCATATTGGTTAAGGAAGTCGTGGCAGAACTAGATCTCGATCAAGACCAGCTTGCTGAGATTGCCAATATTGCCGATCCAGACGCAGAAACACGCTTTCTAAATGTCTTGAAGGTTGTGGTGTACGATACGGAAAAGGGAGACGATCAAAACGACCCGCACGGAGAAATTCGAGAGGCGATATCTGATCTTCGATATACTCTTGAAAGGCTTGAGGCAGCTCTTCTGCAAGAGGTCAAAAATGCGAAGCGAATAAAAAACTAATTTGATGCGCAATCTTGAGACATTGCCTTCCCATAGGATTGTTCATCCTTCTACGCTGTGCGGCACCGCTCTGAGTAAGTAGCGAACGGCAGCTTTGTAGGCAGCGTGCTGGGCCCTTAGCAACTGCCGCGAAGGTCCGCTTCCCGCCCTTCACGGCGCGACCACTCACGGAGGATCTCGTCGACCATTGGCACGCAAGTCTAATATCTGTTGTAACTGACCCTCAAACTGACCCGGGGCTCCGGATAGGTCGATCGTTTTGAAGCGCAAAACATGGCCTTGCAGCTCCATGAGCTCGTCCACGGCTCCACCCGTCTGTGGATGAAGGAGCATGCCTTCCGAGGTAAGGCTGTGCGGATCGTCAGCCCGTTCCTGTGTGCGCAGGTAGGCGTAGAGCTGATAGAGATAGCCGCTCTTGAGGATCTCACTGCGGTAGGTCGAACTGGAGAAGATCGCAGCGAATTTCGTGTCGATCACGATTCTTCGCCCCGTTGGGGGGTGCGAGAGCTGAATGTCTGTCTGCATCCCGGGCAGGATGGCGGCTAGACCGGGACTTTGGGCGGTCACTGGCCAAGACAAGCGGCGCCCCTGCGTCACCGTCCACCCGATCGGTTCCAATTCCAGTCGCAGCGCATTGCCGACCGCCTTTTCGAACAGTCGCCGGATCAATTGGTCCTGAGCTTCCGGCATGGAGCCGGTGGAGCGACCTGCTTCTTCCGAAGGAATGACCGTCTCGAAGACCATCCTGGCAAGGGCCACCATCAAGCGGTCGCTTGTTTCGTTTCTCCCAATCTGGTCGCTGGATATCTCGCCCCAAGACGGGCGCGCCCCGGCCACTCCCATGCGTGTGAAATCTCCGGCAAGCTCGCGGCAACGATGTGCGACGAGGTCATTGGCGACACGCGTAGCCAGCCGTTCCAGCGCGGCTCGGACCAAGCGATTTCTGGGGGTGTCCATGGTATGTTCTTCGAAGCGGCAGGCGACGAGGCCGCGATCCATCAACCGACGTGAATTGGTCTCCAGCATGTCGAGCCGCCCCCGGACCCGGGAAAGCGTAGCCCTGCTGGGTTGGTATCCGCGGGATAGGTTCCGCCGTAACCGCTCTTCGACGACCTTGCTGAGCAGACGCGCCACCAAATCGGGCAGGTCGCGCGCCATCTCAACTTCGCTGTCGAAGCGATCGCGGAACCGAACCAGATCAGCCGCATAGAGGAATAGAAGCCAGATGTTGCGGAGAGGGATCGTGGCCGCCATCAGAGCCCGCTGCGCAGGGCTACGATCGCGTCACGCGCACGATCGGGGGCATCGAACCAGTATTCAGCCAGCAAAGGACCGATCTCGGTGTCGATGACTTGTGAGAACCAACTGGTAGGATCAGCGATGTCATCACCCGATGGCGTTACATATGAGTGACCCACTCGGAACTGGGGTCCCAAGGCTCGGTCCTGAGCGATCGTGTCGTTCAGTGCCATCATGCGATCCCGGATCAGGGCGATCACGTCTTCTGACAGGCCGTGGTTGCGACACCAATCCGCCCAGGCACCATTGAGCGTCGGCTCTAACGAGACGAAGGCGAAGCGGCGACGCAAGGCCAGATCGACGAGCGCGAGGGACCGGTCGGCGATGTTCATCGTGCCGATGATGTGCAGGTTTTCCGGCACATGCACCTTTTCTCCAGGCACCTTGCGATAGGCGAGTTCTATCGCGTCGGCCCTGCTGCGCTTGGTATGCTCCAGCAGCGTCAGCATTTCGCCGAACACCTGCGCGGGGTTGCCGCGATTGATTTCCTCGATGATCAGCACGTGCGGCAGGTCGGGCTGAGCACGCGCTGCTTCGACCACCTGCAAGAAGATCCCGTCGGTGAGGGCCAGACCAGCACCTGAGGGACGATACCCTCGCACGAAGTCTTCATATGACAGCGAAGGATGAAACTGCACGGAACGCAATTGGTCTGGCAGTGGAGTCTCCCGTCCGATCAGCGCGCGGGCGATGCGCTTTGCGAGCCAAGTCTTTCCTGTGCCGGGCGGCCCCTGCAAGATCAGGTTCTTCTTTTCAGACAAAAGCCGGATCAGGCGCATAAGTTCCGCTCGGTCGAGAAATCCACCCTCCTCGATGATGTCGTCGACACTATATGTTGCGACAGCGAGGATTTCTTCGGCTTCCCCTTCTGCCTCATCCTCTGCTTCCGCTTCGCTGAGCGGATCCACCTCGGGAGCAAAGCGCTCGGCCCAGTAAGGTTGCCGCAGGAAATGTGCGTAGTCCTGATCCGCCCCTTCGAAAGTGAAGGCGATAAGCTTCCGGGCCATGTCATCATCTTCGACCCGGGCACGTGCGACCGTCGTTCGGTAGGTGTAGAAATACCATTCCCGCGGAGGGTCGAGCACCTGCCAATCGACATTGACGCTCTGCTTGTCCCCATGGTTCGACGTGATGGTTCCGATCGCCTTAATCCGCATGGCACTGGCGGCGCGGCCGTAGTTCTCGAATGGAACATCGTGCTTGCGCGTAAACGAAGCCTTGATCGCTATCCGATCCCCAAGCTTCATCTGTTTGACGAGGTTTGAGAATTTCTCGTCGTAACCGTTCTGCCAGATGCCGTCGCGCAAGAACCGATCCGTCTGATCACCCGTGCTCCACACTGAGCCCACGAACCAGTAGTTCACGCCTTCTGGAACGAGTTCATCGACAGGGGCTGCTTGTTCGTCTTCATCCCCCACGAAATTGGCATACGCGTTTCGAAAAATCTCGATCGCGGCCTCGGGTGTCGGCTCTGCCAGCCTGCCGGCTTCCGTCAATCCCCAGACACCACGCTTCGGAGCATATAGCATGCCAGCTTTTGAAAGGTAGAAACGGGCGAAATGAACCCTGTTTTCGAACTTGGAGCCACCGTTCTTGTTGGTCAGCGACAAAAACTCGTCCGGGATCTCGTATCGGCGGATCAGCTCATCGAATACCTGCCGCGGACGCGCAGTGCCTCCCAGATCGCGCATGATCTGTAGCATCGGCCCGAAGTAGCTGACGAACTGCGGAACCCCATCGATCTTTTGGTCGTGTAAACCCATTCAGCTATCCATCTGCTTTTTGTGGCCTTTCCCGCGCACCGAAACGCGGTTGTTCTTTCCGGGGCAGTCAGATCTCCGCGGCGGATTATTCCGGGGCTCCGGCCAGTTCACTGGCGACGCTGCGGAACTGTTCGAGAGCGGCTTCGAGGTTGTCCATGATCTCCGATGCCAGAACATCAGGGGCGGGCAGGCTGTCGATGTCCTCTAAGCTGTCATCCTTGAGCCAGAAGATATCGAGGTTCAGCTTGTCCCGCGCGACAAGTTCCTCGTAGGTAAAGCACCGGAACCGCTCGGTTTCCTTCCGCTCCCGATAGCAGGTGACGAAGTCGTCGAAATCGGCGCGGGTCAGGCGCTTGGTTTTCAAAGTCTTGTGGACATTCGTCCGGTAGTCATAGACCCACAGCGCCTTGGTCTGCACCTCGCGCGACGCTGGACGTTTGTCGAAGAACAGGACGTTCGCCTTCACGCCGGGGCTATACCAGATGCCGGTCGGCAGCCGCAGGAGGGTGTGAAAGTTGAACCCCTCCAACAGCCGTTTACGGATGCCTTCACCGGCCCGACCAGCCTCGAACAGCACGTTGTCGGGCAGCACCACGCCCGCCCGCCCATTCGCCTCGAGAATGGTCATGATGTGCTGGAGGAAGTTGAACTGCTTGTTCGAGGTGGTGAACTTGAAATCCTCGCGCTCGTAATTCTCCCGCTCGGTCGAGACGGAGCCATCCTCGCCCACGACCTTGTAGCTCGACTTCTTGCCGAAGGGCGGGTTGGTCAGCACGATCTTGAAACGGTCCCCACCATCGCTGGCAAGAGCATCGCTTTGCACCACGGGACTGCCGCCGTTGCCGATGCCGTGCAGATAGAGGTTCATGGCGCAAAGTCGGACGACCTCGTCCACGATATCGACGCCGGTGAAGGCCGTGTGACGCAGGGCGCGCAGCTTTTCGCGGTCTTGCGTCTGGGTCTTCATGTGGTCGTAAGCGGCAAGGAGGAAGCCGCCCGTCCCGCAGGCGGGGTCGCAGACGGTTTCGCCGATCTTGGGGTCGATGCATTCGACCATGGCCTCGATCACCGGGCGGGGGGTGAAGTATTGTCCAGCCCCGGATTTCACCTCCGAGGCGTTCCGCTCCAACAGGCCCTCGTAAATCTCGCCCTTCACGTCGACCTGAAGGCCAATCCACGGGCCCTCCTTGTCGATCAGGCTGACCACGCGCTTGAGCTTGGCCGGGTCCGACAGCTTGTTTTGCGCCTTGCGGAAGATCGTCCCGATCAGCCCGTCCTCGCGCGCCAGCGCCTCGAGCGTGTGGCGGTATTGGAGTTCCAGCGCGTCGCCATCCTTGTTGGCAAGCTGCGCCCAGCTCCATTTCGGGGGGATGGCCGAGGTTTCGCCCAACAGTTCCTCGCGCTCCTGGTCCATCTTGAGGAAGAGGAGGTAGGTGATCTGCTCTATGTAATCGCCATAGGACACGCCCTGGTCCCGCAGGACATGGGCATAGTTCCAGACCTTGGAGACAAGCTGTTCGTTGGTCATACCCACTCCTTCAGGAAAACGCTTCTTCTGTCGCGACCAACAGATTGGCCGCCGCCGTGTCCCGATCATCGGAGCGCAGCCAATCTAGTATGTCCTCTTCGCTTCCGAACAGAACCTCGCGCGCCTTGATTGCGCCCAGGCGGTATTCGAGGGCCATGATGGATTCTTGACGCAGGGAATTGCCGCAGACCCATGCGCCATAGAGCGTCAGAGAAATGACGTGGGAGTGCGAGAATAGGTTCTCGTCGATCTCCATCCCCGCCATCAGCCGTTCGGCGATCTGTTCGCTCTCAAGCTTGGCGAGAGTGGTCTCTTCCTTGAAGCGTTCGATTGCGGTTTTCATGTGGCTTTGGCTCTTCCACGCTTTGCCGTGGGGCTTTTCTGTGCCGCAATCCGCGCGAGTAGGGCAGCGGCGGGTTCGTCGGTGGGGTCCTGGGGGACGAGGCGGCCTGCGAAAGCATCCTTCAGGATGGACTGGCGCAGGGCAGCGGAGCGGGCGAGTTCGGTTTGGCAGACTTGTTCCGCAAACCTTATGTTTGAGAATGCTTCGTCAATTCGATTCTTGATCTCTGCCTGTTCTGCGCTCGGAGGAAGTGGCACCGCAACGGCGTTCAGGATTTCCAGATTGATATTCTTTTGGGCGGTGGCAGGCGCATATCTGTCGAGATTTTCCTTCGCAGTCCTAATGAAGCATTCGACATACTCGCCGCTCACTTCAGGATGCGGAACCAAGCCCACAACGCTATCTGGAAAGCACGCGTCGATTTCTAGAATTCCAGACTCAGCAATGTTTGCGGCAATTGTTATACAGATAGTTCCCTTGGGCCAAATCTTTGACTGGGCGAGACCGAAGTCGTTATAGAGCGCATCATATTCCGAGATTCGCCCAGCGCTATTCCTAACCCTTCCTGTCTGAAGGAACGGATATTTCCCGTCGCTATAAAGTCGCTTGTCGTTTCGGGGGCGGTGCTTCGACTTTCCTCGCCCGAATTCACCAAGCATGGGTAAGGTCGCCCAAACCCAGCCCTCCGGTAGTTCCGGCAGGTCGGTGGTGTCGGGGGCGGTGGGCTCCTTGTATTTGCCCCTGCCGTCCCAGGTTTCGCGGCGGGTTTGCAGGATGCGGGCGAGCAGGTCGCGGCCATGTTCGAGGCGGTGGGCGTTCTCGGCGCGCCAGTCGGCGGTGAGCTGGCCGGTGACGGCGGCCTTCAGGACGGACTGGCGATAGCGGGCGAGCAGTTTCTGCACGTCGCGCAGCGCCTCTTCGCCCTTGTCCAGCCGGGCGAACAGCGTCTCGATCTTCTCCACTATGCGGCGTTGTTCGTTGAGTGGCGGTAGCTTGAGGGGAATTCCCTTCATACTGGCCTGTGTCAATTTCAGGCGTGTAGTTCCCGAAACAAATCTGTGATAGTCGATCACGTTCAGTTGGTGGCTCAGAAAGCCGTTATCCAGCGACCCGTTTCCACGCAAAATATGCGCATGGTTATTGACCCAGTATCTCCCGGAGACTCGATAGGCTTTGGCCTTGTATGGATCAAAGAATGGTGCGCCATCCTCACCAAGAAGAACAGCATCTCCTTCGAATATGAAATCGTCAATTTCACCAACTTTTCCGGTTGCCCCGTAATATGGATACCGAATTTTGGCATTCGACAGCCGCTCATCCCGCTCCTTGTTGTTCACAGGGATGCGTTGGCTGTCGAGGATTTCAACGGCTTCACCAAGTTCCGCAAGACACCAATTCGAGGGCAAATCCTCCATTAAGCTACCAGCGCCCCCTGCAATTCTTCAAGCATATCGTTCAGCCCCGGACCCAATACCTTGCGCGCCTGCAATATCCCACCCTTGTCGGCGAGGCTTGGCACTTCCATGAAGTCGCGCGGCGCGATCTCGGCATTGGCAGCGATGAAGGATGCGATGGCGCGCAGCCAATCCTCCTGCTCCTGGGTATAGTCGCGGCCCGCCTTCTTCTCGCGCCCCATCCAAAGGTTGAACCGCTGTTCGACGATGGTGGCAAAGGGCTCCAGCACCTCGGTCTGACCCAGGGCGAACCGGACAAGGCTGACCACCTCGGTCAGTTGTTCGTCAACCGGCGCCCCGCGCACACGGGCGGCATCAAGCCGTTTGTAAGCCTGCCAGACGGTCGCGGTGTTCAAATAGGGCGGGCGTTCGCCCATCACCGTCACCAGTTCGCGGATGGCTGCATAGGTCAGCCGCTGTGCGCCATAGGGCTGGTTGTAGAGGATTTGCAGCGCGGTCAGCTCGTCGCGGTTGTCGTCGATGAAGGCGCGGAAGCCGGTGATGGTTTCCTCGGCCCGCTTCATGTCGAAGCCCGCGCCGGTAACCTCATCGGTGGTGATCTCGTCGATCACGATGTCCGTCTTTTGCTTGATGTCCTCGAGCAGATTTCGGGCGGCAGGATTGTCGAAGGGACGGCAGGCGGTGTCGGTCAGCTCCTCGATCACGGCGCGTTCTTGCTCGGGCGTGGGGGCGGGGCCGTGACGTTCGCGGGTGGCCGTCTGTTGCTTGTCGATGTCGATGGCGTCGAGCAGGGCGTTTGCCAGATCGCGCGGCGTCTTGCCGCCCGTGACCTCGGCAATGCGGGCACGGTCCTCATCCCCCAGCTTGCGGTCCAGAATGGCCAGGCGCGCGGCAAGCGACGACAGCGCATCCTCATCCCGCCTGCCCATGGCGATCTGTTCGATCAGGGCGTCGAAGCTGAGGGATTTCTTGCGCTCCAGCGGTTGGGAGGCGTTCTTTTTCGTCTCGGACACGCCGACAGCGTCGATCAGAATGAAGCGGGTCTTGGTCTTGGCGTCAGGCGTGACGGCTTGCAGGTCGGCATCGGGGATGGTGCGGACGCCGCGCCCCTTCATCTGCTCGTAATAGCCTTCGGATTTCACGTCCCGCATGAAGATCAACACCTCGACCGGCTTGATGTCGGTGCCCGTGGCGATCATGTCGACGGTCACTGCGACGCGGGGGAAGGGGTCGACCCGAAAGGCCTTGATCATCGATTTCGGGTCTTCGCCGGTGTTTCGGTAGGTGATCTTCTTGGCGAAGTCATTGCCCTCGCCAAAGACCTCGCGGACGGCATGGACGATCTCCTCAGCGTGGTTGTCGTCCTTGGCGAAGATCAGGGTCTTGGGCAGCCAGTCGCCGGTGCGGTCTGGGAATAGCTCGGTGAAGACCCGGTCCTTGTAGGTCTGCAGGACGGTCCTGATCTGGTTGGGGTTCACGACGGAGCGGTCGAGCTCCTTGGCTGTGTATTCCAGATCGGCGTCGAGCTGTTCATAGCGGACCTTGCGGGTGCGCTTGTCGCGCACGGGCACCTGAAAGCCGGTCTCGTCGGTTTCGACCTTGCCGCCCTGTTCGGTGACGCGGGTGCGGATGCGGTAGATTTCATAACCGACGTTCACGCCATCGGCCACGGAGCGTTCATAGGGGTATTCCGCGACGAGGTTCTGGTTGAAGAAGCCCAGCGTATGCTTGGAGGGCGTGGCCGTCAGCCCGATGATCGAGGCGTCGAAATACTCCAGCACCTGCCTCCACAGGCCGTAGATGGAGCGGTGGCATTCGTCGGTGACCACGAAGTCGAAGGTCTCGATGGGGATGTCGGGATTGTAGGCGAGCGGCAAAGGCTCGCCGTCCTCGCCCTGCCAGGTCTCGAAGCCGGATGCCTCCTCCTCTTCCTCAGGCAGTTCCTGCCCTCGGAGCATGCTGTAGAGACGCTGGATCGTGGTGATCACGACCTTCGCGTCGGGGTCGATCCGGTGGGAGTTTAGGTGCTGGACGATGTATGTGTCCGTGAAGCGATTGGCGGCACCATGGGGGAGGAAGTTCTGAAACTCCTTCAGGGTCTGATCGCCGAGGTTGTTGCGGTCCACCAGAAAGAGGATGCGCTTGGCCCCGCCATGCTTGATCAGGCGGTAGGCGAAGGAACAGGCTGTGAAGGTTTTTCCCGCCCCCGTCGCCAGTTGGATCAAGGCGCGCGGGCGGTCGTTGGCGAAGGATTCCTCAAGGCCGGTGATGGCCTCGACCTGGCAGTCCCTGAGGCCTTTTGTGTCCAGAGGTGGAAGGGCCTGAAGACGGGCTCTGAGCGATGCGGTGTCCTTCAGCGAGGCGTGAAGCGTCTCGGGCCGGTGGAAGGCAAAGAGGCGACGCGAGCGGGGCTTGGGGTCAGCCATGTCGCGGAAAAAGGTCTCATCCCCCGTGCTTTCGTAATCGAACCGCAGGGTGTCTTGCCACCGGGCAAGGTGGTCAGGCAGTTTTGCCATGTATTTTTCGGACTGCTCCGCGACCCCGCTGAGGGTGACCCCGGTCTTCTTGGCCTCGACGACCCCGGCGGCTTTGCCATCGACGAACAGGAGGTAGTCGCAGGGGCCAGCGGGCAGGGAAAACTCCCGCACCGCTACACCAAGGGCGGCATTCTTGTTGAACTGGTCGCGGTCTTGCAGGACCCAGCCCGCTGCCGAAAGCAGCGCGTCGATCTTAGTGCGGGCGATCTGTTCGGGGCCAAGCATATCTTTTTCCGGCAAAAATATGTCGTAGCGTATCAGGCTCCCAATCTGTGGCAACACATGTGCTGACGATTGACCTTGGAGCCGAGCCAGGGGGTTCGAGGCAACCCTAGCATGAGAGGCGCCGGCCTTGAGCCGTGTTGCACTCACATCAGTTTATCCTCGAAGCTATGCAACGAGCCGGACGAGGTGCTCGGGATCAACTGTGTTGCGACCGCCGGTAAAATGACCAGCGTAAGTCTGGCACCCTCACGCCGTATGCCGCCCGTGACGGTGCTGTCTGAACCTGTCCGGTTCCATCTAGATCCTCAGAAGTCTATCGCCCCACGGGATTGGTGGCCGATCGGTCCCGCCGCGCTCTGGGTTTCGAAAATCATTTGCGAAAATATAATTAAAACATATAGTTAGTATTTTTCTGGGCTTCTCTGGGTTCGCGAGTTCTGCTATGGTCTCTGGAAGCAGAAGGGCTGAGGCCGAGCACGATGAACATCTATTCCCTGTTCCGCGGACACCTGTTTCGGGCGTCGTTGCACAACGCCAGGGGTGCCTTCGTCTTCGCCTGTTTGCCATTGCTTGGGGTGCGCCGCATGGTCCCGGATTGCATGAAGCTGGCGCCGTGCCGCGACGGGGGTGAGCGGGAAAGTTCCTCCCGGCATCCCCGTTTCTCCCTCTCGTTGGCCCCCCGGCAGCAAGACACCTCGCACCCCCCCGGTAAAACCCCCACGAGGATCTGCTGATGGCGCGCCCCCGGAAGCCAGAACACGAGAAGCGTAAGCCTTGGGACATCCTGCATGTGACGCAGGCGGATCGTGAGAGTATTCGCGCAAGTGCGGACGCGGCGGGGCTCACGGTCAGCCAATACCTGCTTTCGTTGCACTATCAGACGCCGCGCCGTTCTTCGGTGCGAGGGGCCGATAGCATTGTGGCTCTCGCGCGCGCAGAGTGTCATCTTGCAGACATCGCGAAGTCCGCGCGGGAGGGTCTGTCGGCGTCGAAGGCAATCGAGATCTTGGCGTGTCTCGTTTCGAATGAGCGAGCGTTTCGAGATGCAGTTCTGAAATCGAAATCCGTCGGCGACTCCGGATCGGAGGTTGACGGGCCATGTTGATCACCTTCTCTGAGCATCGCGACGACCCCGCGGGTCCGTCATCGCAAGATGCAGTTGAATATCCATCTGCAGAGTGGGTTCCTAAGCCTAGCGCCGAAGGCCGTGTTCTCATTAGGCGTGTGCCGGCTCCAGAGATCCTGGTAGGCGACCCGGCGATGGCTCGGGCAGCGATCCGTGCGGCGCCGGGGGTGGCAAAATACCGTTCAGGGGTCATGAGCTTCTCGCGGGAGGATGTCGACGTTCGTCTCTTCAACGTTGGGGACGCAGCGGAGCGCTCCGCTGTCGACGTGGCCCTGCGCCTTTTTCTCGAGGTCGGCTTTGCAGGTGTGCCACCAGAGTGTCGGCCGCCAGTGTTCATTTCCAGCCATACTCACACCGGCCGCTTCGAACTTAATCTCCTGGTCCCGCGGTGGGTGACGAGATCCGACGGCAAGGTGCGCAGCTTCAACATCGATCCCCCCGGTGCGGCAAGTCGCGCGATATGGGCGGCTGTCGAAGACCTGTTGAATTCACGGTTCTGCTGGGCCGATCCTCGGGATCCGCGTCGGCAACAGCTCCTGCATGTGCCCGACTGGATGGCAAAAGAGCAGGCCACATCCAAGCGTGAAGGTATGATCGAAACGAGAAATCTTCGTCGTTTTCTGGCAGAACATCTGATGGAAGCTTACTACGATGGGCGCCTCTCCAACAGAGACGACGCGGTCGAATGCCTGCTTTCAGCAGGCCGCCACTATGGTCTGGTGCTTCACTCCTTGCAGCCTTCGAGCGTCACGATCGGCCTTCCCAACGCCCAACCTTCGGAACGCCTACGATTTCGTGGGCTGCTGTTTTCCAAAGAGTTTACGTCGATCGACTACTGCTGGCCGGGAGCGCCGGTTTTCGAAGCCAGGCTAAAGGCTCGGGCTGAGGAGATCGCGACGTCCCCAGAGAGGCTGCAAGCTCTCTGGGAGCGGCGCGCAACATTCAATCGTAGCCGGTTCGGATTAGATGCATGGCCGATCGTCCCGTTCGCAGCATCGGAATGGCTGCTGGAACCCTTGCATCCGCCACGCATGATTGCACCGCGTCGCCTCGATCAGAGGTCACGAATTTTGGAGGAAACAACACATGAAGGACGGTTTGCCGATCGAGGCGCGCGAAGAACAGAGGCAGACGAGCAGGTTGACGCCGCTCGAGCGGGAACTTTTGTCGGCGGTGCAGGATTTTCAGGACGAGGTCAGGCAGACCTTGCAGGCGCAGGATCAGAAGATCGCCGCTCTCGAAGCCCAGATCCGGACTCGCGATGCTGCTATCACGAGCTTGAACTCAACGCTGCGGCACTTGCTCGGCCCTCATTCTTTGGTGGACGAATCCTCTCAGGCATCGCCGCTCGTTTGAAAGCCCTAATCCCAAGGTTGCAGGCACGCGTCGTCATCCGTGCGCTAGAACAAGTTATCCCGATCCAACTGCCGCTTCGCCTGGCCGAACTCAAAGAAAGCCTGGAGGTCCTGAATGGAACACTCGCCTACCGATCAGCACCTGAAAGAAATCGCGGAAACGCTGAAGCGCGTCATGGACATGATCCTGCCGCTACATCAGCTTCTGGAAGCGCAGGAGGGGCTCGACACCGGGGTTTCGCAACGACTGGAGGACATTCTCGAGAACCTCGCGGCGATCGCGAAGAGTATGAAGTCCTCGTCGGACGCCCTCGCGGCCCTCACGGAGTCAGCCGATCGAACCCAAATGGAAGCCGACATTCGGACGTTGATCAAGCTGCAGGAAAATCAGGCTCGTCAAATCTCGCTATTGAATGGACGCATGGAACTCATGATGAACTGGCTGGGAGCGGACCACCAGTCGGAAGTCGGGCCGAAAAGCTGAGGCTTGTTCTGGTTGCGATCCATGAGACAGGGGCGGGGCGTAGTGTGCGCCTCTCGCCGTCCAGATATCAGGGGTTGTCAGTAGGGGAGGGTGTCGGAACACAAAGCACCGAAACCGTTTCGCCCTTGGCGATCATGAATACAGAGACATGGTGGCTCAGAGGTCAAGCCGCGGAGGTTGAGGCTATCCTCGAAAGGCTCGAATACGTCGAGCCGAATATGGTTCTACGGGAAAGAACGGAACCGTCCCTTGACGACGATTTCGATTTTTCCATGTAGCCGGCTTCTGCATCAGAATTAGCCAATCACAGCTACAACTAAAACTTCTTGCGGACCTGCGTTGCCGGCAGTCCATGCTAGTTTGAAGCATGACGTTGCCCGGCAACACAAAACTTCTAGGGCTCTTATAGGGAAAAGATTTCGTCCGGCACCATGCGCGGGAGGCGCTCGACCGCAAACTTGAGCTCCGACATGGGGGTCTGATCTCCATAGTGGCGGGTGTGAACATCATTTCCTTCATGACCGACCAAGTCCCGGCAAACCTTTTCAGGTACCTCCTTATCGAGGTCCAGACAGTGCTGAAAGTGATGCCGCATCGACTTCAAGTTCAAGCCCTTGCCGGTTGGTCCGTAAGTTTCTTCCACGATGTTGGCAATATGCCGCCCGACCTTCCGGCCCAAAACCTTACCTTTCGGCTCGCGAATGTCCGGAAACAGGATGTCGTCAGGGTATCTTTTCCGGGCTTCTTCGATGACATCGAGCAAACCCAGCTTGATAAGGTCTGAGTGGATGGGCACGATACGGTTCGATGCCATTGTCTTGACGCGCCGTACATTGCTTTCTGCAATCCGGAAAAACCAGGTACCATCTGGGTCCTGAAGGCAATCATCCGGAGTCAACCCGCAGGCTTCCTCGCGTCTCGCCCCGGTGTAAGCGACGATAAGAGGCAGCCAGTAGAGGCCGCTTTTCCTCCGTAGCACGAGGGTTGATCCCTTGGGTCTGTCCATCATCGGAGCGATCCAAAAGGGATGGCTGAAGACTGCAACCAACTCGCCGAGCTTGGCAGTGCGGGCCTTGTCTCGTGCCCGCATGTTTTCCGGCCTCCGAAGCTTGTTGGGTTTCAGATTTCTATCGACCCGGATTCCCTCGGAGTCGGCCCATGCTACAAGTGTTCCGAGCTGCTCGAGGTAACGATTGATCGTGGCGGTCGACAAACCGACCTTCTCGGCCGGTAGCGACTTGGCCCTTTCGATGATTTCGGAAATCGGCAAGATGTGATGCGAAGGGCTCTTGCCGAAGCTCTTCGGCAACCGGGTAAGCTGGGCACGGAAATTGGTCGCGTCCGTCTGTCTCAGCTGGCGCACGTCCTCCTTCCCGATGATCCGGATCAAGAGCTTTCCGAACGACCGGTAGTGTTGGGCCGTTTTCTCCTCCAATCCGGTTCCATCGCTTTGCTTGATGGCGATCATGCGCTCGAGAACCGCCATGATCGACGGGTCGAGTTGAGGATTTTCCTCATCGTGTGGGTCTACACGAGGCTCTTCAACCGTGTCGGTGGAGCGCCGATCATGGGTAGAGGGCACAGGCACGAACGTTGTCTCTTGGCTGTCATTCGGGACTGGTCCTGCCGCATGATCCCCCAACTTCACCTCTTTCAACACGGCAGCGACGAGATTGTCGGTGTCACCCGGATCGGGATCGTCCTGAATAGCCGTCAGAGCAGAAATGAAGAGCTCGCGCAGCTGCATGGTTTCGAGTGCGCTTCCTGGTGTCCGTCCATTGACGGCCTCGAATGCGTCTCGCCGTGCCTTGTCACGCGCGGGCGCGGTCGCTCTTTCTTTCACGCTGGTGAGGGCGAGGTCGAGATAACCGATCCAGGCGTCAGAAATGCCGTCGGTCTGGAAACGCGCGAGATCCTCGCTCAAGAAGGTTGCGTTCACCCCTCTGCGATGAATGAGCTTCCAAGCCTGAGCAAAAGCCCAATCCTGACCATCGTCGATATCCCCGCCATGTTCGCAGGCGTCCATTCTGACGACCGTTCGAACCCTCGCCAATTTCTTTCTTTCCGTCGCGATCAGATCCTTGAGGTAGGCTCGTGCTTCGGCCGGGGAAATTTCGGGGAGAAGATCGTGATCCAACATCGTGGTGCTTTTCCAAGTCAAGATTGCCGCGAGTTTAGTCGCGATCGTCCGATCCGTCGTGCCCAGGGAGAGCTGGAAATCCACTGCCGTGCATTTTTTTGTGGAAAACCCCACCAGTTTTCGACGCCAGTAGTATACGTTTCCGCGTCGGAAAAGGTGCTGTGGCTTGGTCATGGTTGCGATCCCGTGTTGGGACCGCCGCGCGAGGTCATGAGCCGCAGGTGATACAGTCAGGTGATACACCTGCGTGTTACACCCCGCAGCCATGCATTGGCTGTGGTAGTCTTTTCAACGACTTGCGGTGAAATTGGCTCCGGCGGTAGGGATCGAACCTACGACCAATTGATTAACAGTCAGAATTAAACGCTTTGATTTCAATGACTTGAAAAGCCACCACGTCCGATTGTGTCCCGTATCCGTCGGATCATCGGACGCGATGGGTGCGGGCCAGCGTGTCGAGCTGACCGGCCATCAGCTGGCGACAGGCGATCTCCGTTTCTACCGCCAGGGCGAACTCAACGCCCAGCTCGGGTGGCGGCCCTGTCCAGCCGGGGCAGGTCTCGTAAAGCCCCGGATCGACGATGGGGGTCGGGTCGATCAGCGCGCCGGGGCGCGGAAGGGGCGGTGGCGGCGCGTTACTCTGGCCACAGGAGCCGAGCAGCATCGCGCAGGGGATCAGGAAGCGGCGCATCGAGGCCCTCCATGTCGGTCAGTGTGTCGATCAGACGTTGGCGCGCGGCCAGCTCACCGGCCAGCCGCTCGGCATGGGCACGCTGCACCGCGGCGCTCTCGGCCCGCGCGGCGTTCTCGGCGCGCAGGCGGTCGATCTCGCGCACCAGCCGGTCGTTATGCACCGCCGCCGCCGCGCGGTCGTCCAGCCATCGCGTGACGGCAGTCACAGCCGTCGCCACAGCGCCGATCGACAGCGCGACCAGCACGCCGACCAGGTGGCGCGACAACCAGCGGGCGACGGCACGGATCACAGGTCATCCCCGTCGCGGCGCAGGCGGCGCAGGGCGGCGCGGATCCCGTCCGGCCCCCAGGCGATCAGCGCCAGCGCCAGGAGCGCCACAGCGCCCACTAGGGCGAGCTGGACGGACTGGGGCAGGCCCTGTGCCGCCTCAAGCGTGGGGGCCACCTCGCGGGCCAGCACGACGCCGCCGACGGCCGTGCCCCCGGCGGTCGCCGCGACACCAGCGCGGCCCGTGGGCGTGGCGACAGGGCGCGGCACCGGCTCGGGCGTTGAGAAGGGCGCGGCATCGACGGGGAACTGCGGCCCGCCGTCCCACGCGGGCGCGCCGAAATCGGTGCGCGTGTCGATGTGGATGAAGCTGCGGTCGGGGTAGCGCCCGACCGAGCCGAACCCGGCGGCGCGGGCCGCGGCCTCGAACGCGCGCGGGTCGTGGTTCGTCATCATCACGTCGAAGGCGACGCCCTCTTTGTGCCAGCTCGCACGCGCGCCGCCGACGGCTTCGTTGTGCTCGGGGCTGCGGTAGGCCGAGGTGAGCATCACGGGCCGCCCCAGCGCCGTGCGCAGCGCCTGCAGCTTGTCGAGCGTGGGCGCGTGGTAGGCCAGCCGCCCGGTGCCCCTGCAGGCCAGCTCCTGCGGCGAGAAATCGGGCCAGCGGGCGGCGTCCCATGGGGCCTCGGACCAGTGGTCGTAGACGACAAGGCCGAGGCGGGGGGTAGTGCGGGTCATGTCATTGACCTCCTGTGTTTTGCCGGAGCCAGGCGGCGACGCCCAGGCCGATAATGCCGAGAAAAACCATGACCGCCGCTTTGACCATGGTCTGCCAGACCGCCCGGCGGGTGTCGCGCCAGGCGGTCAGCAGCGTGCGCAGCTCGTGGATGTCCACGCTGGCGTCGTCGTCCTGCAGCCCGATGGCCCGGAGCGCCTCTATTGCGCCGCGCTTCGCGGCACGGTCGAGCATGGCTTCGAGCTGCGCGTCGGTCAGTGTGGTGATGCCGTCCTGTGGGGTCATGACCGGTCCCTTCCGCCTGTGTTCGATTGCGGCATCCGCGCGAGCGCGTAGGCCAGCCACGCCATGCCGACACCAACGAGGCCCGACCACAGGACCGCGATGTTGACGATGATGTGAGAGTGAAAACCGTCTGCCCGCACTTCCTCGGTCGAGGCGGCGATGAGCACGACCAGCGCGGCCCAGAACGCGACATCGGCCCAACTGTCCCGGCCCCGCCAGCCCTGCACCCGCCATTCGATCAGCAGCGCGTAGCCGACGACCACCATCCAGCCCACGCCCCAGCGTGGCGGCATTTCGCCGACGACCACGAAATAGCTGCAGCTCAGGAACAGGAACAGCCACGCCGCGACGGCCGAGTGGCTGATCTGGTTCGTGACCGCCCCGTATGGTTCGCCCTGAAAATCGGAGGGCGTGTTGAGCATCGCCCAGAAGCGCCGGAGACGTGTCAACATCAGCCCCGCCCCCCGTAAACCGCCCACGCCGCCACGGCGACGAATGCAGACCGCGCTTGCCAGCCGGGCGCGCCGCCCGCCAACGCGCCGTCATACCACTCGGCCGCCGCCTGCGCCCGTCCGTAGACGCCCGCTTCGAGCAGGTAGTCATGCACCAGCGCCGCCAGCAGATACCGCGGATCGTCGGGGTCGATCCACCACCGCGCCCACCATGGAACCGAGCTTTCGAACTCGGTCCCCGCCGGGATCGTCACGCGCAGACCGGTGCCACCCTTCCGGCCCACCTCCCAGACAAGAGGCTGGGTGGACCGCCACCGGCGGCGCAGCCCCGGCGCGAACAGCACGTCGCCCGCCGGGGTCATCACGCGCCCTGCGTCACCGCAAGCGGGGCCACAGCATCCCGTGCGGCCTGTGCTGCCACCTCCTGCTCATACCGCTGGATGTTGGCCGTTGTCCCTGCCGAGATGCCCGACCAGAATGCCTCGATCATCTGCTGGGGGGTGCGCGGGTTGCCCTCCTCGTCCACGCCGTGCGTTGCCACGATGTAATTCAGGAAACGCAGCCGCCCGCTATCGTCCATCATGCTGGCAACCGTGGCGATGACATGATCTGCGCCAGCATGGTCGGTGCTGTTTTTTCGCGTGACGGTCACGCGCACTTCCAGTTCATCAGCCATTGTCGGTGTCCTTGTCTTGATGGATTGTTTCGGCTGCCTCCATTCGCTTCAGAAGCGCAGCGGCGTCGTTCACGGCGCGCAGGCCCAATGCCTTTACGCCAGCGTCGAGCAAGCCTGCCAGAGCTTGCATTTCGTGTTCGGTGAGTTGCAGTTTAACCATGTCAGGTTCCTACCTTTACGGTGCCCGCGTCGTTCCAGAGGATGCCGGGGCCGGGGTTCGCGGTTGGCAATCCAGAGATGTGCAGCACTCGCGTTGTGCCAGTCCCCGCCGCTTCGGGCTTGATCTCCAACGCATTTGCATTCCACCTGAACGTCGCGCGCTCGTAGTTCGAGGAATTGGTGTAGGTGTTGTAGAGGTTGAAGGCTTGGGCGTTGGTGCCGTTTCTTTGGGCAAGTATATGAGCGCCGTCCACAGTAAGAACTGTAGGGTAACCAATACTTCTCCCCATTCTCAATACGTCTGTGCACCAGCCGCTATTTGCAAGCCGTGCAATTGCAGAATTTCCTACAGAAAAATCTAAAATGCCCCCCTGCGTCACCCTAAATCCATAGGGGTCTGTAATTTCCACCCGCTTAGTGGCCGTCCCAAAAAAGGGCGATCCATTTTTATCGATCTTAAACTTACTACTCCCACCAACCTGCAAATCCATCAACAGGGAACCCGACGCCGAGGCGGTATCGGTAACGTCCATCTTGATGGCGGTGAATGTCGTGGCCCCGTTGTTCCACGTATCGGCCATGTCGGAAACCGATTTGGAAACCACCGCTTTCGCGGTGTATACGCTGGGCGCTTCGGCTGATTGGCTGTCAGCGCCGAATAGAATTCCCAAATCCGGAAAAGTCTGGTCCAGTGCTGCCGTTTTCAGATCAAAAGGCATTAGGCCCTCCATTCCAGCGCATTGCCTGCGCCCCATTCAAGGTTTCCACCAGCGCCCCACTGCAGCCCATCGGTCGCCGCCACCCCCAGCGAAAACGCGCTGGTCGTCTCGCGGCCGTGTTCGTCCTGCCCGGTGACGGTGTAGCTGGCCGCGGCCGTCTCGGTCGTCGGCGTCCCGCTCAGGATGCCGTTCGTCGCCAGCGTCAGCCCCGCGGGCAGCGCAGGCGCGATGGTATAGGTCAGCGTGTTGCCGTTCGTCGTGAAATCGGCGCTGACGTCCACGCTGACGGCCTCGCCCGTCGCAAACGTGAACGGCCCAAGCGCGCCCGCGGCGGTGGCTGGGGGCGGGAGCGTAACGCCCCCCGGCCGCTGCAGTACTGCCAGAGACGTCAGCCCAAGGCCCAGTCCGAGATCCATCGCGTGGTCCTCCCGTTTCTCATGCCCGCGCGATCACGTTGACCGACCCGGTGCGCACCTGTTTGACGTTTGCGAATGGTCCGATGAGCTGCCCTGCCGTGACAGGGTAGTCGTTGTCCTGCAGCTCGCCGAGGTGGTTGGGCTCGCGCAAAGTGAGCGTGCCGGTTTCCTGCGCAATGAACGCGCGCGGCTCGAAGGGCAGATCGTTGTCGTGCATGGCCGACGTGATGGTCAGCGCGAAGGGCGACGGGTCACGCGGGCCGTTGAAGCCGACGTTTTTGCGGTCCTTGTCCATGTGGCGGTCCTTTCGGGTCTTGAGGGCAGGCCGATCGTCAGATCAGCCCAGGCGGGTGACGATGAGGGTTGCGCCTTGCGGGCTCACGTCGGCGGCGTAGTTGGCCGCTGGACGGCTGGGCGATGAGTGGGTGGTGTAGGATTGCAGCACGACGCTGGCAGGCGCGGTGAGGGTGACGACGGCCACGACGGCTGTGGAGTTGTTGCCGACATCGCCATCGCCGTCCATCAGGCGCTGCGTGGCACTGGCGGCGATGGTGGCGTTGGTGGTCACATTGAACAACCGCGCCTGCAGCCACTGTTTCGACTGCATGTCGGATACGACATAGCCCTGCAGCAGGTAGGTGCCCGCGGGCAGGGCCACGGCATTTCCGGTAATGGACGCGCCCGCGATGCCGTTGTGGTTGGCCACCAGCTGGCGGTTGACCCAGGCATCGGCGGGCAATGTGAACGCGTTGCTTTCCGCGGCGACCAGGATGCTGGCGCTGAGCGCGGCCTGCACATCGGCGACGACGGGCGGGCCGATGCGGACCCAGTCGTCCCAGTTATTACCGTTGCGGCGCGTGCGCAGGAATATGCGATTGGTTTCCTGCGGTGGGGCGGGCAGACCGAAATGGACGATGGCCAATTGCATCCGCGTCTGCGCATTCCAGTCCATGGTATACAACATGCCTGCCGTGGTATTTGCGCCGCCCGTCGGCGGGCCGTTGGCGTCCAGGACACCAAATCTGCTCCAGACACCGGCCTGGGCATCGTTGCAATCATCGTTGGTGACGGCCATGGGCGGATTGCCCAGGCCCAGGAGTTGGCGCTGCGCGGCGCTGTTGGCGGCCTCGAGCAGGTTGCGGCCTGCCGGGGTCACGTCGGCCAGAAGCGCATTCACGTTGGCCTGCGCCGCCTCGGCATTGGTGACCGCGGCCAGCGCGCGGGCGGCCGCGTCGGCCAGGTCGGCGGCGCTGACCTCGACATCGGCAACCACGGGCAGGACGCGAAGCGCGTCCTGGATCGCCCTTGTCATCCAGTCGAGCACCGTTTCGAGGCCCTTTTCCCGCGATGTCTGACCAGCCCAGCCCTGCTCAATGGCGACGGTGCGACGCTCGATTTCCAATTGCTTGCCCGCGTGCAGCGCGGCGGCGGCGGTCGACAGGGTGATTTGCCCGCCAGTCGCACTGGCAGAGGGCGAAACGCTGAAATCCGCAGCGGGCAGCGCGGTGCGGATGTCGTCGGCGACCACGCGCAGGATCAGCGCGCCCTCGTCGTAGGCATGGCTGACCGTGTAGGGGCCGGTGCCGCTGATGGTCTGCAAAGCGGTCGGGGTGAAGGCTTCCTGGGTCATTGCAGGTCTCCCATGGCGTTGGACAGGTCGGGCGCGCGGAAGGGCAGCATCTCGCCGCGCTCCCACCAGGTGGCGGAGCCGAAATCGCGCTCGCGCTGGCGTTCCTGGCGTCGCCAGTTGGCCTCGGCCTCGGGATCGAGCAGGCGCTGCAGGTTGTCGGCGACGGCCCGGTCATAGGCCGCGCGCGCGTACCAGAGGCTCGAGGCAACGGGGGTGTTGCGACGGACGAAATTCGAAACGCTGCGCCCGATGTTGGGATCGTCACCGTTGGCCATGTCCTGGATCGGCTGCGCGACGAGGCGGATGACATCGCCGCCCGCGCCGACGACAGGGCCTGCGATGGTTTCGGCCAGCCCGCCGCCCGCGCGGCTGGTTTCGCTCGAGAAGAAATCGCCGAAGATGCCCAGCCCGCCGGACTGGAAAAGCGCGGCAAGCCAGAAGCTCGGCGTGTCCATCGGGCGCGGGTCGCGGCCCTTGGCCAGTTCCTTGAGCTGGACCGACAGCGCGCCCAGCATCAGCAGGCCGCTGCCCATCATGGCGGCGTATTTGAGCTTGTCCATGCGGGTGGGCAGGGCGTTGAAGCGGCGGATCTGGTTGAGCGTCAGCGACAGGGCAAAGCTCTTGTACATGCCCAGCGACCGGATCAGCTCGCCCGGCACGCTTCCCGGCTGCACGCCCATCATCATGCGCGCCGTGCCCTCGACATTGGCGGTGGGCACGGCGTATTCCATGTGTTCCTCGATGATCATCTGCAGCCGCATCGCCAGCCCCTCGGCCTGGTCGCGGGGAAGGGCGGTCTGGTGCTCGAGCCAGTAGAAGGGGCTGAGGAAATCCGCGCCGTTGTCGGCCGTGAACCGCCCCTGCGGCGCGCGCAGCATGTCCCAATCGGCCGCCCCGATGCCGCGGCTCGACAGGGCGCGGCGCATCGCCTCGGGGATCTGGTCGAACGCCTGGCCGGCCATGTCGGCCAGCGCGCCCGCGAATTCCATCTGGAAGGCGGTGCGCGCCATGTCGGTCCAATGGCTCAGGCCCGAGGCGCGCATGGTGAAGCCAGCCAGCTTGCGCGCGACATTGGGCACCCAGATATCGCCGACATAGCGCGCCGTCGTCGCACCCGCGTCGGCCAGCGTGTCGGCGACATAGCCCATCCGCGCCGCCGTGCGGCGCGTGGCGCTTGATGCCATGAGCTGGGTGTGACGGCTCAGCACGTTGGCCGGGTTCACGCCCACGGTGCGCGAGGCCATGGTGAGCGTGGCAAGGTCGGTCGGGGACGACAGGATCGCGGATCCCAGCTGGATCGAGGTCAGCACGCTGCGCACGCCCGAAAAGAAAGCGCCCCAGCTCTGGTTGACGGGGCTGTTGGCCGATCCGTCCAGGTGGGCCAGCATGGCGCGGCTCAGCTTGGCCGCGCTTTCGACGCGCGCCTCGAGCGCGCCGTCGGCCAGCCGCCCGGCCTGCCGCTGCGCGAGGGCTTCCGCGAATTGCAGGCCCATCCGCGGGTTCGGCCCCAGCACGCGCATCAGCGCCACGTCGCGGGCCATGCCCGACAGTCCGCCAATGAGCGAGGAAAACAGGTCGCCGTCGCCGAAATCCCTGTTGTATTCGCGCCAGGCCTTGCCCGATTGGAAATGCAGGACACGGTGATCGCCGCGCTTGTTGTAGAGCGCGCGGCCCTGCGTGCCCATGGTGGCCTTGCGCGTGTTCCAGCCGCGGGTGGTGATGTTCTCGTAGACATCGCGCAGGAAACGGTCGGTCACGGCCCGGTCGGGGATCTCGCCCTTCTTGCGGGCGAAGGGCTGGCCGGTGGCGAAATCCTCGATCCGGCTCCAATCGAGCTTGGTGGCGATGGTGTCGCGCCAGGCGTCGAAGCCTTCGCGGCGCATCTTCACCACGTCATGGCTGTGCGAGATGCCGAAATCCTCGAGCTTGCCGATATTGCCGCCATGGGCGTTGAAGGACTGGCGCAGGCGTTCTTGCTGTGCGCGGACCTGGTCGGCCATGCGGCGGGCCAGGGCATCGCCGCTGTCGTCGCCGTGCAGCTCGTCCAGGATGCGGTTCAGGAGGCGCGCGTCGCGGGACTGGCCGATGATGTTCTCGCCGGTGGCTTCCGTCACCTCCGAGATCGCAGCCATGACCGATCGCACCTCGGCGCGGATCATGGATTGCAGGCTTTCGCCGCCGTAGCCTTGCCCCTCGGCATTGGACAGCAGGTTCTTCAGGATCAGGTCGGGACGGTCGCTGGCCTCGATATGAGCGCGCAGGCGCTGCATGGCCTGCAGCTGCGCCAGCGTCGAATGGTAGCGCGCGGGCAGCTGGCGCTCGACGGCGGCGCGGATGTCGCGGGCAGCTTGGGCGCTGGCGGCCTCGGGCGGCATGATCGTGGCATAGCGCGCTTCGAGATCGGCCAGCGTGTTCTTGAGCGCGGTGGCGCGCGCCCGGTCCAGCTCGCCCGCCGCGCGCGCGGTGTCGATGCAGACTGACAGGTTGGCGGCTTTCTGGATGGCGTCGGCGGCATTGACCATCAGCTGGCCCTCCCCAGCATGCATGTGTCGAGAACGCGGTAGGCCTGGATGTCGGCGTCCAGCTCGTCGAGAAGCTGCGCCGCGGTCCAGGTCTGGCCGTCGATGGTGGTCACGTCGAGCTCGAGCATGTCGCCCAGGGCGGCGCGCAGCGCCTCGGTGTCGAGCTCATCGAGGCGGCCCGATGTGGCGATGTCCTCGGCGCTGGCGGCGGCGGGCAGGGGCTGGGCAGGGGGTGTGGCGTCGGCAAGGATGCGTTCCCGTGCATCCCAGCGGACGTCCCAGCGCATGTCGATTTGGTCATCAATGATGCGCCATCGCCACACGTTCCGCATCATCGGATCTTGTTGCCGTGCCAGAAGGCCAGCTTCGAATTGCCGATTGAGCCAGCGGCGCTCGGCTGCGGTCATGCCGTCAAGGGTGGAGGCCACGTCATCGCCCGTTTCAAGTATGCGTTGCAGCCTGGGCGAGGCTCCCGGCGGCACCGTAGAAATCGACAGGGCATCCGCCTCAGAGGTGGCGGTCTCGGCGGCACTGGCAGCGGCGCGCATTTCCGGCGCAGGTTGCGCGACGGACGGGCTTTGCCCGCGCGGCGTGCCGGTTTCGGTCAGGTGCCCGAAGCCCTCCGGGTCGATGGCCTTGAGCGCGTCGAGCGGTCCCGGCGCGTCCAGCAGGCCACCGCCCTGGCCGATCTTGCGCGCCTCGTCGGCGTAGCGGCGCAGGAAGTCGGCCACCTTGTCCGCGGCCAGCACGCGCCCGCCGGGATACATCTTGCGCACCAGCGCCTGCGTGAGCGGCGACAGGAGGCCTTCGAGCAGGTCGTTGTCGGCCAAGAGCTCGTCAATGATGCCCTGCACCGCCTTGCCGCTGGTGCGGGCGATGTCGCGGGCGGCGGCGATGATGCGCACCGCCTCGATCACATGGCCGCCGATGTCGAATTCCGGCGCGACGCGACCGGCCGCGATGTCGGCGCGCAGCGCGGCCCAACTGGGGGCGGCCTGTTCCAGCGCCTCGAGCAGGCTGCGCAGCTCGCCGGGCTGTTCCTCGGCCAGCCGTTCGAGCAGCTCGCGGTCATCGAAGGCGCGGGCGAAGATGGCCCGGTTCATGCGCTCGCGCCCCTCGCGGTTCAACCGGCCTTCGGGGGTGACCAGCGCGGCGCGCTCGGCCTGGGGCAGGCGGGCCAGGGCCGCGCGCAGGAAGCCCGCGTTTTCCGGCGTGTCGAGCGCGGCGGCGGGATCGAAGCGCGCCATGGTGGCGTCGTCGATCATGGCGGCGTCCATCGCTGCCCGCTCGCTCGCGGACATGCGGGCGACGGTGGCGCTGTTTGCTTCGCGCACAAAGAGACGACGGTCGTTGTCACTCAGGTCGCTGCGCCTGCGCGCAACAAGAACGGGCACCTCCATGTCGTCGGGAACCTCGAAGCCCGCTGCGCGGATCGCGCCGCGGTAGGCCGCGATGCGCTCGGGGAAGCGCGCGGCCGCCTCGCGGATCGCGGCGACGCGGCCGTTGCCGCTTTCGACGATGCCGTCGGGGCCGACGATGGGCGCACCCCGGTCGGCCTCGGGGGCGGGCATCAGGCGGGCGGGATCGAGGCGGGCGGCCATGTCGGCGATCTGTTCGGCACTGGCCGCCCGCGTGCGGTCGCGGGGCTGCAGGTCGCCCGTGGCCGCGCGCAGCGTGGCGGCGTCGACGACCTGGTATTCCACGTCGATCGTGCGCACCCCGGTGGTGACCTGCCCGGTGGTGGTGTAGCCGCGCGACGTGGGGGTCCACACGCCCGAGGCGGCTCCGCCGCTTGTCCCGACACCCGCGGGGCTTGCCGCCCGTCCAGCGCCCGCTGCAGCGCCCGTATCGCCCATTTTCGACCGCGCCCAGCCGATCAGGTGGGCGACGGTGAAATCGGCGAAGCGGCGGCCCTGGTAGCGGATCGGGGCATTGGCGGCGATGGCGGCGCGGGACATGACGGTCAGGATCGGTGCGTCACGCGGCGCACGAAGCGCCGCGATGGCCCCCTCGACGCCCGCGAAATGGGCGAGGTAGAGGTTGCCGGGCGTGGGCGGAAACCCGGCCTGGTCGAGGCGCGCGGCGTTGTCGCGGGTATAGGCGACGGTCATTTCCATCGACAGGTCGGGATCGGTGCGCAGCGCGAGGATCTGCGCGCGCGTGCGTCCCTCCATCAGGTCGGGGCGGTGGCGCTCGATCATGGCGAGCCAGGTGCTTTCGATGAACTGCCCGAGGCCCGTGGCCGTGCTGGACCCGTTGCGGGCATTGGGGTCGCCGCCGCTTTCCGCGCCCACGATCCGGCGCGCGATGGCGTCGAAGTCGGGGGCGGCCGGGGCGGCTGGCCGCGCGCTGGCGACGCGCTGTTGCAGCTCGCCCAGGGGGCGGCCGGCAAAGCTGCTGTTGCCGTAGGACCAGCTGCGCCGCGGGCCGGTATCGACATGCAGGATGCCGTTGCCGAAGCCGAAGCCGCTGAACCCGGCCTCGAGCGCGGCATCGACCAGGCGCAGCCGGTCCTCGTTCGACAGGCCCGAAATGTCGAGATCGAGCGCGTCGCCGTGGAAGTGGCGGCTGCCCGGCGTCTGGCGTTCCCGGCTGGTGCCCGCCCGAGCGATGGCGTCGTTGATCGTGACCTCAGCCCCGAAAATCTCCTGCATCCGGGCGAAGGGACCGGCCAGAAGCGCCTCCATGTTCGCCCCCGCGTCGGGCCGCGTCATGTGCGACTGCCGCCCGTCCAGCGTCAGCATCGGGTTCATGGCCGGGTTCGTGCGGATGCCGAAGGCCTGCTCTGCCACGGGATCGTTGGCAAGCATCGTCGCGGCGTCGGCGATGGCGTTTTCGGTGTCGAGCGGGCTGCGCACAGGCGGTGCCTCTGCAGCCTGCGCCGCCCGCGCCGCCTCGCCGGTCCAGATGTGACGGCCTGTAAGGGCATTGCCTCCTGCCTGGAATGCACCGCCCAGAACAGCGCCACCCAGCGCACCGAACATCATGTTTTCGGCCAGGTTGGGGGCAGGCAGCATGAGGCGCTCGGCGGCCTCGCTGCGGCGTTCGAACTGGGCGGCCTCGGTCAAGGCTCCGGCAGCCCCCTCGACCAAGGCGACACGGGCCACGTTTGCACCGCCGAGCGGTGCAGTGGCGACGCCCACGGCGATGTTCTGGGCGTCAGTCAATTCGGACCAGATCGAGCCTGCAAGCTCAGGTGCCCAGGAGCCCGATGGGGCATTGTCGAGGATCTCGCGCTGCTCGTCGTAGTCTGCGCGCGCGCGGGCGTCGAACCAGGCGTCGAATTCCTCGCGCGTGGCGGGCAACCCCGCCAGGGACGGTGTGCGACCACCACCGCTGCGGCGGGCCATTTCGACATGCGACAAGGCCACATTCAGGCGCTCGGTCAACCGCGGCGGGCGATCGCCGCGCCGCCAGCTGGCTCGATCGGTGGCCGGATCCAGGCCGGGGCCGACAGCCTGGAACAGCTCGTCGACCAGCGACCGACGCAGCGCATCATGGGTCTGGTTGATGTCGGCCGCGATGTCATTGGCCTCCTGCGCGGCCAGAAGCCGCTGCAGCGGCGACGGCACTGGCCGGTCCGCGGCGGGAAGGTCCGGGTAGCTCAGCGGCACGTTGTCGGGAATGGTCATGGTGCGACCTCCTGCAGAAGGCGCAGCATGCTGAAGGTGTAGGGCTGGCCGTTTCCGTCGAAGATCATGCGCGATTGACCGCGGTCGTTTCGGATGAAGACATAGCGGTCGGGTCCGACGGCCCGCAGCTCGAGCCCCTCCAGGTCGCGGGGCATGAGGGGCTGGCCGTTGATTTGCGGCGGTTGGCCGGCAAGGCTGGCGTCTGACAGGACCGACAGAACGCGCTCGGTATTGTCTGCCCGTGCCCCGTCAGATGGCGGCTGATTGCGCGGGCGTGTGAACAGACCATCCGGTTGGGTCATGTCTTGCAGCCTGTCCAGCGCCGCCTGGAAATCTCCGGCCGCCACGCCGCGCGGAAACGGGGTCAGGATATCGTTCCACTCCTGGATGCCGCCCGCCGCGTCGCGCCGTCCGACACGGCCCGTGCCGCCCATGACTTCATGGACGGCCTGCGTGTAGATGTCGGCATCGAAATCCCCTGTCGGATCGAGGCGGCGCACGCGCGCCGCGTAGAGCGCGTCCGCCGCGGCGGCGATCTGCGCCTGCGCCGCCTCGCCGCCGGGCACGTTGGCGAAGACCTCGCCGACCACCTCGAAGGCCGCGCCGACGCGCTCGCGCACGGGCGGCATGACCACGTTGCTGGTCTCGATGACCTGCTGGCCGCGCAGGATCTCGGCGCGCAGCTCGGCGGGCACGCCGGTTTGCGCCAGCCCGCCGACATGGGCGAAGACCGGGTCGGTGACGATCCCTTCCGCGCCCGCCTGGGTCAGAAGGTCGGAAAGCTGCGCGCGCGCGGCGGGATCCTGGTCGATGCCCGCCTGGCGCTGGATCTCGAGCCGCTCGGCATCGGTGAAGAGGCGGCGCTCGCTTGTGTAGCCCTGGGCGACCAGGGCATCGGCGGTGATGCGGCGCTCGGCCAGCATGGCCGCGAAGGCATCGGGGGCGGCGGGGTCGAAGGGCACGAAGTCCGGCACGCGAAACCCGACCTCGGCGGCATAGGCGACGGGATCGCTGCCCCAGTTCTGGATCGCCGATGTCAGGGCCTGCTCGAGCACGGTCACGCGCTCGGCCTGCCACTGGCGCGTGATGGGCACCTGGCGTTCCTCGGCAAGGGCCGTGCGCAGCTCGGGGATGGTCATCTGCCGGATCGCGCCGCGCGCCGCCGTCAGGTCGCGGGTGGCGGCGGCCTGCGCATAATTCGGCAAGTCCTGGTAGGCGGGATTTTCGAGGATCGCGGCATTGGCCGCGGGCAGGCCGGTTTCCAGCACGCGGATCAGCTCGGCCAGCTCGGCGTTGCGCTCGGTCTGGGCGGCGGTGGTTTGCCGCTCGAGCTCGCGCGCGGCCTGCACGCGCAGCCGCGCCTGCGCCTCGCCGTCGAGCCCGCCGTAGTCGCCCGCATCGAGCGCCGCCAGCACCGCCGCCGGGTCGCGGTCGATGTCGACGATGGCGCGCGCCTGGTCCATGTCCTGGTTGAGCTGCAACAGGCGGCGCTGGCGCTCCTCGGGCGTGATGACGCCCCTGGCCAGCTGGCCGTCAAGGATTTCGGTTGCCTGTGCGATGGTGGCCTGCCGCACTTCCGGGCCCATGGTGGCGGATTGCGTGGTGGCTGTCTGGTAGTAGCCAAGCCAGTTGGCCTGGCTCTGCGAGTTGCGCAGCTCGAGCGCGCGCGCACCGATCTGGAAGGCGTGACGCCCAGCCACGTCTTCAAAGCGCGTTTCGAAGCGCGAGCGCAGCTCCGGCGGCACGCGCGCTTGGCCGGTGGAGGGGTCTGCCTCGAAATACCGCTGGCGCAGCTCGGTGGTGCGCCGGGTCCAGAAGTCGTCGAGCTGGTCCGGATCGCCGATGGCCTCGGCCTCGAGGCGGGCGGCGTTCATGTCGTTCTGCAGGTCGACGGCCAGCCGCTCGCCGGTGCGGCTGAGGCGTTCCTGCTGGATCGCGGTGCCGATCTGCATCATCCGGTTGCCGAGCTGCGCGATTTCAGCCGCGCCGCCGGGGGCTTCGAACTGCGGCTGCGCGGCCCGACCGGCCGACAGGGGCGCGCGGGGAACGGTCAGGCTCATCCCAGGAGCTCCGGCCAGATTTGCGGCGCGGCGGTGAGAACCGTGTCGGCGACGGTGGTGATCCCCTGGATCCGCGCGGTGCGCCGCCGCGCGGCAAGGATCTGCTGTTGCGAGGTCAGCTCGATCCGGCGGGCGCTGCCCTCGGAGCGGACGCGCTGCGAGGCAAAGGCCATCTCACGCGCCGCCGATATGCCAAGCCGGACGGCGGTCGGGCTCGACAGGTCGACGCCGCGCGCGATCAGCTCGGCAGATTGCTCGGCGAGTTGGCCCTCCATCAGCGCGCGGGTGCGCTGGTCCTCGATGGCGTTGAGCGTGGCTTCGGTGGCCTTTTGCTGCTCGATCGCGGCGGATTGCGCGTCGATGGCGGCCGTCTGGGCCTGCATCTGCCCGATCGAGCCCGCAAGGCTGGTGACCAGCCCGATGGTCTGCAGGATGTTCATGCCCGATCCGGCAGCGACGGCGGCGCCACCGGCTGCCGCTGCACCGCCGCCGACGCCAAGGGCTCCAAGCATTGCTCCGACACACATCAGGCACCTGCCTCTTCTATTCCGGGGGCCAGCCCGGCGATGGTCATGGGCGCGCCGCCGCGCGGGCCGATGCGGACACCGACTTGGGTGCCCTGGCCCGAGACGCCGGGCAGCCGGGTCGTGCCGGTGAAGACCTGTGTCAGGTCCGAGGCAACCTGCAGCAACAGGATGTCGCGCTGGCCCGATGTCTGGCGCGGCTGGCCAAGGCGCTCGCTGTAGGTCTCGACCCAGCCGTCGGCGGTGTTCTGGACCGCAAGGCCGAGATCGGCATTCAGCTTTTGGGCACGGCCGATCGTGCTGCCTTCAGGCGAGGCCGGGATGACAGGCAGGGTTTCGACCAGGTGCGTGTCATCGAAAAGCCCGATTGTCGCGCGCGTGACCGCGGCCTCGAGCGTGACCGTGCCGTCGCCCGCGACGGTCAGCGGCCCGTATTGCCCGGCATCGGTCCAGGCGTAGACGCTTTGCCCGGCCAGGTGCGGCACGCTGAACGTGGTGGCGGCAACCTCGAGCTCGAAGCGGCTGGCGCAGTAGAGGTGGTGCGCTTCGTGCAGCGGGGGCGGGCTGGGCTGCAGCCCGTAGATCAGCCCGAATTCCTCGACGCAGCGCCGCACCTCGCCGCCCAGCGTGCGGCGCACGATGGCGCTGACGATGTCGGGGCCGCCGTCGGGCGCGGGCGTGACGGCGATGTCCTCGATCACGCCGCCCGCGACGGGCAGAACGCACCAGCCCAGCACGTCTTCTGAGCGGTCATAAAGACAGATCACGGCATTGCCGTCGGCGCGGCGCAGCCAGATCAGCGGCTCGGGCGACATCTGTTGCTCGATCTGCAGCAAGCCCGGAGCGCCCAGGTGATTGGACGGCAGAGAGATTTCCAGCGGCACGTTGCGATCGCGCTCGTAGCTGTATTCGATCTCGAAGACGCGCCGTCCGTCTTTGGCGATGAAGATGGGGTTGCCGCTGAAGCTGATGGGCCTGGCCGGGATGGACCCGATCTCGCTGCCGGGGCGAAAGGTCAGCGTGGTCGGGCCGAGCGCGGCATTGCCGTCGGTCGAGGCGGTAGACAACTCCTGCCCGAGCGCGCCGATGTAGAGCCCACGGTTGCCGCTCCTGAGCCAGAGAATGCGGTTGATCGAGCTGCTGCCGCCGATGGTGTAGCCGAAGGCGTCGGTGGCATCCTCGCCTTCATCGAAAACCTCTGTGGTGCCTGCAGCGGAAAAGAAGATGGTGCGCGGATCGCGGGTCGTGGCCGCCGCGATCAGGCGCTGTTCGTGAAGCTCGAGAACGGACGGGTATCCATGCCGGTCGGACCAGGCCCCCTCCGACCACAGGTAGGTCGGGTCATCGACGACACCGTCGGGCAGGGGGGCAAGCACGGTGGCGGTGGCCTGGGTCGGGCTGACGATTGCGGTAATCCGCACGATGCCGAAACTTCCCGACAGGTGTTTCCACGACACGTTTTTGCTGACCTGCTGCGTGCCCGACAGGTGCTGCGGAACAGCCGGGCCGACATTGACGGTGTTGCCGGTGGTTTGCGTCGTGCCGGGCGTGGCGACCAGCTGATACGTGTTGCCCGCATACCGCACCTTGTCGCCAATTCTGAAATCTGTTTCGCCGGTCCAGCCGGGCACGTCCGAAAAATCAATCGGCTCAAGCCGGATCAGCGAGCCGACGTGATCGGCCTCGAAAGTGTCGGTGGAGGCGGTCAGCGTGATGCCGGTGCCCGTGGTGGCGCTGGCCTGGATCGTGTGGGCCTCGTCGGTGTTGAACACGCGGAACGGGCCGTCATCGGGCACGAAGGGGCCGATGTCCCAATTGTCGAGCGCGAGGCGGCGCAGGCGCTGGATCGGGCGCTGGCCGTCGGCGATGTAGATCACGTCGGCGGATTGCACCACGGACAGGCGCGGCAGGTCGGCCTCGAGGAAGGGGGTAACCAGCTCGAAGGGCGAGGCCCCGTCCATCACCAATGCGCCGTAGCGCCAGACGCGCATCGCGCGGTCGGTGAATTCCAGCTCGAGCGCGTCATCCTCGGCGAACTCGAAGCGGATGCGCCGCGCCACGGCGTTGTTGCGGGTGGTGCCCCGATACCAGGTGCCCGGCGCGCGGGTGACCGGACCCTGCCGCGTGGGCAAAAAGCCGCGACAGACGCGCAGCCCGGTCTGGTACTTGCGGTAATCGAAGCGTTGGTTGAGCTGGGGCGAGATTTCGCCGCTGCTGAACGCGACCTGGGGGGGGCGGGTCCGGGTCATCGCACGGCCTCGCGGTCCCAATATTCGTGGTCATCGTCCCAAGCCGATTGCGGACTGGCGTTGCGGCCGTCCTGGCGCAGCGCCAGGCCGGTCAGCCGTTCGAGGCGGCTTTCGAGATCGACCTGCTTTGTGCGGGTGGTCAGGTAGGCTCCGGCAAGAAGCAGGGCCATTTGCGCCGCGACCAGCGTGCGGAAGGTGGCGGGCATCCGCGTCTCGTTCTGGATCAGCGACGTGTAGCGGATGCGCAGCGGGCCGGGTTCGGTGCAGCGGATGTAGCCCATGTCGAGCCGCCATTGCACCTGCAGCCCATGGACCTCGCGCAGCGCAACCAGGTCGGGCGGCGGCAGGTAGACATGGGGCAGATCGGGATCGGCGGCATCGCCCGCGAGCAGCTGCGCCTCGGGCAGGGTGACGATGCGCGAGGCAAAGGACCATTCCGCGATTTCCAGCGCCATGCGCAGGGCCTCGGGATAGACGGCCGCGGCCGCGGCGGCCTCGGGGCTTTCGTCGGCGAAGCTCGACAGCGGGGCCAGCTCGAGAAAGCGGAAGGCCTGCGCGGGGATGGTGCTGGCGGCGATCGGCGGCGTCATGAACCCGGCCCGGAAAAGGGGCGTGGCCCCGGTCGGCGACCGGGGCCAGCGCGTCAGCTGGTGTGGATGTAGTGGACTTGGAACGGCATCTCGCCCGCGCCGGTGGCGTTGGCGATGGCATGCGCGTAAAGCGCGATATGGCCGCCGGGGTCGGCGGCCAGGCCCAGCACCTGCCACAGCGGCTTGCCGTGGTTGGCATCCCCCTTGGCGATGGGATCGACCTGGTTTCCGGCGGATTTCAGGACCGACACCAGGGCGTCGACATCGGTTTCGGTGCCGATGCGGATGGCGGCGAAGCCCCAGTTCTGGACGTCGAAGAACGTGTCGGGGTGCAGGTAGCAGCTCGAGGGCAGATCGACGAGCCGATAGCTCGACAGGTTGCTGTCGTCGGCGGCGTTGGTGACGGTGCCGGTGGCGATGCGGAGCGTGCCCGCGACGGCATGGGGATCGGGATGGGCAGCACCGCCAAGGGCGCGCGGCACCAGGTTGGAGTGCTTTTTCACGACGGGCATGATCGGGTTCCTTGAGTGATCGGGACGGGGAAACCGGCGCGGAGCCCGCGCCGGTCAGGGCCTCATGGATCAGGCGGGCTCGGTGCAGGGCACGATGTAGACGCCCTTGTCCTGCACCCGCGTCGCGTCGATGCAGCACGAGGCGTAGATGTAGGGCAGGTTTTTCTGGCTGGTGTCGTTCCAGATGTCGCCCGACAGCGCCTCCCATTCGGCGGCGACGATGTTGGACTTGTCCCAGAAGACAGTCATGCGCTTGCCGTTGGCGTCCAGCGGCAGGCGGTTCGTGAAGATCCAGTTGAAGCCCATGAGCGAGGTGGGCTTGCCGGTCTGCAGCTGCTCGATCGCAAAGGCGTTGAGCGACGTGCCGGTGGCGGCCGCGATGCCGATCAGGTCATCCTTCTGCTCCGGCGTGATCAGCCCGTAAAACTGCGCCTCCATCTCGAGGCCGTAGTTGGATTTCTCGAGCTTTTTCTTGACCTCGCGCAGCTTGTCGAGCGTCAGGCCGGTGTTGTCGCCGTCGGCGATGATCTGGCTGGCGGGGATCGGCGTCTTGGTCGATCCGGTCTTGCCGTTGCTGGCCTGGCCGAGGATGCCGGTTTGACCGACCGAGAAGCTGCCGTTCTCACTCTCGACGATGCCGAGGATCGCGTCGAACTCGCCGCGGCGCACGGCCGCGATATTGGCGCGGAACAGCGCCGAGGTGGGGTCCATCGCCATGTCCCACTTGTCGGCCTTGTCGATGTATTCGCCCGTTTCGATTTCTTCAGGCCGAAAGATGCCGCGCCGGGACCGGGGCGTCGGGTTGTCGGGATTGCGGCGGTCGCGGTCGGCGGCGCGGCGCGCGCGCTTTTCGCCGAGCAGGTCGGCGATGGATATGAACTCGCCGCGGCCGGGCACGATGGTGACGGCGTTGCGCAGCGGGTTCTGCATCTGCTGCGCGACCATGATCACGTTTTCGCGGAAGGTGGTGCGGTGATGCGCTTCCACATTCTGGTGGTAGGACATGCTGCCTCCGAAAGCAGGGTGTTGATCTTGGGGGGTGTTTCGGAGGGGCTGCCCGTGACCGGACCCGGCACCTGGCCGCTATCGGAGCCTACCCGCCGCACTGTTCACGGGGTCAACCGGACGCGCCTGGGCTTGATGCAGCGCGCGCTCCCCGGATTTGGGGGGCAGAATGTGAGAAAAGCGCAAAATATGTCAAGGAAAAACCGCATGTGCCGCCTGCATCGTGCGCAGGCGGCACATCTTGGGGCGGGTCAGCGCCCGCCCGAGGCCAGCTTGTCGAGCTGCTCGAGGCGCGGGCGCAGCTTGGCCATGGCCGCGCGGTCGCCTTTTTCCACGGCCACATACCATTCGCCGCCCGGCGCGCGCAGGGCGGCGGCTTGCGCCCGCGCCTCGGCGGGCGTGGTGGCGAAGGCCCCGGCCCCTTTGCCCAGCCCCAGCGCGGTGTCGTCGCCCATGGCCTGCCCGATCGCGTGGAACAGGCGCAGCACGTTGGCGTCCCCGGTCTTTTCGGCCATCAGCTGCAGCGTGGCGGCCAGACCGTCGCCGTCCATGCCCGCCTGTTCGGCGATGACCTGGGCGGCCTGCCGGGCGCGGGCCTTGTTCGGCTCGAGCTGGTCGCCCCAGTCTTTCGCCAGCTGCGCGTTCATGGTCTGCGTGGCCTGCGCGAGATTGTCCTGCTCCTGCGCGAACAGGCCCTTGACATGGTCGGCGAAGGCCCCGGTCAGGGCCTTCATCGCGGCGGGGGGAACGCCCGCCTCGAAGCCGATGGCCTGCATGCGCTTGGCCAGATCGCCATCCCACTCGCCCTCGAAACCCTCGGGCTTTTCGATGGCGTAATCCTCGGCCTTTTCGGGCAGGCCGAAAAGCTCGCGGTTGGCCTTCATCCAGTCGGCCAGCTCCTGCCCTTCCTTGGGTCGCGTGACCAGGTCCTCGGGCTTGTGGCCAACGAGCTTCTGCGCGTGGCGCGCCATGTCGGCGGCCTTGCGCGCCGCCTCGGCCGGGTCATCGACGGTCAACCCGTTGGCCTTGAAGAACTGGCGGGTTTCCTCAGGCATGCCGTCGGCTTCCCACCAGCCGCGCTGGCCACCGCCCGCGACGGTGTCGGTTCCGCCGCCCGCAAGGGTGTCGGTCCCGCCGCCGGACACGGTGTCCGCGCCGCCACCAGCGACGGTGTCGCTGCCCGCGCCGCCCGCGCCGGTGTCGCCATTCGCGCCGCCCGCACCTCCATCCTCCGGGGACCAGGTGGGGCGGGTGAAAAGCTGCTCGTTCAGGGTCAGGTTCATTGCTCTTGCTCCATGGTTTCTTCAAGCTCGGTCGGGTCGATCTGCCCCAGGGCCAAGAGCTCGAGGGCCAGGGCGCGCCGCCCGGCCTCGACGCCCAGCTGGTAGGGGGTCTTGTCTTCGACGACCGGAACGCGGTCGATCAGGTCCACGGTGGGCAGCTCGAGGATGCCGCCCAGCCGGATCAGGTCATGTTTCAGCGCCGGGTCTTTCAGGAAGGCGCGCCGCCAGCGCGCGGCGAACTCGGCCGCGCGGCGGCGAAGCCCGAAGCGCGCGGCCAGGATCGAGGCGGGGGACCAGATCATTGCGCCGGTGCCCCCATGCCGCCCGCGGCCCCCGCGGCCTGCGCCAGGTTGCGGACCACCTCGGCCCCCTGGCCTGCCATGGCCATGCCCTGCGCCGCCCCTTGCGCCTCGGCGCGTTCGCGGGTGAGCGCATCGGCTTGCTCGCGCGACCGCAGGATCGAGGCGGGCGCGCCGCGCGCCTCGTGCAGGGCCTCGATCAGGGCATCTTCGTCGATCCGGTCGGCCAGCCGCGGCTTCAGCCCGATCAGCGGGCTGATGTCGGCCAAGATGCGCATGATCGCAGCCCCCTCGGCCGAACGTTGCGCCATGGCCGCGGCCGACTGGTAGCTGACGTTCAGCGGCTGCTCCTCGGCCTCGGGCGGGGGCGGCGGGATCTGGCCGGCCTTGACCAGGGCGGCGAAGCGGCGGGCGATCTTGGGGCGCAGGAACTCATGCTGCACCCGGCCGAGGTTCGGGGCCATCAGGCGCATCCGTTCTTCCTGGATTTCCATCGCCTCGAGCGGCGTCACGCCGGTGCGCCCGTGCAGGTTCATCAGCTGGCCGTAGAAGGCATCGTTGATCGCCGCGAATTTCTCGCGCTTCTCTTCGATGGTCAGGCCGATGTTGCCATGGGCTTCGAGCTGCTGGACCATTTTCTGGCCCGCCGCGTTCACGCCGCCGTAGATGAAGGATCCGGGGCGCAGCTTGCCCGACAGCTCCCACACGTCGCGGTCGGGCACGAGCTTGGTTGGGTCGGCGGCATTCTGCGCCGCCCGGATCGTGGCCGCGTCCATCAGCTGCGCCGTGCGCGCCGAGGCGAGCGCCACGAAGCCCGGCCCGACGCCGCAGGTGAAGCCGGTTTCGACCTCCCAGCGGGGGATGTCGAAGGGCATTTCGTCGAAGCCCTTTTCCGAGATCAGCGCCTCGCCCTCTTCGCTGACGTAGCGCGACAGCCAGGCCTTGCCCTTCGCGCCCATCCGTCCCTTGATCCGGTCGGGGTTGCGCAGGACGTGCTGGTAGAAGCGGAACTTGTGCGGATCGAGCTTGGCGGCGCGGTCCATGATCGCTTCGGGCAGGGGGCCGCGGCCGCGGAACATGTCGGCGGCGGCATGGGCCGTGATGGTGAAGCGGCGCACGACCTCGGTGACCTCGCCCCAGGCGTCGATATCCCAGACCACTTCGGCCAGCGAGACGGTCACGTCCATGAAACGCCGCCGCTCCAGGACCAGCTCGTCGTATTGCGCGCCGTTTCCGAAGCTGGCGATGTCGGAATAGAGCTGCACCGTGGCCGGGTAGAAGCTGGCCACCGACGACCGGAAGGACGCCAGCACGCGGGCCGAGGCCGCGTCGAGCCATTCCTTCGTCGTCTTGTAGCGGTTCAGGTCGGGATCCTCGAAGGCCAGCCCCATCCACTTGTTCGACGGGTTGTTCATCGTCCCGAAGAGGTTGGCCGCGAAATTCTGCTGGGCCATGATCGGCTGGCTGTTCAGCGGCTTCTCGAGGGTGCGGTCGCCGACCTCGCCATGGCCGAAGCCGCCCCGCTGGGGGCGGATCAGGCGGGCGATGTCGTTCCAGTCGGGCTCGAACCGAGCGCGCTCCTGGCGCAGCTCGTCCCAGCGGCGGATCGCAAGCTGGGCGCGGGGGTCTTTCTCCATGAGGCGGGACTGGTCCATTACTGGCCCCCGCCCATGGTGGCGCTGCCCGCGGGGATGCCCACGGGGCTGGTCAGAACGTTGGCGGCGGCTCCGCTGCGCATGCGGCGGATGCGGGCCTCCATCGTGGCGCGGCGCGTGGCCTCGGCGTTGTCGGGGGCGGCGATGGCCTGGCGGGCGGGGGTGGGCATCTTGGGCTGGCGGAACATGCACATGGGGCGCGGTCCTTTCAGGGGCAGGGGTGACAGGGTCAGAGGGTCAGAGGGTCAGGGCGAAAAGCCGGAAGGTGTAGGCGCCGCCCCGGCCCGTGCCGGGAAGGTCGCATTGGTGGCTGAACCCGAAATGGGCCAGGAAGGCCGGGGCCGTCGGATGATCGGCCCAGCAGCGCGCCTCGACGCGGGAAATGCCGCCGTTCTGGCACGCCTCGAGGAAGAGGGGGCGGAACTGCACCGCCGCGCGCCCGATCGACCAGCGATGCTTGCGGTGATCGGATGCGAGAAACGCAACCTCGGCCAGGCCCGCCGTGCCGGTGTTGGCCAGCCCCGCCACGGCGAAGGGCCGCAGGCCGAGCGGCCCGCGACGGGCCAGCACCACGGTGGCAAGGTGCTGGCGGGCCACCGCATGCCAGTCGCCGAACAGGCCGAGGTAATGCTGCGGCGCGCCGCGCACCGCCTCGGCCTCGAGCCTGTCCCAGGGGTCCAGGTCGCGGAACACCGCGGCCGCCAGGTCAGGCTGGTAGGGCAGGAGCTCGATCATGCGTCAGAGCCCGTCACAATCGAGGAGGCGCGCGCCCGGATCATCTGCGGCCCGCGCAAAAAAGAACGGGTTATCGCATTCGTCGAGCGCATCGGCCAAGAATTTGGGCGAGACGTTGAAGACCGCGGCGGCCATGGCAACGGTTCTTTCGCCGAAGGGCTGGCAATAGAACCAGATTTCGACGCCCCGCACGAGGTCGGCGGCGTCGAAGCCAATCTCGCCTTCATCGGTGATTTCCTTGAAGGCGAAGATGTTTTCAGCATTGTGCGCCATCCCTCAGCCCTCCGCGTTCGGATGCACGACGCACCAATCTTCGGCCAGCAGATCGGTCTGGCTGGCAAGCCAGCCGACGATGATCGTGCCGTCGGCCGCGCGCATGTCGATGTGCGGGGCAAGCTCGATTTCCGCCTCGGGATCGTCCAGCTCGATGGCCCGCGCAGCGGCGGCATGCCCGCATTTTGCATGGCGCGCCTCAAAGGCCGAACCGGGCGTCAGCTTGATCCACATGCCCTTGCCGTTCCAGCCCGCGCGCGCGACGCACGCCCCCATCTTGAGAGCCATGAGGGCATGGCCAAAGCTCATTTTACTGGTTGGCTGGTAGGCATTGACGAACACGCTTTCGGGCGACCACGACACGTACCCCGCATGGCTCGGGTGGTTGCTCGGGCCACCGTCTAGGTACTCGACCAGAAAGCCCGGATCGCTGCCGTCTTGATCAGACGGCAGGGTCCACCCGCGGTAATCGTTGTATTCCTGCCGGGTCATCGGTCGGGCGAGGATGCGCTTGGTCCCGTAGAACGCCATCATGTCCATGGGCTTAGCCCTCCGCTTTGAGCAGCTGGCGGCGCGCCGCGTTGGCCCAGTTTTTCAGCGCCAGCCGGATGATGGGCGAGGGGCTGCCCTCGATGCCGTGCATCCGGGCCGTGAAGGTCAGGGCCTTGCTTTTCGGCAGTTTCAGCTTGTGATCCTCGGTCAGGTCCAGCACCAGCGTGTCGATATGGGCGTCGGCCTTGGCGTCGATCAGCGCAATGGCCGCGCTGATCTTTTCGCGGTCGAGCTTGGGGGCGGCCTTGGCCTTGGCGGGGGCCTTGGCGGCGGGCGCGGCCTTGCGCGTGGTCTTGAATTCGGGCGTGGTTTCCATCGGGTCAGTCTCCGTAGGGGTTGTGGATGTCATGCGCATGGATCAGCCCCATGCGCTCGGGCGGCTGCGGACGGCGCGAAGCCGGGCCGGAGCGTTTCAGGGGGGCGGTGCCCGCGCTTGTGCCGTCGCCGCGCACCTGGCTCAGAAGCAGGTATTGCAGCGCGTCCATCACGTTGGCCTCGACCTTGGACTTGTCGGGGATTTTCCGCTTGTCGCCCGTCTGGTCGATGTCCTCGGCCCAGACGTAGCGGGCCTCAAACCCGCGGATCAGCATGGTGCAGGACGGGTCGATCAGCAGGCCCGGCTCGCCGCGGTGGACCGGGGCTTCGAGCGCCGCGCGCACGGCTTCGAGGCGCGGCTGGATGCGGTTCGTGCCGATGCGCTGGGGCTTGATCGGCAGACCCGAGACCTGGCTGACGATCCGGTTCCAGGTCGCGTTTTCGGTCGCGGCCTGGCTGGCCCCGTGCTCGCCCGCCATGTCGCCCCAGCCCTGGCGCAGCTGGATGTGCCCGAAGCGCGGCCCGTCCAGCAGCTGGCCCAGCTCGAGGCCGAACTGCCGCGCCAGCAGGCGCTTCTTGGGGAACATCAGCTCGGCCAGGATGCGCCACTGGTGCGGCGGTTTCAGCTGGGCGATGACGGCCGCGCCCTTGAAGCCCTGGTCGAGCCCGACCAGCAAGGGCAGCTCGGCGATCACGGGTATGGTGGCGCGCGCGACGTGGATCTGCGGGTTGAGCTCTTCCTCGAAGACCGGGTCGCCGACCCTCAGATAGGTGATCTGGTTGAAGACCAGGCGCTTGTTCAGGTCGCCGCGCCCGACCAGCCGGTTGGCGGCGATCTGCGCGTCGTAATACCCGGCTTTCAGGTTCTGCAGGTTTTCGCAGCCCGGCTGGCCGTAGCCAGGCTGGTTGAAGAACTCGATCTTGATCTCGACGCCCGCGCCCGCCTGGGCGTTGATGTCGGTCAGGATCTGGGTGCGGCGCTCTTCGTCGTGGAACAGCTCGAAGGTCCAGTTTTCCTCGTCGGGCGCGTTGAAGTCGCAGTCGATGCAGCCGATGTTGGTGGCGGCGCGGTCATACCCTTCGAAGTGCTTTTCGCCCGGCCAGCGTTTGATCCGGCCCAGGCCGACCGACAGGATCTCGACCGGCATGGTGTCGGCCTCGTTCAGGTCCAGGTCGACGGTCTGCAGGCCGCGCATCGAGGCGATCAGGTCATCGCCGAAGGCCATGAATTCGGCGATGAACTCGATCGGGCCGAAGCCGTCGTCGAATTCGATCCGATGCGTCACCGGATCCCCACGCCCGCCCGACCACTCGCCCCACCCCTTCGGGAAGGTTTCGAGATAGGATGGGATCGTGGTTGACCACAGCTGCCGGTAGGTGTGGCGGCAGAAGATGACCTTGTAGCGCCGCACCCCGTCGATGGAGCTAGGCGGCATTTCGCGGGCGCGGCGCAGCTTGCGCCGCATCTTCGTGGTGGTCTTGCCGCTGCCCACCGGCCCCTGGATGCCGACGATGTCGGCGTCGGACCAGTAATAGGCCTCGGCGATCGGACCGGGAAAGCTGAGCTGCGTCAGATCGGGCTTGAACTCGGCGTCGGGCAGGTTAAGCTCGGCGATCAGTGCTTTCGCGCTCAGCCCTGCGATCTGCTCGTCGCTCGGCCCCCTGCTCGCCCCGGCCAGCACGGATCCCCCAGACCCCCCGGCTTCGAGCCCCAGGACGGGCTGCACCCCCCCACCCCCGTCGCGCTGTCCCGATGTCGCGCTCATTTTGCGGGGGCTCTCGAGGCCGAGATGATGAATGGGGTCGGAGAGAGGGGCCACGGGTCACGGCGTCGGGACCACCCCCCCCCGGTCAGCGCGCGCGCGGCCACCAGGCGACGGGGCGGGGTGCGTCCGACAAGCATGTGATTTCCAATCAACTGGTCCAGCGCCCTAAGCATCTGTTTCCCCTGCATTTTCCTCGCCCGTCCGACTTGGCGCGGCATCGCCCGAGGTGGGCGACACGCCAAGCTCTTGATTTTCCACGGTTTCGGCATCCTGCGCCCGACGCCGCGCCGCGGCCTGCCAGGGCGCTTCTCCGGGCCGGTCGGGCGTCACGTCGCGCGCCTGGTGCGGCGCGGGCTGGCCGGGGTGGCTGGGGGCCATGGGCACCATCACGACGAGCTGGCGCGCCTGGTCGCCCTCGGGGCTGGCCTTGGGCGCGCCGTAGGGCAGGAGCGCCTCGGCCGCGCGCAGCTTCATGGCGTAGAGCCCCCTGAAGAGCTCGATCCGCGCCTCGGGCGTGGCCTGCCACGCGCCGTCCAGCTCCCGGTGGCGCTTGCCGTCCCAGATGATGTTGCGCGCCCCGTCGCCCGCCCAGGCCAGCACGCGCTCGGCCTCGATGATGGCCTCCTGCATCAGGTCGCTGTCGCCGCGCGCCATGCCCAGCATCTGGCCCAGGACTTCCTCGGGCATCCGGTAGCCGCGATGCGCCAGCCAGTCGCGCACCTGGCTCGACACCTTGCCCTTCGCGCCCTTGGGCCGCCCAGGGCCGCGCGCCTCGCCACCCTCGACCGTCTCCGGCACCTCGTCCGGCAGGAGCGTCAGCTGCCGCCGCAGCTCCCCGTCGCGCTGGATCCGCTCAGCCGCCGCCGCGGCCAGCGCCTGCGCCTCGCTGTCAGGCCCAGCCATGGTTTTTCCCCGATTTTTTATTGCAGATCAGAGGCTTGGCCAGCGCGGCCAGCCAGCCACTACAGCCGCCACTACAGGCCCGGCGCGCTGTAGTGGCCGATGTAGTGGCAAAATCTCCTGATATCTCAAAGAGATAAGAGATTATCACTACATCACTACAGGAAAAGGTAAGGTCTCGCATGCGCGCGCGCGCATACACACACATACGAGCGAAATCGCTGTAGTGGTGTAGTGGTGTAGTGATTGCCGGGTAAGTCGTTGATCTAGCGGCACAATCTGCCACTACATCGCCCACTACAGTGTTTTTCGGGGTGTAGTGGCCGAACCCCCGCGCCCCAGGCCGAAAATGGCCCCGCGCCGCGCGAATGATGGCACAGAAATGGGGTGCGGGGAAAGCGGCGAATTTCGTGGGATCACAGGCCATTAGACAAAACCCTCGATGTCGTCGGGGTGCGTGGATGTGGGCGGGCGCTCCGGCCGGTGGGCGGGCAGGCTCAGCAGGCCGGGAACCGACGCAAAGGGAATGCAGGTCGCCCGCGTCGGGATGCCGTTCATCGTGACCGGCACGCTGGCCTGCGCGCCGGGCAGGCGGCGCGCGGCCTGGCTCCATCCGCCCTCGGCCCATTGCGTGTCCCGGAACAGGTCGACCAGGCCCTGCAGCTGCGCGGTGGCGATCAGGATCTGCGCCTCGCGGCCACGGCCGCGCACGCGCAGCCCGAACTGCGCCAGGAGCTTGTTGGCCGCGCCCGGGTCGCTCACCTCGCCCAGCACCTCCGGCGCGCCGTCGGTGCGCCCGGCATACATCAGCCACTCGGCCACCGTGTGCTTCTGGCCGCGCCGCCACACGTCGAGCGGCTGGCTCAACAGATGCACCAGCATGTCCTCGGCGTTCGAGCCCACGACGACGCTGTCTTCCGTGATGGCATGGCCCAGCTTGCCCGACCATGCGCGCAGGATCTCTTGCGACAGGGGTCCGGGGTTGAGCGCCATGTCAGCCAACGCCAGCGCCGTGCCGTAGTTGTCCGCGCCGCGCCCGGTCTGCCCGTTCTCGGCCAGCGCCCCACGCCACGCCTCGAGGCGCTCGGGCCACTCGGCCCAGCGGTCGATCAGCATGGCGCGCAGCTCGGCCCCGATGGCCCGCAGTCGGCGCGGGTCGAGCTTCACCTTGCGCGCGCCCTCGGGGATCCGATCAAGGTCCAACAGGATCAGGCGCGATCGGTCTTGGCTGGGCATGGGCGGCACCAGGATCGAGCTGAACAGGAAACAGCTGTATGCGTTGGATTGGTGGCCCTTCTGGTCGCTTGAGCCGCGGAAGATCTGCGCGCCGGATGACGCGCGCCGCGCCAGCTCCACCACGCTTTTGACCTTCTTGGGGTTGTCCTTGTCGGGCTCGAGCTCGTCGATTGCCACGGGCAGCGACGAATAGCCCACGACGCTGCGGATCCCCGCGTCGGTCGCATCCGCCGCCTGCAGCAGGCCGCCAGGGCCGCCATGGACGTGCAACAGCAGGCTCTGCAGGGTCGACTTGCCGGTCGCCGCATCCCCGGTGAACCACCCCACGGGCCGCCATTCCAGCGCGCCGCCCAGCATCTGCGCCAGGATCAGGCCCAGCATCAGCTGCGGGTCGGTGTCGGGCCTGCGCCAGTGCCAGGTGGCGATCAGCTCCATCAGGTCACGCGCGGCGCGCGGGTTGCCGGGGCCGTCGGCCGGGCGCGGCACGGTATCGCTGGCCGGGTAGACATGCTGGCCGTAGATGCCGGGCGGGCACCACTCGCCCCCGATCAGCACCTCGTCGCCCGCATGCATGACCAGGCGGCCGTCATCGTCGACCCAGCAGCCGGGGCCGCGCACCTTGTTGGTGGGCGACCAGACGCCGCGCTCCTCGCAGGCCTCGATCATGGCGGCGCTGAGGTGCGTGGCGTTGAACGCGCGGGGCTTGGGCACGCCGTCCTTGTCGAACTGCGGGAACTGCGATGCCAGCAGGCCGAGGCGGCCGCCGAACACATGCAGCATCTTCTGGTTGGTGTGGTTGTCGATGCCGCGCAGCTGGCCCGTGACGTCCAGATACCAGCTGACATCGCCATAGACGCCCAGGGCGCGCACCGGGCAGCCGCGCCAGATTTCGCCCCAGGGACGGCCGCGGCCGTCATCGGGCGGGGCGCTGTCCTGGTCGCGGTCATCGGGGCGCGCCTGGTCGTTTGCACCGGCCAGCGGCGGGGCCTCCGGCGCGTTCAACAGCTCTTCGCGCAGGTCGCTCATGGCCGCACCCCGCGCATGGGGTGGGCACCCCCCAAAAAATATCGCTTTGCGTTATTTTTCCAGTTGACCGACATATCGCTTTGCGATATGTATGGGCTATCAGCAACGGCCCAACCGCCCGAAATGGAGACAGACAGATGACCATATACACCACCCGCACCGCAGAGCTTGGCCAAATCACCTTTTCCGCGCCCGCCGCAACCGAGACATATGACGGCTACGTTTGGGTCGAAACCAACGACGGTCGCCGCCGCCAGATTTGCGAGGGTGGTGGCTTCATGGGTGGCACTGTGACCGCCAAAAGCGGCGATCTGAAAAAAGCTGCCCAGAAATGGATGCGCCAGCGCCGCCAGAATTGATGAACTCCGCCGAGTTTCAGCAGGCCCGGCAAACGCTCGGCCTGCCTGCCGCCGATCTGGCCCGCATGCTCGGCGTAAGCTCCGAGCGTGCGGTGCAGACGTTTTCGGATTGGGCCAACGGGCGACGCCAGATCGACCAGGGTCGCGCGCGGCTGTTGCGGGCGTATCTAGACGGATACCGCCCGCCCGATTGGCCCTGACGACATGTTTGCGGCCGTTGGGGTTGGGGGCTGTGGGGTGGGTTAGAAGGGCTCGAGGATGGCCGGAACGGCCACGCCCAATAACAGCAAGACGGCCCCGATCCAGATCAGCGGTTGGCGCGTTGCCTCGGGCTGGCGCGCGCCGAAGATCATCACCAGCATGCCGCCGCCGCAGCCAAGGGCCGCGACCCAAGCCCATGGATTGGTGAAGTTTTCCGTCACGGATATGACAAGTAGCGCAGGGGCAAGGATGACGCCGATCAAAACCCAATCGCCCTCGTCCAGCACCCCGACACTGCGGCGCGGGCGCTTTGCCTTGGGCGGTTTTTCCGCCTTGGGCTTGGGCAGGTATTTTCGGGCGGGATCGTCGTCGTCCATGACCAGCACTCGCGTTTACCAGGCGGCCAGACTGACATTCCGCGCCGGTTTCGGCAAGCCGCGGCGGCACAGGTCCGCGCGGTGACGCAGCAGGCCGCGCGCCTGCACTGACAGGGTGATCCCCTGCGGCGATGTCGCGGGGGATCGTCATGCGGCCTCGGTCTCCGGCGCGGCGGCGGGGGCGGTCACCGGCTGCGGGGCCTCGGCCATGCGGATCAGCTCGACCAGGGCGGCGGGGCGCAGGTAGCGGTAGCGGATGACTTGGGCGCATTCGGGGTCACCCGACCAGGTACCTTGTTCCTGCGGGTGAACAGGGAACTGATGATAGTGCGACGGACCATCCCAGGGGCGCAGCATATTGATGGTGTCCTCGTCGAACTCCCGCTCGCACATCGTGCCCAGCGGCAGGGGGCATCCGCTGCCGTCATGCTGGATCCAGTCGGACCACTCACCACTCATGGACCCGCCCTCCCTCGATGACGCTCAGCGGCGCGTAGGGGACGCCCATCTGCCACTGGAACACCATGCGCAGCCGCCGGATCAGCGCGCCGCCGCTGTCCTCGTCGGGAAACGCCCGGTGCGGGGTGGTCATGAATTCCCAAGCGAGCCCGTCGGTCAGCAGGAAGCCGTGGCTGAGGAAGATCAGCCGCACGCGGCGATGCGCGGCCATGGCGCGGAGCTGCCACCAGCGCGGGCGTTCCAGGTGCCGGATCCAGTGCAGCCGGTCCTCGAACGCGCCGCTCAGGTCGCGGTAGAGCGCCAGGAACATCAGCTGGATCGCCTCGTCGCTGGGCGTGGGCACATGGACGACATCGCGGGCGGGGATATGGGCGACATGGGGGTCAGGATGCATGGGCGAAACCTTCCTGGTGGACAAGGGCGGCCCGCGCGGCGGCGCGGGCGGGATTGCGGGCGTCGAGCGGCACGAGGGTCAGGGCGCAGCGGCCGCGGCCGCGCTTCGCGCGCTGGATGTGCCAGCCGAACGGGTGCAGCTTGGCATCGCTGTGGTAGATCGTTTGCCGCAGGCATGCCTCGGCCCATGTGGGCTCGTTGCCGCGATAGACCGCCATGAGCAGATCGGGGTAGGTCAGCGGCCGCTCGGCCAGCGCGCGCACGATCATGGCCAGCGTGGGCGAGCGCAGCGCGCGGGTGACGTGCTGGATCGGGGCAGGCCAGCTCTGGCCGGTGGTGTCGGTCATTGGCCAAATCCTTCGTGCGCGGCGGCGTGATTGCAGGCATGGGCCAACAGCCCCAAGAACGCGCGGCGATCCTGCGACTTGGCCGTGCCGATGCTTTTTAAGGCATTGGCTTTCATCAGGCGGGGCAGGTGCTCCGTGACGATCCGGCGCGCGACGGCAGCGAACTGATTGTCGGGGCTCAGCACGCTTTCATCGACGATGCGACCGCGCCCGTCGATCAGGAACGCGCTGTTTAAGCCGAAAGCCAGCACATGCTCGCCTGTTTTAATCCATCCCGTTTCAACGCGAAAATTCATGCCGCATCTCCCTTCAGCTGGGCGCGGAGTGCATCGTTCAGATCCTTGCCCCCGCGGGTGTTGCGCCAGACGGACACGCGCCGCCCGGCTGTCTGGTGCAGGACCACGGCGCGGTCCAACTGCGCGCGCGCCTGCTCGTTCTCGTCCTGGTCGGCGATCAGCGTGACGTGATCGACGGTGGGGGGCAGGGTGACGCCGCCCATGTTCGACAGGCTGATGGCCGCCAGGATCCGCGCCTCGGGCAGGAGCATGGCCGCGCTCAGCGCGTCCTCGATCCCCTCGGCGATGAACACGCGCAGCGGGCCGGGGGCCTGCCACAGGCTCGCGGGCTTGCCGCCGCGCGGACCCTGGCCGCGCCAGATGTGGATCGCGTGGCCCGCGTAATCGCCCAGCACCTTCTTGCTGGCGGGCAGGTCGGCCTTGGACCAGCTGCCGCCCTTGAGCTGCAGGTAGGTCCGGTGCAGCGCCACGCCGCGGCCCTGCCGGTTGCTGACCAGCGCCACCATGGCGGGCAGGCGGGCCTCGATGATCTCGCCGGTTTTCGGGTCGGTGTGCCGGAAATAGCATTCGGGCATGTAGCGCAGCGCGCGCGGCTGGCGGCCGAGCTGGCCCAGGTCGATGCCGCGGGCATCGGCCAGGTATCGCTCGACCGGCGTGCCGCGCAGCCCTTCGCGCGCGCCCAGCCACAGGGCAAACGCTTGGTCGGCGGCGCGCCGCCGCGTCTCGGCATGCTGGCGCTCGGCCTCGAGGCGGCGGGCCTTGGCCTCGGCCGCGGATTTCTCGCGCTGGCGCACCAGGGCGGGATCAGCGACGTTCAGCCCGAGGAACGCGCGCGCCTCGCGCAGCGCGTCGACCAGGCTGCAGCCGAGGTTGAGCCGGATCAGGTCGAGCAGGTCGCCATACTGGCCGGTGGCGTAGTCGTTCCAGGTGCCCGCTTTGGGCCCGGTCAGCCGCACGACGAAACTGCCGACGCTGCGGTCGGCCCGACCGGGGTTAAGCGTGAAATACAGGCCCCTGTCGGTGTAGCTGGCGGCGCAGGGCGGCGCGTAGTGATGCGCCACCTGGTCGACCTTGGCGACCAGCATGTCCTTGATGTCCTCGATCGAATGGCTGTGGCGACTACTCACTGCGCTCGGCCCCCGCGCGCTCGGACAGGACCGCTTGCGTGGCCGCCAGATCTGAATGGGTGCAGGGCTTTGGCAGCAGCCGATAGGCTCGGGCAAACAAGGTGCTGTGGACATAGCCGGTTTCTTGCTTGACGGCTTCGAGCCCCCCCCCAGCTGGATTGACGGCAAAGCCGAGAAGCGTCAGGTCATGTTGCCACGTCAGTTTTTTCGGCCGGGCGGGCAGGGCGTCGATGCGCGCGGCATGTTTCAGCCGCTCGATGCGTTCCAGCGCCGTCATCTCTTGATCCACATCATCTCAGCGTCCAGCGCCCGCTCCCTCAGCTCGGCCATCAGCGCGGACTGGCCGTCGATCGACAGGCCCTTGCCGGTGCGGATTTGCTCGGTCAGCAGCTGCCAGCGCGCGCGGCAATCCTCGGACGGGATCTCGATTTCCATCGCGGCCCCGGCGATGCCGTCGCCCCGGACGATGCACTCGGCCAACGCCAGGTCCTTGGCGGGTGTCCAGGTGGCATCGTTGTTCACCATGGTCAGCCATTGCGCCACCTCGCGCCGGATCCCCGTCTTTGCCCCACCGACCTGCGCGGACGGGGCGGAAAAGGAGCCGGACGGCACGGCAGCGCCGCCCGGCTCAGGTGGCCGCGACCCGGAAACGGGGGGCGGGTGCGGCACGGCAACAGGTGCGGCGGGGCGCTCGGCCACCGCCTGACGGGGGCCGGGCGTGTGGGGCTGGACGCCCGGCTGGGGCGCGGGCTTGCCCTTCGGATACGCCTTGCGGGCGCGCCGGATGGCGACATGCACACCGCGCGGATCACGGTTAAGCGCGGCGGCGATTTCAGGCGCGCCCTTGCCCGCGCGCAGCAGGGCCGCAGCCTGCTCGATCTCGGCCTCGCTGTAGGGACCGGTGACATAAGCGCCCCCCGACGGGCCACCTGTGGTGTCTGCTTGCACGTCGGGGGACTGGACCGCGCCGGGCAGGGAGGACACCTGCGGCGCTGTCGTCTCGGAAACCGCGCCCCCCGGCGCGCCGCACGAGGGATCGACGGCCGCGTCGGGGGGCTGGACCGCGGCTTCGGCCAGGGACGTGCCGTCGGCCGCGGGATTGGAGTTTGGCGGTGCATCGGTTGGCACCGGACGGGGCACCGACGACAGGATGGAGCGCGCTGCCCGGATCACGTCGATGCGCTTGGCGGTGTCGACCTCGGGCTCGAGGCGGGCGATTTCGCGGGCGAGATAGAACTGCGCTTTGCGCAGGTCTTCGACAGGATCATCGGTTTTGAGCCCCGCGCGCCAGATATACTTGATCGCGTTGCCCAGGCAGAAACTGTAGTGCTCGGTAATTTCGATGCACTCCACGCCGGACGGGTGCGCGGTGTAGTGCGGTGGGTGGTTGATCATGTCGATCATGCTGCGGCCCCCGTCTTGGGCGCGCTGGCGATCGCGGCCTGGATCAGCCCCATGCGCCACAGCGTGAAGGGCGTCAGGACGCGCGCCGCCGCCATGCGGGCGGAAAACAGGGCATCGCGGCGCAGCGTCCCCGGCTTGGCGTCGGCCTCGATGAACGCCTGCGCAACGTCGATCAGCGGGGCCATGCGCGGGTTGTCCCAGTTGCAGCCTTTCAGCTGCACCGACATTTCCGCGATCACCATGCGCTGCTCGCCGTCCGGGACGATCAGCCCGGCCGAGAGGTAGATCAGCGCGTTGACGACGAACTGGTCGGGCAGGGTCAGCTTGTGCTCAGCCATAAATGTCCCTCCGGTGGATGTCGACGGGGTCGGGCCGCGCCCAGGTGCGCAGCGCGACGCGCAGCTCTTCGCCGATCAGCTCGAGCGCGTCGCGGTCGTGGAACGCCGCGGTCAGCCGGTCGCAGAACCCGATCAGATGGGCGCGCCCCTCGGGGTCGTCGCGCCCGTCGAGTTCCTGGCCCAGGCGGTGACGCGCATCGACGATGTCGCCGCGCGACAGGCGTCCGACGGACGCCGCGTAGCCCAACTTGGTCATCATCAGGGATACCCCCACACGATCCATTGCCTGCGCCTCCGATGGGCGGGGGACCGGCCCCAGCGCCGATCCCCCGCGTGCCCGCCGGGTCCGTGAGTGACGGCGTCGGCCAGTCCTCCGGCGGGGCCATGCCCCCGGCGCACCATCGCGCCGGGCGCGGTTCAGGCGGCCTCTTGCGGGCCGTCCTGCATCAGGGGGGCAGCCGCGCGCGCGGCCAGGATAGCCTCGATCTCGGCCTCCGGTGCCCCTTCGATCAGATGCCGGGCCGTCAGGCCCAGCTTGTGCTGTTCGGAATGCCGCAACAGAACGCGCTGGTAGCGCGCCGACGGCACGTCGCCCGCATCGCGGTAGGCCGCGGCACGGTTCCAGTGGTAGGGTGCCTTGGCGTGGACACTGCATATGTCCGCCAGCACCTCCTCACGCCCGATCAAGCGTTTGCACACATCCAGTGGTGTCAGGTTCACAGTCATGACCCAATGTGTTGTATCGGGCGATGTGCGTTTGCAAGCAAAAAATGAGAAATCCACACATAAATGTGAGGTGAAAAGTTGATACTCGTCACTCATGGACGCGGCATTTTTCAAGAAACGCCAGAAAACACAGGGCGTCACGGCCGATCAGATCGCCGCTTTGGCGGGGCGTGACCGCTCGAACGTGTCCAAGATCTACGCGGGCCAGCAGAAGATGACGTTGCCCTGGGCGCAGGCCTTTGCCACGGCGCTTGACCTGCCGCTCGACGAGGTGCTCGAGCGCGCGGGCGAGGTGGCCCCGGCTCAGGCCCGGACGCTTCGTCCGGGCTTTTCAGATGGCGATGCCGTGCCCTACCAGGCGCAAACCGGGTCAGCGGTCAGTCGCACCTTGGCCGAGGCGCTGGGGGCCGGGCGCGCGGGCCTCGATATCTGGCAGGTGCGGACGAACGCGCTGCTTTTGCTGGGCTACCGCAAGGGCGACATGATGCTGGTGGACGGCAATGCCGCGGAACGCGCGCGCGCTGGCGACGTGGTGTTGGCGCAGGTCTATGACCTGTCGATCGGCGCGGCGGTCACGGTGCTGCGCGAATACCGCCCGCCGGTGCTTGTGGGCATTGCTCCCGGCGAAGAGATGCGCGTCCATGTCGTGGACGGTACGAACGTGTCGATCCGCGGCATCGTGGTTGCCAGCTGGCGGGTCGGCTTGCCATGACGGGCCGTTGCGCTGCGCTGGCGGCGGGTTCAAAATGTGAGTGAAACGCAAGTTTTGAGTTGACAGTTTCAACTCGCCACCGCCTACTGTGCGCGCCAACAGCACACAGGAGGTGGCAATGTCACGCATACCCAGCCAATCGCCAACGCCGTCCGTGGCATACGCGACGGTCGTGATCACGAACGAGCACATCGAGGCGCTGATCGAGGTCGCGCAGGAGCTGCAGCACGGCCGCATCACGGCCGAGGGCACGACGATGCTGCATGTTTTCGGCGCGGCCTGTTTCCAGGAACTGCTCGAGCGGCGGCGGGTCCAGGCAGAGATCGAGGCGTTGTCGCGCCGCGTGGACAATGTCTTCACGTTGGTTCTGCCGAATTTCGAGGAACAGGGCACGGATGCAGGCGCAGGGGGGGCTGCATGATGGCACCGCGTCCCGATGTGACCCGCCTGTTCATGACGACACAGGAAGTGGCGCACCTGCTGGGCGTCACCGACGATCAGCTGCGCAACCATTTGCCCAGGCTGCAGGCCGACGAGGGATTTCCGCTGCAGATGCCGCACCAGAAACGCCCGAAACTGTTTCGCCGGGCCGCTGTTGAACGGTGGCTGGAGCAGACCTGCAACCTCACGGCCGCCGACATCGAAGAGGCCGAGCGCGTTGGGATGACGACCGCCCAGGTGCATGTGATGACCCAGGCGAGGCGGCGAGCATGACGAAAGCCCGCCCGCCGATCCCCGGCGATCTGCCGACGGGCCTGCGCCAGCGCCAGCGCGCGGACGGCACATGGCGCGTTTGGTGGGAACCATCGGCCACGCGCCGCACCGTGGGCATGACGCCGGTGGAACTCGACCCCGACAGGCCCACGGCCGCCGTGCGCGCGGCCGAGGATCTCAACCGCAAGGCCGATCGCCTGCTCGGGCGCGCCCGGCCCACGGTCAAGGGCGTGGTCGACCAGCCGCGCTCGCTCGAAGAGGTGGCGAATGCCTGGCTGGCCTCGCCCCGCGTGCGCGGCCTCAGCGACAGCTCGCTGCGGAATTACACCTACGACGCGCGGCGGATCTGCGACCATTGGGCGGGCACGCAGGCGCGGCTTCTGACCCGGCCGGCCATCGTGCTCTGGTATGACGCGCTCTACGACGATCACGGCCCGCGCATGGCGCAGCGCCTGGTGCGGACCCTCGGCACGATGCTGAAATGGGCGGCCCGCCGCGGCTACATCGCCACCAACCCCGCCACCGATCTCGACATGGAAACGCCCGCCCGCCGCGCCCGCGTGGTCAGTTGGCCCGAATTCGACGCGCTCTGCGATGCCGCCGACGCGCTCGAGCTGCCTTGGCTGCGCCGCGCCATGGAGCTGGCGATGTACCAGGGCCAGCGCCCCAAGGACATCCGCGAGCTGCGCTTTGCGGCCCTGTCGATGGAACGCATCGACGAGGATCCGCGCGCGGATCCCCGACTGACCTGGACGCTGGTCCGGTCCAAGGACCGCAAGCGGCGCGTCACGCGGCTGGCCATCAATGCCGCGGTCGTGGGCTGGCTGATGCCGCTTTGGCAGCAGGCCGAGGCGAAGGAGGCGCTGGTGATCGCCGACGCCAAGGGCCGGGCGATCACGACCGAGCGCCTGAGCCATGCCTTCCACGCCGCGCGCACCGTCGCGGCCGAGACATGCCCCTCCGTCGCCGACGCGCGGTTCAGCGACCTGCGCCGCAGCTTCTCGACGGTGGCCTACAGGAACGGGGTCGACCCGTCGAATGTCGACGATGCCCTCGGCAACACGGCGGGCGAGGATCCCGGCCTGCGCCAGGTCTACATGCCCGCCAGCGACATCGCCGCAATGCGCGCGGTCGATGCCGTGACGCGGCCCAACCGAAAGGAATGACGACACATGCCGATCGTAGTACAGGTCTGGTTTCACGAAAGCATCAGGACGGCCCTCCCCGGCCACCGCCCGGTGTTCCATTTGATCGAGGTGCCCTTCGACACCCTCGACGCGTTCCTGGCCGAGGTCGAGCGCGACACGTTCATCCGCGGCACGCACCTGTTGGTCAAGTGGGCCGAGGGGCACCGGCACGTTAGGGAAGTCACTGCGCGCAAGCCGCTGACCTTTCGCGGCTCGAGCGTCCATCGGGTGACGCTTTCGCGGTGGCCGATTATCGACAGGGCCACGGCATGAGCCCGTTTACATGGTTCGCGCTCGGCGCGCTGACCGGCATCGCGGCGGTCATTGCCGCGATCTACGGGCTGCTGACGGCGCTCGACAGGTGGCACGGGAGGGACGTGTGATGGCTGGATACTTGGGGAAGTCCGTCGCTGCGCACAGTCTTCTTTTGTCCGCTATCCGAGCCGGTTTTCTGGACGAACAAAGCCGCCGCAAAGTGCATACCTGCAACCTCAGCCCTGAAGAGATCGCCGAGCGCGACCGGCCCATGAGCCGCCAGGAGCGGCGGCAGATGGAGCGACTGGCCGCGAAGGGGCGCAGCCTGCCGGGGAGGGACGGGTGATGGGTGACCGTCCGACAATCCGATGTCGGACGGCGGTCGGACGGTCGGACGCTGAATTTCCATTCGCCCGGCAAGGCTTTGTTAAATCAGGGGATTTTGGCTCCGGCGGTAGGGATCGAACCTACGACCAATTGATTAACAGTCAACTGCTCTACCGCTGAGCTACGCCGGAACTGGGGCAGCGTATAGCAAGAGCGATTCCGAGCGTCCAGAGGGGGAAGCGCAAAAAAACGCATGACGGGTCATGCTCGAAAGAATGTCGCCTCCGCGGTCAGGCCGCCGCCCGTGGAGACCTCGTTTCGTTCAACCAGATCAATGAGATGCGCGAGGACGTTGCGGGTGGCGGCGGGCAGCAGGGGCGCCGCGAGGCCCTCGTAGATGCGCCTGGCGAGCTGTTCGGCGGTGGCAGGGCCCGCGCTGTGGAGCGCGGCGAGGATCTGCGCCTCGCGCCCCGCGCGATGGGCGATGAGCTCGGCCAGCCGGGCGGCCGGGTCGCGCACCGGATCGCCGTGGCCGGGGTGGAACACCCGGTCGCTGCGCCGCGCAAGCTTGCGGCACGAGGCCATGAAGGCCCCCATGTCGCCATCGGGCGGCGAGACCAGCGAGGTCGACCAGCCCATCACCAGGTCGCCGGTGAAGACCGCGCCCTGCCATGCGAAACACAGGTGGTTGGCCATGTGGCCCGGTGTCTCCAGCACGTCGATGCGGCCCCAGCCGCCGGTCAGCGTGCAGCCCTCGGCGATCCGGCGGTCGGGGGCAAAGCCCTCGTCCACGCCCTCGCCGCCGCCGATGCCGCCGGTGCCGGCCAGCCTGTGCATCAGCGCGCTCCGGCCCCAGTCCGAGGGACCCGCGGCCAGCACGGGGGCCCCGGTTGCCTCGGCCAGCGGGCGGGCGAGGGGGGAATGGTCGCGGTGCGAATGGGTCACGAGGATCGCGCCGATCCGCTCGCCGGGGGCGAGGGTGGCAAGGATGGCGTCCAGGTGCGCCGGATCGTCCGGGCCGGGGTCGATCACCGCCACCTCGTCCGTCCCGAGAAGATAGGTGTTCGTCCCCCGCCAGGTCATGGCCGACGGGTTCGGGGCGGTCAGCCGACGCAGACCGTCCTCCAGCCAGACCGCGCCGCTTTCGCTTTCCATCGCCGCCCCCGCCCGGTTAACTGTGGCCATGACATTCGCCTGGATCAAACGCATCTTGCCCAGGGGCCTCTACGGGCGGGCCGCGTTGATCCTGCTCGTGCCGATCGTCACGCTTCAGATTGTCGTCTCGGGCCAGATCCTGCAACGCTATTTCCAGGGCGTGGCCGGGCAGATGTCCGAGGCGCTGGCGCTCGATCTCGCGCTCGTGGCCTCGGCGGTCGGCGACGCGCCGCGCGCCGCCGCGCTGGCCGAGGCGCTGGAGATCCAGATCGTCGACATCGCCGCGACCGGCGTGCAGGACCGGCGCGAGGTCTATGACCTGACCGGGATCGAGGCGATCCGCGTCTTGCGTGCCGAGCTTCCGGGCCTCATGGCCGTCGATCTGGTCACCGACTGGCGGCGGCCGCTGATCGCGGTGCAGACCGCGGAGGGGCCGGTCGGGTTGGCGGTGTCACGGCGGCGGATGTCGGCCTCGAACCCGCATCAACTGCTGGTGCTGATGGTGTTCTTCGGGCTGCTGCTGACCTGGGTGGCCTACCTGTTCCTGCGCAACCAGCTCAAGCCGATCAAGCGCCTGGCCGAGGCGGCCGAAGCTTTCGGCAAGGGCCGGGTGCTGCCCTACAGCCCCTCTGGCGCGACCGAGGTGCGCAGCGCGGGCCGTGCCTTTCTCGACATGCGCGCGCGGATCGAGGCGATGATTGCCCAACGCACTCTGATGCTCTCGGGGGTCAGCCATGACCTGCGGACGCCGCTGACGCGGATGAAGCTGGCGCTCGGCATGATCGACGACGGGCCCGAGGTCGCGGACCTGCGCCGCGATGTCGAGGAGATGGAGATGCTGCTGGCGACCTTCCTCGATTTCGCCCGTGGCGAGGCGCTGGACGATCCCGCGCCGACCGATCCGGTGGCGCTGGTCAGAGCGCTGGTGGCCGACACCGAGCGCGGCGGCGGCGCGGTCGAGCTGGTCGCCCCCGGGGCGGCCGCCCCGGTCCTGCTGCGCCCGCAGGCCGTCCGGCGCTGCCTGTCGAACCTGCTGGGCAACGCGCTGCGCTACGGGAACCGGGCGCGGGTCACCGTGAGCCTGCCCGAGCGTGCCTTGCGCATCACGGTCGAAGATGACGGCCCCGGCATTCCCGCGGCCCGCCGCGAGGAGGCGATGCAGCCCTTTGCCCGGCTCGATGCCGCGCGCAACCAGGACCGCGGCTCGGGCGTCGGTCTCGGCCTCGCCATCGCGCGCGACATCGCGCAGCGCCACGGCGGCAGCCTGACGCTGGACGACAGCGCCGCCCTAGGCGGTCTGCGCGTCGAGCTGGTCCTGCCGCGCTAGTCTAGCCTGTCGAGCCAGGTGGCATCTTTCTCGCAGGCAAGCCGGCGAAGCGCGTGGCCGAACGGGTCTCCGTGGATGAAGCCGGTGAGGAAGGCCCCGGCATCGTGGGTGGATAGGGCTTTGTTGCGCAAAGGCTGGATGAGGGATTCATCTCGTGAATCCAGCATGGCAGCCGTCCTGCTTGGGCAGACCAATCCCGCCGAGCTACAAGATCAAGAACTGGCCGGCCTACAACAAGGCGCTGAAGCAGCGCGGCTCCCTGACGATCTGGTTCGACCCGGACATGATCTGGGTGCCGCCGCCGACCGGCAAGCGAGGCCGGCAGCCACAGTGCAGCGATGCCGCGATCCAGGCATGTCTGACGATGAAGGTCCTCTTTGGCATGGCGCTCCGGCAGACGACCGGGTTCGTGGAGAGCCTGCTGCGCCTGGTCGGCCTCGATTGGGCGGTGCCGGATTTCAGCACGCTGAGCCGTCGCCAGAAATCCCTGGCTGTGAATATTCCCCACCACGGCTCAAAGGAACCGCTGAACCTGCTGATCCCCTCTCGGGACATCCCTACGTAACGCCCTGCCGGGCAGTGGACAGCACTGGCATCAAGGCCGAAGGCGAAGGCGAGTGGCACGCCCGCAAACACGGTGGCGCGAAACGCCGACCGCGCCGCCCATGCAGGCATACCGCCGCGCAGGAACGCCAAACCGTGGAAGCCTTCGACCGCGGGCGCCATCGCCCGGAACGAAGCCCTCCGAGCATCGAAATACCTGGGCCGCGCCATCTGGCGAAAATGGAGCGGTTACCACCGCCGAAGCCGCGCCGAGACGAAGGTGCATTGCGTGAATCTGCTGGGGCAGAGCCTCATGGCACGCGACTTCGATCGTCAGGTCGCAGAACTCCAGATCCGCGCCGCCGTGCTCAACCGCTATACCGCGCTCGGCATACCTGTCACCGAGCCCTTGGCATAAGTGCGTCCGGGGAAAGGGGAGGTCCGGCCTTCACCCTCTTTGCGCAACAAAGCCCAGATCTGGGCCGAGAATTTTAACTTCGATGATCAACCGGAAGAGTCCAGACTTACAATGAAAAATTCAGTGCTATGTTCGCACGGAAGCGGAGCTGAAGCTGAACTACAGCGTCAAGTCGACTGCCGACCGGCCGCAAAGGGCCGGGACCGAGCACACCTGCGATTCACTCGGCGGCCAGTGCGGCCCGGTCCTGACGCGGGGACAGGCCGAACTTTCTTGCATACTCGCGCGAGAATTGGGCCGAACTCTCGTAACCGACGCGGAAGGCTACGTCGGAGACCTTGGCATCCGAGGACCGCAGCGCGTCGCGGGCGTGCAGCAGGCGCAGGTCCTTTTGGTATTGAAGGGGAGAGGTGCCGGTGACGGCCTTGAAATGCTCGAAGAAGGTCGAGGGGCTCATGCCGATGCTTTCGGCGAGGTCAGCCACCACCAGGGCGCGGGACAGGTCGGACTGAATCTCGCGCGTGGCGCGAAAGATGCGGCTGGCGGTGGTTTCGTGCCACAAAAGCCGGTGCAGCGCGCCCGCATGCGGCCCCAGCAGTAGCCTTGCATGCACCTCCTGCCGGGTGATCGGGGCGAGCAACTGGCGCGTGTCATCCCACGCGCTCTGTTCGATCAGGCGGACCAGCGCGTCCTCCATCCCCTTGTCCGTCGGACAAAGCGTGATCGAGAACGGGTCTTTCGCGTGCGGAGTGAGCGCGGGCATCACGGCAGGAGCCAACCCGCGCAACAGGTCGAGGTCCAGCGGCAGGACCAGCGCGACATAGGGCGTCGCAGGCGTAGCATCGGTGATACGGGAGACGACCGGCAGCGCGTGGCTGACGATCAGCGAGTGTCCCCGTGCCACCGTCAGGCTGCGGGTTCCGGTGCCAACCTGCTTTGCCCCTTGCAGCACAAGGCACAGCAGCGGGCGATAGACCGTGGCGGTCTGCGGCGTCTCTGCCGCGTAACGCAACAGGTGCAGCCCGCTGGGGACATGGGCCAGGGCGCCCTGCCGCATCTGTGCCGCGTTCAGAAGCGCCGTAGCGCGATCCAGCAAACCTGCCATGCCGTTCTCCCTTCGTGGGTCTTGTAGCAGGACGGGGAGGCACCTGTGACAGAAGTTTCGATATTCGGAGGATCAGGCAAGTTTATTGGACGATCACGAAAGAGACCGCGTCCCGCTCGGAGTATCGTTGCCTCATCATCAAGCAAGGACAGGACAGATGGCAAAGGTATTCATCACCGGGATCGCGGGCGGATTTGGCCTGCCCACGGCGCGGGCGCTGATGGCGCAGGGGCACGCGGTGGCGGGCAGCGTCCGCAGCCGCAGCGGGCGCACCGCAGACACCGTGACCGCCTTGCAGGCCGAGGGCGCGCGCATCGTCGAGATGGACGTGACCGACACCGCCAGCACCGAGGCGGGCTTGGCGCAGGCCATCGCCGCGCTGGACGGGCTCGACGTGCTGTTCAACAATGCCGGGATCGGGGCCTATGGCATCCAGGAACTGATGTCGCCCGAGGACATGGCCCGCATCTTCGACGTGAACGTGATGGGCGTGCAGCGGGTGATGCGGGCGGCGCTGCCGCATTTCCGGGCCCAGGGGCGGGGCACGGTCCTGTATACCTCCAGCCTGATCGGGCGCATCGCCACGCCTTTCTATGGCACCTATTCCGCCTCGAAATGGGCACTGGAAGCCATCGTGGAATGCTACCGGACCGAGCTTTCCGGCTTTGGTATCGAATCCTGCATCATCGAACCGGGTGCCATGCCCACCGCCTTCTTCGACGGCATGGTGACGCCGCAAGACCCCGCGCGCGAGGCCGGGTATGGCGATTTCGCCGCCGTGCCCGCGCTGTCTGCCCAAGGTCTTGCTCGGATGCTGGACGCTACGCCCGACCAACGCCCCGAGCGCATCGCTGAGGCCGTCGTCGCCCTGCTGGCGATGCCCTTCGGGGAAAAGTCGTTCCGCACTGTGGTCGATCACACCAGCGTCGGCCCCGAGATCGAGCGCTACAACACCGCGCTGCACGAGGTCACGCGCACCGTCCTGACCAATTTCGGCATCGCCGACATGCTGCGCCTCAACGCCTGAAGGAGCCCTACCATGCCCACCATCCTCATCACCGGCGCGTCCTCCGGCATCGGCAAGGCCACCGCCCTGCGGTTCCAGTCCGAAGGCTGGAATGTAATCGCCACCATGCGTGATCCTTCCGTCTCGGATCTTGGTGGCGACGCCACCTTGGTCACGCGGCTGGACGTCACGGACCCGTCGTCGATCGCTTCGGCCATCCAAGCGGGAACCGACCGCTTCGGCAGTATCGACGTCCTGCTGAACAATGCCGGCTACGGTGCCTATGGCCCGTTGGAGGCGTTTTCCACGGACCGCATCCGCCGCCAGTTCGACACCAACGTGATCGGCCTGCTGGAGGTGACGAAAGCCGTCCTGCCGCAGATGCGCGCGCGTCGCATGGGCACCATCGTCAACATTTCGTCCATCGGCGGGCAGATCACCTTCCCGCTGGGTACGCTTTATCACGGCACCAAGTTCGCCGTCGAAGGCCTGTCCGAGGCGCTGCATTACGAACTGGAGCCACTGGGCATCCGCGTCCGCATCATCGAGCCGGGCATGATCAGGACCGACTTCGGCGGACGCTCCTTCGACTTCGCCATGGGTCACAATCTGTCTGATTACGCCCCAACCGCCGCCGCCATGGGACGGCTGTTCGGCAAGCTGGCCGCCACTCTGTCAACCCCCGAACTGGTAGCCGACGTGATCTGGCGGGCGGTGAAGGAACCCGGCGACCAGCTGCGCTTCCGCGCCGGGCCGGACGCTACCGATCTGCTGGACCGCCGCAAGGCGCAGGACGACGCAATGTTCATCGGCGGGATCAAGGCGCTGATGGCCGAGTGAAGACAGGAACAGCCCGCGCCGCACGTTGTCTGCTTCGGCACTCTGCGCTGCGGCAAAAGACCCTGTGACGAAGGGCAGGTCAGGGCCGGGCACGTCTACGCGCAGTTCGCCAGCGCAAGGGGCGGAGAGCGGACGGTCGACGCGACGACGGAGTCCCCATCCTAGCCATTCGCAACACAGATATTTCTTCAACAACCCAGCCGTAGCTCACCCAACCGCCAGACGAAAATTGTCGATTTCTCGTGTCAGAGCCAGCTCGGATTCGGGCCGTGCCACTTGTCGGAACCCTCTGGACGATTTCGTCTTGGTGGGTGCCGCACGATAGACTCAGACGAGGCCGCCTGATGGGTCGCCGTGAGTGTAACCTGCTGCATCCCGCGCAAGCGCATGCAAGGCATTATGAATGGCATACCGCCGGTCATGCCACCCGGCGCTTTCGAAGTCCGGAATATAGCGATCCCTGCAGCGCGACATTTCTGACATCGCTGCGACCGCATCCGGAAAAAGGCCAGCGGCCATCGCGCCGAGGATTGCGGATCCAAGTAGCACTGGTTCCTCGGTTTCGGGGGCTTCGACCGCAACGCCAGTGGCATCGGCAAGCGCTTGCCGCACCAGGTCGCTGCGCCCAGCACCACCACTTATGATGATGGAGTTTATGGCCGCACCTGAACTGGTCTGGGCCTCAATGATCTGGCGCAGGCCATAGGCCAGCCCCAGAAGCCCCGCGAGATAGAGATCGACCAGACTGTCGATGCTGTCCTCCATGCCCAGACCGGCGATGACCGCCCGCGTCATCGGATCGGCAAAGGGCGCGCGGTTGCCCAGAAACTCAGGCACGACATGCAGCCGGGCCGTACGATGCAGGATCACCGCGGGCGGATCGCCCCCCGCCGTGGCCCGGCGCGCCAGCCAATCGGGCAGCGACAGGCCATCGGCCCGCGCTGCGGCCGCCGCCTCTGCGCTGGCGGGATGGTGGCGCAACAGATGCGCGATGGCCGCCCCCGCAGCCGATTGCCCGCCCTCGTTCAGCCACATGCCCGGCACCATGGCCGAGAAATAGGGGCCCCAGACGCCGGGCACGAAGACCGGATCGCTGGTCGTGGTCATCGTGCAGGAGGATGTCCCGAAGACATAGGCCATCCGCTCTTCGGGCGCGGCCCCCGGCGCGCCCACTGTGCCAAGCCCACCCGCATGCGCATCGATCAGCCCCGCCGCCACGCAAGTGCCGACAGGCAAGCCCATATCCGCCGCGGCCTCTGCGTTCAGGCCCGCACCCAAAGCAGTCCCGGCACCCACGATCTCGGTTCCGATCCGGGCAAAGCCATCCTCGGCCAGATCACCCAAGCCGATATCGCGGAAGAAACCGGCATTCCAGCCGCCGTCCTTCTGCACATAGGTCCATTTGCAGGTAACCGTGCAGATCGACCGTGCAAGAGAGCCGGTCGCTCGCCATGTCAGGAAATCGGTCAGGTCAAAGAATTGCACGGCACGAGCGTAACTTTCGGGGTTGCGTTCCTTGAGCCACAGGAGCTTGGGCGCTTGCATCTCAGGTGAGATGACGCCGCCGACATAGCGCAGCACGTCATGCGCGCACGCATTGATCCGTGCCGCCTGATCGAGCGCGCGGTGATCCATCCAGACGATGATGTCGCGCGCAGGGTCCCCTCCGGGGCTGACCGGCAGGGGCGTGCCCCCCGGCCCCGACACGACCAGCGAACAGGTCGCATCGAACCCGATGCCGGCGACGCTATTCGGGTCTATACCCGCCTCTGCGACCGCGCCTCGGGTTGCCCCACAGACCGCTTTCCAGATCTCGGCCGAGCTTTGCTCGACCCTATGGCCCTCGGCATGATGCAGGCTGATCTCTTGCTTGGCCGTACCCAATAAGTGCCCGGCCAGATCGAAAACCCCCGCCCGCGCGCTGCCCGTGCCGACATCGATCCCGATGACATGGGCGCCACTCACAGGTCGCACCCGTGCGGCAGGATCGTCAGGTCGCGGATCACGACGCCCTCTGGCCGCGTGACCATGAACAAGACCGCATCCGACACCTCGCGCGCCTCCATCAGGCTGCGGTTGGCCAGCGCTTCCTCCATCTTGGCCTTGGGCCAATTGTCGAGCAGCGCGGTGATGACGGGGCCGGGCAGAACCGCCCCCATGCGCACATTGTGCGGGATGAGCTGCCGCCGCGTGGAATGGACGAAAGCCTGAACCGCGAATTTCGACGCAGTATAAATCGGTTCCCACACCACGGGCACCACCCCTGCGATGGAGGAGGTGAAGATCACGTCGCCCGATTTCTGCGCCACCAGATGCGGCAGCACCGCATGGACCGAGCGGAAGGCCGCGTTGATGTTCAGGTTCAGCACCCGATCCCAGTGATCGGGGTCGGCCTCGGTCACTGGGCCGCCGACATAGGCACCCGCATTGGCGTGAAAGATGTCGAGCTGCCCAGTACAGGCCAGAAGCCGCGGCAGCATGGCCGATACCGCCGCCCCGTCCATAAGGTCGAGCATCACGGCATGGGCACCTGCCCCCATCTCAGCCACCAGCGCGCCAAGCCTCTCGCCGTCGCGGTCGATCAAGATGACCTCTGCCCCCTCGGCCAGCATCGCCCGCGCGCAGGCGAGGCCAATGCCCGAAGCCGCCCCCGTGATCGCCGCCGTCCTGCCCTGCAACCGCTCCGTCATGCCGCGCCCCTTTCGATCAGCCCATATTGCCGCGCCTTGTTGCGCAAGAAGGGCAGGCCGCGCCCGATCACCTCCTCCGAGCTCTCCGCAACGGGCCGCCAAACCGACAGACCATGCGCGATTTCCGGTGGCATGTTGACGAAGCTTTCCATCGCCAGTCCGCCCTCGAACCCGATAGCGGCCAGCGCGCTAAATATCGCGTCCCAGTCACAGGTTCCCTCGCCGGGCGTACCGCGGTCGGATTCCGACAGGTGGATGTATCGGAGGTGCTCGCGGGCCGCGAGGATGCCGTTGGCCTGTCCCTTTTCCTCGATGTTCATGTGATAGGTGTCGAGATGCAGGAACAGGTTGTCGGCCCCCACCCTCTCGATCATCGCGACGCCTTGGGCGGCGGTGTTGATCAGATGCGACTCGTAGCGGTTCACCGGTTCGATCCCGAACAACAGGCCATACCCCTTGGCGATCCGCGCCGCCGCTTCGATCACGCGGGCGACATTGTCGAGTTCGCGGTAGCTTGGCGGAAGGCCGCTGCGTTCGCCGATCCCGCCATAGGTCACGCCAGTCAGCGCTGTCGCGCCGAGACCTGCGCATTTCTCGAGCGCCAGCGTCAGGAAATCGATCGCGCCGTCGGGGTTGTGCGAGGCCCAGACCGCCTGAGGCAGCCCCAGCGAACAGACAGCGGGCAGACTTGCCTCATCCAGAAGACGCCGGCCCAGTGCTGCATCGGTCGAGGCCGGATCCAGGAGCGCGATCTCGATGAAATCCATGCCGGTTTCGATCGCCGCCGCGATGGCGCGCGCGGCCCCCGAGGCATCCCAGCGCATGGTCCACATGCTGGTATGAACGCCAAAGCCCTTCATATGCTGGAATATCCCCCCTCGATCATCACGATCTCGCCGTTGACCAGATCCGAGGCGGGCGAGGCGAGATACAGCGCCAGGTCCGCGATCTCGACCGGGTCGCCAAACCGGCCCAAAGGCGTGCGCGCAATGAACGGATCGCGGCGGTCAGGCGCAGACCACAGTTTCTGCCCCATCTCGGTCAGCACCACCGTAGGGCAGATCGCGTTGACCTGCACGTTATGGGGTGCGGCCTCGACCATCAGCGACTTGGTCAGCGCGTTCAACCCACCCTTCGATGTCGCATAAGCCGCGTGATCCTGCAGCGCGATGACGCCCGTCTGGGAAGAGATGTTGATGATCTTGCCCATCCGCCGTTCCATCATGCCCGGCAACAGGGCCTGTGCGAGCAGAAAGGGCGCGGTCAGGTTCACAGCAAGCGTGCGCTGCCAATCGGCAAGGCTGTAGCTTGCGGCAGGCCCGGTCAGCGCGATACCCGCCGAATTCACCAGAATGTCGATCCGGGGGGCGGTGGCAAGCGCGCGGGCGGCGATGGCCCGCACCTCCTCCGCATCGGCCAGATCGCCGAGGATCGCGGTAAAACGCCGACCCTCGGCCGTCACCCGCGCCCCCGTTTCCGCCAGCCGCGCCGCATCGCGCCCTTGCCCCAAAACATCGGCGCCCGCATCCGCGAAAACCTGGGCGATCGTCTGCCCGATGCCGGAGGACGCGCCGGTGATCAGCGCCGTGCGCCCCTCGAGGCTAAAACGCCGGGTCCAGTCGCGCATGTTCACTCCAGATTGGTATGGTTGGCGCGCATCGCCTCGGGCGCGATGCCCAGACGGTCGCGGAGTTCTAGGATAAGGACCTCGAACACGAGGAACATCAGCGCCTCGAACAGCGAGCCCATCGGCAGGATCGAGGTCGCAGCCGCGCCCTGATCCGCGGCCATGGTCTGCGCCGGGATGTGCAGCACCAGATCGGCCGCCTGCGGCACCGCGCCACGGGGTTCCGCCGTCACGCAGATCACCCGCGCACCCGCGCCTTTCGCCACCCCGACCAAGGCCGCGACGGTCGAAAAGTCACCCGGGCCCGCGCTTACCATCAGCAGATCTCCCGGCCCAAGTGGCGGCGTGGTCATGTCGCCCACCACATGCGCATCAAGCCCGAGGTGATAGAGCCGCATCGCCAGCGCCTTCATCATCAACCCCTCGCGCCCCACGCCCATGCAGGCGATCCGCCCGGCCCCCGCCAGCGCCTCGGCCACCGGGCCAAGCTGGTCCAGCGCCTCGGGCGCAAGGCCGGGGCGCAATTCGTCCAGAAGCCGGTCGGCGAAGTCCGCGGTCATGTCCGCCCCATCGTGATCTGGATCTTCACATCGGTCGGCCGCGCCTCGACCGCGCGGTCAAAGGCCGTGATGCTGTCCTCGAACCCAAAACTGTCCGAGATCAGCGGCTTCAGGTCGATCTTGCCCGATCCCATCAAGGCGATCGCCCGGTCATACATGTTGGCATAGCGGAACACGGTTTCCATCCGGATTTCCTTGGACTGGGCCAACACCAAATCGACCGGCACAGGGTCGACCGGCATGCCGACCCAGACCACGCAACCCGCCGGCGCCACGGCCTCCAGCGCCGTCTCGACCGACGCGGCAGCCCCGGCGCATTCAAAGACGACATCGGCGCCCCAACCCCCGGTTTCCGCCCGGATGCTCGCCGCCGCATCCTCGCGCGTCACGTTGATCGGAATGATGTTGCCGTATTGCGCGGCCACGCCCAGCTTCGCATCCACCAGATCGCTGATGTAGACCCGCGCGCAGCCGCCAGCCAAAGCCGCCAGCGCCGTCAGGATGCCGATGGGCCCCGCCCCCGTGACCAGCGCCACGTCGCCCGGCTTGATCCGCGCCCGCGTCGCCGCCTGCAAGCCGATGGCCAGCGGCTCGACCATCGCGCCCTCGGCGAAGCTGACATTGTCGGGCAGGCGATAGGTGAAGGCGGCAGGATGCACCACATGCGGCGTCAGGCAGCCATGGATCGGCGGCGTCGCCCAGAAGCGGACGGCGGGGTCGACATTGTAGACCCCAAGCTTCGATGCCCGCGAACTGCCATCGGGAATGCCGGGTTCCATGCATACGCGGTCGCCGACCGACAGGCCCGTGACCCCCGGCCCGCATTCGACCACCACGCCGGATGCCTCGTGCCCCAGCACCATCGGCGCCTCGACCACGAAGGGGCCGATCTTGCCATGGGTGTAGTAATGCACGTCGCTGCCGCAGATGCCGACCGTATCGATGGCGATGCGCACCTCGCCCGGGCCTGGCACCTGCGGCAGGTCGATCTCGCGCAGCGACAATCGGCGGGTTTCTTCCAGAACGAGGGCGCGTGCCATGCGAGGGTCAGCCTTGCCTGTTGTCTCCGACGCCGGGCCTTGCGACGATGGTATCGCGGTTGAGCCCGCCCACGGAATGATCCATAAGTATAGTCACGATTACAAATGTAACGCGCAGGGTCAAGCGCGGCGACGGCAGGGAGTAGCGGTGATGTTCCTCGGGATCGATCTTGGCACCTCGGGGGCCAAACTTCTGGTGACGGACGCGGGCCAATCCGTGGTGGCCGAGGCGCATGCCCCCGTCGCCAGCCTCAAACTGCCAGCACCTCTGTCGGAACAGGACCCGGCCGACTGGATCACCACCATCGAACAGGCGCTGGGACAGATCGCGGCGGCCCATCCGGGGCTCATGGCGCAGGTGCGCGGCATCGGTCTGTCCGGGCACATGCATGGCGCGGTGCTGCTGGACAAGTCCGACCGCGTGCTGCGCCCCTGCATCATGTGGAACGACGGGCGCGCGGCGCAGGAATGCGCCGACCTGACCGCGCTTGCCGATTTCGAGGGGATCGGCGGCAATCTCGTGATGGCGGGCTTCACCGCGCCGAAACTCCTGTGGGTGCAGCGCCATCAACCGGATATCTTCGACAGGATTTTCCGCGTGCTGCTGCCGAAGGATTACGTCCGGCTCTGGCTCACCGGCGACCATGTGGCAGAGATGTCGGATGCCGCGGGAACCCTGTGGCTCGACGTGGCCGGGCGCAAATGGTCCCCAGACCTGCTGGATGCGACCGGGCTGACCGAGGCGCAGATGCCCGCGCTGGTCGAGGGCACCGGCGTCAGCGGCACGCTGCGCCCTGCGCTTTGCGAGAAATGGGGCTTTGCCCCCGGCACCCTCGTAGCGGGCGGCGCGGGCGACAACGCTGCGGCGGCCTGCGGCATGGGCATCGTCGAGGACGGGGCCTTTGTCTCGCTCGGCACCTCGGGCGTGGTCTTTGCGCCGACCAAGACCTTTCGACCCAACACGAAACAGGGCGTCCATTCCTTCTGCCACGCGGTCCCCGGTACCTGGCACCAGATGGGCGTGATCCTGGCCGCGGCCAGTTGCCTCGATTGGCAAGCCCGGATCATGGGGCGCGACGTGGGGGCGATGCTGTCGCTCCTTTCCGACCGGATCGAAACCCCGTCGCCCATACGCTTCCTGCCCTATCTCACGGGCGTGCGCACCCCGCACAACGACCCCACTGCACAGGCCTCGTTCCACGGGCTGACGGCGCAGACCGACCCCGCCGACATGGTGCAGGCGGTGCTCGAGGGCGTGGGCTATGCGCTCAAGGACTGCGTCGATGCGCTGGCCGCCGCAGGCACCACGATCGATCAGGCCTATGCCGTCGGCGGCGGATCACGGTCGCGGGCGTGGCTCCAGATCATCGCGGATATCTGCGATGTCACCCTGCTGACCCCCGAACGGGGCGAATACGGCGCGGCCTTCGGCGCGGCGCGGCTGGCACAGGCGGCGGTGGCGGGCGGCTATGACGCGGCCCTGTTCGCCAAACCCGCCGTCGCGCAGGTCATCCGCCCCGATGCCACGCGCAGCGCCACCTACGCGACAGCGCATGCCGAATGGCGCGGGCTTTACGCGGCGTCCTGAGCGCAGGCCGCCAGCACCCCCTCGGCCGTCGCCTCGTCCGTCACCAGCGTGTTGACGAAACCCGCCCGCAAAGCGGCGCAGATCACCGACACCTTGTAGAGACCACCCGCCGCCAGGATTACGTCGGGAATGGCCCTCAAGTCATCCAGTGTGAGACCCACAAGCCGCCGGTTGATGTCGTGATCGAGTAGCCGTCCCTCGGCGTCGAGAATGTGCCCGATGATGTCGCCCACCCCGCCAAGCCGCACCAGATCGGCCAACTCCACGTCGCGGGGCAGCGCATCGCGCACCAGAAGCGAGCTTTGCAGATCGCCCGCCGCCAGCGCCACCGCATCGCAGCCGCGCAGCTTTTCCAGCCCCTCGACGATCACATCCTGTTCCATGAACATCCGGCGGCTTTCGGCGCTCCCCGCATAGACCGGCGCGACGAAGAAACTGTGCTGGGCGTTGCACAGATCGGCCAGCCGCGTCGTGATCTCGTAGCCGTTCACGTCCGACCCGCGCATGATCCCGCCCATCACCGACACGATTTCCAAGTCAGGCCGATTGATCGGCTGCATGTGCCGCGTGGCGAGGTTCAGCGTATTGCCCCATGACATCCCGAAGCGCCGGACGGCAGGGTCCTGCAGCAACGCTCCCAGATGCCCGCCCAGCCCCGCGCTGACCAGCGGCGTGACCGAGGAGGGTTTCTCGGGACTTGGCACAACGACCGCGCGCTTGAGCCCGAACCGTTCGGCCAGCCGCCACTCTAGTTCAGCACTCGCCGCATAGATGCTGTCGATCGAGACCCGCAGAATGCCGCGCTGGCGCAGGTCGCTCAGGCCCTTGTTCACGCGCAGCCGCGTCAGGCCGAACCGCTCGGCAGCCTCGGCCTGCGTCAGCCCCTCGATCTCGCAGGCATAGGCGATGCGCACCAGAAGCTGCTCATCGACGTCAAGCTGTTCGGTCTTGATGCTGCGCGACATGGGTCTCCTGCCGGTTGTTTACGCAGTCATGTCGAACACGGCGTGCCATGGCAACCGTGACGGCTACTTGACCGCGCCCATCGTCAGACCACGCACCAGTTGCTTCGACGCGATCAACGCGAAGATCAGGACCGGAATGACGATCAGGGTCGAGGTGGCCATGATCTTGCCATAGGGCAGGTCATAGCCCTCCATGAAGGACACGGCCATGGCGGGGGCCGTCCGCGCCTCGGTCCGGGTCAGGATCAGGCCGAACATCAATTCGTTCCACGAGAAGATGAAGGAAAAGATCGCCGACACCGCAACCCCCGGCATGGCCAGCGGCAGGCAGATCCGCGTCATGATGGTGAATTGCGACGCGCCCTCCATCCGGGCGGCCTCGTCCAGTTCATAGGGAATGCCGCGGATCTGGTCGGTGACGATCCAGATCACGATGGGCAGGTTGAAGGTCAGGTAAATCAGCACCAGCGTGATGTGCCGGTCCAAGAGGTCGAAACTCCGCGCGATCAGGAAGAAGGGCAGCGCCAGAACGATGGGCGAGATCATGCGGTTGGTGATGAACCAGAACCACAGGTCCTTTTTCCCGCGAAACTCGAAGCGGGCCAGTGCAAAGGCGGCAGGCACGCCCAGCACCAGCGCCAGCGCCGTGGTCGAGACCGCGATGATCAGCGAATTGACCAGCGTGCGGAGCACCCCGTCCTCGAACAAAGCCTCGCGGTAATTGGCGAGCGTCGGCTCGAAGATCCAGACCGGCGGGCTCTGCAGCGCCACCACCTGCGTCTTCAGCGAGGTCGTGACCATCCAGTAGAAGGGAAAGACGCAGATCAGGATGATCGCCGCCAGAAGCAGAAGCTGGATCGCGTAGGACCGCTGGATGCGCGTCATCGCCTCAGACCTCCTTGTAGAAGACGCGGATGTAGATCCGCGCGAGCACGATGGTGATGATCAGCAAGATGATCGCTTGCGCCGAAGCCAACCCCTGATCGAAGGCGCGGAAACCGACGCGCTGGATCATCAGCGAGATGAATTCGGTCGACGCCCCCGGCCCGCCGCGCGTGAGGGTAAAGACCATGTCGAACAGTTTCAGCGTATCGGCCGTGCGCAGGATCAGCACCGCGACCAGTCCGGGCACAAGGAACGGCAGCTGGACATACCGCAGGATCATCCACCAGCTTTTGGTTTCCAGCCGCGCGGCCTCTTCGACCTCGCCTGGCACCATTGTCAGCCCCGCCAGCAGCACCAGCGCGACAAAGGGTGTCCATTGCCAGACATCCCAGAACACGATCATGATAAAGGCGTTGGTCGGGTCACCGATCCAGTTGATGTCGGCGCCCCCCAAAAGCTGGTTCATCACGCCGAAATTCTGGTTGAACATCACCTGCCCGAGCAGCCCCACCACGGCATAGGTCGTGGCCATCGGAAGCACGAGGCTGAGGCGGCAGAGCGTCTTGACCAGCGTCAGCCCCGGCTGGTGCAAGACCAGCGCGATGCCCAGACCCAGCGCCAGTTGCAGCGGCAGCGAGGTTCCGAGCAGAAAGAATGTCCGCCCCATCGCCTGCCAGAACGCGCCATCGGTCAGAACGGTCTGGTAGTTTTCCAGACCCACGAAGCGCAACTGCCGCAGCCGCGTGAGGTTGAAGAAATGCAGCGAGGTCCAGGCCGCATAAAGCAGCGGCGCGATCCCGATCAGCGCCAGCGCGATGACAGATGGCCCGATGAAGGCGAAGATCGTCTTTCGCGAAGTTCTGCCGCGCATGCCTGCCCCCTTTGCCACGTTGGAAACGGGGCGACGCAAACGCCGCCCCAGCCCGTCTTACCGGTACACAAGTAACTCGTTACCCGCAGACCCCGTCACTGCGCGAGAGGCTTGTCACCGCTGTAGTAACCGGCGGATTCAAGGATTTCCTCCATCCGTGTGCCGATCTCGGTCGCGCCTTCCTCGACGCTGACCTCGCCCAGCATCATGCGGGTGCCCCATTCCTGCACGACTTCCGAGATTTCCGGCCATTCGGCAAAGCGCGGGCGGAATTCCGGCACGCCTTCCTGCCAGCTTTCGACCAGAGCGGGGATGAAGGTGTAGGTCTCGGCCAGTGCCGGGTCGGAATAGGCCGACTGACGGGCAGGCACACCGCCCCGCTCGAGGTATTCGACCGCATTGGCCGCCGAGGTCGCCCATTGGATGAAGAGCCATGCCGCCGCCTGTTCGGCCTCATCGGCCTGCGATGCGACCGCCAGCGAGAAACCGCCCAGCGCCGGGCGGCGCCCTGCTGGGCCTGCCGGTTCGGGCGCGATGGCCACGCAATCGGCCACGCGCGAGGTTTCGGGATCGACGACCGACGAATAGAAGGCCGACCATTCCGTGATCATCGCCACCTCGCCCTGCGCAAAGGCGTTGACGGTTTCGGCATGGTCCCATGCCACGATGCCGTCGGGCATGTACTGCATCAACTCCTGCCGGAAGTTTAGACCGGCCTGGCTTTCCGCACTCAGCAGGTTCGAGCGGAATTCCTCGTTCAGGAAGGACCCGCCGAAGGGCCAGAGCATGCGCGCGAAGCTGTCGGCCGATTGCGTCTCGTTCCGCTTGGACTGCAGGGCGAATGCATACTGGCCATCCCCGGTCAGCGCAGGGCCATAGACATCCATCAGTTCCTGCCAGGTTTCCGGCGGACGGTCGAAGCCTGCCTCTTCCAGCATGCAGCGGTTGTAGAACATCAGGCCCGAATAATTGTCGAAGGGCAGGCCGTAGATCACGTCGTTCCAGCCGCCGAAGGCGTTCAGCACCAGCGGAAAGAAGTCGTCCATGTTCAGCGCCGGATCGACCAGTTCCGGGAAGCGCGCCATGATGTCGTCGACCGGAACGATCCACTCGTTCTCGGCGAAATTGCCGATCCAGACGAGGTCGATCAGCGCGATATCCAGATCGCCGCCCGCGACGAAATCGCGGACCTGTTCACCCAGCGCGTTCTCGTAGGGGTGGGTGATGATGTTGATGTTGATGCCGGTTTCCTCGGTGAAAGCAGGCAGCATTTCCTGGATCGCCTCGTAGCCGGGGCGCAACAGAAACACGACATCAACGGTCGTGCCTGCATAGGGTGCGGCCGCTTCGGCCAAGCTCCAGTCGCCGGACTGGGCGTTGGCGGCGGTTGCGGTCGCAGCCACAAGCGCCGTAGTGCAGAGCATGGATTTCAGGTTCATTGGTATCCTCCCTAGTCGTGACAGCGTTTAAATCATTTGTCTCGACTATAATACAAATGTATGAAATGACCTCAAAGTCAACAGAAGTCTTGCGGCCGATACAAATGCCGGGCACCCGGCAGCGTGCCGCAAGACCGGGGGAGGAGACCAGAGTGGCAACCGTCAACCTGAGTGGGATCAACAAGTTTTACGGCGCGACGCAGGCGCTTTTTGACGTGTCCCTCGATATCGAGGATGGTGCTTTCGTAGTCTTCGTTGGGCCCTCGGGCTGCGGGAAATCTACGCTCCTGCGCTCCATTGCGGGACTGGAAGGGATCGACTCAGGCGCCGTGCGCATTGGCGCGGATGACGTCACCGATGCCGACCCGGCCGATCGCGGCGTGGCGATGGTGTTTCAGTCCTACGCGCTTTTCCCGCACATGACGGTGCGCCAGAACATGGAATTCGGGATGAAGGTCAACAAGGTTAATCCCAGTGAACGCGCCCGCCGAATCGCCGAGGCCGCGCGCATCCTGCAGCTGACCGACTACCTCGACCGCAAGCCCGCACAACTCTCGGGCGGACAGCGCCAGCGCGTGGCAATCGGGCGCGCCATCGTGAAAAGCCCCAAAGTCTTTCTCTTCGACGAACCGCTCTCAAACCTCGACGCCAAGCTGCGCGTCCAGATGCGCGTGGAGCTCGAGGCGCTGCACAAGCAGCTGAACGCCACGATGATCTACGTAACCCACGACCAGGTCGAGGCGATGACCATGGCCGACAAGATCGTGGTCCTGAACGGGGGCCGCGTCGAACAGGTGGGCGCGCCTATGGACCTGTATCACCGCCCCGCCAGCCGCTTCGTCGCCGAATTCATCGGCTCGCCCGCGATGAATGTCTTCGCACCGTCGCAGGTACCGGGGCTGCGCGGGCTGACGCTCGATGCCGCGACGCAGTTCATCGGCTGCCGCCCCGAACACTTCGCGATTCGCCCCGAAGATTCCGGTCATTTCGACGGCAGAATCCTCGTGCGCGAACAGCTGGGTGGCGAGACATTGCTTTACGCCCGGGTTGCCGATGGCCTCACCGTCGTCGTGCGTACCGACGGTGACAATGCCACCGAACCCGGCACCACCATCGGCCTCGAGATCCCGTCGCACCGGCTGCACCGGTTCGACGCCGATGGCCGGGCAATCCCCTGACGGCGCCGCGCATGTCGTCGCCCCTGCACAGCACCGCCCACAGGGCCGATGCCCGAACGCTCGTCATCTTCGATTTCGACGGCGTCCTGGTCGACAGCGAGGTCATTTCGCTCACCACGCTACGCGAAAGCCTTGCCGATTTCGGCGCCCCCATGACCGAGGCGCAGGTGCGCGAGACCTTCCTTGGCGGCTCGATCCGGCAGATCAACGCCTTCCTGAAAACAGTCGCCACTCCTGCCTATCGGCCCGAAGACTTCGAGGCGCGCTGGTACGCCACCCTTTTCGCCCGCTTCCGCGCCGAATTGCAGGTCATGCCGGGGGTTACCGCCCTGCTCGATCATCTCGACGCGCAGGGCCATGGCTATTGCATCGCGTCCGGCGGCTCGATGGAGCGCCTTGGCGTCGCGCTTTCCGTGACGGGGCTTGCGTCGCGGTTCGGCGATCGGGTGTATAGCGTCGATCTGGTGGCCCGCGGAAAACCCGCCCCCGACATTTTCCTTCATGCAGCAAACGAGATGGAGGTGCAGCCGGATCGTTGCATTGTCATTGAGGACTCGCCTGCCGGCGTTCAGGCCGCGCGTGCCGCCGGCATGCGCGCCCTAGGCTTCACCGGTGGCTCACACCTGTCCGAGCGCAAGGCAGAACACGGAGCTCTTCTGAAGTCGCTGCAGGCCGAGGATATTTTCGAAGATCTCAGCCACGTACGCGATTGGATTTTGCGTAGCACTTAAGTTGTCCGTGTCCCGATCTCTGTAGCGGGACAGGATCATTTCCTCGGCACGAACTCATGTGACGAACGGTAACTTATCCGGATCGATCACGACATGTGAGCCAAGACCAAACGTCCGCTATGGTGAAGGTTTTCTGATGCGGGTCGCGGCGTAACGGTGGCGTTGATGTGCGACCACGACCCGCGTTGGAAAACCTCCCAAGGAGGAAGCCGCGGGGGTGTTGGACAATCCTATGGGGAAAGT
>NZ_JASJOE010000120.1 GCF_030163755.1 Roseicyclus amphidinii
GCTCGCGCTGCGCGAGGCCGGCTATGCCGTGCTGTCGGCGATGGCCGCCGGGCGCAAGCCGGGGCGCGAAGAGGCGCTGACGCTGGAGGCGGCGATCAAGGGCGCGCTGCAGGATGCGAGCTTTGCCTTCGGGCCGCGCGGCATGACGGTTGTGCCGGGGCCGCTGGGCGGGCTTTTGGACCACCTCGCGCTTGCGCTGCACGACCTGTTGCGCCGCGACGACCTTGACCGGCTGCGCGAATGCCGGCGCTGCACGCATCTGTTCCTGGACCACGGGCGCGGGCGCGGGCGGCGTTGGTGCGCCATGGCGCGCTGCGGCAACCGCGCCAAGGCCGAGGCGTTCCGCGCGCGCAACAGGGCCGTGACCGGCTGAGTTGTGCAACCGTGCAAGGGTGCACCTGCACACTGTGCGGTTTTGCAATGGCGCTGCGCGGGCTACCTCCTGTCTCACGCAGAAGGAGGATCACCGATGGGCCTGTTGATCGACGGAGACTGGCGCGACCAGTGGTATGACACCAAGGCAAGCGGCGGCGCGTTCGAGCGTCAGGAAAGCCGGTTCCGCAACTGGGTCACGCCCGACGGCAGCGCGGGGCCGAGCGGTGTGGGCGGCTTCAAGGCCGAAAGCGGGCGCTATCACCTCTATGTCAGCCATGCCTGCCCCTGGGCCAACCGGGCGATGATCTTCCGCAGCCTCAAGGGGCTGGAGGATCACATTTCCGTCTCGGCGGTGCATCCCGACATGCTGTCGGATGGCTGGACCTTTGCCACCGATTTCCCCGGCGCGACCGGCGACATTCTGTTCGGGTCAGCCTACATGCGCGAGATCTACCAGCGTGCGGAACCCAAGGCGACGACGCGCGTGACCGTGCCGGTCCTGTGGGACACAGCGACCGACACCATCGTCTCGAACGAAAGCGCCGAGATCATCCGGATGTTCAACTCGGCCTTCGACGGGATCACGGGCAACACCGATGACTATTACCCCGAGGCGCTGCGCCCCCGGATCGACGAGATCAACGCCCGCGTCTATGACGAGGTGAACAACGGCGTCTACAAGTCGGGCTTCGCCACGACGCAGGCCGCCTATGACAGTGCGGTGCATGCGCTGTTCGATGCGCTCGACTGGCTGGAGGGCATCCTGTCGGAGAACCGCTATCTCGCGGGCGACCGCGTGACCGAGGCGGATTGGCGTCTCTTCACCACGCTGGCGCGGTTCGACGCGGTCTATCACCTGCATTTCAAGTGCAACCGGCGGCGGTTGATCGACTACCCGAACCTTTGGGCCTATGCGCGGGAGCTGTATCAATGGCCGGGCGTGGCCGGGACGATCCATTTCGACCACATCGTGCGGCACTACCACTACAGCCACGAGACCATCAATCCGCACCGGATCATCCCGATCAACCCGGTGATCGACTGGGATGCGCCGCATGGGCGCGCGCGGCTGAACGCCGCCTGAGCGCCGGGCCTTGCGGGATTGCGCAGCCTTGATACTCTGCCGGAAAAACGTGAACCGACAGGGTATTTCCAGATGATGCGTTTCCTGACCGCCGGGCTCTTGTCGCTCGGGATTTCCACGGGCGCGGCCAGCGCCCAGCAATGCGGCGGCGATTTCGGCCAGTTCCTGCAAGGGTTGCGGGCCGAGGCCGCGCAGCGTGGTTACAGCCAGCAGGCGATCGACGGCTTCTTCCGTCACGCCGACTACTACCAGCGCGCGCTGGACGCCGACCGGCGGCAGGGCATCTTCACCGTGCCCTTCACCGAGTTCTCGCGCCGCCTGATCAGCCAGAACCGGCTCGACAACGGCCGCCGCAACGCCGAGCGGCACCGCGCCGTCTTCGACGAGATCGAGCGCCGCTTCGGCGTCTCGCGCGGCATCCTGTTGTCGTTCTGGGCCTTCGAGACGGATTACGGCGCGTTCCAGGGCGATTTCAACACGCTGGATTCGCTGGTGACGCTGGCCCATGACTGCCGCCGCCCCGAGCTGTTCCGCCCCGAGGTCTTTGCCGCGCTGGAGCTGTACACGCGGGGCGATTTCGACCCGGTCAACACGCAAGGGGCCTGGGCCGGTGAAATCGGCATGGTCCAGATGCTGCCCGAGGATATCGTGACCCATGCCATCGACGGCGACGGCGACGGGCGCGTGAGCCTGCAGAGCTCGCCCGCCGATGCGCTGTTGTCGGGGGCGAACATCCTGTCCTCGCTGGGCTGGCGGCCGCGCGAGCCCTGGCTGATCGAGGTGACGATCCCCGGCGACCTGGATTGGTATGACACCGGCATCCATACCTCGCGGTCCGTGGCCGAGTGGGAGGCCGCAGGCGTGCGGGCGCGTGCAGGCGGTGCGCTGCCGATGTCGGGGGCGCAGGCCTCGATCATCCTGCCCGAGGGGCGGAACGGCCCGGCCTTCATCGCCTACCCGAATTTCAACGTGCTGTTCGAGTGGAACCAGAGCTTCACCTATGTCCTGACGGCGGCCTATTTCGCCACGCGGCTGGAGGGGGCGCCGGTCTTCGATCCACGCAATCCCGAGCCGGGACTGTCGGGCGACGAGATGCGCGAGTTGCAGCGGCGGCTGGTGGCGCGCGGGATGGATACGGGCGGCACCACGGGCATCCTCGGCGCGCGGACCCGCGCCGCGGTGCGCGAGGTGCAGCGCGAGCTGGGCCTGCCCGCCGACGCCTGGCCGACACGGGCACTGCTGAACGCGCTGTGAGGGCGGCGGATCTTTACTTTTCGGTAGGAATTCGGGTATAGGCTGATCCTACGGAAGTTGTGTTTCCTTCAAGGACTCACCAAAGTTGGCCCCACGAAGTTGCCTCTTCGTGGGGCCTTTCCTTTTCAGGCTAGTGCCCGATCAGGAGGCGAATGACCGCAACCGCCAGCGTTCCCGCCGACAGCAGAACCATCCACCTTCGAAAGTTCCGTTCCTTCAAACACATCACCTCCATTCACCGCGAAGGGTCGCGGCAGGAGGGAGGCTAGACGGGCTTGGTCAAGAAGACGTTAACCGCGTTCAGGCGACCAGCTGCTCTGCTTTCTTGAGGTCGACCGACACGAGCTGCGACACACCCTGTTCGGCCATGGTGACGCCGAAGAGCCGGTCCATCCGCGCCATGGTCACCGCGTGGTGCGTGATGATGAGGAAGCGCGTGTCGGTCTGGCGGGTCATCTCGTCGAGCAGGTCGCAGAACCGCGTGACGTTGGCGTCGTCGAGCGGCGCGTCGACCTCGTCGAGCACGCAGATGGGGGCGGGGTTGGCGAGAAAGACGCCGAAGATCAGCGCAAGCGCCGTCAGGGTCTGTTCCCCGCCCGACAGGAGCGACAGCGTCGAGAGCTTCTTGCCGGGCGGCTGGCAGAGGATTTCCAGACCGGCCTCGAGCGGGTCGTCGCTTTCGACCAGCACCAGACGTGCCTCGCCGCCGCCGAAGAGATGGGTGAAGAGCTTGGTGAAATTCGCGTTCACCTCGTCGAAGGCCTTGAGCAGGCGCTCGCGCCCCTCGCGGTTGAGGTTCGAAATGCCGGTGCGCAGCTTGGCGATGGCGGCCTCGAGATCGGCCTTTTCGCGGGCGAGCGTGTCGTGTTCCTCCTGCACCTCGCGGGCGTCTTCCTCGGCGCGCAGGTTCACCGCGCCCAGCGCGTCGCGCTGGCGGCGGAGGCGGTGGACATCGGCCTCGATCCGGTCGGAGGGCGGCATCGGGTCGGGCAGGTCTCCGAGGCTGTCGCGCAGCGCCTCGGGCGTCGTTTCCAGCTCTTCGTCGATGCGGGCGGCGGCGGCCTCGACGCTTTCGCGGGCGGCGTCGCGGCGGGCCTCGGCGGCGGCGCGGCCCTCACGCGCATCCGAAGCGGCGCGTTCGGCGTCACGCTCGGCGACGATGGCGGCGCGCAACGCGCTTTCCGAGGCGGAGAGCGCATCGCTCGACGCGGCCTTGCGCGCCTCGGCTTCGGTGATCTTCTCGGCCAGCCCCTCGCGCTTGGCGGCCAGCTCGTCGGGCTTGCCGCGCGCCTCGGCCAGCTTGACCTCGGTCTCGGCATGGCGGGCCTGCAACTCGGCCAGCCGGGTGGCGGCGCTGTCGAGGCGCTTGCGCCAGCCCGCGATCTCGGTGCCGATCTGGCGGATGCGCGCCTCGCGCCGCTCGCCCTCGCGCTTCAGCTCGTCATGGGCAGTGCGGCGGGCGAGCATGGTCATCCGCGCGGCCTCGACCGTGGTGCGGATGTCGTCCAGCCGCGCGCGGCTGGCGGAGAGGTCTTCCAGCTCGGCCTTCGCGCCCTCGGCGCGGGCCAGTTCGGTCTCGGCGGCCTTCGCTTCGTCGGCGTGACGGCGGGCGGCGGCTTGCAGCGTCTCGAGGCGACCCTCGAGAACGCTGCGCTCGGCCTCGGCCCGCGACTGCGCGCGTGAGGCATCGGCCAGACGCGTGTCGGCATCGCGGCGGGCGGCGCGGGCGGCGCGGTCGGCCTCGGTCACCGGATCGAA
>NZ_JASJOE010000121.1 GCF_030163755.1 Roseicyclus amphidinii
AAACCGTCGTCGCCCGCGTCGGGCGCGCTCGGGGCCGCCGTCTGGCTCGCCGTCTGCCCGGCCGTCTGCTTCGGCTCGGCGGGCAGGCGCGCGACCTCGTCGGGGGGCACGGCGCGAAAGCCCGGCGCAAGCGCCTCGGGCGCGACCCGTTCCACCGGCGAGGCCGGGCGGAAGGCCGCGCCCTCGCGGATCATGCGCATGATCGCCTCGTGGTCGATCGCCTCCGGGGACATGTCCTGCATGGGTCAGCCTCAGACCATCTTCTCGCCGCCGCGGCCGGCCAGCGTGATCTTGTCCTCGTCGGCCAGCCGCCGTGCGGTGACGATGATCTGTTTCTGCGCCTCCTGCACGATGCTGAGCTTGACCGGGCCCATCGCCTCCATCTCGTCGCGGATATTGGCCGCCGCCCGCGCCGAGACGCAGGACAGAAGGCGCGCGCGCACCGCGTCGTCGGCCCCCTTGAGGGCGAGGATGAGCTGCTCGCTGTCCACTTCGCGCAGCAGGGTCTGCAATGCGCGGTCGTCGGATTTCACGAGGTTCTCGAAGACGAACATGTTGTCCTGCAGCGCCTCCATCAGCTCCTTGTCGGCCTTGCGGATCTCGCGCAGGATGCGCTGCTCCATGTCCTGCCGTGCAAAGTTCAGGATACGCGCCGCGGCCTTGGTTCCGCCGATCTGGCTGGAGCGCAGGGTGGTGTTGGCGTTGAACTTGCGCTGCATCACGTCCTCGAGATCCTGCAGCGCCTCGGGCTGCACGGTGTTCAGGGTGGCGATGCGCTCGATGATGTCGGGCTGCATCGCATCGGGCAGAAGCTTGAGCACATCGGCGGCCTTGGCCGGTTCCAGTGCGGCGACCACCAGCGAGATGATCTGCGGATGCTCGTCGAGGATCAGCTCGGCGATGGAGGGCGCGTCCATCCAGTCGAGGATCTCGATGGGCCGGTCGCTCGAGGCGGGCGAGATGCGGCTGAGGACCGATTGCGCCTTGTAGGGGCCGAGCGCCTCGTGCAGCACCGAACGCACGAATTGCGTCGCCCCCACGCCAAGCCCCGATTGCACGGCCATGAGGTCGAAGACCTCTTCGAGGACGGCGTTCACGGTGGCGTGGCTGACGCCTGACAGGCCATACATCGCCGCGCCCACGGTCTGCACCTCGGCGGGCGAGAGCGACTTGAGGATCTGGGCCGCGGCCTCCTCTCCGAAGAGCATCAGGAGGACGGCGGCCTTCTCGACCTGGGTCAGCCGGGCGGGCGCGCCACCCTTGCGGGGCAGGACGGGCTGGCTGCCGGGCGGGCCAAGGGCGGCAGGGCCACCGGCGGCAAGGGGTGTGATCTCGTTCATGTGCGGCTCTCCTCACCTTCGGCCAGCATCCCCGAGATGACCGAGGCGATGCGGCCGGCCTCGGTCTGGCCGAGGTGGCGCAGCGCGGTGGCCTTTTCCTCGTAGCTCAACCCGCTTTCGGGCAGATCGGCATAGCCGGCGTCCTCGCCGCCAAGCAGGCGGGCGCGCAGCCCCGACAGGCTTTCGCCCTGGCCCACCTCGATCGCATTGCCGTAGCCCGGAGGCGCAAGCCCCGCCGCGGCGGGCCCGGAGGGGGCCTGCGGCAGAAGCCGCGTGATCAGCGGGCGCACCACGCCCAGCACCAGAATGGCGAGCACGGCGAGTTGCGCCAGCGTCCGCCCGAGGGTCTGCAGCCAGCCCGCCTCGATCAGCGAGGGGCCCGCGATCTCCTCGGCGGCGACGAAGGGCGAGGCCGAGACGGTGACGGTGTCGCCGCGGTCCTCGTCATAGCCGATGGCGGTCCGCGACAGGGCCGCGATGGTCTCGACCAGGGCCGGGTCCATCTCGGCGGGCGCACCGTCACGGCCCGCGTCCGGCGCGCGCAGCAGGACGGCGGCGTTGATCCGGGTCACGGTGGCGGTGGGCATCACGCGGGTCTCGACCTGGCGGCTGACCTCGTAGTTGCGCACGAAGCTGGAGCTTCCACCGGCCTGGCCGGGGGCGGACCCGGCGTCGCGCTCGGGAACCGGCACCAGTTCGCTTGCCGGCGGCGGCGCGTTCGAGATCGCGCCGGGGATGCCCCTTGCGACACCGGTCGCGCCCCCGTCGAACGTGCCCTGTTCGCTGCGCAGCGCGGTGGCCTCGGGCAGGAAATCCTCGCGCATCACCTCGGCGCGGGTGAAATCCATGTCGAGCGTCACCTCGACGGCGGCATTGCCCGCGCCCACGATGGGCGTCACCAGCGCCAGCACCCGCTCGCGCAGCATCTGCTCCATCTCGCGCTGCTGGCGCATCTGGTCCGAGACATCGCCCGCGGCCCCGCCCGCGTCGGGCGTCGACAGAAGGCGGCCTGCCTGGTCCACGACCGAGACAGCATCGGGCGTCATCTCGGGCACCGCGCCCGCGACGAGCCCGACGATCGCCTGCACCTGCCGCGCGCTGAGCGCCATGCCGGGGGCCATCTGCACCACGACCGAGGCGCTGGCCGGTTCGCGGTCGCGCAGGAAGGCGCTGCGCTCGGGCAGTGCGAGGTGGACGCGCGCGGCGCGCACCGGTTGCAGCTCGGCGATGGAGCGGGCGAGGTCCAGCTCCAGCATCCGCCGCAGCCGCGCGGCCTCGACCGAGCGCGATGTGCCAAGCGGCATGTCGGTGATCGCGTCCATCCCGTCGGGCGTGCCCTGCGGCAGGCCCTCGGCGGCCAGCGCCATGCGCGCGCGGTGATAATCGGCGGCCCCCACGGTCAAGACACCGCTGGAGGGATCGAGCCGCGCGTCGAACCCCTGCGCCTGCAACAGCTCCATCGCGCGGGCCTTCTCGGCCTCGGGCAGACCGTTCTGCAGCGTCACGCGGTCGGCGGGGCTGAGGGCCAGATACAGCACCAGCCCCAGCGCCACGATCAGCAGCACGGCGATGGCAGGCAGGGCGCGGCGCGCGGCGGGCTGGGCGGTCAGGCCCTCGATCTGCGTCATCAGCCCACGGGCGCGGGCCTGAAGGCCGGTGCCGCCGGGTTGCTGGCCAGTGGCCATGGGTGCAGTCGGAGTGCTCATGCGTGTCGTCCTTGCATTCTGGCGGGCGGGGCCGGTCTCAGACCGGCATGTTCATGATGTCGCGGTAGGCGCCGAGCGCCTTGTTGCGGACCTGCAATGTCATCTCGAAGCCGAGCGAGGAGACCTGCTGCTGCACCATCACCGCGGCGAGATCGTCGGTGCGCCCCAGTTCGAAGTCGCGGCGCATCCGCCCCGCCTCGGCCTGTTCGTTGGCCACGGTGCGCAGCGCGTCGCCGATCCGCTCGGCGAAGCCCGCGGGCTGGTCGCCCGTGGCGCTGGTCGGGCGCGGGACATCGGGCGTCTGCGTCGCCGCGGCGACCGCGGCCCCGCTGCTCACCCCTGAGATCGACATGATGCGCGTCCCCCCGGCTTCAGGCGGCCTGCGCGGCCAGTGCCGCGAGCGAGGCGCGGGCGCTCAGCATGATGTGGTCGGGCGTCACGGTGTCGCCTTCGCAGAGCACGATGGCGCGCTGCATGACGTTCTCCAGTTCGCGCACGTTGCCCGGCCAGTGATGCGCGGCCAGCAGGTCGCAGGCCTCGGGCGCCAGAAGCGGCATCGCCGCGCCCGGCACCGCGTGACGGCGCAGCAGCGCCTGCGCCAGCACGGGGATGTCGTCGGGGCGTTCGGCGAGCGCCATGGTCTCGAGCGGGAAGACGTTGAGCCGGTAGAGCAGATCCTCGCGGAAGCGGCCCGCGCGGACCTCGTCCTCCATGTTGCGGTTCGAGGTGGCGATGACGCGGATGTCGACGGCCACTTCCTTCTGGCTGCCCAGCGGCGTCACGACGCGTTCCTGCAGCACCCGTAGCAGCTTGGCCTGAAGGCCCAGCGGCATTTCCGAGATCTCGTCGAGCAGAAGCGTGCCGCCGTCCGCCGCGCGCAGGATGCCGACATTTGCCGCCTGCGCCCCGGTGAACGAGCCCTTCTCGTGGCCGAAGAGGATCGCCTCGAGCATGTTCTCGGGGATCGCGGCGCAGTTGATGGCGACGAAGGGCTTGTCGGCGCGGGTCGAGCGCGCATGGATCGTGCGGGCCAGAACCTCCTTGCCCGAGCCGGTGGGGCCGTTGATGAAGACGCTCACGTCGAACCGCGCGACGCGCGCGGCCAGGTCCAGAAGCCGACCGGTCGCGGCATCGGCCGCGGCCATGGTGGTGATCGGCGCGGCGATCAGGTCGGCGGCGGCCATCAGCGCG
>NZ_JASJOE010000122.1 GCF_030163755.1 Roseicyclus amphidinii
GGCATCGCGGCCCGCGGCCGCGTCCGGCCCGTCGAGCGGCGAGACCGCCGCGGCGGCGGGCTGGGCCATGGCCCAGGTCAGGACGGCAAGGATCGGCGCAAGCCGCATCGCGGACCCCGTGGCGGTCGGAACGTCGTCCGCGATCCTAGCAAATCGGCGCGTGTGCGCCTAGCCGCCGGGGCGGCATACCCCTTGAAACACAGTGTTGCCGTCGCGGCGTCAGCCGCCCGCCACACCCGCCAGCACCGCGCGCAGCTCGGCGCAGGCAAAGAGCGTCGCCTCCAGGCCGTCCTCCATCGCGTTGCCGGTCGCCGCGCGGGCGGCGCCCATCCGGTCGAGGTAGAGCTGGCTCGCCGCCGCGATCACCGGGGCGATCTCGGCCATCGCCGCGGCGGGGGATGCACCGGTGTCGCTCTCGCGCCGGGCAGCAGCGGCAAGGGCCAGCGCGACCTCGCCCTCCAGCGCCTCCGCGCCGACCCCGGTCTCCTCGCCCGCCAACAGGCGAAAGGCCCGGTAAAGCCCGGCGCAGCGCAGCATCGGCGCGGCCGCGCCGGTCGGGGTCAGCACCTCGTCCATCGCCTCGGCAAACCCCGCGGGCTGCGCCGCCACGGGGGCTGAAAAGGGGGCCGACACGGAGGCGGCCAGCGCCGCCACCAGCAGCGCCGCGGCCCGCGTCACGCGAGGAACCAGTCCGGGGCGGCATTGCCGCCGCACAAGAGCACGCAGACCCGCTCGCCCGGTTCGGGCACGTAAGCCCCCGAGGTCAGCGCCGCCAGCGCCACCGCCGCCCCCGGCTCACCGATCAGGCGGGTGCCGTCCCACAGCCTTCGCGCGGCCTCGAAGACGGCGGCGTCCTCGACCAGCACCGCCTGGTCGACATGGTCGCGGATCACCTCCCATGACATCACGCCCAACCGCGGCCCGCCCAGCGAGGAGGCCGCGATCCCCGAGGGGCTCGCGCTGAACTCCGGCCCCTCGCGGAAGGAGCGCTCGAGCGTGTTGGTGTCCTGCGTCTCGACCGAGACGACGCGGACCCTGTCGCGGAACCACGCGGCCACCCCGCCGATCAGCCCGCCGCCCCCGGTGGAGACGAGGATCGTGTCCAGCCCGTTCAGGTCGGTTCGGGCCATCTGCGCCTCGATCTCGCGCGCCACGGTCCCTTGCCCCGCCAGCGTCGGGAAGGTGTCGTAGGGATGGACCGAGAGCGCGCCGGTTTTCTCGGCATGGGCGGCGTATTCGGCCATGCAATCGGCGACCGATCCTTCGGTCAGGATCACCTCGCCGCCGAAATCGCGCATCCGGGCGAGTTTCTCTTCCTTGGCGATCAGCTTAGGCACGAAGATCTTCGCGCGGTGCCCCAGCGTGCTGGCCGCATGGGCCACCGCCGCGCCATGATTGCCGCCCGAGGCCGCGACGACGCCCGCCGTGGACACATCGGACGACAGCATCGTGTTGAAGGCACCGCGCACCTTGAACGAGCCGGTCACCTGGGTGTGTTCCAGCTTCAGCGTGACCGGATGGGGCAGGCCGAGGGCCGCGCCCTCCACCTGCAGGATGGGCGTGAGGCGCACGCGACCCGCGATGCGGGCGGCGGCGGCGTCGATGTCGGTGGGTGTGGGGTATGTCATGATGCGGGACGATGGACCGGGTGCGGGTCGGGGTCAATCGGGGGTCAGCTGCGCCCCGCGACCGCCTCGCGGTCGGGCAGGACGACGAGCGCCGCGCAGCCGAGAATGTAGCGCCGCGCCGCATCCCCGGCCCAGTCGGCTCCGCCGAAGCTGGCCGAGGAGAGAAGCCGCCGATGCGCCGCCCGCGCCGAGGCGCGCCAGGCGCGCGTCTCGACCGTGCCGCCGGGTGCCATCAGCTCCAGCACCGCGACCACCGCGTCGAGCGTCGCTTCGGTCTCGGCCGAGGCCGGATCGGTGAGCAGCCATTCATGTTCCATCTGCGCGACAAGCCGCCCGGCGCATTCCGCGAAACGGGGCAGGGTCGGCCCACCCTGATCGGCCCGCGCCGCAGCCGGGAGGACAAGGAAAAGGCCCAGAAGGGCCGCCATGCCTGTTTTCAAGCTGCCCATGAATATAGCGAACAGGCAAAATAAGCGCCTGTCAATTGTGCAGATTGAAAACGCCTTGCTAGGCTGCGCCCCGTGGCCGGGTCACCCCAGCCGCGCGCACCAGTCGGGCCTGCGCCCGCCCGAATAGGGCAGGGCCAGCCCCTCGGCGATCAGGGTCGCGCCCACGTCACGCCCGTCGAGGGCGAGCCGGACCAGCCTGCGATCATAGCGGTCCCACCCGCCGAGCTGCGCGTCCACGCGGCCCGCCCCGCGCACCATGCCGCGCAGCCGGAGGGTCGCGGTGCGGGCCAGCTCCGCCTCGGCGGCGCAGCGCGGCTCATGGCTTTCTGGCGTGTCAAAGCCCGTCAGCCTGGCGCGAAAGCGGCCTTCGCCGGGGCAGGTCATGTCGACCGTGTCGCCATCGACCACGCGGGTCACGCTGCAGGCCGACGGGCCGAAGCCTTTCTGCACAGGGTCGGGAGAGGGCACGCAGGCCACGGCGACAAACCCGCCGAGGGTGACAAGCGTCAGGAGAGAGGGGAGGGGCAGGCGGCGCATGGCCGCCTGTTAACCATTTGTTCACGGTTTGTGTAGGGGTGACCGGAGGGCAGGGCCCCCGGAAAACGCCCTGCTTCAGCCCAGCGACATGCTCGCCGCACTCTCCGGCAGCTCCTCGTCAAAGCAGCGCTGGTAGAACTCGGCCACCGTCTGCCGCTCAAGCTCGTCGCACTTGTTGAGGAAGGACAGCCGGAAGGCATAGCCCACGTCGCGGAAAATCTCCGCGTTCTGGGCCCAGGTGATGACCGTGCGCGGCGACATCACCGTCGACAGCTCACCGTTCATGAAGGCCGTCCGCGTCAGGTCGGCGACGGTGACCATCTGGTTCACGGTCTTGCGGCCCTTCTCGGTGTTGTAATGCGGGTTCTTGGCCAGAACGATCGCGGCCTCCGCGTCGTGGCGCAGGTAGTTCAGCGTGGCGACCAGCGACCAGCGGTCCATCTGCGCCTGGTTGATCTGCTGCACCCCGTGATAAAGGCCCGTCGTGTCGCCCAGGCCCACGGTGTTCGCGGTGGCGAACAGGCGGAAATACTTGTGCGGCGTGATGATCTCGTTCTGGTCGAGCAGCGTCAGCTTGCCGTCATGCTCCAGCACGCGCTGGATGACGAACATCACGTCCGCCCGGCCCGCGTCATATTCGTCGAAGACGATGGCCACGGGATTGCGCAGCGCCCAGGGCAGGATGCCCTCGTGGAATTCGGTGACCTGCTTGCCGTCGCGCAGCTTGATCGCATCCTTGCCGATCAGGTCGATCCGGCTGATGTGGCTGTCGAGGTTCACGCGCACGGCGGGCCAGTTCAGGCGGGCGGCGACCTGTTCGATATGGGTCGACTTGCCGGTGCCGTGATAGCCCTGGATCATGACGCGGCGGTTGTAGCCGAAGCCCGCGAGGATCGCCATCGTGGTGTCGGGATCGAATTTGTAAGTGCTGTCCAGCTCCGGCACCCGGTCGGTGCGGTCGGCGAAGCCTTTCACCGTCATGTCGGTGTCGATGCCGAACACCTCGCGGACCGAGATCTCTTCGGTCGGTTTCGCGTCCATGCTCAAGCTGCCGTCTGCCATGAGATCCTCGATCGTGTCCGGGGGTGGTCTGCGCCGATGTCGCGGGGATGCAACATATCGCGGGGGGCTGCAAGGGGAAGGGCGAAAAACGGGGGGCTGGCCAAGCCCGGCCCGAGATGCATATCTCGGCGCAGGAGACAGCGACCGCATGACCGACCAGGAGCATCTCGAGGGGTTGATCGCCCGCGTCGCCATGGGCGACCGCGCGGCGTTTTCGGCGCTGTATGCGGCGACCTCGGCGAAACTCTTCGGCATCTGCCTGCGTATCTTGAAGGATCGCAGTCTCGCCGAAGAGGCGCTTCAGGAGGTCTACGTGAAACTCTGGCACCGCGCCGACCGCTACCGCGTCACGGGTCACAGCCCGATGACCTGGCTGATCACCGTCGCGCGCAACCACGCCATCGACCGCCTGCGCGCGGCGCCCGCGCCCACCGCCGACCTCGACGCCGTGGCCCCCG
>NZ_JASJOE010000123.1 GCF_030163755.1 Roseicyclus amphidinii
GTGGCGGGGCCGGTGCCTTCGGCGGCATCGGGCGGTTCGGGCAGGGCTGCCTCCGCGGGCGGCGTGGCCTCCACCGGGGCGGCCTCGCCCTGCGGCGCGTCGTCCCCGGCAGGCGGCTCGTCCGCGCGTTGCGCGGGTGTGGCCGGTTCGGGGGCCGGGTCGGGGGCCGGTTCGGCGACAGGGTCCGGCGCATCTTCGGGTGTGGCCGCCTCGACGGCAGCCTCGACGGCAGCCTCCACGGCAGCCTCTGCCGGAGCCTCTGTGGCGGCAGGCCCCTCGCCCCTGTCGGGCAAGGGCGTGCTGAGCGACACCGCCGCCAGCACGATGGCCGACATCACAAGGCCCAGCCCGAAACCGCCGATCACTCCACCGCCCATGTCGCCCTCTTTCGCCCGTTGCGGCCCCACGCGCCGCGCACCGCTTGCCCTGACCGGGTCTCGAGAGGCGCTTGACCACCCTGCCCGGCTTTGAAACATGTATAGCTCGGGCGCGCGACGCCTTCACCCCTTTTTAACCTTTTCGCGCCCGCGGCGCGGTGGTCAGGTCCCATGCTGCTTCTCATCGACAATTACGACAGCTTCACCTGGAACCTCGTCCATTACCTGGGCGAGCTGGGGGCCGAGACGCGCGTCGTGCGCAACGACCAGATCACCGTGCAGGAGGCGCTGGCCATGGCCCCCGAGGCCATCGTCCTCAGCCCCGGCCCCTGCGACCCGGCGCAGGCGGGCATCTGCCTGCCCCTCACGCGGGCGGCGGCGGGGGCGGGCGTGCCGCTTCTGGGGGTCTGCCTCGGGCATCAGACCATCGGCGAGGCCTTCGGCGGCCGCGTCCTGCGGCATACCGAGATCGTGCATGGCAAGATGGGCGAGATCCTGCACGAGGGCAAAGGCGTCTTCGCGGGCCTGCCCTCGCCGCTGAAGGCGACGCGCTATCACTCGCTGGTGGTCGAACGCGCCAGCCTGCCCGCCGAGCTTGAAGTGACCGCCGCGCTGGCGGACGGCACGATCATGGGCCTGCGCCACCGCACGCTGCCGATCGAAGGCGTGCAGTTCCACCCTGAAAGCATCCGCTCGGAACACGGGCACGCGATGCTGCGCACCTTCCTCGAGACCGCGAAAGGGACGATCCCGGCATGACCGACGCGATGAAACCGCTGATCTATGCGGCCTCCGAAGGGCCGTTGAGCCGCGCGCAGGCCGAAGCCGCCTTCGAAGAGCTGTTCGAGGGCACGGCCACGCAAGCGCAGATCGGGGGCCTCCTGATGGCGATGCGGGCGCGCGGCGAATCCGTCGCCGAATATGCCGCGGCGGCGCAGGTGATGCGCGACCGCTGCGTGAAGGTGACCGCGCCCGAGGGCGCGATGGACATCGTCGGCACCGGCGGCGACGGGATGGGGACGCTCAACATCTCGACCGCGACGGCCTTTGTCGTGGCGGGCGCGGGCGTGCCGGTGGCCAAGCACGGCAACCGCAACCTCAGCTCCAAATCCGGCGCGGCCGATGCGCTGGGTGAACTGGGCATCGACGTGATGGTCGGACCCGACGTGGTGGAGCGCGGCATTGCCGAGGCCGGGATCGGTTTCATGATGGCCCCGATGCACCACCCGGCGATGAAGCAGGTGATGCCCGTGCGGCAGGAGCTGGGCTGCAAGACGATCTTCAACATCCTCGGCCCGCTCACCAACCCCGCGGGCGTCAAGCGCCAGCTGACCGGGGCCTTCGCCATCGACCTGATCTTTCCCATGGCCGAGACGCTGAAGGAGCTGGGGTCCGAGGCCGCGTGGCTGGTGCATGGCGCGGACGGGACGGACGAGATCTCGATCTCGGGGCCGACATCCGTGGCGGTGCTGAAGGACGGCAAGATCCGCCCGCGCGAGGTGCATCCCGAGGAGGCGGGCCTGCCCGTCCATCCCTTCCGCGACATCCTCGGCGGCACGCCCGCCGAGAACGCCGCCGCGCTCCGCGCACTGCTGGACGGGGCCGAAGGGGCCTACCGCGACGCGGTGCTGCTGAACGCGGCGGCGGCGCTGGTGGTGGCCGAAAAGGCCGACGATCTGAAAGCGGGGGTGGAGATCGCCCGCGAGAGCCTTGCCTCGGGCGCGGCGAAACGCGCGGTGGAGCGGCTGGCCGCGATCACCTCCGGCACGGCATAAGGGGGGCGCGCGATGGCGACCATTCTCGACAGGATCAAGGCCTACAAGCTTGAGGAAGTGGCCGCCGCCAAGGCCGCGCGCCCACCCTCCAGCGTGGAAGAGGCCGCGCGCGCCGCGCCGCGTGTGCGGGGCTTCGGCGAGGCGCTGCGCCGGGCCGAGGGATCGGGCTACGGGCTGATCGCCGAGATCAAGAAGGCGAGCCCGTCCAAGGGCCTGATCCGCGCCGATTTCGACCCGCCGACGCTTGCAAAAGCCTACGAGGCGGGCGGCGCGACCTGCCTCTCGATCCTGACCGACGAGCCCAGTTTCCAGGGCAAGCCCGACTACCTGACCCGCGCGCGGGCGGCGGTGGCTCTGCCCTGCCTGCGCAAGGATTTCCTCTACGACACCTACCAGGTCGCCGAGGCGCGCGCCTGGGGCGCGGATTGCATCCTGATCATCATGGCCTCGGTGGAGGACGGCCAGGCCGCCGAGCTGGAGGATGCCGCGCGGCATTGGGGGATGGATGCGCTGATCGAGGTGCATGACGACGCGGAGCTTGAGCGCGCGATGGCGCTCAAATCGCCGCTTCTGGGGATCAACAACCGGGATCTGAACACCTTCGTCACCGATCTTGCCACGACCGAGCGGCTGGCCGCCCGCGTGCCGGGCGACCGGATGGTGATCTCGGAATCGGGTCTGTTCACGCCTGCCGATCTTGCGCGCATGGCGCAAGCGGGCGCGCGGTCCTTCCTGATCGGGGAAAGCCTGATGCGGCAGGCGGACGTCACGGCGGCGACCGCCGCGATCCTCGCCGATCCCGCCCCGGCGGGGGCCTGAGGCGATGGCGCAGCTCAGCCATTTCGACGAGGGCGGACAGGCCCATATGGTCGATGTCTCGGGGAAATCCGTGACCGACCGGGTGGCCGTGGCCGAAGGCTGGGTGAAGATGCGCCCCGAGACGCTGGCGCTGGTCGAGGCGGGCACCGCGAAGAAGGGCGATGTCCTGGGCATCGCGCGGCTGGCAGGCATCATGGGGGCGAAAAAGACCGCCGATCTGATCCCGCTCTGCCATCCTTTGCCGATCACCAAGGTGACGGTCGACCTGGTGCCGGATGCGGGCCTGCCCGGTGTTCGGATCAGGGCGACGGTGAAGACCACCGGCCAGACCGGCGTCGAGATGGAGGCGCTGACCGCCGTGTCGGTGGCGGCGCTGACGGTGCATGACATGCTGAAGGCGGCCGAAAAATCGATCGAGATCGGCGGGATCCGGGTGGTGCTGAAGGATGGCGGCAAATCCGGGCGTTACGAGGCCGATGATGCGGGGTGACGCGTGCATGGGGATTGCGCCGCCTTCGGCGTCGCCCGGGGCGATTTTCGCGGGGCGAAAATCGTGGGCCCGTGGCATCGGGTGTGCGACATGCCGGGCGGCGGGTTTGGTGGCACCCGTGGGATTTCCGTATTTGGAGGAAGATGAAGGCGGGATGCGGGAGCGGGTCCGATGATCCCGGTTTCGGAGGCGCTTGCGGCCTGCCTTGCGCTGGCGCGCCCGGTGGGCGTCGAGACCGTGCCCCTGGCGCGGGCCGGGGGGCGGGTGCTGGCCGAGAGCGTCGTGGCGCGGCGCGAGCAGCCGCCCTTCTCGG
>NZ_JASJOE010000124.1 GCF_030163755.1 Roseicyclus amphidinii
TCGAACAACTCCATGATGCGCTGGTTGCGCCAGGCGGTCGAGCGCCCGCCGAAGACCGTCGCCAGGATGCGCACGCCGTCGCGCTCGGCCGAGGCGACAAGGTTGAACCCCGCCGCGCGGGTGTAGCCCGTCTTGATCCCGTCCGCGCCGCGATAGGCGGCCAGCAGCGCCCGGTTCGTGTTGCGCACCATGGCGATGCCCGCGTCATCCTCGCGGCGCGAGAAGATGTTGTAATACTCCGGGTAATCGTAGAACAGCCGCCGCCCCATGATCGTCATGTCATGCGCCGTCGACAGGTGCCCCTCCTCGGTCAGGCCATGGGCGTTGCGAAAGGTTGTCCGGGTCATCCCCAACGCCCGCGCGGTGCGGTTCATGCGCCGGGCAAAGGCCGCCTCGGACCCCTCGATCGCCTCGGCGATGGCGGTCGCCGCATCATTGGCCGAACGGATCGCGGCGGCGCGGATCAGGTAGCGGAACCGGATCGTGGACCCCGCCCGCAACCCCAGTTTCGACGGCGGCTCGGCGGCGGCGCGATCCGAGATGCGGACCGGCGTGTCGAGCGTGATCTCCCCCAGCCGGACCGCCTCGAAGGCGATGTAGAGCGTCATCATCTTGGTCAGCGAGGCCGGGTGCAGCCGCGTATCCGCATTGCGCGAATGCAGAACCTCGCCACTGCGCGCATCCATCACCATCGCGGCATAAGGCGCGGCGCGCAGCGGCGTCGCCACAACCGTCATGCACAAGAGGAGGGCCAGCCCGATGAGGGCCGGTAAACTCGGTCGCTGTCTCACTGAGCCTGCTCGCTCTGCCTTGGGGTGCCGTCTGGCGCGGCTTTCCGCGAAGCCTATGCCATCCACGGGCGAAAATCCATGGGCACGAAAGTTTTTTCGCTGCGACGAAGGTGTCCTGACCCAAGGGACGAAACGGCGCGTGGCACCGTCGCTCTGCCTCTGGTAGAACGTCACGGAGACGAGAAAAGGACGGTTCCCGTGAAGGACAATTACGACGACCACAAATCCCGCGCCTCCGCGTGGTTCCGCACCCTGCGCGACGAGATCGTCGCCGCATTCGAGGCGCTCGAGGACAGCCAGGGCGGCGACGCCCCCGCGGGCCGCTTCGAGGTGACCGAGACGAAGCGCCACTCCGACGACGGCTCGGATGCCGGCGGCGGCTTGATGAGCGTCATGCGCGGCGGCCGCGTCTTCGAGAAGGTGGGCGTCAACGTCTCGACCGTCTACGGCCAGCTTGGCGAGCGCGCGGTGGCCGCCATGTCCTCGCGCAAGAACATGGACGGGCTGCGCGACGACCCGACCTTCTGGGCCTCGGGCATTTCGCTTGTCGCCCACATGCAGAACCCCCATGCGCCCGCCGTCCACATGAACACCCGCATGTTCTGGACGCCCGTGGCGCATTGGTTCGGCGGCGGCTCCGACCTGAATCCGGCCATCGAATATGCCGAGGATACCGCGCATTTCCACGGCGTGCTCAAGGATCACTGCGACCGCCACCAGCCCGACTACTACGACCGGTTCAAAGCCTGGGCGGACGAGTATTTCTACGTCCCCCACCGCCACCGCGCCCGCGGCGTCGGCGGCATCTTCTACGATGACCTGAACACCGGCGATTGGGAGGCCGATTTCGCCTTCACCCAGGACGTCGGCCGCGCCTTCCTTCCGGCCTTCGTTCCCTGCGTCGAGCGCCGCCGCCACACCGCGTGGTCCGAGGGTGACCGCGAAGCGCAGCTTGTCCACCGCGGGCTCTATGCCGAATACAACCTCGTCTACGACCGCGGCACCAAGTTCGGCCTGGAAACCGGCCATGACGCCAATGCCGTCCTGATGAGCCTGCCGCCCATCGCCAAATGGACCTGAGCTGACCTGACGGGGGCGGGGCAGGGCCGTTGCTTCGGCCCACGCCCACCGCAGTTCCTGGCACGGCCCCTGCCCGCGGGCGGGGGCGGGCCCATGTCCGCGCGGCCCGCCCGTGCGAAACAGGCGGCGTCTTGCGCATTTCCCCGGACGGCCCGGCGGAATGCAGCCTGCCCCCCATGCCTCTCGTTTTCGTGTCCTGCCGTGGCGTTGAACGCCTGTGGCGGGTGCATAGCCTCTGGCCGGGCGGCACCGAGCATGCCGCGACAACCAGAACAAATGAGAGCAAGGAGCTCGACCAGACCATGACACGATCCCTGATCCTCGCAACCGGCCTTGCCGTGCTTGCCGCGGGCCCCGCCCTTGCCGGCGGCATGGCCCAGGACCCGGCCCCCGCGCCGGTCACCGTCGCACCCGCACCGGTTCCCGCCGGTGCCGACTGGACCGGCCCCTCGGTCGGTGTGCAGCTCGGTTACGGCGACGTCTCGACCTATGGCTCGAACCAACTGTCCGGCAATGATGCGCTCCTCGGCCTGCGCGCGAACTACGATTACGACCTCGGCTCCGTCATTGTCGGCGGCGGTCTGCAATACGACACCACCGACATCGACCTCGGCGGCGTGACCACGCTCGAGTCGGTCACCCGCATCGGCGCCCGCGCCGGTGCCGATCTCGGCACGAGCTGGCTTTACGGCGCCGCGGGCTGGGCGCAGGCGACCACCAGCAACCCGACCGTCGGCGACAGCAACGGCTGGTATGCCGGTGTCGGCTACGAGCTTCTGGTCAGTGACGGCATCACGCTGGGCACCGAGGTTCTCTACCACCAGTTCAGCGATTTCGACCTCTCCGGCCTGAACGCCGAGGCGACGACCGCCGCCATCTCGGTCAACTTCCGCTTCTAGTCGGTCTCGAACACCGGCGCGAACTCCGCGCCAAGGCCTTCGGCGGCCACGTCGCCGCCGAGGGCCGCAACCGCCCCCAGCCGCCCCAGCTCGTCGGCGCATTTCGCGCCAGCCCCGTTGCCGCCGGTCAACAGCGTCACGCCCTCCTCGACCCGCGCGACATAGGGGTGCCCCGTCGCCGTGAAGCTCACCGCGCAGGCCCCGGTGTGCGTGCCCGCGATGCGCAGACCGGGCATCACCCGCCGCAACTCCTCCAGCAGGACCGCGCCAGCCGCCGGGCTGCCCGCGCCGCGGAACCAGTCGTTCAGCGTGGCGGCGTCGCGCGCCTCGGGGCTGTCGGCCTCGCCCCCGATCTTCAGGTAGAAGCGCCCGTCCGGGTAGCGGATCGGCGGCAAAAGGTAGAGATCCGTCTCGCCCCCCTCCGGCACCCAGATCAGGCTCGGCATCCCGGCCAGCCGCGCGGCCTCGGCCTGCGTCACCTCGGCAAAGGCGACCGTCCGCTGGTAGACCCGCATCGCGGGCCGCCGCCCGGTCAGCGGCGCGCAACCGGCCCAGCCGCCGGTGGCGATGACCACATGCCCCGCCGTGACCTGCGCGCCGTCGGCGAGCGTCAGCCGCGCCCCCTC
>NZ_JASJOE010000125.1 GCF_030163755.1 Roseicyclus amphidinii
ATCCTCCGGCCAGTCGATCCAGGCGAAATCCTCGGGCAGGGCGGGCTCGCCCGTGGCGATGTCGCCGGTCAGCGCGAGAACCTCGGTGGTGACCGGCGCCTCGGGGGCGGGGGCCGCCACCGCGCCCGGCGCGGCCTCCCCGGCCACCGCGCCCGCGGTCGTCCGGTCCGCCTCGGGCGAGGAGGTGACGGGCCCCTGCATCATCAGCAGGAGGGCCCCGCCCCCCGACGCCACGGCGATCAGAAGCAGGATGGATCGGATCATGGTCGGTCTTTCCGCGTCAGCGTTGCAGGGTCCGCGCCGGGCCGGACGGCCCCGAGGCTCGAGGCGGGCCGGTCACGGCATGGGGCAGGGCGGGCGCGCGCACTCATCGGACGATCACCACGCCGGTCACGTCGTCATCCGGCCCCGAGGTGGCCCCGCAGGCCCCCAGCCCCAGCCGCTCGCACAGCCGCAGCCGGTCCTCCTCGTCGCAGGTGATGTCCATTTCGCTGCGGCCGCCGAATTCGAACCGCTCGGCCACGAAGACGTAGCAGCCCCGCCCGAGCGAGCCCTGGCCGCCGACCTCGACCTCGTAGCCAGGCAGGAACACGATCCCGTCCAGCGCCGTCGACGAGAACTCGGCCCACGCTAGGCCGTCGTCATCGTCGTCATCATCCCGCCCCACGGGCGGTTGCGAGAAGACCACCAGCCCCTCCCACGGGCCGGGGCCGAGACCGCTGCCGAAGCGCAGGTCGGCGTTCTTGTCCAGCTCCAGCTCGGCCCCGTTGATCAGGATGAACCCGGCCCCGTCCTCGACCGTCATGGTCACGCGGTTGGTGACCTCGAAACTGCCGCCGTCGATGACATAAAGGCCGGGCGCGAAGGTATACGCGCCACGCTCCAGCTCGAGGCCGCCGCGGAAGCGGCGCAGCGCAAGGCCGCTTGCGTGCGGCCGCGTCGGCGTGACGTCGGTTTCCCGACGGCCCAGCGGATCGTCCGGCAGGTCCTCCAGCCCCTCGATCCGCGGCAGGTCGGCGAGCTTGGGGGGCAGCGGCTCCGTCTCGGTGCGCTGTCGGATGGTCTCGCACGCGCTGCCCTCAGGGCCGAGCGTCAGGCGGCCGCGCACGTTGGCCGGCACCTCGACCTCGCCGCGGGTGGTGATGCAGGCGACCTCGATGGTGGTGTTGCCCCCGAACTCGATGGCCTCGTCACTGTCGGAGTCGACCTGTATCCGGCACTCGGGCGCGATGATCTCGGTGCGCCCGCCGGTCTCCAGCCCTTCGCCACCGCGCGCGAGCGCATGGAGGCAGACCAGCTCCGGCCCGCCGTCGCCCTCGCCCGACCCGCCGGTGTCGCCGCCGGTGGTCAACGCGATGACGCTGGCCGCCGCCGGTTGCGGCGTGAGGGCGGGACCGGTCCCGGTGCCATCGCCCGGCATCAGCGCCCCCAGCAGCAGGCGCGGCAGCGCCCGTGCGATCTCGACGCCCAGCTCATCGGCGGCAGGGCAGGTGAGGGTGATCGACAGCTGCGCGGCGGGCAGCCCGCTTTCGGTGGCGACCCGCAGCGCGGTGTCCTGCAGCGCGGCCCAGGTCTCGACCTCCTCGCGCAGCGCCTCGCAGCCCAGCCCGAACCGGGCGGCTGCGATCCCCACGGAATAGGCCGCGGCATCGGTCACGGTCTGCACCCGGCGCTGCTCGGACAGCCAGAACCCCACCTGCGCGCTCAGGGCAAGCCCGGCGATCACCAGCGGCAAGGCCAGCACGAAGATGACCGAGACCGCCCCGGCCTCGTCCCTGCGCCAGCCCCCGAGGCTCCGTTCGGCACGACACATGCGGCCCATCCCCGTCACCCCGCCACGTTGATGAAGGCCGGCGCGACCAGGATCACGAACAGCGCCGGCAGGAAGAAGACCGTCATCGGCACGGTCAGGCGGGGCGGCAGCGCCGCGGCCTTCTGCTCGGCCTCGCGCACGCGCATGGCGCGGTTCTGCCGCGCGAGGGTCTGCAGCGTGCCCGCGATCGTGGCCCCGTATCGCTGCGACTGGATCAGCGCCGTCACCACCGCGCGCACCTGCGACAGGCCGGTCCGCTCCGCGAGGTTCTCGAGCGCCGCGCCGCGGCTTTGGAGATAGTTCAGCTCGGTGACCGTCAGCCGGAATTCCGCCGCGATATCGGGGGCCGACCGGCGCAGCTCCCGCGCCACCTTGGCCAAGGCCGCGTCAAGGCTCATGCCCGAGCGCACGCACATGTGCAGCAGGTCGAGCGCGTCCGACCAGCGCCGCGCGATGCGCATCTTGCGCCGCTCGATCCGGTTGCGCAGCCACAGGTCGGGCGCCCAGTGACCCAGCGCCGCCGCCGCCAGCGCGCACAGGCCCGACGACACCGCCGCGAATCCGTAGAGCGTGTCGCAGATCACCCAGGCCAACCCGCCAAGGGCGACGGGCGACATGAGCTTGGCCAAAAGGAACAGGCTCACCCGCGCCTGCGACAGGCCCGCCCGGCGAAACCTTCGGATCAGGTCGATCCGCCGGTCCATCGTCTGCAGGCCGGGAAAGACCCGGCGCAGCTGCCGCGCAAGCGCGAGCTGGACCGGGCGCAGGGCGGCGGCCCCGCCCCCCACCGCTGCCGCCGCCGCCCCCGCGCTGCGCTGCACCACGCGGCGGGTGCGGACCCGCGCGGCCAGCCGCGGCAGCACCAGCGCCAGCGCCGACGCGGCAAGCGACAGCATCGTCAGGGTGCCGGCAAGGACTGGCATGTCGGTCATTGGCTCCCCCTTCCTCTCACAGCTCGAAGTCGATCATCGCGCGCATGATGAAGATGCCGATCAGCGCCCAGGCCACCGCGCCGAGCGCGAACAGGTTGCCCAGCCCCGTCGTCAGCAAGAGTCCGATATACTCGGGGCTGGTGTAGGCCATCACCGCGCTCACCAGGATCGGCAGCGCGCCGATGATCATGGCCGAGGTCCGCGCCTCGGCGCTCATCGTGGCCACCTTGTCGCGCAGCTCGCGGCGGCTGCGCATGGTTTCGGCCGCCGCATCCAGCGTATCGGCCACCGCGCCGCCCGCATCCGCCTGCAGCCCCATCACCACGGCGAAGAACTCGATGTCGGGGATCGGCACCCGCGGCACCATGCGATGCATCGCATCGGTGAAGCGCACGCCAAGCGCCAACTCGTCGATCAGCACCTGGAATTCCCGCGCAAGCACGGGGTGCGCCTCGGTCGCCACGACGCGCATGCTGTCGATAAGCGGCATCCCGGTGCGGATGCCCCGCACCATGATGTCGAGCGCGGCGGGAAATTCCGCTTCCATGATGCGGGCGCGTTTGCGGATCGCCCGAAGCCCCACCACATACGAGCCCGCCAGCACCAGAAGCGCGCCGATCGCAAGGTTCACCCAGCCCAGCGGATTGAGCATCCACAGACCGGCGCCAAGCGCCAGCGCAAGCGCCGCGCGGGCCTTCAGGTAATCCGCCAGCGTGCCGCGATAGCCCCCGGCGGCGAGAAACCCGTGCAGCGCCCGTGTCAGCGGCGACAAGGGCCGCCGCCGGGCGCGCAGCGCCTGCGCCGCATCCTCCGGCCCCTCCTGTCCGTCCCCGGCCTCCTGCCCCGCGGACGGGCCTGCG
>NZ_JASJOE010000126.1 GCF_030163755.1 Roseicyclus amphidinii
CGGTCCAGCCCGCGCCGAAGAGCCGCGCAAGAACATAAAGCGTCGCGGTGTCGCGCGCCGCGGCCCTGTCGGCAAAGAGCGCGGTCAGCGTGGCCATCCGCGCGGGTTCGGGCAGGTCGCCGCGGTCGAGCAGGGCGATCAGCCGGGGAAGGTCGCGCGCCGCGCCCAGCGCCAGAACCGTCTCGTGCCAGAGCGGGGCCGCCTCGGCGGTGCCGCCGGTTTCGCGCAACAGCGCCTCGGCCGCATCCACCCGCTCGGGCGGGATCGCAAGGCCGAGCCCGCGGTCGAACCCCATCGCCTGCGCCATCGCGGTCAGCGGGTCGCCGCCGTCGTCGCGCAGCGCCAGCGCGAGCGCCTGTCGCGTCGCATCCGCCCCGCCGGGGACCAGCCCGAGATCGATGTCGAGCTGCAGCAGCGCGGTCTCGGGCAGGGTGCCCGCACGGTGCAGAAGATCGCGCAGGTTGCGCGCCGGGTTCGGGTGCCCCTCGGCCTGCAGGCGGCGCGCGACCCGCGGCGCGACCTGGTCGCGCAACGCGTCCGGAAGCGCCGCGGTCGCACGTTGCAGGCGGCCGGCGAGTTCCTCGGTCAGGGCCGCGGGCTGGCCTCCGGGCTGGCCTCCGAACTGGCCTCCGAACTGGCCTCCCGGCTGCAGGCCGGGTTGGGTGGCGGACCCCAGCGTGCCGCCGAGGACATGCCACACGAGGTCTTCGTCGCTGCAGATCAGCAGCGCATCCTGCGCTGCGCCCATGGGCGCGGGCACGGGCGCGGGGCGCCCGTCGACCAGCGCCGCGATGCGCTGCAACTCCGCGGGAGGGGCGGGGATGCGGTCGAGCCAATCGGCGGCCTCGGCCCCGAAGCCGAACCGCAGGTAATGCCGCGCCAGCGCCAGCACCGCGTCGCGCTGCAGCACGTCGCGCGCATCGTAAAGGGCAAGGCGCAGCTGGCCGAGGCCGTCATCGAAGCGGTCCGACGCGCTCCAGGCGGCGATGGGCAGCACGGTGTCGGGGCAGGTCAGCCGGGGTTGGCGGGGTTCGGCGGCCTGCGTCCGGTGCAGCGCCGCGTCAAAGGCGGTTTCCGCGCGCAGCGGCAGGTCCGCGGCCAGGCCGCTACCGGGGCCGGTCAGCCCTGCGTCGGGCGGCGGCGCGACCGGCTCGGCGGGCGCGGAAGCTGCGGCCGGGTCGGCCTCGGTGAAGGGGCGCAGGGGCGCGCTGTCCAGCAGGCCCGAGGCCGCGGCGCGCGCCAGTTGCTCGGCCATGATCTGCGCCGCGGTCTCGAGGTCGATCCCGCCCGCGGCGGACATGGGCGACGCGGCGGCGGCGAGACCAAGGTCAGGCCCGAGTGAGGGACCGAGTGAGGGGCCGGCCAGAAGCCGCGTCATGTCCGGCAGGCCCGCGGCATTCCCGGCGGAAGCGGCCGCCCCTGCCACTCCGCCCGCCCCTGCCGCGGCAGCGCGGTCAAGGCCCGCTTCGACGGCATCGGCGTCCGGGTCATCGTCCGAAGCCGCTGCCGCATCCTCCGGCACTGGGCCCGGATCAGGTGCCGGACGATACCCCGGATCGTGAATGTCGATCACGAGATACCGCCCCTCGTAGCGCGTGACCTCGACCGGGCAGTCGCAGCCGAGCCGCAGGCCCAGTGCATCACCCCCCTCCAGCGCGGCAAGCCGCGTCCGTGGCACAAGGCGAAAGACATCGCCGGTCTCGAACCCGTCGACCGGGGGGGAGAGGGTCAGTCGCCGCGCCTCCCCCTCCCCGTCGAGACGCCAGTCGCGGTCCGCCCCGATGTCCAGCACCAGCCGGCTGAACCCGGCATGCTCGCCCGCGCGCACCGTCAGGGTCTGCGCATCGGCCACCATGGCCCGGAGGCCGATCAGGACGGCAAGGAACGCCGCGGCAAGCCTCATGCGGCCACCGGCGATTTCAGGGCGCGCAGCGCCTCTTCCAGCTCGGTGAAGGCGGGGCGGACATGGCCGGGGGCGTTCTGGCGGCCGACCTCGATGCAGATGTTCGTCGCGTGGTTGTGCAGGTTGGCCACCAGCACCTCGCGGATCATCAGGTAGAACAGGTGATCCTCCTCGACCACCGCCTTGACCCGCGACGCGAAGGGGCCGACGAAGCCGTAGGCTAGGAACACACCGAGAAAGGTGCCCACCAGCGCGCCGCCGATCAGCCCGCCCAGGATCTCGGGCGGCTGGTCGATCGAGGCCATGGTCTTGATCACGCCCAGAACGGCGGCGACGATGCCCAGCGCCGGAAGGCCGTCTGCCACCGTCTGCAGCGCATGCGAGGAATGCAGCGCGTGGTGAACACGCTCTTCCAGGCGCTTGTCCAGCACCTCCTCGACCTGGTGGGGGTCGTCGTAATTCATCGCCGCCGAGCGCAGCGTGTCGCAGATCAGCTCGACCGCCACGCTGTCGGACTGGATGCGCGGGTATCGTCCGAAAATCTCGGACCCGGCCGGGTTCTCGACATGCTCCTCGAGCGCGACGGCGTTCTGCCGGGCAAGGCGCAACAGTTCGAACAGCAGGCACAGGAGGTCGCGGTAATCCCCGTGCTTCCAGCGCGGGCCCTTGAAGACCTTGCCCATGTCCTTGAGCGTGTGTTTCACGGTGCCGGTGTCGTTGGCGATCAGGAACGCCCCCACCGCCGCGCCGAGAATCATGGTCATCTCGTAGGGCAGCGACTTGATGATGATGCCCATCTTGCCGCCCGCGGCGAGATAGCCGCCGAAGACCATGGCGAAGACGACGACGATTCCGATCATCCCGAGCATGGGCGACATTCTCCTGCTGTGCGAGGCGAGCCTCGGGCAAAAGGCTTAATTTTCCGTCTCCGCACCCGCGGATCGGGGCGGGTCCAGGCGCGGGGCCGCGCTGTTGCGGGTGGCGATGATGACCGAGACGGCATAGGCCTGCTCGGGCGGCAGTTCCGCCATCAGCGTGGCCGAGGCGGCCGGCGACATGCGCGCGAGAAACCCCGCGGCAAAGCCCGGCTGCATCTGCGCGAAGACCGCCGCGGCCTCCTCGGGCGGCATCGTCTCGTAGACCCGCGTCAGGCGGTCGAGGTCGCTTTCGGCGGCGGTGTCCGAGCGCGCGATCAACGCCTCGAGCCGCGTTTCGGCGGCCTCCAGCTCGGCCAGCCGCGCCTCGACCAGCGCCTGCGCCGCCGCGACGGCGCGTTCGCGGTCGGCAACCGCGGCCTCGCGCCGGTCCAGCGCGCTGCGCAGGGCGTCGATCTCGGCCAGCGCATCCTGCAGGGTGCGGGCCATGTCCGCGGTCATGTCCGAGCTCAGGGCCCCGGTCATGGAAGCGGCCGCGTCACCGGCGTGCCCCGAAGGCCCCGGCGATGCCGCGTGGCTGCCCACCGACGAATCGCTCGCCACGGCCTCGGCCAGCGCCCCCTCCAGCGTGCCGAGGCGCAAGAGCGCCGACAGCGCAAAGACGAAGCCCAGCGCGGTCAGGGCCCATTTCTGCCGCCAGCGTCCGCGCGGCCGGGTGGCGCGCCGGGGCGCGGAACGAGGAGCGCGCGCCATGATCTAGGCCCGCGCTGCCGCAACCGTCGCCGCCCGACGGCTGCCGAAGACCGGCACGGCG
>NZ_JASJOE010000127.1 GCF_030163755.1 Roseicyclus amphidinii
GTGCCCCCCAGTTCGGTCTCGGTCGCGCCGCCGCAGACGAGCGTCGCGGCCCCCGCCGCATCCCCGGCGGCGCTGTCGCGGGTCACCGTCAGACGACGGCGTGCCAGCAGGTCGGCAAGCCCCTCGGCGCGGGGCAGGGCGGTGTCGAGAAGGTGAACTTTCGTCATCGTGCGGGTCCTTTGTCTGGTTGCAGATGACTTAGCAGGTATCGTGCCAGCCAGATTTTTCGGGCCAAGGCCCTAAAATGCAGGCGCAAATTGCCGGCACCCCCCAAGGCGGCCGCGGTGGGTGTCGAAAGGTCGTCGGCATGGGGGTCCGAGGGGTGTCAAAGCGTCGGAAAGCCGACGATCCGTTGTCGGACGGAGGTGTGGGTGACGCCTTTCGCGGCCCTCCAAGGGGTCACCTTCGCACGCCTTTGCACGCCCGCCTCCGAAAGACACACCGGCTGTGAGGGCTTTTTTCTCAATATTCCCCGCCAGCGGCCGTTCTCCTGCCCAGATCAACTCAAGCGGGGTCCAGGCAGTCCATGCTATCCAAGACATATCATCTCAAGTTTCCCAGCCTCGACGCGGCGCAGATCGCGGCGCCCTTCGTGACCGAGACGCTCGGCGCGGCCATCCCCGAGTGCAAGCTCACGGGCCTCACGGTCCTGATCAGCAAGGAGGGCGACATTTCCGTGAACGTCTTCTTCCCCTCGGTGGCCGACCTCAAGACCTTCGAGAAGAAGCACGGCGGCTTCGTCGACACGATGAAGAAGACCTTCCTGTTCCGAAGCACGGGCTTCGACGGGGTCTGCATCTTCAGCTTCGACGCCAAGGACGAAAGCGCGGCCTGAGACAGGCCCCGCCTTTGCCGCCCCGTCGCGCACCGCATGGCATGGCGGTTGCAATCGGGGAGCAAGTGAAAGGGTCGCCTGAGACGGCGACCACGGACCGAAGGGGCACCGCCACGGGTGGCAGGGCCCCACCACGCAAGGAAGATCGGATGACAGCGGCGGTTGATACCGACGCCCGGGGGGCGGCAGGCGGCGCGTTGATGCGCGTGTCCTCGGACAAGATCGGACGGCTCATGGACCTGGTGGGGGAATTGTCCCTCTCGGTCTCCGAGACGATCGGCTCGTCCGACCTCGAGGGGCTGGAGCTGCAGAATTTCGAGGCCGCCGCCCATCGGCTGTCGATGATCGTGCGCGAGGTGCAGGACGCCGCGACCGAGCTGCGCCTCGTGCCGGTGGCCGAGGTCTTCCGTCGCCTCAAGCGCATGGTGCGCGAACTGGAACGCGAGACCGGCAAGAAATTCGACCTCGTGATCGAGGGCGAGGAGACCGCCATCGACAAGCTGGTCGCCGACCGGCTTTACGACCCGCTTCTCCATGTCGTGCGCAACGCCGCCGACCACGGGGTCGAACCGCCCGCCGACCGGCTGGCGGCGGGCAAGCCCGAGACCGGGCGCATCCTGCTGGCCGCGGCCCAGGTGGGCAGCGAGGTGCGTATCCGCGTCGCCGATGACGGCCGCGGCCTGTCGCGCAGGAAGATCCTCGCCAAGGCGCGCGAGCGCGGCTTTTTCGCGCCTGACGAGGAACCCGAGAACGCCCAGCTGTGGAAGGTGGTCTTCGAACCCGGCTTCTCGACCGCCGAGGCGGTGACGACGCTGTCGGGCCGCGGCGTCGGCATGGACGTGCTGAACGCCACGATGAAAGACCTGCGCGGACGCATCGGGGTGGACAGCGTCGAGGGCGAAGGCACCACGGTGTCGCTGCATATCCCGGTGTCGCTCGCGTTTCTCGACAGCCTTCTGTTGCGGCTCGGCCGGCAGCTTTTCACCGTGCCGGTCGAGGATATCTCGGAGATCATCCGCCCCTCCGCCGAGGACCTGGTGCGGGTCTCCGCCCGCAAGGGCAGCGAGATGCTGCGCATCCGCGGCAACCTCGTGCCGGTCTGCCGGCTGGAGAAATTCTATCGCGGGCTGCCCGGCTCGGAGCGGGCCCTGTCCGAGATGGTCTGCATCGTCTTCAACACGGCGGCAGGCCGTATCGCCGTGCCCATCGACGAGGTGCTCGACCGCCAGCAGGTCGTGATGAAGCCCCTGTCGGGGGCGCTTCTCGCGGTGCGGGCAAGCTGGGGCGTGGCGCTTCTGGCGTCGGGCGAGGTGGCGATCGTGCTCGATTGCGAGCGCCTCGCGGCGGAGGCGATGCGATGAACCTGCCTGCGTTCGAGACGCCTCCGCACCGCACGACCGCGTCCGAGGACGCCGCGCTGGCCCGCATCCGCGGCTGGCTGAGCGAGCGGTGCGGCATCTACTACCCGGCGCGCAAGGATGCGCTGCTGGCGCAGCGGCTGTGGCGGGTCGCGCGCAGCTTCGGGCACGCCGATCTCGCGCAGCTCTCCGAGGCGCTTCTGAGCACCAGTCGCACCGATGTGCAACTGGCGGTGATGCACGCGGCCTCCACGAACCACACCTATTTCTTCCGCGAACCAGAGGTGCTGAAGAGCTTTGCCATGACGGTGCTGCCGGACCTGGCCCGGCACGGCGAGATCCGCATCTGGAGCGCGGCCGCCTCGACCGGGGACGAAGCCTATACCATCGCCATCCTCGCCGCCGAAACGCTGGGGCCCGAGGTGCTGTCGCGGCTGCGCATCCTTGGCACCGACATCAGCGAGCCCGTCGTCGCCCGCGCCGAGATCGGCGTCTTTCCCGCGCGGCAGTTCGCCCAGACCGACGCGGCCGTGCTGAAGCGGTATTTCGAGCCCACCGGCATCGAGCAATACCGCGTGCGCGACCAGATCCGCGCGACCTGCACCTTCCGGCGGATGAACCTCAAGGCGCAGCCCTATCCGTTCAGCAAGCGGTTCAACGCCGTCTTCTGCCGCAACATCCTGTATTATTTCGAGCAGCCCGACCAGGTGGCGACGCTCGAGGCGATCTACGACTCCACCGAACCCGGCGGCTGGCTCGTCACCTCGGTGACCGAGTCGATCCGCGACCTGTCGACCCGCTGGCAGCCCGTCTGCACCGGCATCTACCGAAAGCCGGCGTGATGAGCATGCGTGACCCCGTGACCATCCTTGTCGTCGACGACAGCGCCGTGTTCCGCGTCGCGCTGACGCGGGCGCTGGCGCATGAGCCGGGCCTTCGGGTCATCGGTTCGGTCGCCAGTGCGCAGGCCGCGCGCGATTTCATCGCGGTGCGGCGGCCCGACGTGATCGCGCTGGACATCGAGATGCCCGGCGAGAACGGGCTGGAGTTCCTCAAGGCGCAGATGGCCAGCGACCCGATCCGCACGGTGGTGATCTCCTCGCTGACCGCGCGGGGCACCCGCACCACCATCGCGGCCCTCGAGGCGGGCGCGATCGACGTCGCCGCCAAGCCCACGCTCTTGCGCCGCTCCGAGGGGCCCTCGGACGGGGTCGCCGACATCGCCATGCGCCTGCGCGCCGCGGCCTCGGCCCGGCTGGTCGGCGGCCGCGCAGCGCCGGGCACAGCCTTTGC
>NZ_JASJOE010000128.1 GCF_030163755.1 Roseicyclus amphidinii
CCTCGGTGACCAGCGGCACCAGCGCCCCCGCGCGCGAGGCAAGCGCGACCGCCACCGCGCGCGCGCTGTCGCCGTCATCCCACAGCATCACCGCCTCGAACGGCCCGAGATCGGCAAGCCACCCGGCGGGAACCCGGCCCGTGACGGCCACCGCCGTGCAGCCCGCAGCCTCGGCCAGCCGCTTCTGCTCGGCCGCCGCCGCCTTTCCCGGTCCGAGGCACAGCACCCGCCCGCGCGGATGGGTCGACAGCCGGTTCGACTCACCCGTCGGCCCCGGCAGATCGGTCACCGACAGCACCCGGTCACGCGGATCGGGCAGGGCGGCCAGCTCCGCCTCCAGTGCGCCGCGCTCGGCCGGGCCGCGCGGCTCGTCCGACAGCCGCGTCTGCCCGCGCGTTTCGGCCATCGTGAAGCGCGGCAGGTAGTGCGGCCCGCCGGCCTTCGGCCCGGTCCCCGACAGCCCCTCGCCGCCGAAGGGCTGGCTGCCCACCACCGCGCCGATCTGGTTGCGGTTGACATAGGTGTTGCCCACGCGGATCGCGGCGCAGACCTCCTGCACGCGGTCGTCGATGCGGCTGTGCATCCCGAAGGTCAGCCCGTATCCCCTTGCGTTCACGGCAGAAATCACCTTCGGCAGATCCGCCGCGCGATAGGTCGCCACATGCAGAACCGGGCCGAAGACCTCGCGCTCGAGGGCTGCGATGCCGCCCGGCAGGTCGATCAGCACGGGCGCCACGAAGGTCCCGTCGCCCGGCGCCTCCAGCTCGGCCAGCACGCGGCCCTCGGCGCGGGCGGCCTCCACATGCGCGAGGATGCCGGCCTGCGCGCGCGCGTCGATCACTGGCCCGATGTCGGTCGACAGCCGCCACGGGTCGCCCAGCCGCAGCTCGGCCATCGCGCCCTTCAGCATCTCCAGCACGGGGCGCGCCACGTCCTCCTGAACGTAGAGCAGCCGCAGCGCCGAGCAGCGTTGCCCAGCCGATTGATAGGCCGAGGCGATGATGTCGCGCACCGCCTGTTCCGGCAGGGCGGTGCTGTCCACCACCATCGCGTTCAGCCCACCGGTTTCCGCGATCAGCGGCGCGGCGGGGGCGAGATGCGCAGCCTTGGCGCGGTTGATCGCCTGCGCCGTCTCGGTCGAGCCGGTGAAGCACAGCCCCGCGATGCGCGCATCCGACGAGAGCGCCGCGCCCACCTCGGCCCCGCGCCCCGGCAAAAGCTGTAGCGCCGCGCGCGGCACACCGGCCTCGTGCAACAGTTGCACCGCGAGGTGCGCGACAAGACCCGTCGCCTCGGCGGGCTTGGCGATCACGCCGTTGCCGGCGGCCAGCGCCGCGGCGATCTGGCCGGTGAAGATGGCCAGCGGGAAGTTCCACGGGCTGATGCAGGCAAAGATCCCGCGGGCGGGCGCGGCCAAACCCGCGGCCTCCCCGGCATAATAGCGCAGGAAATCCACCGCCTCGCGCAGCTCGCCCACGGCATCGGGGAGCGTCTTGCCCGCCTCGCGGGCCAGGAGCGCGAAGATCTCGCCATAGCGCGCCTCGTAAAGGTCGGCGGCCCGGCGCAGCACCGCCGCGCGCGCCTCGACCGGGGCGTCCCAGCGGGCGGCGGCCGAGAGCGCGGCCTCGATATCCGCGCCCGCGGCCAGCGTCACATGGCCCACGCGGTCCTCCGCGCGCGCGGGGTTGATCACGATCCAGTCCTCGCCGCCCGTCACCGCCGCGGCAAGGATCGGTGCCGCCGTCCATGTGGCGGCGGCAAACGGCGCGCGCGCCGCCTCGATCGCGGCCAGTTCCACGGGGTCCGTCAGATCGAAACCGCGCGCGTTTTCGCGCTCTGCCCCGAAGATCCGCGCGGGCGCGACCACGGCCTTGGCCTCGGCCCCCTCAAGCGCCTCGAACGGGTCGCGCGCGACCGTCGTGGCGGGCACCCCGCCATCGAGCACCTGGTTCACGAAGCTGGAATTCGCCCCGTTCTCCAACAGCCGCCGCACGAGATAGGCCAACAGATCCCGGTGCTTGCCCACCGGCGCGTAGATCCGGCAGCGCGGCCCGTTGCCCGCTCGCACCATTTCGTGCAGCGCCTCGCCCATGCCGTGCAGGCGCTGGAATTCCCACGCGTCGCGGTCCGGCCCCATCTCGAGGATCGCGGCGACGGTCTGCGCGTTATGCGTGGCGAATTGCGGAAAGATCCGGTCGGTCATGCCCAGAAGCTTCCGCGCGCAACACAGGTAGGCGACATCGGTCGCCGCCTTCCGCGTCCAGACCGGGAAATCCTCCAGCCCCTCGACCTGCGCGCGCTTGATCTCGGTGTCCCAATAGGCGCCCTTGACCAGCCGCAGCATGATGCGCCGGTCATGGGTCTCGGCCAGCGCGTAAAGCCAGTCGATCACCGCGCTGGCGCGCTTGCCATAGGCCTGCACCACCACGCCGAACCCGTCCCAGCCGGACAGCTGCGCATCGGCCAGCACCGCCTCGATCACGTCGAGCGACAGGTCGAGGCGGTCGGCCTCCTCCGCGTCGATGTTGAGGCCCATGCCCTGCGCCCGCGCCGCCCGCGCCAGCTCCCGAACCCGCGGCACCAGCTCGGCCAGCACCCGGTCGCGCTGCGCCTCCTCGTAGCGCGGAAACAGCGCCGAAAGCTTGATCGAGATGCCGGGATTGACCCGGATGTCGTCGGACCGGCAAGCAGGCTGCAGCGCGCGGATCGCGCCCATGTAGGCGTCGAAATAGGCCGCCGCATCGCGCGCCGTCATCGCCGCCTCGCCCAGCATGTCGTAGGAATAGGCATAGCCGCGCCGTTCCTCGGCAGCGGCCCGGCGCATCGCCTCGGCCATGTCCTGACCGAGGACGAAATGCTGCCCCATCTCGCGCATCGCGCGGGCGACCGCCTTGCGGATCACCGGCTCGCCGAGGCGGCGCACGGCGCCTTTCAGCACGCCCGCCATCCCCTCGCCATCCTGCAGGACGCGCCCCGTCAGCATCAGCGCCCAGGTCGAGGCATTGACCAGCGACGAGGCCGACCGGCCCAGGTGCGCGCCCCATTCCGAGGGCGCGATCTTGTCCTCGATCAACGCATCCATCGTGGCGGCGTCGGGCACGCGCAGCAGCGCCTCGGCCAGGCACATCAGCGCGATCCCCTCGCGCGTGGACAGGCCGTATTCGGCCAGGAACACCTCCATCAGCCCCGGCGCGCGGTCGGCGCGCATCCGCTCCACCAGCTCGGCGCCCCGCGCGGTCGCGCGGCTCCGCAG
>NZ_JASJOE010000129.1 GCF_030163755.1 Roseicyclus amphidinii
CGCCGGGCGGCGCGGTGGGGAGGGGTGAGGGGGCGGCGCACCCTGCCGCGATGCGTTGCAGGCGCGGGGGATATGGCTACACTCCGCCCCCGATGAGCGCCGCACCCACACCCCCCCTGTCCCTGCCGTCGGACCCAGACCTTGCCGACCCGCCGCCCGGCTGGGGCGCGCAGACCCGGCTGCGACTCCCCTCGCCCGAGGCGACCGGGGCGCTGGCCGTCCGCCTTGCGCGCCTGCTGCGCCCCGGCGACACGCTCTTGTTGCAAGGCCAGCTGGGGGCCGGGAAAAGCCATGTCGCCCGCGCCGCGATCCGCGCCCTGATCGGCCCCGGCGGCGAGCGGGCCGAGGTGCCCTCGCCCAGCTTCACCCTCGTGCAGGTCTACGACACCGCGGCGGGCGAGGTCTGGCATGCCGACCTCTACCGCCTGACCGACCCGGCCGAGGCCGAGGAGCTGGGGCTGGAGGCCGCGATGGAGGAGGCGATCTGCCTCGTCGAATGGCCCGACCGGCTGGCGCCCGACTGGCCCGAGGGGGCCGTCTGCCTGCGCCTTGCCGCCGATCCCGCCGATCCCGAGGCGCGGACACTTACCCTGATCGCGCCCGAAGGCAGCACGCTGGCCGCGCGGCTTGCGCCCGAATTGGGGGCCGCATGAGCGACCCGGTCGCGGCCCTTCTTGACCGTGCCGGTTGGGGCGCGGCCACGCGCGCGCCGCTTGCCGGTGACGCCTCCGCGCGCAGCTACCTGCGCCTTGTCCGCGCCGATGGCGCGACCGCCGTTCTGATGCAGGCCCCGGTGACGACCGCGGCCGAGCGCGAGAGCCTTGCCGCCGTTGGCCGCGTGAACGCTCACTTGGTGTCCCTCGGCCTCTCGGCCCCCGCGACGCTGGCCGAGGACATGGCCAACGGCCTGCTGCTGCAGGAGGATTTCGGCGATGCGACGCTGGCGCGGCTGCTGGCGTGCGGCGCGCCCGAGGCCGCCACGGCCTACGAGGCCGCCGCGGAGGTGCTCGACCGTCTCGCCGCGGCCCCCGTGCCCGGCTGGGCCGCCACGCCTGACGCCGAAGAACAATCCGCCATGCTCGCCCCCACGCTTCAGGCGCTGCCCGATGACCCCACCCTCGCCGCGCTGCCCGGCCTGATGGCCGAGGCGCTGGCCCGCCATGCCGCTGGCCCGCCGGTGCTGGCGCTGCGCGATTACCATGCCGACAACCTGGTCTGGCTGCCGGAGCGCGACGGCCCCGCCCGTATCGGCCTGCTCGACGTGCAGGACGCCGTCGCGCTGCCGCTTGGCTACGACCTCGCCTCGCTCCTCGACGATCCGCGCCGCGATGTGCCCGAAGGCATCCGAAGCGCGCTGACCCAAGGCTTCGCCGCCACCCATGGCCTGACCGAGGCACAGGCGACCGCGCGGCTCGCCACGCTGTCGCTGCTCAGGAACCTGCGCATCCTCGGCATCTTCCGCCGTCTCGCCACCACGGGCGGCAAGCCGCGCTATGCCGCCTTCCTGCCGCGCACGGGCGCGCTGGTGGACCGCGCCGCCGCGCATCCGGCGCTGGAACCGCTGCAGGCCCCCGTCGCCCGCCTGCGCGCGCTGAGCGCCCATTGGGCCGGGGTGGCGGCATGATCCCCGACGTGATGATCCTTGCCGCGGGCTTCGGCACGCGCATGGGCGCGCTGACCTCCGACCGGCCCAAGCCGCTGATCGAGGTGGCGGGCCGCCCGCTGCTCGATCACGCCATCGCCGCGGCGCGCGACGGCGGCGGGCGCATCGCCGTCAACGCCCATTACCGCGCCGGGCAGATCGCGGCCCACCTTTCCGCGCATCACCCCGACATCGCGCTTTCGGTCGAAACGCCCGATATCCTCGACAGTGGCGGCGGCTTGAAACAGGCCCTGCCGCATCTGCGCACCGATCCCGTCGCCACCCTGAACGCCGATGCCGTCTGGGATGGCCCGCCGCCGCTGGCCGCGCTCACGCACGCATGGACGCCCGCCATGGGCGCGCTGATGCTGCTTGTGCCGCGAGAAAACGCCGTAGGGCGGCAGGGCGGCGGCGACGTGGCGATGGACGCCGAGGGCCGCCTGACATGGGACCGCTCCGACGCGGCTTTCGTCCACACCGGCGCGCAGCTGATCGCGCCCGGCCCCATCGCCGCCCACCCCGCGCGCGCCTTTTCGCTGCGCGAAACATGGGGGGCGCTGATGGCCGAGGGGCGGCTTTACGGCACGGTCTACCCCGGCCGCTGGGCCGATGTGGGACACCCCGACGGCATCCGACAGGCCGAGGAGATGCTGACCCATGCCTGACCTCTTCGCGCCGCAGGACAGCCCGCGCCTCTACGCCACGCCGCTCGGCAGTGATTTCTGCGCCGCGCTGGTCGCGGGGCTGGACCACATGCTCGCGGGTCAGCCGCCCGAGGCCATCGCGCGGGTCACGCTCTATGTCGCCAACGCCCGCATGGACCGCCGCTTGCGCGCGCTTTACCTCGCCCGCGGGGCGGGGTTCCTGCCGCGGATCAAACCCGTCGGCGCGCTGGGCGAGGCAGGAACGCTCGCGGGCCTGCCCGCCGCCATACCGCCCCTGCGCCTGCGGCTGCAACTGGTGCAGCTGATCGGCAAGCTGCTCGAGGCGCAGCCGGACCTCGCCCCGCGCTCGGCGCTTTACGATCTGGCCGACAGCCTTGCCGACCTGATGGGCGAGATGTTCGAAGAGGGCGTGACGCCCGGCACCATCGCGAACCTCGACATCGGCGATCACGCAACCCATTGGCAACGCTCGCAAAGCTTCGTCGACCTCGTCACCCATTTCCTGCAGGAGGATGCCGCCCTGACCCGCGAGGCGCGGCAGACGCGCATCGTCGCGGCGCTGGCCCGGCAGTGGCAAAGCCAGCCACCCGCGCACCCGGTCATTGTCGCAGGCTCCACCGGCTCGCGCGGGGCGACCGCGCAGCTGATGGAGGCGGTGGCCCGCCTGCCGCAGGGGGCGGTGATCCTGCCGGGCATCGACCGCGACATGCCGCCCGAGATCTGGGCGCGCCTGCTCGAGGGGCGGCGCGACGGGCTGGATGGCGAGGACCACCCGCAGTTCCGGCTGGCGAAGATCGCCGAGCGCCTTGGCCTAGACCCCGCCGCGATCCCCGACTGGCCGAGGTCGCAGCGGCCCGCGGGCAGCCGCGGCGCGATCCTGTCGCTGGCGCTGCGCCCCGCG
>NZ_JASJOE010000012.1 GCF_030163755.1 Roseicyclus amphidinii
ATGGCCGACGTAGTTCTCGGCCATGGCTTTCTGGGCGGCCTTATTGGACCGCAGGAACTCCAGATCGGCGAGCTGCATCTTGATGTCGAAGGCGCTCTGGTCGGGATAGCGGTGCATCATCGACGAGAACCACCAGCTGAACCGCTCGGTTTTCCAGACCCGCTTGAGGGCCTTCTCGGAATAGCTGTCGATGCCGTCGGTTGCGCCGGTCTCGTAGTAGTCGCGCAACCCGGTGTAGAGGTAGTGGACATCCGAGGCGGCCGTGTTGAGACCCTTGGCACCGGTCGGCGGCACGATATGCGCGGCGTCGCCACACAGGAACAGCCGGCCCCAGCGCATCGGTTCGGTGACGAAGGACCGCAGCGGCGCGATGGATTTCTCGATGGACGGCCCCGTCACCAGCGTCTCGGCCTGGTCGGCCGGGATGCGGCGCTTGAGCTCCTGCCAGAAGGCGTCATCGGTCCAGTCCTCGGGTTTGTCGCTGAGCGAGCACTGGATGTAGTAGCGGCTGAGCGTCGCGTTGCGCATCGAACACAGGGCGAAGCCGCGCTCGGAATTGGCATAGATCAGCTCGTGGTTGACGGGCGGCGTTTCGCTCAGGATGCCCAGCCAGCCGAAGGGATAGACCTTTTCGTATTCCCGCCGCACGTCCCGCGGGATGGTCTGCCGGCTGACACCGTGGAAGCCGTCGCATCCGGCGACGAAGTCGCAGTCGATGCGGCGCGGTTCGCCCTCGCGCGTGTAGGTGACGAAGGGGGCCTCGGTGTCGGCGTCATGGATGACGACATCCTCGACTTCGAACTCGATCTTGCCGTCCCCGGCCTCGCGCGCGGCGTAGAGGTCGCGGGTCACCTCGGTCTGGCCGTAGACGATGACCGGTGTGCCGGTGTGTTCGGTGAAGTCGATGCGGAACATCTCGTCGCCATAGGAGATGAGCGTGCCGTCGTGAACGTAACCCTCGGCGTGCAGGCGGTCGGCGCACCCGGCCTCTTCCAGCAACCGCACGAGACCCTGTTCGAGAACGCCGGCGCGGATGCGACCAAGCACGTAATCCTTGGTCTTGCGTTCCAGCACGATGCTGTCGATCCCGCGCGTCGCCAGCAGTTGCGACAGAAGAAGGCCGGACGGTCCGCCGCCGATGATTACGACCTGGGTTTTCATGTGATCCTCTTCGAAACGGTCCACGCATGATCCCATATTGAAAAGAGCAACAAAAATGAGAAAAATGCGAAGACACTTTCCAAATCGAGAAAGCAATGGATCGTCGCATCAAGTTCCGGCATCTCGATGCCTTCAGCGCAATCGCGCGGGCGGGCAGCCTGAAACAGGCCGCCGACGCGTTGCACCTGTCACAGCCCTCGATCTCGAAGACGCTCAAGGAGCTCGAAGAGATCGTCGGCGCCTCCCTGATGGAGCGGGATCGCGCGGGTGCGAAGCTCACCCAGGAGGGCGAGGTCTTCCTGCAGTTCGCCGAGCAATGCACGGCCGCGCTGCGGCATGGACTGCGCAGCGTGCGCTCGGGCGGGGCGGCGGCGGCCCATCTGAAGGTCGGGGTCCTGCCGAGTGTCGCCTCCAGCCTGTTGCCCGGCGCGGCGAGCGCATTTGCCGCGCAGAACCCCGATACGCTTCTGGAAATCCACGAAGGTCCGCATCATGACCTGACCTCTCGGCTCAGGGCCGGTCGGCTCGATCTCGTGGTGGGGCGGCTCGGACGCCCCGAGACCATGCAGGGCCTTGTGTTCCGGCAGCTCTACACCGAGGAAGTGGTCGTGGTCGCCGCCCCCGGCAGCCCGGCGGCGACGGTTCGCAGCTTCGAGGACATCGACGCGTTCCGCGTTCTCTACCCGCCCTCCGACTCCGCCATCCGCCCGCTCGTGGCGCGGATGCTGATCGCGCAGGGTGTGCCGCTGTTCCGGAACCGGATCGAAACCGCCTCGGCCGCGGTCGGACGTGCCCTGACGCTCGCCGATCCCGGAACGGTCTGGGTGATCAGCCGCGGTGTCGTTGACCGGGACATTGCCGAGAACCGCTTGGTTCAACTGGACATCGATACCGGGCCGACGATGGGGGCCGTCGGCGTGATGAGCCTTGCCGACGAGGTCCCCACACCGGCCAGCCGCGCCTTCGGCATCGCCCTGGGCAGGGCCGCGAAGCTGCGCAGGGCGGTGTGACGCCGGACGACGCCGAAATCGTCCGGCCGTCCGGGTGGCTCGCTTGGGGTGCGGGGCGCGGTTCCGGGTGCATATGCCACCGCGCGGACCTCGGGGGTCACTCCATCGGCATGGGGTCGAACATCGGCAGACCCGAGGCGGTCTCCAGCACCTCCTCCTGCATGACATCCCAGTGTTCCACGATCAGCCCGTCCTCGACGCGGAAGATGTCCACGACGATCAGGGGCGTCGGGCCGATCCCGCTGTAGCGGGCATGGATGGCGACCAGGTCGCCCTCGGCGATGACCATGCCGATTTCATAGGTGAACTCGGCAGGCAGGTTGGCGAAAAGCCCCCGGATGACATCGCGGCCCGAGGGGAACATGGGATTTCGCTGGGCGTAATCCTCGGCCCAGTAGCGGTCGATGGCGGTCAGGTCGCGCTCGATGAAAAGCTCGGTCACCGCGTTCACCACGAAATCGCGGGTCTGCGCATCGGCGCTGGCCGCGCCGGGCGCAAGACAGATCGCGGTGACCGCGAGGGAGGCGAGGGTGGTCTTCATGACGGGTGCTCCGGGGTTGGGGTCGGTTGCGCCGGGCCGATCCGGCGGGGCAGGGGCCGCTACTGCGCCGTCACGCCCAGCAGGCGCATGGCGTTTTCCTTGAGGATCAGCGGGCGCACCTCGTCCTTGAAGGGGGCGGCCTCGAAATCGGCGAGCCAGCGGTCGGGCGTGATCGCGGGCCAGTCCGAGCCGAAGAGCATCTTTTTCTTCAGCATCGAATTGGCGTAGCGGATGAAGATCTCGGGGAAGTATTTCGGCGACCATCCCGACATGTCGTAATAGACGTTGGGTTTGTGCAGCGCGACCGACAGCCCCTCCTCGGTCCATGGGAAAGAGGGGTGGGCCATGACGATCCGGAGGTCGGGGAAATCGACGGCCACGTCGTCGAGATGCATCGGGTTGGAATATTTCAGCCGCATCCCCATGCCGCCGCGCATCCCCGAGCCGACGCCGGTCTGGCCGGTGTGAAACAGCGCGATGGCGCCTTCCTCGGCGATGGCCTCGAGCAGGACGTAGCAGGCCTCGCGGTCGTTGGGGTAGAAGCCCTGCATGGTGGGGTGGAACTTGAAACCCTTCACGCCGAACTCGCGGACCAGCCGCCGCGCCTCGCGCGCGCCCGCGCGGCCCTTGTGGGGGTCGATCGAGGCGAAGGGGATCAGGATGTCGTCATTCTCGGCACAAAGCTGGGCGACCTCCTCGTTGGAGTAGCGGCGAAAGCCGGTCTCGCGCTCGCCATCCACGGGAAAGATCACCGCGGCGATGTTGCGCTCGCGGTAATAGGCGGCGGTCTGGGGGACGGTCGGCAACATGCCGTCGACGCCTGCGGGGTTGCGGAAATAGGCGGCCATGCCGGCCTGGAACTCGTTGTAGCCGTCGTCACGACAGGCGTTGCAGGGTTCCTCGGCATGGGTGTGGAAATCGATCGCCTTGATCTTGGAAAAGTCTACCATCCTGTGGTCCCTCGTTGGTTGCGGTGCCCGTCTTGCAGGTCGAAGACCGGGTGGTGTGCGTCGTGATCCGTCAGACCGTGATGATGCCCGGCCCGCCCGCGTAAAGCGCTGTGATCAGCTCCTGGTTGCCTGCGCGCATGGCGCGCTGGTTGAGCGAGCCTTTCTCGGTGATCTCGCCCAGCTCGAAACTGGGCGCGCGGGGCAGGATGGCTGCGCGACGGACCCGGCTGGCCGATCCGGTCGCGGCTTTTGCCGCCTGCGTCAGCGCCTGGGTCAGGGCGGCCTGCCGCTCGGCCTCGGGCATGGCCTGCGCCCGGTCCGACAAGAGCAACAGCGCGCCCAGCTGCGCCTCGTTCTCGCCCACGATCACCGCGTCGCGCACAAGCCCGCCCATCGCATCGACCAGCGCCGCGCGCACCGCGCCCACCGCGACCCATGTTCCGGTGTTCAGCTTGAAATTCTCGGCCACCCGCCCGTCGAAGAAGAACCCTTTCGAGAAATCCTCCGGATCGGCCGGGCGCAGCGCGTCGCCCATGCAATAGAACCCCTCTTCATCGAAGGCCTCGGCGGTCCTGGCCGGGTCACCGAAATAGCCGGGCGTGATCGTCGGCCCCTTCAGGCGCAGCTCCATCTTGCCGCCGGTGGGCACCAGTTTCATCGTCAGCCCGCGCGACGGGACGCCCACGTTGCCCGCCTTGTCCTGCACCTCGGTGCAGGCGAGCGCGAAGGGTGCCGTTTCGGTCGCGCCGAGGCCCGTGGCCAGCAGCACCTCGCGGCCCGTGGTCCTGACCGACAGGCGGCGCAGCGCGTCCCATGTGTGCTGCGCCATGCCCGCACCGGCGTAGAACATCATGCCCAGGTTGCCGAAGAAGGTCTGCGCCAGCGTGGCGTCGGCCTCCAGCGCCTCGACCAGCATGTCCCAGCCGACGGGCACGTTGAAATACCAGGTGCATTGCACCTCGCGCAGGTTGCGCAGGGTTTCTTCGAACTTGCCGGGCACCGGGCGGCCGTCGTCGATGTAATAGGTGCCGCCGTTGGTCAGCACGAGATACGACACCTTGTTGCCCGCCGCGGTGTGGTTCCACGGGGCCCAGTCCAGCACCACGGGCGGCGCTTGCTCGAGGAACCGGTAGCAGTCGCGCACCATGGCCTGCATGGCGCAGATCATGGCGTTGGTGTTGATGACCGCCTTGGGCGCGCCGGTGGAGCCCGAGGTCAGCAGGTATTTCACCACCGTCTCGCCGGTCAGCCCCGCGCGGGCGCGATCCGCGAGCGCCGGGTCACCGCCCAGCAGGTCGTCGAAGGACAGTGCGCCTTCGGGCGGCCCGTTGCAGGTGATCACCGCGCGCCCCGGTGCGGCGATGGAGGCGAAGGCGGCGGCGAACGCCGCGCCATCCTCGGCGAACAATGCGCCGGGGTGCAGGGTCGCCGCGATGTCCTTGAGCTTGCCGTGGTCCTTGGACACCAGCGAATAGGCCGGGGAGAGCGGCGCATAGGGGATACCGGTGTAGAAACACGCGGCCCCCAGGAGCGCATGTTCGAGGCTGTTTTCGGACAGGATCAGGAGCGGCCTGTCCGGCCCCAGCCCCATCGCCAGCAGCGCGCCGCCGATCGCCCTCGCCTTGGTGCGGGCCTCGGCGTAGCTGATGCGCTGCCAGTCGCCGCCGTTGCGCCGCCGCGCGATCCATGTCCGCTCGGGCGCGGCATCGGCCCATCTGTCGAGGTAATCGGCCAGCGTGGGAAGAAAGGCGGGCAGGGCACCCACCTGCGACATCAGGATGGTGCCGTCGTCCCGGTGGTCATAGGTGAATTCGGGCTGCCAGAAATCGGCCCGGCCGAGGCTGGTGGGTGTCATTTGCCCTGGCCCCCGGTTGGAGCGGTGCCGGGCGCTGTGCGCCGGAACGCTGGATGGTTGCCGCCGTCGGCCAATTGGTGTGGCCGGAGCGCGGATGTTGCCACCGCCGCTCGCGCCCCCGATACCTTTGCGCCTTGGGGCACGATGGCACCCAGCCCGGTCCGATACTGCACGCGTCCCTCCCTCGTGCTGCATGCTTTCGCATGTCACCATATCCAATTATGTTCAAAAGGTGAACTGTTTTGTTGGTTAGCAACCACGGGGGTTTCGGATCGCTCTTCGGGGCCGCTTCCGGGCTTGGTCCCCTTGGACGCGGCGAGCGGATTGATTGTTTCAACGGTTAACAATATAGACTGAAGGGACTGTTCCGTCCATGAAGGAGAGGCCGCATGGCACGCGCGACCGCGACACCGTCACCCGGCATCCTGCCGCCCGATGAGCATGCCGACCTCGAGGATTTCGTCGGCTACAACCTCAAGCGGGCCTATGTCATCGTGGATGCCGATTTTCGCCGCGCCCTCGGCGAGGATGGCCTTGCGCCGCGGGTGTTCTCGGCGTTGTCGCTGATCGTGCACACGCCGGGCATCACGCAAAGCGACCTCGCCCGCAGGCTGGGGATCGAGCGTTCGGGGCTGGTCGCCATCGCCGACGAGCTTGAAGCCCGCGGCTTCGTGATGCGCAAACCTGTGCCCGGTGACCGGCGGGTGCAGGCGCTGATGCCCTCTGCGGCGGGCAAGGCCGCCTATCTCGAGGCGCTGGAGACCGTGCGCGCGCATGAGGCGAGCCTGCTGGCAAGCCTGTCGAGCGACGAGGTCGAAACTCTCGTCGCCCTGCTCAAGAAGATCCGCCGGATCGGCGAGTGACCGCCACAGCCCGGCGAGGCCGGGCGATCCCCGCGCTCGGGCGCAGTCGCTGGCGCGCTGCAACGGCGTCGCGCAACAACGGGCATCCGGACCGGCGCCCCTTGTGGCGCGACATGCGCTACAGCGCGTCGATCACCCAGACCAGCCAGAGCGTGACGGCGGGGAAAGCCGCAAGGAAGATCACCCGGACGATATCGGTCACCACGAAGGGCAGGGCACCCTTGTAGGTCTGCACGATGGGCGTGTCCCTTGCCATCGAGTTGATGATGAACAGGTTCATCCCCACCGGCGGCGTGATCAGTCCGACCTCGACCACGATCAGCACGAGAATGCCGAACCAGATGCCGAAATCGGCCGGGCTCATCCCGAAATCGAGCACCGACATGATCGGAAAGACGATCGGAACCGTCAGCAGCACCATGGACAGGCTGTCCATGACGCAGCCGAAGACGAGATACATCAACAACACGAGGGTCAGGATGATCCACGGCGTGAAGCCCTGGTTGCCCACCCAGTCCGACGCGATCTGCGGCAGTTGCGTGAGCGACAGGAAGTTGTTGTAGATCCCCGCGCCGAGGATGATCAGGAAGATCATGCCTGAGGCCGCGGCGGTGGACAGGATGGCCTGCCGCAGCTTGCCCCAGGTCATCTCGCCCGTGGCCAGCGCCGCGATGCCGGTTCCGGCCGCCCCGACGGCCGCGGCCTCGGTGGGGGTGAAGATGCCCGCGTAGATCCCGCCCACGACCACGACGAAGATCGTGACGACCGGCCACACCTTGCCAAGGGCGCGGATGCGCTCGCCCCATGGAACCCGGTCCTTCACGACGGCGCTGTTGGGGGCGACGCGCACCCAGATGGCGATCACGACCATGTAGCCGATGGCCGCGAGGATGCCGGGGATGAGGGCGGCGACGAAAAGCTTCTCGATGTTCTGCTCGGCGAGGATCGCGTAGATCACGAGGATCACGCTGGGCGGGATCAGGATGCCGAGCGTGCCGCCCGCCGCAAGCGCGCCGGTCGACAGCGACCCCGGATAGCCGTAGCGGCGCAACTCGGGCAGGGCGACCTGGCCCATGGTCGAGGCCGTCGCCAGCGACGAGCCGCAGATCGCCCCGAAGCCCGCGCAAGCTCCGACGGCTGCCATGGCGACACCGCCCTTGCGGTGGCCCAGAAAGGTCTCGGCCGCGCCGAACAGCGCCCGCGACATGCCCGACAGCGTGGCGAACTGCCCCATCAGCAGGAACAGCGGGATGATCGAGAAGGAGTAGTTGGAAAAGGTGCCGTAGGTCAGCGTCTTGAGCTGGTTGAGCGTCATCATCGGGGTGCCGATCACCAGCCATGTGCCGCCGGCGCCGATGCCGATCATCGCCAGAGCGATGGGCATGCGCAGGAACACGAAGGCCAGCAGAAGCGGGAAGGACCACAGGGCAAGTTCGATGTTTGTCATGATATGTCCTAGCCCGCGATCCCGGCGACGCGGCGCAGGGCACGCAGGACGCAGAAGACGGAGATGATGACGAAGCCGACGCCCCCGGCCAGGGCTGCGGCATAGCCCTGCCAGACGGGGATCTGTGCGATCAGCGTCACCTCGCCGAAAGACATCTTGTCCAGCATGCCCAGATACAGCCGCCATGTCCCGACCACGGCGACGGCCAGCATGGCGATGTCGAACAGCAGGTCGAGCCCCTTGTTGGCCCAGCCCGGCATCGCCCCTTCCAGCAGGTCGACGCGGGCATTCGCCTCGGTCAGGTGGGCCCAGGGCAGAAAGGCGAAGATCGCGGCGGCCATGGCGATTTCGGTCATGTCGTAGATGCCGCGGATCGGACCGATCCCGATGTCGAGCGGCACGAAGACGCGCCCGATGATCGACACGCAGGTCAGCACGACCAGGCACAACAGCACGCCGCCGCCCGCAAGCGCCAGCAGCGTCGCAATGCCATGGGCGATCCGGTTCAGCAGCCCGTACATGAGCGTCCCTCTCGGTTGAAGGGTGTCGCGTTGGAAAGCCGGGGGCGCCGGAACGGTGGCGCCCCCGTCATGCGAAGCAGGCGGGGCTGTCTCAGCCGCCGTGCTGGGCGATCAGCGACCGCGCGCGCTCGATCAGCGCGGCACCGTCGATGCCCTGGTCGCCCATCTCCGAGACCCAGCGGTCGATCACCGGCTGAGAGGCGGCCTTCCAGCGCTCGACCTCGGCCTGGTCCAGCGTGGTGATCGTGTTGCCCGCGTTCACCGCGATCTCGCGCGCGGGCGCGTCCATGTCCCACATCACCTGAGAGGCGAAGCCCGACAGCGCCGCGCCGGATTGCTCGTCGAGGATCGCCCGCAGGTCTTCGGGCAGCCCCTCGTAGCGGGGCTTGTTCATCACCAGCACGATGGCCGCGGTGTAGAGCGCCTCGTTGCCCGAGAACTCGGTGTGGTTGCTGACCAGTTCGGACAGGCGGATCGCGGTCGTCACCTCCCACGGGATCACCGTGGCCTGCACCACGCCGCGCGAAATCGCTTCGGGGATGGCGGGCAGGGGCATGCCGACGGGCTCCGCGCCCAATTCGCCGAGCAGGTCGTTGATGATCCGCGTGGGGCCGCGCAGCGTCAGGCCCTGCATGTCCTCGAGCGTGTTGACGCCGTTCTGCGAATGGATGACGCCGGGGCCATGGACCCATGCGCCGAGCACCTTCACGTCGGAATACTCGTTGCCCTGGAAGTCCGTTTCGACCATGTCCCAATAGGCGCGCGCAGTGGCGACAGGGTTGGTCATCATGAAGGGCAGCTCGAACACCTCGGTCCGCGGGAAGCGGCCGGGGGTGTAGCCGACAACGGTCATCGACATGTCGACCACGCCGTCACGGGCCTGATCGTACAGCTCGGGCGGGCGGCCGCCCAGCGACATCGCGTCGAAATGCTCGATCCGGATGCGCCCGTCGGTCGCCGCCTCGACGCGTTCGGCCCAGGGCTTGAGGATCAACGCGGGCACCGGGGCCTGCGGCGGCAGGAACTGGTGCAGGCGCAGCGTGATCGTGTCTTGCGCGCGCAAGATCGCCGGCGCCGCCATGATCGCGGCCGCACCGGCAGAGGTCTTGATGAAGTCTCTTCTTTTCATGGTTTGTCCTCCCTTTTTCCCATGATCGTGCGAATGATCCGATTTGCGTGCAGCAGGTCAACTGCCATCACGCGGCCGGTGGTTCATCTGAACCGGGGCTCCCTTTTTTCGAGAAAGGCGCGCATGCCCTCGCGCGCGCCATCCGATGTCTGGCTCATTGCGGCCGCAAGACTTTCGGTGAACAGGCCATCCGAGCGCGACATGTCGTTGATGCGCGAAATCGAGTTTATCATGAGGTAGTTCGAGAACGGCGCGTTGTCCGCGACCTGCCGCGCGAGTGTCTTGGCCAGCGCCATCCCCTCGCCGTCGCCGACGCTGTAATGCGCAAGCCCGAGGCGCAGCGCATCCTCCGCGCCGTAGTTGCGGCCCGTCAGCATCATCTCGCGCATCCGGTCCGCCCCGATCAGTCGGCCGACCCGCACCGTCGCGCCGCCCCCGACGAAGATGCCGCGCCGCCCTTCGGGCAGCTGGAAGCGGGCCGAGGGCTCGGCGATGCGCACATGGGTGCAGGAGGCGATTTCCAGCCCGCCGCCGATCACCGCGCCCGTCAGCACCGAGATCACGGGCAGGCCGCCGAATTCGATCTGGTCGGCGACCCGATGCCAGTTGCGCGAATGGTAGACACCCGCGACCGGATCGCGGTGTTCATGCTCGGCCAGGTCGAGGCCCGCGCAGAAATGGCCACCCTCGCCGCGCAGGATCACCGCGTTCACGCCTTCGGGCGGGCTGCTGAAAAAGGCGTCGAGCTCGGCGATCAACGCGTCGTTCATCGCGTTGCGCTTCTCGGGACGGTTGAAGACCACGGTTGCGATATCGCCGTCGATTTCGGTCCGCGTGACCTTGCCTGCACGTGCCGTGTTTTCAAGCATGTCAGCCCCCCGTCGCTTCCGATTCCCACCTCGTTATAAACATAAACTGTTTTGCGACATAGCGTTTTGTGCGTCACGGGGACACTGTCGCGGGATGCCGACAGGGTGACGGGGCATTGGTGGCATGGTCCGGCGATGGGGTTATCGCGCCCGGTCGGCATCGTCTGCGACCGGAAAGCCGCCGAACGGGTCGCCTCACCCCGGCGAAAGCGCGATGGCGCGGGCGGTTGCGGGGCGCGCGAGGTTGCGCGCGATCCAGGCCATGACGTTGCTGCAGGACGTCAGCCGGTCATCCTCCATCATCGGGGCCATGCCGGCCCATGCGACGGCGGCCATGTCGGCGATGGAATAGGCCCCGGCGATGTAATCGCGCCCCTCGAGCTGCCGGTCGAGAACCCCGAACAGGCGCGCGGTCTCGTCCCGGTAGCGGGTCTCGGCATAGGGGATTTTCTCCGCAAGGCCGCGAAAGTGGTTGGCCTGGCCCATCATCGGGCCGAGCCCGCCCATCTGCCAGTGCAGCCATTGGGTGACCGCCCACCGCTCCTGCGGGGTGTCGCCGCCGAACCGGCCGGTCTTCTCGGCGAGGTATTGCAGGATCGCGCCCGACTCCATCAGGCTGATGCCCGTCTCGTGATCCATGATCGCGGGGATCTTGCCGTTGGGGGAGATGGCGAGGAACTCCGGCGCATGCTGTTCGCCTTTGCCGATGTTCACCCATGTGATTGCGTGGTCGAGGCCCATTTCCTCGAGTGCGATGGCGAGCTTGTAGCCGTTTGGCGTGCCCCAGAGATACGCGGTGATCATTCGGTCTTCACTTTCAGCTTGTAGGTTTTGACCGCCTCGGCCGAGGCGATCAGGGCATCCCTCACAGGGATGAACTCGAGGCCGAACACCCGTTCCGCCTTGGCGCCCGAAACGGCGAGGGTGCGCCCGACATTTCCCAGAACGCCCCTCGCGTCCTTGGAGAACACACCCATGAGGCGCAAGAGCCAGACCGGCGCCTCGCGCCCCGGCGTCTTGAGACTGGCGTCCCACGCCTTGAGCATCTCGCCCAGTTCCAGAATGCCGTGCGTCCCGCTCGCGGCGGCGAAGCGCTCGCCCCTGGTGGCCGCCAGCTCGATGGCCGCGACATGCATCCGCGCCACGTCGCGCACGTCGACGGCGACCATGTCCATGGGCGGCGCCATCGGCAACTTGCCGGTCATCAGCTGTTCGACCAGTTCCAGCGACGCGCCGAAGCGCCCGTCCATCGGCGGGCCGAAGACGGCGCCGGGGTTGATGGTGGTCAGCGCGATCCCGGGGTGCTCGGCCACGTAATCCCAGGCCGCCTTTTCCGCCAGCGTCTTGGATGCCTCGTAGGCCCCGACCGAAGGGGCGTCGGGCGTTGTCCAGTTGGCCTCGTCCGAGGGCTGCATCGGCGGCTTGTCCGCCTGCTTGTAGATCGCCGCGCAGGACGAGGTCAGGATCACGCGGCCGATCCCGGTGGCCGTTGCCGCGCGCATCGCCCGCACCGTGCCGTCGACGGCGGGTCGGATCAGGTCCCGCGGATCCTTGGGTTCCGTCAAGGGAAAGGGGGAGGCGGTGTGGATGAGAACATCGCAGCCCTGTAGCGCCTCCTGCCAGCCGTCATCGCGGGTCAGGTCGAGCATGGCGAATTCCAGCGCCGCATGGCGGAAGAGGGCCTGCACCTCTTCCTTGCGCCTGTCGGACCGGACCGAGGCGCGCACCTCGTATCCCTGTTCGAGCAACTCCCGCAGGATGTGCTTGGCGATGAAACCGGAGGCACCGGTGACGAAGACCTTGGTCATTTGGGTGTCCCCTTTGATCAGGATGATGATGGCGCACCGGCGGACTGTCCGAACGGTGCCGCTTCAAGCCGGTCCGAAACCGCCGGTTTGCCGAAATCGTGCTGACCGCTGTTCACGGCTTGCGGGCCAATCTTCCGGCCCGGAACGCCAGGATGCCGATAGGAAGGAGCATCAGGATCTGGATGAAGGCCTGGCCATACACGACGCTTGCGACCACGAAGACCAGTGCCAGGGCGATGTACTGAACGCCGATATATGTCGGCAATGCACCGGCATCGGGGTCGACCCCATCCTCTCGGCTGGCCCGGAACAGGGCGAATGAGGACAAGAGCAGGACGACGGAAATCATGTGCCAGGCCGCGTGCAAGGTGGCCTGCACCAGGTCCGGCGCATCCGACGCCAAAAGGGGCGCCACGACTGCCATCTCGCCGATGACGATGTGCACGACCGCAACGGCCAGGTTGATGAGTGACGCAGAGAGCAGGAGCTTCTTCATGTCGGTCGGGCCTCAGGTTCGGGTTTCAGGGTGACCGAGGTCGGCGAGCGCTTCGCCCCCCCGGTCGCGCCGCTGCGGTCACGGGGAGAGGTGCGGCCGTCCTGCCTCACTCGGCGAGGGCTTCGATCAGCAAATCGGAAAACAACCGCGTGCTGTGCTGTTGCTGGCCTGTGATGATCCGACCGTCGCGGATGGCGAAGGGCGCGAGCGGGGCAGCGGCCTCGAAGGTCGTGTTGGGGTTCTTCCGCGCCTCCGTCTCGATCGTGTAGGCGTTGACCGTGGTGCCGAGGGCCGCGTTCATCATCTCCTCCTCGCTGTCGGGATAGCCCGTCCATGTCTTGCCATCGGCGAGCAGCGTCCCGTCGCTCAACCTGACCCACAGCATCAGGCAGGTGCCGTGGCAGATCATGCCGACGATCTTTCCGGCTTCGTGGAACCCGGCGATCAACCGGTGGAGCGCGGTGTCGTCCTTGAAGGTGACCAGCGGGCCGCCGCCGCCCGCAACGCAGACCGCGTCATAGGCGTCGATATCGACCTCGGCGATGGAGGGGGTGTTCTCCATGAGCCTGCCGAAACGCGCATGGTGCTTGAAGCCCAGCGTGATCAGGTCGTCGGGGTATTGCGTCGCCGCGTTTTCCGGGTCCGAGAAGCCGTCGAATTCGACCTTGCCGCCCTTGGGGGACGCGATATCGACGGTGCAACCCGCCTGCACGAGGTCGAAGAACGGGCCGGTCATCTCTTCGGCGAAGAACCCGACCGGAAACCCCAACAGCGTGGCGGGGTTCGAGACGATGTAGAGAACCTTCTTGCCGGTGACGTCGGGCCCGGCATGGCGGCGGATGACGGAAGATGCGGTCATGGTCCCTCGCTGAGATCGGTTTCGCTGATCTCAAACTGGGCACTCCGCTCTGCCGCGTCACTCGCCGCGCGTGCCAGATCACTTGCGGTATGCGCCAGCCTGGGCCCGCGTGCGCTGCGCCTCGCGCCAGGCCTCGGGCGTGGCGTCGGTCCAGCGCCGAAACGCCCGGAAGAAGGAGTTCGGATCCTCGAAACCGAGCAGGAAGCTGACCTCCGCCGCGTTCAGCTTGGTGGTCTTCAGGTAATGCTGCGCCAGCCGCATGCGCGCGGAATTCAGCACGTCCAGCCAGGTTGTCCCTTCCTCGGACAACCGCCGTTGCAGCGACCGGCGGCTGACGGCAAGCTCGCGGGCGACGTCGTCGATCTGGGTCCGCCCGCTGGGCAGCAATTCCAGTAGGGCGTTCTCGATCCGGGCCCGCATGCTCAGGGCGTCGCGGGCTTCCTCCATCCGGCGCCGCAGGCCGGGCTCGAAGGCGTGCCACATCCGGTCGTCCTGCGTCAGGAAGGGGCGCAGGGCGTCCATCGGATCAAGGGTGAAGGAGGCGCTGTCGCCCTGCGCGACCGGGCAGCCGAACCAGTCCTCGAACGCCGCTTGGTCCTGCACCGGACCCGGCAGGCAGACGGAACGGGGCACGACACGATGGCGCGTCGCGCGCCGCAGGAGGTTGACGAGGAAGACAAGCTCGGTCGCGGCCATCACCACCGGCATGTCGGGGCGGGACTTGCAGCGATAGGTGAACCGCGTGGCATCGGGGTGCACATCGACATCGAGGCTGAAGGCGCCGACAAGGCGCTTGAACTCCCCCAGCCGCTGCCCCGCCACGGTCATGTCGGGCGCGCAGATCGCGGCGAAGACGGCGGGGTCGAAATACTCGCTCGCCTCGACTTGCCCGAGGCGCAGGGGAAGCGTCGGGGACTGCGCCTCTGCATCGAAGCTCTCCCAGAGCGCGTAGAACTCGTCCAGCGAGATGCGCGAGCCATCCCCGTCCAGGAGGCCGCCGGGCAAACCCGCACGGCGCAGGACCGCGACCCGGCTCAGGCCGAGATCGGCCAGCAACAATCGCCAGACCTTTCCCACATGCACTGTCGGCTGATCTGGCGCTTGCCGCATGGGTCCCTCCGGTCCCGCGTGAATATCGTGCGCAACACGTTCGGCCAAATGCCTTTTGCGCCAAATCACTTGCCCTCTGCGCCGACAGCATGTCGCCCGTGATCGAAACGCCCCTCACCAGCCGGGGCCGAGGGCTGATCCATCCGGTCGGCGCCAAGGTCGGGTCTTGCGGGGCTCAACGGCCCCGTCGCTCGCTTCGCACGTCAAGCTCCTTGCGCATCGACAAGGGCTCGCGCCCGAGCCGGTCGGTGATCAACCCGATGATCCCGCGCGGCGCATAGAGCGCGAAGAGCATCGCCACGCAGCCGATCCCCGTCAGGTACCAGGCACCGAAATCGCCGAAGGCCTCTTGCAGCGCGAAAAGCAGCAGCGCGCCGAGCACCGGACCGAGGAAACTGCCAAGCCCGCCCACCAGCACCATGAACAGCATGAAGACGGACCAGTTGATCCCGAAGGCCGCACGCGGCTGGTACGTGATCGCCGAGGCAAGCCAGAGCGTCCCGGCGATGGCGCAGCCGAGCGCGGAGATCAGGAAGATCGTGCGCTTGACCCGCATCGTGCTGACCCCGACCGATCCGGCGGCTTCCTCGTCGTCGCGGATCGCCTGGCTTTCCCCGCCCAGTCGGCCGCGCAGCAGCCTGTAGCTGACCGCGAGCACGAGGATCGCGGATGCCACTGCCATGAGGTAGATCGCGGTGCGGCGCAGATCGGCGTCGATGGCGTTCAGGGTCACCAGCGAGCGGCCGGTTTCACCCTGCACCAACGGATCGAACATGATGACCGACCTTATCGCCTCGGCCAGAACCCACATCGCCACGGCGAACTCGGCCGCCTTGAGGCGCAGCACGAACCACGACAGGGGCCAGGCGACCAGCAGCACCACGACAGCGCCCGCGATCAGGGCCGGGAAGGGCGCCATGCCGGCCTCGGCCAGCCGCAGCACGAAATAGCCCGCCAGCCCGATGAAGGCCTGCTGGCCCACCGACACCAGGCCGGCAAACCCCGCCAGCAGGTTCCACGACACGGCGAGGATGATGTAGATCATCAGCAGCGTCAGCTTGTCCACGATGAGGGGCGATCCGAACAGGGGCAGCGCCAGCAACAGTCCCGCGAGCGCTGCACCAAGGCCGATCAAAACCTTGTCGAGCCGCGACACCGCGGCGAGGACATGGGTGTGGCTCATGGCAGATCTCCTGTCCGGCGGGCGTTGCGGCGCAGTCCGCGCGCGGCAAGCGCGGCCCGGACCGAGGCGCGCCAGCCGCCATGATCCGCCGCCCAGCTGCGCCCCAGGCGCCAGATCAGCGCCGCCACGAAGACCAGGTGCCCGGTCAGGAGCGACGCCTGGTTCGAGATCAGGCCGCCGAGGGCCTGGCTGACCCCGAGGATGATCCCGCCGATCAGGGTGCCCCAGATCGACCCGATCCCGCCGATCACCACCGCCTCGAAGGCGAAGATCAGCTGGGCCGGGCCGGAATAGGGCGTGACCTGCCCGCGCATCGCAAGGAACACCCCGGCCAGCGCCGCGAGGGCCACCGCGATGGCCGCCGCCGCCCGATGTGCCCGGCGCGCATCGACGCCGCACATCTCGGCCGCCTCGGGATCGGCGGCGGTGGCCCGTATCGCGCGCCCGAGCCGGGTCTTTTTCAACACCAGGTGCAGCGCGCCGATGACCAGCACGGCCGTCACGAAGATGATGACGGGCAATTGCCCGACGATGATGCCCCCCGGAAGGCTCCAGCCCGCCCATGAGAGCGTGCCGATGTCCGCCCCAAGCGACCGCGTGTTCGATCCCCAGATGCCGAACATCCCGTTCTGCAGCGCGGCCCCGAGGCCGATGGTCACCAGGATCGGCAACAGGAAACCGCCCCGCATCGCGCGTTCGAACAGCGTCTGGTGCATGAACCAGCCAAGCGCCGCCATCAGCGGCAGCATCACCATGATCGCGGCGAGCACCGGAAGGCCCGCACCCTGGATCAGCGCAAGCGTCAGAAGCGCGCCCAGAACGGCGAGGTCGCCGTGGGCGAGGTTGATGAAGCGGACCACGCCGACCATCAGCGACAGGCCGACCGCGATGATCGCGTAATAGCCGCCCAGGAGCGTGCCCTGGACGAGGGCCTGAAAGAATGTGTCAAGCATGGCGCGCCTCGTCGTCATGGATGCCGAAATACGCGGCGGTGATCTGGGCCCGTGTGAAGTCGGCGGGCGGACCCTGCAATTCGGACCGGCCCTCGGCCATGCACAGGACCCTGTCCGCGAAGCCGAGCGCGCGGGTGAGATCCTGCTCGACAAGCACGATGCCCATCTCGCCGCTCTCCCGGATCGCGGAGAGCGACTGGTAAAGCCCCTCGATGGCGGCGGGCGACAGGCCCAGCGAGACTTCGTCGAGAAGGATCACGTCGGGATTGCTCAGCAGGGCCCGCCCGATGGCGACGGCCTGGCGTTGCCCGCCCGAAAGACGGCCCGCCGGCACATCCAGAAGCGGCTGCAGTTGCGGGAATGCGCCCAGCACCCGGTCCATGTCCCAGCCGCCTGCGCGGCCGTTCTCGGCGGCCACGCGCAGGTTCTCGGCGACGGTCATGTCGGCAAAGAGCCTGCGCCCCTCGGGCGACATGGAAATGCCACTGCGCACCCTCTCGAAGGCGCGCTCGGCGGTGATATCCCGGCCTGCAAGGGCAATGCGTCCCCCGGCCGGGACATGTGCGCCGGCCAGCGTGCGCATCAGCGTTGTCTTGCCGGCCCCGTTGGCGCCGATGATGCACAGGGTCTCGCCGCGCTCCAGCGTGAAGCCGATGCCGCGCACCGCCGTCAGGAGGCCGTGGCGGCAGGTCAGGTCGGTTACGCTCAGAAGGCTCATTCGGGATCGCTCCCCAGGTAGGCGCGGCGGACGGAGGGGTCCTTCATCACCTCTTGCGGGTCGCCCTCGGCAAGGACGCGGCCCTCGGCCATGCAGACAAGGCGGGTCACCACCTTCAGCAGCGCGTGGAGGATGTGCTCGATCCAGACGATCGTGAGACCGGCGGCCTTGAGGCTGTCGATCAGCGCGATGAGCTTCACGAGCTCGGCCTCGGTCAGTCCGCCGCCGATCTCGTCCAGCAAGATGACCCTGGGCCGCGTTGCGATGGCGCGCGCCACCTCGAGCCGCTTGCGGTCAAGCAGCCCCGTCGCCGCGGCCGGCACGTTGGCCAGCGGCATCAGGCCCGTGCGCGCCAGCACGTCCGCCGCCAGGTCGCGGGCCTCGGCTTGACCGGCGCCGCCGCCCGCCTGCGCGGCGACGAGCACGTTTTCGAAGACCGTCATGCCCAGGAACGGACGCGGCACCTGGTAGGTGCGCGCAAGCCCGAGCGCGTTGCGCGTCTCGGCGCTGGCATGCGTGATGGCCTGTCCGCCAAAGGAAATGCGCCCCTCGTTGACGGGAAAGGTCCCGGCGAGCGCGGCGAACAGCGTGGTCTTGCCTGCGCCGTTCGGGCCGACGACGCCGACGGCCTCGCCGTCGCGCACGTGGAAGCTGACCGTGTCGAGCGCCCGGAGGCTGCCGAACCGCTTCACGAGCCTGTCGGCCGACAGGACAACCGCGCGGGGCGGGGCGTCGTTGTGCAGGTCGCCCGTGCCGGGAGAGGGGTGCTGGGTCATGTGCCGGTCGTCATCCTTGCGAAGGGGCGGAACGGGACGCCGGGAAAGACGCCCCGTTCGCATGTCTGCGGTCAGCCGCCGATCCGGTAGGGCTGCAGCTCAGCCGAAATCGGCACGTTCGGCGCAAGGGCATTGGCCGTGATCCTCAGGTCGAACTCGTAGGGACCGTCCTCGGCGCGCACCCATTGGCAATTGACCAGCGGCGTGGTGGCGATGCCGGGCATGGGCCCGTTTGCGAAATCGACCGTTCCCACCGCGGTTTCGGCCGTCAGGCTGCCCAGGGCGCCGGCGACCGCCCCCTTGTCCTTGGGGTTGCCCGATGCCACCAGCGCGGCCATCGTCACGTCGAGAACCGCGGCCTGCGCCCCGGCCTGCTGCGTCCATTGCTTGCCGATCGCCTCTTCGAAGCCCGTGGCGAGCTGGGCGCTGGTCAACCCCGTCGCGGGAGAGCGGGTCGGGAAATCGCGGTGCCAATAGGCCCCGGTGCACAGCCCGTAGCCCAAGGGGCCGAGCGCCTCCATCTCGGCGGCGAAGAGCCCCGCCTTGGCCATCTGCATGATCTTCACCTCCTGCGCGAGGCCAAGCTGCGCGGCCTGGCGCCAGAAGACGGGAAAGTCCGGCGGGAAGGGGAAGGCGTTGACGATATCGACGCCATTCTGTTTGAAATAGTTGATCTGGTTCGAGAAATCCGACGACATGTTTTCATAGGGACCCGCGTCGAAAATCTCGAAGCCGCGCGCCTCGAGGGCCGGGAACAGCCCCGCCCGGATCGCGTTGCCATCGGCATCGTTGGGCACGAGCATGCCGACCCTGCGGTTCGTCTCGATCTTGCCCCAGCCATCTTCGTAGAGCGGGGCGAAATCGCCTGCACCGAAGCTGAAATGGAACGTCCAGTTGAAGGACCGTTCGCCGGGCCGTCCACCGCGCCCGAAGAAGAACGACTCCCATGGCGCGATCGAGGTGATCGACGGCACGCCGGCCGCCTCGCAGGCATCTGCGACGGGGTTGGTGGTCTCGGGGGTGGAGGAGGCGATTACGATGTCGGGGGCCTGCCCGTTGATGAGGTCGCGGGTCTCCTGGCTGGCGCGGACCGGGTCGGACTGGGTGTCGACGAGGATCACCTCGATCCCGTAGGTCCGGCCACCGATGGTGACGCCATCGGCATGGTTGGCCTTCAACACTTCGCTCAGCCAGGGATCGGCCTCGCCGAAGATGCCCAGCGGCCCCGAGCGCGGGCCGACCCAGCCGATGCGGATCGTGTCGGCATGGGCATCGGCAGAGACCCGGGTCGACAAGGCTGGCGACAGGGCCGCGGCTCCGGCCAGCGCCGTGAACTGGCGGCGGTTCAACTTTGGTCCAGACATTCTTTCTCTCCTCCTCGAAAGGGTCCGGACCATGATGGCCCGAACCGGTTTTCCCTTAGCTGCCGCCCCCGAGAGGGAACGTGACGTTCAGACGGAGTTGGTCGGCCGCGATGGTGTTGCGGCCGGCGATGCTCCTCGTGTAATCGGCATAGACCTCGATCGGGCCAAAGCGGCGCGCAACGGCAAGGCCAATGCCGGACTCCCGGGCGCGTTCAGCCGTGGCGCCTCTGTAGAACGTGCCGTTGTTGCGGTCGTCGGTGATCTGGCGGCGTTCGTATCCGACGAGGCCCGCGCTCCAGCCGGACTCGCCAATCGCGCGCATCGCGGTCCAGTTCAGCAAGATCTGATCGCCGGACTGGTAATTGGTTTCGGGGTTTTCGAAGTGGTGGAAGTAATTCACATGCGCAGACAGGTTCCAGCCGTCACGCAGGTAGGAGTAGCCGAAATCCACCCCGACCGCAGGCGCACCGCGGCCGCCGTTGACCGCGCCCTGCGCCGTCGAGAAGTCGCCGACCGGAAGGCTGAAGCTGATCCCGGCGCTTGCGAAAACGCCCGGCTGCAACATCCAGTGAACATTCAGCGGGCTGATCGTCAGGTCGGACAGGGACGTGTTGTCGCCGATGCTCGTGCCATTGAGGGTCAGGTCCAGGTCCTGGTAGGCCAAAATGGCCATGGCGCGATAGGTTCCGCCCAAGAGCTCCCAACCGGGTGTCCAGTGGATCTGCGCCGCCGTGACATTGATATCCAGCCCGACCGGTCCCTGGTTGCCCTCGGCATCAAAGGAATTGCCGCGGACAAGTGCCGTGCGGCTGGAGAAATACAGCCCCTCCACCGGAAAATTCGCGCCCACGGGCACCCCCATCGTGGCACCCGAGGGCATCACGTTCGGCGTGCCCGGTTCATGCGCAAGCGCGCTGCTTGCGGTCAGCAATCCGGCGCAGAGGCCGGCGGCAGCCGAAAGCCATTTCGTCGTTTTCATCACGTGTCCCTTCTCGTTCCTGGGTCTTCGATCTGCCTTGGATCGACAGACTTGGCCTGCCACCGCACCTTTTGATGCGGCGCATTCGGTTTCGGTTCGCATGGTCAGCTCTGCGCAGCCGCAGGGCGTCATTGCCCCGCGTCTGCCAGGCCGGCCGCAAAGTCGCGCAGCAGCGCGTTGAATTTCTCGGGGCGCTCGAGCTGCGGGGCATGACCGCAGTCCTCGAAGATCATCACCCGCGCGTCGGGCGCGAGATCGGCGCAGGCCTGCGACTGTTCGAAGGGAATGATCTTGTCCTGGCGGCCATGCACGAAGAGGATCGGGCAGGCGCAGGCGCGATACAGCCTGTGCATCTCTGCGAAAACCGGGCGCCGCACGCCCGCCAGCGACAAGGTGCTGCGCATGAAGGTGAGGAACGGCTCCTGCGCGCCGGGCTTGAAGACATTGCGCCGGATCACGGCCAGCAGTGCATCGTCCGGGCGGTGGCCGGGATGGAAGACGCCCGCGACCTGCATCTCGACGCCCTTGTCGCTTGGCTTGGTCAAGAGCCTGCCGACCACCGGCAAGGCAAACAGCTTGAACGCCGCAAAGACCTTGGGGCCGGTGAAGGCGGGCGCGGCCAGCACGAGGCCGCGCACCCGTGCGGGCGCCATGGATTGCACCTTGAGCGACACGGCACCGCCAAGGGAATTGCCGACAAGGATGGCGGAAGACACCCCGAGCCTGTCCAGAAGCTCGAGCGCGAGCCGGGCCAGCCGCTCGACCGTCAGCGGGGCCGGATCGACGGACGACAGCCCGTGCGACGGGTAATCCCACGCGATCAGGCGCGCCTCACCTGCCAGCGCCTCGACCTGGCGGTCCCAGAATTCCAGCGATTGCCCGACGCCCGAGGACAGCAGGAAAACCGGGCCGGGGCCGCCGCTGTCGCGGTAGCGGAGTGTGACACCATCGTCGGTGACCAGTGTTGCTGTCATCTTGCGTGTGCTCCTCTTGCGGGCTGGCGTGGCGGTGGTCAGCCGATCTTGAGGATCGGCTTGATCGTCGTGCCCGCGTGGCTGTCGTGGATCGCCTGGTTGATGTCCTCGAAGGCGTAGAAGCGGACCAGCTTGTCGAAGGGGAACACGCCGTCCTTCCAGAGGCCGACCAGCTTGGGAATGAAGGTGTCGCCGTCGCTTTCGCCTTCGACGACGCCCATCAGCGTCTTGCCGGTGGACATGAAATCGGTGTTGTCGAGGCAGATCTCGGAGCCCGGCATCGGGGCGCCGAGGATGGCCACCTTGCCGCGCGGGGCGAGCGCGTCGGCCGCTTGCCGGATCACCGCGGGCAGACCCGTCGTATCCAGCGCGTAAGTCGCGCCGCCGCCCGTGATCTCCTTGATCCGGGCGACCACGTCCCCGGAGGCCGCGTTGATGCCATGGGTCGCGCCCAGCTCGCTGGCGAGCGCAAGGCGGTTGTCATGCATGTCGACCGCGATGATCGTGGAAGCACCCTCGACCTTGGCCGCCATGATCGCCGACAGGCCGACCGAGCCAGTGCCGAAACAGACGAAGCTCTTGCCGCGCTGCACCTTGAGTGCGTTCATCACCGTGCCCGCGCCGGTCTGGATGCCGCAGGCAAGCGGTCCCATCAGTGCCAAAGCGTCGCCGGTCGCATCGACCTTGACCACGTTGCGTTCATGGGCGAGCGCGTGGGTTGCCCAGGACGACTGGCCGAAGAAGTTGGAATGCACGCCATCCCCGCCCGCCTTCAGCGCGACGGTGCCGTCGGGCCGGGTAGCGAAGAAGTTGCGCGGAAAGAATTCGTAGCAATAGGCCATCGCGTCATCCGCGCAGGACGGGCAGCTGCCGCAGGTGTTGAAGGTCATCACCACGCTGTCGCCGGGCTTGACCTTGGTCACCTTCGCGCCCACCGCCTCGACGATGCCCGCGCCCTCGTGGCCCAGGACCACCGGCATCGGCGTGGGCAGGTTCCCGGACATCACCACGAGGTCGGTGTGGCACACGCCGCTGGCCACGACGCGGACAAGGATTTCGTCTTCGCGCGGGGGCTCGAGCGTCAGCGCCTCGATGGTCAGGTCTGCATTGGCGGTGCGGGCGACGGCCGCCCTGATGGATATGGTCATGGATGGGACTCCGCGAAGACAGAAGGGGGGTGGCTGCCGCCCATGACCGATGGGCGACAGTCCCGTGACGGCTTGGCCCGGCAGGGTGCCGGGCGCGGCCCTGATCGGCTCAGAACGGGTAGGGGGTGGCTGCGGGTTTGGTGGTCACCCAGACATACTGGGTGAATTCTTCCCAGATCGCGGGGCCGGAGATGCGGCTGCCATTGCCCGACCGGCCCCGGCCGCCGAAGGGCGCGATGGGAGATGCGGTCACGGTCTGGTCATTGATGTGCAGGTGACCGACCTTCAGGCGCATGCCGAGCGCCTTGGCGCGCGCGACATCCGACCCGATGACCGAGCCGACAAGGCCGAAATCGCTCATGTTCGCCAGCTCCACCGCCTGCGCCTCGTCGGTATAGGCGACGACGACGGCGACCGGGCCGAAGATCTCTTCCTCGAAGGCGCGCATGCCGGGTTTCACGCCCGACAGAACGGTGGCGGGGAACATCGTGCCCTTGGCCTTGCCGCCGACATGCAGCGTCGCACCCTTGGCGACCGCGTCCTCGACGATGGCTTCGATGCGCTTGGCCTCGGCCTCGACGATCAGCGGCCCGAGGGCGCATGCATCCATGGCGGGATTGCCCACGGGCAGGTGGTGGGCCTTGGTGGCCAGCATCTCGGCCAGCATGGCGGCCTTGGCGACAGGGGCCAGGATCAGGCCTGTCGCCATGCAGATCTGCCCCTGGTGCAGCCAGGTGCCCCAGGCCGCGTTCGATGCGGCGATGTCGAGGTCGGCATCGTCCATCACGATCAACGCGTTCTTGCCGCCCAGTTCCAGCTGCACCTTCTTGAGGTTGCGGCCACAGGCCTCGCCGACCCTGGAGCCGACCTCGGGAGAGCCGGTGAACGACACCATGGCGATATTGGGATCGGCGCACATGGCCGCCCCGACCTCTGCGCCGCCGGGCACGATGTGCAGCAGGCCGCTTGGAAGGCCCGCGTCCTCGAAGGCGCGCGCGATCATCACGCCGCCCGAGATCGGCGTGCGGGGATCGGGTTTGTGGACCACGGCATTGCCGGTGGCCAGCGCCGCCGCGATGGCGCGGATCGACAGGATCAGCGGGAAATTGAAGGGCGAGATGACGCCGACAACCCCGTGGGCGACGCGGATCAGCTGCTCTTCGGCCTCGCGGCCGTCGACCGACTTGAGGGCGAGGACGCGCGGCTCGAGCGCGGCTTCGGCGGCGGCGCGCAGGAAGCCCGCGCTGTGCTCGATCTCGATCCCGGCCTTGGGCGGGATCGATCCGCTTTCGCGGATGATCCAGGGGATCAGTTCATCGGCGTTGGCCTGCAGGATGTCCGCGGCGCGGTTGAGGATCGCGGCCCGCTCTTCGGGCGCGGTGGCTTCCCATGCCGGTTGCGCAGCAGCCGCGCTGGCGGCGGCGCGGGCAAGATCGCGGGCGGTTGCGCGGCCGATCGTGCCCACCAGCGCGCCGTCGGCAGGGGCGGTCACGGCTTCGGTTCCGCCGGTCCCGTCATTCCAGCCATCGATGTAGACTTTCCCCGTCCAGACGCTCTGGTCCAGGAATTCTGCAAGACTTCCGTCCATGGTATTCCTCCCTGTCGCGCGTTGTCCTCTTCCTGCAACGCGGCTGACCGGAACTACGGCGGAAAGCTTCGCAAAAACGCGAGAAAAAATTTTCATGACGCGGAGAAACTGGACAAATACCTGAAAATAATGAATAAAGATGGAGGCGCAAGGATTCGAGCAGTTCAGTAATTGGTGAACATGACCGAAAGCGGTTTGGAAAATGATGAAGGGCAGGGGCGCGTTTCCCTGCGCGAGGTCTCGAAACGAGCCCCGCGAATCCTTCAGCGCGGCGACAGTCTTCTGCTGGACGAAGGCGCGGCCCCGACGCTCAACGACCTTGCCGGCGCGCTGCAGTTCGCGTTGGGCGACGGGCGGATCTGGCTGAACGACAACCGCATGGTGCTGATGCAGGCGGATGTGCTTGGCGCGCTGCAAAAGCAGATGATCCGCGATGTCGGCATGGACAAGACCCGCGTGAATTGCATGCGCATCGGCTGGCAGGAGGGCGTGAAGCTGGCCGAGCTGGTCAAGACCCGCTTCGCGCAGGAGAACCTGACCGCCGCGCTGGCCGCGGGGCCGCGGCTGCACACGCTCGAGGGCTATGCCAAGGTCGTGACCAAGCGGTTCGAGTTCGACGCCAAGCGCAAGACCTATCTTGGCGAATTCGACTGGATCGACAGCGTCGAGGGCACCCAGCATTTCCGCAATTTCGGCGTCTGCGACTGCCCGGCCTGCTGGATGCAGGTGGGCGTGCCGTCGGGCTACACCTCGACCCTTCTCGGCTTTCCTGTGATCTTCCGCGAGATCGAATGCGTCGCCCAGGGGGCGGCGCGCTGCCTTGTCATCGGCAAGGACGTGGACAGCTGGGGAGATGACGTGCCGGAGTTGCAGATCTTCGACCTGGCCCGCGACCGCACGGTGCGCGAGGGGCCGTGGAACCCGGCGCTTGCCATCCCCGAGCTTTCCGCGGCCGGGCCGTCCGGGACCGATCCGGCAGAGGCGATCATCGGTCAGTCCGCCCCGATCCAGCGGACCAAGCGTCTCTTGGAAAAGGCCTCACCCTTTTCCGAGGCCGTGCTGCTGCTCGGGGAACCCGGCACCGGCAAGGAATTCTTCGCCCGCCATCTGCATGCGAGGGGCACGACACCCAAGGGCCCGTTCGTCGCGGTGAATTGCGCTGCTCTGGGGAACGTGTCGCCGTCGGACGCGGACGAGCTGTTCGGGCCCGAGGGTCATATTGCACAAGCGCGCGGGGGCACGCTCTTTCTGAACGACGTCCTGTCGCTGGGCCTTGGCCTGCAGGCCAGGCTGGTCGCTTTCCAGCACGACAGGAGCGACAGGCCCCGCGCCCTGCGCATCATCGCCGCGACCGGTCCCTCGCCCCTGATCGCCATGGCCGAGGGGCGCTTGCGCAGTGATCTTTACAACCTGCTGTCCGTTCTGCCGATCGAGGTGCCGTCGCTGCGCGAGCGCCGGGACGATATCCCGTTGCTCATCACGCATTTCCTGTCGCTTCACCGCAAGCGGCTGCGCAAGACCGTCCAAGGGCTGTCGGGGGCCACCTATGATCTGCTGTTGCGCTACGATTACCCCGGCAATGTGCGAGAGCTGTCGAACCTGATCGAGAGGGGACTGATCTTTGCGGAAGCGGGCGGATTCATCGAGATCAACCACATGTTCTCATCGCTCGAGAAGCTGCCCGAGGTGGCACGCGCGGCCAAACCGCATCTGAAGGCGGCGACGGCCGATCTGGTCGATGGTCACAACAGCATCGAGATCCTCGAGATCGAGCTGTTGCGCGCGGCGCTGGTCGAGACCGATTGGAACGTGTCCCGCGCGGCCCGCAAGCTGGGGCTCAGCCGTGCCAAGCTGGATTACCGCATCAAGAAGTTCGGACTGCTGCGCAGCTAGGGCGGCCCGGCGTGTCTCACCATGCGACCGGCCCGGCCGCGTGGCTGTCGCGGTCGCTGCGCCGCCGGTTCAGGACCCGGCACCGCGCACCACGTTCCCGGCATAGGTGGCCGAGGCCGCTATGCCGCCAAGCGGAAAGACATGCACCCGCTCGATATGGCCCGCGTCGCCCGCGGCATGGGCCTGTGCAAGCGCCTCGAGGACCTCTGTCGGTTCGAAGGGCAGGGCCAGCCGCGCAAGGTCGGTTGCATGTTTCTTGAGAACCGACAGCGAGGGGCCGACACCGCACGCAATCGCATACCTGATGAGGGTCTGCAGCTTGGCCGGGCCCGCCACGCCGACATGGATCGGCAGATCGACACCGCCGGCCTTGAGCCGTCGCGCCCATTCCAGGACCGGAGCGGCCTCGAAGGCGAATTGGGTGGCGATGGCCATGCGGGCGTCCGTGCGGTCGCGGAATGCCTGCTTCCAGTGCAGCGCCGCATCCACGATCCGGGTCGATCCGTCCGTGTCGATGTCGCCGTTGCCTTCGGGATGGCCTGCCACATGCAGGGTGGTGAACCCGTAGCGGTCGAACAATCCCGTCTCGAGGAGCTGCATGGAGCTGTGAAAGTCACCGTGGGGCGTCGCGGGGCCGCCCGCAATCACCAGTGCCTGATCGACGCCCGCCTCGTCGCGGTAGCGCTGCAGCCACGCCTCGAGCGTGGTCTTGTCCGGGACAAGCCGGGCCGGGATATGCGGCATCACGGCAAAGCCCTCCGCGCGCAGGCGGCGGGCGGTGGCCACCATGTCGGCGATCGGTGTGCCGTCGATATGGGCGATGTAGACGCGGGTGCCCTCGGGCAGGATCTCGGCGAAGCTCTCCACCTTGGTTGCCGTGCGCGGCATCACCTCGATCGAGAACCCCTGCATGAGGTGGTGAAGCTCAGGGCTGAAGCGGGCGTCCTCGGCCCTGCGCGAGAAATTCAGGATGGGCATCGGCATTCCTTGATCCGGAGCGGTTATCGGGGGGGCGTTCCATGGGTGTGGAAGGTGTCGATGGTCTTCAGGCCCCAGGCCTGTCCCTTCCTGCGTTCGGTTTCCGTCCAGACGACCGGTTGGTGATCGGGCGCAAGGATCAGGCGCGCACCTGCATTGGCCAGCTCGACCCGATTGCCGGCGGGTTCCCAGACATACAGGAAGAACGTGCCCTGGATCGCGTGCTTGTGCGGTCCGGTTTCGATGTGGACGCCGTTCTCGAGAAAGATGTCGGCCGCGCGCAGGATGTCCTCGCGCTGGTCGGTCGCATAGGTGACGTGGTGCAGACGCCCGTGGCCGCCGCCATGCTCCTCGGTGCAGGCCAGGTCGTAGGTCTTGTTGTTGATCGTGAACCAGCAGCCGCCCAGTCGGCCGTTGTCGAGCCGGATCATCTCGGTCACGCGGGCCCCGAGACAGGTCTCCATGAAGCGGCGGAAGGCTTCGACGTCCTCGGCCAGGAGGTTGAGGTGGTCGAGCCGCCGCGGGCAGGCGCCCTGGGCGTGGAATTTCGACGCCATGTTCTTGAGCGCGGGGCGGTCGGCGGCGTCGGGCTCTGCGCGGCGCGTGTCATGGTAGATCTCGAAGAGATGGCCGAAGGGATCTTCGAAGCGGAAGGCGGGGCCGTGGCCGGGGTCGTCATCGACCCACCCATGGATCCTGTATCCTGCAGCGGTGATCGCGGCCACGCGCCGTTCGAGCGCCTGGGGGCTGTGCGCGCGATAGGCGATGTGGGCCACGCCTGTCCGGTCGGACTGCGTCAGCTTCAGCGTGTGGAACTCGTAATCGTCCCAGGCCCTCAGGTAGGCGCTGTCCCCGTCCAGCAGGGAGAGCTTCAGGCCGTAGACACGGGTGAAGAAATCGAGGCTCTCCTCGAAGCGGTCGGTGAGCAACTCCACATGGCCGAGATGCGCGATATCCGATGTCACGGGGCCGTTCCTGTCGTCCGGCATTGCAAACCTCCGCTTCCTTCGATTCCATTCTGATGTATACATGAAATGGAAGCCCGCTGATAGGCTTGATGTATACATGGAGGGCGATGCTTATGGCCGAGGCCGTGAAAACCCGTGCGGAGCGCGCCTTGATTTCCCTTCGGCAGCGCATCTTGAGCGGCGCGCTGTCCGGGGGCACGCGGCTTTTCGAGGTTGCCGTTGCCGAGGATCTGGCCATCTCGCGCACGCCCGTGCGCGCCGCGCTGGCGCAGTTGGCCGAAGAGGGGCTTCTTGACCGCGCAAAGGGCGGCGGATTCGTGGTGCGGAGCTTCGACATCTCGGATGTCGAAGACACGATCGAACTGCGCGGCGTGCTCGAGGGGACCGCGGCGCGCTTCGCGGCGGAACGCGGCGTGACGGAGGCGCAGCTGGCGGAAGCCGATGAGATCATTCGGAACATTGATCGTTTGCTGTCTGTCGCGCGTGTTGAAATGGAGAAATACTCCCATTGGAACAGCAGGTTCCATGATCTGCTCGTGCGGCTGTCCGGCAGTGCGGCCCTGGCCCGGGAATTGGCGCGGGTGACGGCGCTTCCCTTTGCGTCGCCGTCGGCGTTCCTCGACGACGAGACGCATGCCGGGCAGCTTCTGGGCAACCTCAGGATCGCCCATGAGCAGCACAAGGCCATCATCGACGCGATCCGACACCGTGAGGGCGCACGTGCCGAATCCCTGGCGCGCGAGCATGCGCGGACGGCCCGCCGGAACGTGCAATTCCTGCTGTCCGATGCGGCCGCTCGCCGCGAAGGAAGCGCGGCGCTGGCTTTCGTGCGCGCGTAACCTCTTGATGTATGCGGGAATACCGGAAAACGCCGGGGTTTGCGAAATTTCGGCTTGTTAACCTCCGCAACGATGCGCAACATATGTATACATCACTTACGTGGGAGGAGCACCAGTGACCCATAGTCTTTCCGCTGCAATCGCGGCCGCCGGCAACCCGGTCGACCTGTTGCGCAATTCCAGGATCGGGATGTATGTCTACCCGGTCGTGGCGCCCGAGTTCCGGAACTGGCGGATGGAGCAGGATGCATGGCGCAACGGTGCCGTGCTGTTCGACCAGACGCATCACATGGACGAGCTGATCGTCGAAGGCCCGCAGGCGACCGAGTTCCTGGCCTGGCACGGGATCAATTCCTTCGACAATTTCAGCCTCAACCGCGCCAAGCATTACGTGCCTGTCACGCCCGCGGGCCACGTGATCGGGGATCACATCATCTTCCGCGAGCGCGAGGACAAATACGTTCTCGTCGGGCGCGCGCCGACGTCCAACTGGCTGATGTTCTGCGCCGCCTACGGCCAGTGGAACGTGCGCCTGCGCTACGATCCGCGGTCGAATTCGCGCCCCGAGGGCGAGCGCGTGCTGCGCGAGCATTACCGGTTCCAGATCCAGGGCCCGCTGGCCCCCGCGATCTTCGAAAAGATGAATGGCGGCCCCGTGCCGGACATCAAGTTCTTCCATGTCGACTGGATCAACATCGGGTCCAAGAAGGTGCAGGCGCTGCGCCACGGCATGTCCGGCGCGCCGGGTCTGGAGGTCTGGGGGCCCTACAAGGACAAGGATTACATCCACTCGACCATCCTGCAGGCGGCGCGGGAGGCGGGCGTCGACCTGGTCCAGTGCGGCAGCCGCGCCTATTCGACCAACACGCTGGAATCGGGATGGATTCCGTCGCCCTTGCCGGGGATCTACACCGGCGACGGCATGTTGGCGGCCTACCGGGACTGGCTCGGGGCGGAAAGCTACGAGGCTGCAGGCTCGATCGGCGGGTCTTTCGTGTCGGACAACATCGAGGATTATTACGTCAATCCGTTCGAACTGGGCTACGATTTCTACATCGGCTGGAAGAAGGACGACTTCGTCGGCAAGGCCGCGCTGCAGGAGATGAAGGGCAGCCCGAAGAACCGCAAGAAGGCCACGTTCGAATTCAACAAGGACGATGTGCTGAAGGTGATCGCCTCGGCCTTCGAGGAAGGCACGCCCTGCAAGTGGATCGACTTCCCGCAGCCCAACTATGCCTCCTCCAGCGCCGACATGGTGTGTGACGAGAGCGGCAAGATGGTGGGGATGTCGATGTTCAACGGCTACAGCTGGAACGAGCGGTGCCTGCTGAGCCTCGGCGTCGTGGATCAGTCGGTGCAGGTCGGCGACATCCTGACCCTGAAATGGGGCGAGCCCGAGGTCACCGGCAAGACCTCGACCGAGCCGCATCGCCAGACGGAGATCCGGGTGCGCGTCGCGCCGACGCCCTATTCGAAGCAAGCGCGCGAAAACTACGCCGATAGCTGGCGGACAAAGTCCGCGGCCGCGCAATAAGCGCCCGCGCCATGTCGCTGCCCCCCGTGCCGGGGGGCAGGGGCACCCCGGGGCAGGTGGCTGGCGCATGACCCTGGTCCCGCGTCCGCCGCGTGGCCTTCGCCCCCGTGCCCGTGCCCGTGCCTCCGGCCTGCGCGATGCCGCTGCGCGCAGCTCCGTCTTGTCCATGCGCGAACCGAAGGTCAGGCGACCATGACGATCCTTCTCATACCGGGCCTGATCTGCGATGCCCATGTCTGGCGGGAAACGCGGCGTCGGGTGCCCGGCGCGATCGTGGCCGATGTCACGCGGCAAGAGACCATCACCGGTATGGCCGAGGCGCTGCTTGCGCGGCATCCGGGCACCCTTGTCCCGGTCGGTCACTCCATGGGGGGGCGGGTCGCCATGGAAATGGCGCGGCTTGCACCGGACCGGATCGCGGCGATGGCGCTTCTGAGCACCGGCATGCATCCCCGCAAGACCGGCGAAGAGGCCAGCCGCGAAGCGATGATCCGGCTGGCTCATGACGACGGGATGGCGGCGCTAGCGGACAGGTGGTTGCCCGGGATGATGGCCGCGGGGATCACGCCCGATCCCGACGTGATGGACGGCCTGAGGCAGATGGTCCTGCGCATGACCCCCGAGATTCACGAACGCCAGATGCGGGCGCTGCTCGCGCGGCCCGATGCGAGCCGGACGGTGGGCGCCCACGGCAAGCCGATGCTGCTTGTCGTGGGGCGTCAGGATATCTGGAGCCCGGTCACCCGGCACGAGGATATTCGCCGCCTGTGCCCGCAGGCCGAGATGCACATCATCGAACGTGCCGGGCATTTCGTGCCGGCCGAGCAGCCGGAGGCCACGGCAGAGGTCATCGCCGCATGGCTTCGGACCCACGCCGCCACGACATCCGGAAGGGACGACCCATGACATCCGAAGACCGCATTCCCGACACCCCGCTTCTCGACCGCCGGCGGGCGAACATGGGCTATGCCCTCAACAAGATGGCGATGGGCCTGTCTTCGCCCGAGGGGCGCGCGGCGTTTCTGGCCGACGAGGAGGCCTATCTCGACAGGTTCGAACTGTCCGATGCGCAACGCGCCGCGGTGCGGGCCCGCGACTGGCGCGAAATGGTGCGCCTCGGGGGCAACCTGTTTTTCATCCTCAAGATTTCCGCGGTCGATCCGACGCCGATCCGCGAGATCGGCGCGGCGCAGGCGGGCATGGACCTGCCGGAATTCCTGAAGACAAGACTGGGAAAGGTGACCAATGGCTGAATTGATCGGTGGTCTTGGCACGTCTCATGTGCCCTCGATCGCTATGGCGCTCGACAAGGGGTTGCGCGACAGCGAGGAATGGAAGCCGTTTTTCGATGGCTACGCTCCCGCCCGGCAATGGATGGCCGAGAAAAGGCCCGACATCGCGGTCGTCATCTTCAACGATCACGGGAATTCCTTTTTCCTCGACCGGCTGCCGACGCTCGCCCTGGGGGTGGCCGACCGCTACCGTCCGGCCGACGAGGGCTGGGGCCCGCGGCCCGTTCCGGTCTTCGAGGGCGCCGAGGATTTCTCCTGGCATCTGGCCGATTGCATGGTGGAGGGGCATTTCGACCCGCTGCTGTGCCGTGACCTCGATGTCGATCACGGCATGCAGGTGCCGATGGAGCTGGTCTTCGGCCGGCCCGAGGCCTGGCCCGTCAAGGTGGTGCCGATCCTCGTCAACACGATCCAGTATCCTATCCCCACACCGCAGCGCATGTGGGCGCTGGGAGAGCTGCTGCGCCGCGCCATCGACAGCTATCCGGGCAATGACCGGGTGGTTGTCCTGGGAACGGGTGGCCTGTCGCACCAGCTGCAGGGCGCGCGCGCGGGTTTCATCAACCCCGAGGCGGACCGCGAATGGATCGCGCGCATCGGCAGCGACCCGACCCGCTACAGGGCCATGAGCCGGGAAGACTACATCGAGGAGTTCGGCTCGGAAGGCGCCGAGCTGATCATGTGGCTGGTCATGCGCGGCTGCATGGATGCCGAGGTGAACACCCTGCACCAGCATTACTTTGCCCCGGCCTCGATGACCGGCGCGGGCATGGTCCTTCTGGAGAACGCGGCCTGATGTATTTCCTCATGATCTGTCGACATGGCGACCAGGCGGAGATCGCGGCGCTGCGCGACGCCCTGCGCGCCGAGCATCGGGCCTGGGTCCGCACGGGCGGTGATGGTCTGGCGAGGGTGCTTACGGGCTCTGCGCTGTGGGATGAGGCCGGCGCGGGGATCGGCAATTTCGGCATCCTCGAGGCGGAAACCGAAGCCGATGCACGCGGTTTTGCCGAAGGCGACCCCTTTGCCACGGGCGGCGTTGTCGCCCGGATCACCTTGACGCGACTGGCGGACGGCTTTCGCGCCGACCGCATTGTCCCGCTCACCGAGGGCTGACCGGGCGGGACGGGGGTTGCGGGACGGGGGCGACGCAAACTCCCGGCATGTCCACGCGGGCCACCCCGTCGACGCGCCCGCCGAAGGCCTCGGCCAAGGCCGAGCGGGGGGTCAGGCGTGCTGGCGCTGGCTGAGCCCGCCATCGATCGTCAGGCAGGTCGCCGTCATGAACGGACATTCGTCCGAGATCATGAAGGTCGCGGCGCGCGCGATTTCGCAGGCCTCTGCGATGCGCCCCTGCGGGTGCAGGGCCAGCGTTGCGGCGCGCGCCGCGGCGGGGTCGGGCTGGGTGTCCCACCAGTCCAGCACCTTTTGCGTGGCGACATATCCCGGCGCGATGGCATTCACCCGCACCCCTTGCGCGGCATATTCCAGCGCCAGCGACTTGGTCAGCCCCAACAGCGCGTGTTTGACCACCGGATAGGGGAATGTGCCCGGAATGATGGTGAAGGAATGTGTCGATGCGATGTTCAGGATCACACCATGCCCGGCCGCGATCATGCCCGGAAGGACGGCACGCGCACAGGACCATGCCCCCTCCAGATTGATGGCGAAAGCGCGCTGCCATTCGGCCGCATCGGTCTGCAGCGGAGGGTGAAAGACATTGACCCCCGCATTGTTGACCAGCCCGTCAAGGTGCCGCCCCTGCGCCAGCGCCGCGTCGGCAAAGACCTGCGCGACCCGGTCGGCATCCGCGATATCGGCCGCGGCGTGCAGCAGGGCGCCGCCGGGCAGGTGGGTCAGCTCGGCGGCGGCATGCTCCAGCGACGGCCCGTCGATATCGAGCAGGAACAGATCCGCGCCTTCGGCCCTGAACTCTGCGGCGATCGCCTGACCGATGCCCTGCGCTGCCCCGGTCACGGCAATGAAGCGGCCGGCCAGTCTTCCTGCTTGCCCTACCATTCCGCGACCGATCCATCGGCGTGGCGCCACAGGGGATTGCGCCACCGATGGCCGATGCGCACGGCTTCGATCACGCGGTCCTCGTCGATCTCGATGCCCAGGCCGGGCCCTTGGGGAATGTCCACCATGCCGTTCTTGTAGGTGAACACGTCGGGATCGACCAGATAGGCGAGAAGGTCGCGCTTGGGTCCGTGGTAGTGAATGCCCAGCGATTGTTCCTGGATGAAGGCATTGTAGCTGACCGCGTCGACCTGCAGGCAGGCCGCCAGCGCGATGGGCCCCAGCGGGCAATGGGGTGCAAGCGCCACGTCATAGGCTTCGGCCATGGCCGCGATCTTGCGGCACTCGGTGATGCCGCCGGCATGGCTCAGGTCGGGCTGGATGATGTCGACCACCCGGCTTTCCAGCACGTTCCGGAAATCCCAGCGGGAATACAGCCGCTCGCCCAAGGCGATCGGAGTGGCCGAACCGCGCGTCACTTCGGCGATCGCATCCAGATGTTCGGACAGCAGGGGTTCCTCGATGAACATCAGGCGAAACTGATCCAGTTCGCGGATCAGTTGCTTTGCCATGGGTCGGTGCACGCGCCCGTGAAAATCCACCGCAAGGCCGATATCCGGCCCGATGGCGGCCCGCACCTCGGACAGGGTTCCGACCAACCGGTCGATCTGGGCGTGACTGTCGACGAACTGCATCCGGTCCGTCCCGTTCATCTTCAGCGCGGTGAACCCGGCCTGAACGGCCTTTACGGCTTCCTTGGCGATATCCCTGGGGCTGTCCCCGCCCACCCAGGAATAGACCCGGATCCGGTCCCGACAGGCCCCGCCCAGCAACTGGTGCACCGGCTGGCCATAGGCGCGTCCCTTGATGTCCCACAGGGCCTGATCGACGCCGGCAATCGCGCTCATCAGGATCGGCCCGCCCCGGTAGAAGGCCCCGCGATACATGACCGACCACAGGTCCTCGATCCGCATCGGGTCCTTGCCGACGAGGTAGTCGGCCAGTTCGGCCACGGCGGTCTGGACGGTATGGGCCCGCCCTTCGACGATGGGTTCGCCCCATCCCGAAAGCCCCTCGTCGGTTTCGATCTTCAGAAACAACCACCGTGGCGGAACGATGAAGGTCTTGAGCGCGGTGATCTTCATGCGCCTGCCTCTCGCAGCCTGTTGCCCGCCTCGTCGAAGAACAACGGACGCGCGGGCAGGGTCAGACCGATGCGCGCGCCCTGTGTCGGCCGGTCTTCGCCCCGCGCCTCGACCAGGATGGCCTGACCGTCCGACAGGGCGCAGTGCAGGATCGAGATGCCGCCCAGGTTTTCCACCACCATGACCGTGGCCTCCAGACCCCGACCCTGGCCGAACTGCTCGGGCCGGATGCCGATGATCCGCGCATTCGGCGGTGCCGCGATCTCGTGGCCGGACAGGGTGCCGTCGTGCAGATCGATCAGGTTCATGCGAGGCGACCCGATGAAGCCCGCGACGAAGGTATTGTCGGGATCGGTATATAGCTGGTCTGGCGAGCCGACCTGTTCGACCTTGCCGTCGCGCAGGACGACAATCTTGTCCCCGAGGGTCATCGCCTCGACCTGGTCATGGGTGACGTAGATCATCGTTGCGCCCAGCCGCTTGTGAAGTTGACCCAGCTCCACCCGCATTTGCGCGCGCAATTCGGCATCCAGGTTCGAGAGCGGTTCATCGAACAGGAAAGCCCGAGGCTGCCGCACGATGGCCCGACCGATCGCTACCCGCTGCCGCTGGCCGCCCGACAGGTGCGCGGGCTTGCGGTCCATCAGCGCCCCAAGCTGCAGAATGCCTGCAGCCTCTGCGACGCGTGCGGCGGTCTCCTGCCGCGAATGGCCGGTCCTGCGCAGTCCGAAGCTCATGTTCTGGGCCACGGTCATGTGCGGGTAAAGCGCGTAGGATTGAAAGACCATCGCAATGCCCCGGTCCGCCGGGGCGACGTCGTTGACGACATCGCCTCCGATCCGGACCTCGCCCGAGGTGATCGTTTCCAGCCCGGCGATCATCCGCAGCAAGGTGGATTTGCCGCAGCCTGACGGGCCCACGAAAATGCAGAACTCGCCTTCGTCCACCTGCAGGTTCACATCGCGGATGACGTCCAACGCGCCATAGCTCTTGTGCAGGGCGTTCAGGGTGATGCTGCTCATGTCGGGCGCGCCTCCTGTATCAGGGCGGCATCGGCCCAGTTGCGCAGCTCTGCGAGGCTGATCGTCGCGCAGTCCCCGTGCGGGGCGGCGATCACGGCGTGCAATGCCCGCCCCAACGCCGCTGCGACGGGCCTGTTCCCTGTCGTCATGTCCACGGCGCAAAACACCAGGCGTCCCTTGCCGACACGCGCTTCGGCCAGCAAGGCAAGGTCACGGTTGGTGTTCCAGTCATCGATCACGTCAATGATGCGCGTGACCTCCAGCCCGCGCATGTCCAGTGCGCGGCGTTGATGGGTCAGCTCCCACTGGTGCCAGCCGCTCGCACGTCCGGCCGGGAAATGGCGGAAGAGGGGATGGTCCAGCCGGTTGATCAATCCCAGGGTCGTCGGGGGCTGGCCACCGGTCCAGACCGTGTTCCAGAAGATCGTGGTATGCCCGAGGGCCGCATTGGGCGCGACCTGGTCGGGGTTCGGGCAGAACACAAGGGTTTCGCCGGCGTCGAGGCGCCTGAGCTCATCCGGACCGAGGGATGTCACGATCGGCAGATCGGCAACGCCGCGGTCGAAGACCCAGAGGTCCCAGGCGTTGGTGCCGCCCCCCGCGGACAGCTGCAGGCAATACTGCCCCTGCGCCAGCTCGGCCGTCTCGATGCTGATCTGCCCAAGCACATGCAGCGCCCCGGTGGCCAGCTGGCCGTGGGGCAGGCGTCCACTTGCGTGGACCTGGCCACCGTGATCCGTCAGCCGCCACTCCGCCTTGTCCGAGGACAGGTCTTCGGGACCGAAGCAAGACAGCTCCGCGCGGGCCTCGAACCTGTCCCCGATGTTCAGCACGAAACCGGCCGCCCGGATCAACGGCACCACGGGGCCGCAGAATTGGGCGAAGCGGCTTGGCTCGTGATAGGGCTTGGACTGCCAGAACGCGTCCACGACACCCACAAGCGCCGTGCCCTGGCCCGAGAAATCCTGCAACCCCAGCAACTGGAAGCCAGCGTAATCAGGGGTGCGCAGGCTGGCCTCGATATCTTCCTTGTAGAGGGCAGTCTGCAACATGCCCGAGCAGATCACCTTGTCGCGGGCGCTGTGGCGCTGGCCTTTCCGGGTCAGATCCTCCGCGACCTGTTCAAAGGCGTGGTTGGCAAGCGGTCCGTCGAAATCCGCGATCGTGTCTAGATCGGGGTATGCACACCATTGCCCGATCTCATGGCCCAGCAGGGGCTGGGGCTGCTTTTGCACCCAGTCGGACCAGTCGGTCATGGTCTCGAGCGGGCGCGCGTTCAGCCGGCTGTCCAGGCCTTCGCCCCAGCGATGGGAACGGGGTTCGGGTTTGGACAGGTAGTCGGCGCGTTTCAAGGTCGGCCAACCGGACCCGCCGCTGTAGATGCGGCGCGGGTCCGTCCGGCGCCAATGGTCCAGGAACCGTTCCAGCCAGGCATGCAGACCGGGGCCTGCGACCTCGTTGCCGACGGTCAGCATGACGAAGGACGGGTGGTTGCCGTAATGGGCCACGATGCGCTCGGCCTCGTGACGGACGAGTTGATCGAGTCCCGGATCGGACCCGAGCACGCACCAGACCGGTGTTTCGACATGCAGATAAAGCCCCAGCGCATCCGCCACGTCAAAGGCGGCCCGAGGCGGGCACCAGCTGTGGAACCGGACATGGTTCAGCCCGTTGGCCTTGACCGTTTCGAAGATCGCGCGCCAGCCGTCATGATCCATCGGAGGATGGCCGGTTTTCGGAAACAGGGCGCAATCCAGCGTTCCGCGCAGGAAGATGCGCCTGCCATTGATCAGGATATGGCGCCCCTCGGTCATGATCCGGCGCAGCCCGAAGTTGGTGTCGCGTCGGTCGAGGCAGGTGCCATCCCGCCACCATTCGGCGCGCAGGGCATGGACCACGGGCGAAAATTCATCCCATTGCGGGGTGTCCTCGGGCAGGGTGAGCTGCACCGCGAGCGGTGTATGCGCGGAGTCGATCGTCACCGGCAGCGACCTTGCGACGGTCCGGCCATCCGCAAGGGTTGCGGTCAGGCGCAATTCGTCGTTCGGCGTGCCGCTGGTCCAGAAACCCGGCCAATACCGGTTCGGGTCCAGCGCGTCGAGTTCGACGGCAATGTCGATCCCGCTGTCCTGCGGGCTGACATCCAGCCGGGCGATCCGGGCCGCGCGCGCTTCGATCCGCAGCGCGCCGACGATGCCGTTCCAGTTCGATTGCGTATGCTCGGAGGTGGAATGGGCCACGTCCGGATTCGTGTCCTGATGCGCCCCGCCGACCTGCGGGAAATCGCCGTTGTCGATGCGGAGGACCAGGCGATGCAGGCCCGGCGCAAGCTGGCCGAGAAGAAAGGTGTTCGGTGTGCACAATCCCAGGTCGCGGCCCACCTCGAGCCCGTCCAGCCAGACCCGCACCGCTCCGTGGGGGCGTTCGAGGAAAAGATCATGATACAACCCGTCATGATCCTCGGGGACCACGACGTCGCGGGCATACCACGCCGGCCCGACATAGGGGTTGCGGCGTGTCAGGTAGGCCATGCCCGCGGAGGGGCCCGGCGGGCACTTCCGCGCCAGGTCGATGGTGCCCGGCAGGGTGATCTCATCCTCGAACCGGGCCTTGTGCCAGTCTTCGGACAGCCCCTTTCGGTCGGGATCAAGCGCGAAGTCCCACGCGCCTTGCAGTGCGATGTCTTTGATCATTTTCGCTTCCAGTGTCGGCGGGCCGTGAACCGGCGGCCACGGGGCCGCCGGTGGGCACCTTTGCGTTACAGACGGGCTGCCAGCCGTGTCGCGGCCTCGTCCAACGCATCGGCCGGGGTGGCAACGCCGCGCACGATGTTGTCGACGGCGGTCTGCATCGTTTCCCCGACCAGCCGGTCATTGGTGTTCAGCGTCCAGGGTGTCATGGTCGCCTGCACTTGCGCGAACACGGTGTTGACGTTCTGCCCGGCATAGTAGGGATCTTCGAAATTGATCCAGTCCGCGCGACCCGCGGGCTGGTAACCGGGATACAGATCGTCGTTCTGGTATTGCAGCCTCAGGCTTTCGTCGTCGGTGACGAGCCACTGGATGAAGGCCCAGGCGGCTTCCTTGTTGCGTGACGTCTCGAGGATGCCGATGTGGTCGCCGCCGTAGTTCCAGGCCCGGTTGCCGGTCTCGTCGGCCGGGATGGGGGACACGCCCCATTTCCCGCCGTCGTCCGGCGCGAAGGCGCGCTTGAGCAGCCCCCCGAACCAGTTGCCCGACATGATCGTGGCGATCTGGCCGTTGCCGAAGGCCGATTGCCATTCCGGCGACCACATCACGAAGGGCGAGATCAGGCCGGCATCGGCGGCCGCATCGATCAGCTCCAGCGCGTCGAGGATGACGGGATGGTCGATCTGCAGGGTGCCGTCGCCGTCGAACCAGCTGACCCCGGCCTGACCCATGCGGGCGCTCAGGATCTCGGTGCCATTGGCGATCATCCAGCGGGCATTCGGGCGCACAAGCCGTGCGCCGTTCTCGACCAGGGCGGGCCATGTGGAAAACAGCTCTGCGACGGCGTCGGGGTCCGAGGGCAGGCCGACCTCGTCGAAGATATCGCGCCGGTAGAACATGGCGCCGGGGCCGGTGTGCTTGGGCAGGGCGACGATCTTGCCGTCCTGCGTCGTCACGTTGCTCGCCGTGAAGTCGGCGAAGTCATCCAGAAGCGCGCCTGCATTGTAGGGCGCCGCGGACAGGTCGACCCATTGCGGGCGCTGCGACAGAAGGGCCAGCTCGTTGATCTCGATCATGGCGACGTCGGGGCCGGAACCGGACAGCAGGGCCCGCTGCACCGTGTTGAGATAGTTGGAGTTGGCATTCGGGAAGCCCTGCACCTCGACCCGGATATTCGGGAAGGCGGCGTTGAACGCAGGCAGAAGCGCGTTGATCGTGCGGTCGTTGTTGGGCCATGTCCAGACCGTGATCGTGGCGCTCGTGTTGGGATCGACCTGCAGCGGCATTCCCTGCGCCCAACCGGGTCGCACCGCGAGGGCCATCAGCCCCGATGCCATCATCATGCGTCGTGTCAGTTCCATCTTTTCCTCCCTGGTTACATGGATCATCGTTACTTGACGGCCCCCGATGTCAGACCGGCAATGAATTGCCGCGACAGCAGGGCAAACAGGATGAAGACCGGCACCAACCCGATCAGCGTGGCCAGCATCACGGCCGGGGTGTCCGAAAAATGGGTGCGCGACAGCATGGTCAGCGCCAGCGGCACGGTGAACTTCGTCCCGTCCCCGAGCACCACGAGCGGCAGCTGGAAATCGTTCCAGGTGCTGATGACCGTCCACACCCCGAGCGCGGCAAGGCCGGGCCGGATGATCGGCAGGACCACGAAGACGAAGGTCGCCAGCGGCCCGGAATTGTCCATCTCCGCGGCTTCGTACAATTCATGCGGGATGGCCGATCCGATGTAGGTATACATCCAGATCACCCCGAAGCCCGACGCCATCGCCGGCACGATCAGGGGCCAGAAGGTGTTGAGCCAACCCAGCCAGCTCATCTGCAGGAAAAACGGGATCAAGGCCAGCGAGGGGGGGAAGAACAAGGTGGCGAAGGTCATCGCCAGCAGGAACTTGTGCCCCGGGCGGCCGACGTAGCGCGCAAGCCCGTATCCCGCGAGGGCCGAAACCAGCACCAGGCCGATGGTCTTGGGCAAGACGACGATCAGGCTGTTCAGGATCGGGCGGAAGGGGGGGAAGACAGCTTCGATCCGGCTGTAATTGACCGCGATCTGGTCCCCGAACCAGAGCGGTGGCGGGAACTGGAACACCTCCTGAAGGGTATGCGTCGCAAAGACGGCGGTCCAGAACAGGGGCAGCACGAAGACGGCCGACAGCAGGACCATGAGGAGCGTCAGGATCAGGTTGCCGCGCGCTTCGCGGTTGCGCCAGTAGCGTTTCATCTCGCAGCCCCCAGACCCGCGCTCAGCCTGCGGTAGAGAAGTGTCATGGCGACCACGGCGGCGAAGATGTACCAACTGACGGCCGCCCCCAGCCCGAAATCGAACTGGGTAAACGCCGTGGCGTAGAGATACATGCCCAGCGTGGTCGCCGAATGATTGGTGCCGCCGATCCCCTGGGTCAGCACGAACGGCTCGTCGAACATCTGCAGGCCGCCAAGGGTTGCGGTGATGATCGAAAAGGCGAGGGCAGGGGCCAGCAGCGGCAGGGTGATGCGGCTGAAGACCGACCAGCGGCTGACACCCTCGAGGCGCGCGGCCTCGTAGATGTCGCGCGGAATGGCCTGCAGGCCGGCCAGGAAAATGATCATGTGCCACCCTGTCCAGCGCCAGATCACCAGCAGGACAACCAGCGGCTTGATCCAGATCTCGGAGTCGAACCAGCTGAAGAACGTCGGCGTGCCGGTGATTTCACCGATCATCAGGTTCACCAGCCCCCCGTTCGCCGAAAACAGCACGCGCAGGATGATCGCCGCGATGGCCGGCGCGACCAGCAGGGGCAACAGGAACACCATGCGGAAATAGGTGCGCCCGAAGACGGCGTATTCATTGATCAGCACCGCCAGCACGAGCGCGAGCCCGCAGGTGATCAGCGTGGACCAGAACCAGACATGGATCGTGTTCCACACGGCCTTGCGAAAGACCGGATCGGCGAGGGCGGTGGCGTAGTTGTCGAACCCCACAAAACGCGGGGTCGAAAACCCGTCCCAGGCATGCACGCCCAACCAGGCCGAGAACAGAACCGGGAACAGCGAGAAGGCGACGAAGATGATCAGGAACGGCGCCATGGTCAACCAAAGCGGGCCGCTTCCCTTCATCAAATTTGTCCGGTGTCGCATGGAAGTTGATTCCTTGCTGGTCGATTCAGCCAAGAGTATTGTCCGACTAAAGGCGACAGTCAAGTAATAGTCTGACTAATGAGATGGGGCGCGTGTGGCGCGTTCTGCGGGAAACAAGGCTTCGCCTCGGTTGACGGTCAACCCGGTGAAGGCTACAAGGTGATATGTCTGATCAATCAAATGACCCGGCGACGCAAGACGGCAGCCTTGCTGCGCGTGGCAAGCCGCGCGTATACCAGAACACCGTCAAGCGGCTGGCCTTCTCGATCCTGAAGGGGGACTTCCCGGCCGGTCATGTTCTGCCCCCGGAAACCGACTTGTGTGACAAACTGGGCATCAGCCGCAGCGCGTTGCGTGAATCGGTGCGCGCGTTGAAGGACAAGGGCATGCTGATCGCGCGCCCGCGGCACGGCACCATCGTGCAGCCGCGCAGTGCGTGGCATTTGCTGGATGCAGACCTGCTGAACTGGTCCATGGAAGTGGACCCCGACGCCGAATTCGTCTTTTCCCTGTTCGAAGCGCGACAGGTCATAGAGCCCGCTGCGGCACGCCTGTCTGCCATGCGGGCGACCTCGGGGGATATCGAAGCCATGGAAGCTGCCTTTGCCGACATGAGCGCGGCCAAGGCTGCAGGCGATTTTCAACGCTTCAACGAAGCCGACATCGCCTTTCACCTCGCATTGCTGCGCGCCACATCGAACGTGGTGTTCATTCAACTGTCCAACATGATCGGCACCGCGCTGGCCATCGCGTTTCGCATGTCCATCGCCCGCGCCCATGAACCCGGCGAGTCGCTGTCACAGCACGGCGACCTGATCGAGATGATCCGCGCCCGAGATCCGATCGGTGCGGAAAACGTCATGACCCGGCTGCTTGCGGTCGCCGGTATCGACCTGGGGCTAAGCAATCGTGGCCCGTCGAAATCCTGAGCTGCTGCCGGTTTCGTGCAGACCTGACCAGATCGTCGCCATGGGCCCAGAGAGCGGGCAGATGCAGATAAAAATGCATCCGCCAAAACAAGGATCTTGGCGGCGCGCGACATCCCGAGACAGCCAAAGTCGCGTGCGCCACGGGTGCAAGCATGGTGGCGCGCGCATGCGTCACGCGGGATGCGACGTGACCTTCGCATTCGTTGCGCAGCATCGGAACATCCGGCCAGTGTGATGGATGTGCACTGATCAAGGCGACCGGTCCGCGCCTGGTCAAGGGGCTGGCGACGAACCCCGCGCGACCTGTTACGGGCGTCGTTCAAAACGATCCGGGACAAAATACTCGGTCCCTTCGGCTGCGCGGATGTCCGAAGAACGCGGTGTGTCGGGAGGGTCCAGGTGGGAAAAAGGGGCACATGGCAGCTATGCCAGTGCCCCATGTCCTGACCTCTTGGCCTCCGGGCGCGTGTTCGCAGCGCCGTCAGGTTTCGGTCGAGAGGTCGCCGCCGGATTGCCTCTGCGCGATTGCCACGAACGGGGCTGCGAGCAGGCCGAGGCCCATCACCACAAGCCCCAGCAAGGCGAGGTAGAACAGGGCCGTCAGGCCAAGCCCGGCCAGCACACAAGCCACCAGGATGGCAAGGGTGGCAGTTGCGGCGGAGGTGGCTTTGGACATCAGGGTCTTCATCGGGTCGGTCTCCATGTTGATCGTTGTTTCGATGGAACCAACATGGGGGCTGGCGTTTACGCCCGTCTGACCGCTTCTTTACAACTCCGTAAACTCGATGGTGGCGCGCAGACCTCGAGGCGTCTCCTGGGCAAGCCGCAGCCGCGCGTTGTGCCGGTCGGCAACCGCACGCACCAGCGCAAGGCCGAGGCCACTTCCGTCGCTGTTACGGGCCGCATCCAGGCGCACCATACGGGGCAGGGTGGTGGCACGCCCGCCATGTGCGTATGGGGTGCGCTGCGGGTCCGTTCGGAGTGCTGACGGACGCGAAGAGATTATCGAATGACCTTGAACGCACCCAGAAAGGCCGCGCGCCTGTCCGTCGCCCGGACGATGGGTGTTGGCAATTCTGACCTTGTTTCAACGGCTTGAGTGGCTTCGTGTGCAACATGTGTTCATGCCTTGACCGCACAATATCGTTCGACGGCGCGGTTGCTTCGGTCGCCATGGTTTGAATCCGCCAGGGGGGCCGCGTCGATCTCCTGCACGAGCCTGTCGGCTTCAACCGCTGAGATATGGTTTTCCAGATAGGTTGGCCCGTCTGGCCACTCATCTGTAAAAAACGAAAGTTGTGCAGGCGGTGTGGCCATCGGCGGCGGACCCCTCGTTGGCCGTGTTCTGGTGGGTTTGGCGCCACCAGCCCGCCACCGTGAAGAAGGCCGGAAAAATCCACCTTCCGGCGCTCCGGTGTCGAGGGAAGAGCGCGGGAGAGGGCTTCGGCCCTCAAACCGCGCCCAGACCGGCGTCAAGTGCCAAGAGGATCGCGGAGGCATCCGCTTCGGTGAGCACCAGCGCGGGCGACAGGATGATGTTCGGGCCGGAGATACGGATCATCGTGCCGTGCCGGTACGCCGTTTCCTGCACGATCTGGGCGACATCGGCGCCGATCGGAGTCTTGTTCACAGGGTCGCTGACAAGCTCGAGCGCGGTCATCAGGCCATGCCCACCGCGCACGTCGCCGACGATGTCGTATTTGGCTTGCAGGGCAAGGCAGCCCTCGTGGATTTGCCTGCCGCGTGCAGCGGCGTTCTCCACGACATTCAGACGTTTCGTTTCGGCAAGGCAGGCCAGCGCGGCGGCGGCCCCGACCGGGTGACCGGAATAGGTGTAGCCATGGCCGATCTTGGCGGCCGGGTTGTTCTCGAACACCTCCTGCACGGACCCGCCGATCATCACGGCGCCGAAGGGAAAATAGCCGTTCGTGATCGCCTTGGCGGTAGCCATCAGGTCAGGCTGAACACCCCAGAGCCGCGCGCCGGACCATGCGCCGGTGCGGCCATAGGCGGTGATGACCTCGTCGCTGATGAGCAGGATGCCGTGCCGGGTGCAGATCTCGCGCACCATGGGCATGAAGCTTTCATGCGGCGGGATCACACCTCCGGCCCCCAGAACCGGTTCCATGATCATCGCGGCGATTGTGCCCGCGCCCTGAAAGGCGATCTCGTCCTCGAGGGCGGCGGCGCAAAGCTGGGCCAGGCGCGCGGGGTCGGTCTCGTCGAAGGGGTTGCGATAGGGGTAGGGGGCCGGGATGTGGAAACAGCCGGGCATCAGCGGTTCATAGGCGGTGCGGAAATTGGCGTTGCCGTTCACGCTTGCGCCGCCGAAATGGGTGCCGTGGTATCCCTTCTTGAGGCTGAGGAACTTGGTCCGGCCCGGTTCGCCCTTCAGCTTGTGATACTGGCGCGCAAGACGCAGCGCGGTTTCGACCGAATCCGAGCCGCCCGAGGTGAAGAAGGCGCGCGTCATCCCGTCGGGGGCGAAGAAGGCGTTCAGCTCGTAGGCCAGTTCGATGGCGACGTCGTTCGAAGAGCCGCGGAAGGTCGAGTAATAGGGCAGGGTGTCGAGCTGTGCCGCGATGGCCTCTTTCACGGGCTGGCAGGAATAGCCGAGGTTCACGTTCCATAGGCCGCCGACGGCGTCGATCACCTCGTGCCCGTCCAGATCCGTCAGCCGCACGCCCGAGGCAGCGGTGATGATCTTTGGGGGATTGTCGATGCTGTCCTGGGGGGATGTCATGGGATGCCAGAACTGCCGCCCATTGTTTTCCTTCAGGAAATTGGAGTCTTTCATGAGACGTGCTCCGTTCATCGGGATACTCGATCGGCCTGCCGTGCAGCAACCGGCCAATCGTTGGGAATGGGGGTCGGATCCTTGGAGAACTGCCTGCCAAGGGCGATGTGTGCCTGTTTGCCATGCGCATGACCCGTAACCGCGACATGACGCAGGTTTGCGGACGTGACGCGGATCGAAGGGAGGGCAAAACAGAGCGATCGGGCGCGCCGCCGCGCTTCGGGATCAGTGCGCGTGCTTTGCGTGGACCGGGTCAGCGCCCTTGTCAGGACGTGATCCCGGACGTCCTCGGGGCCTGATGCGAGCGGGGCCGGCCCGGTCAGGAGGGGGTGTCCCGTCACTTTGTCCCGCGCGCCAAGGCGGGCGAATTCTCCAACGCCGATCGCGGGCCGGGTGGAAGAAAACGGCTTCAGGTTGTCGAGGGTCTCGGTGATGGTTCCCATCTCAGCGTCCAGCCCCTTCGAAGAACCGGGCGACCTCCTCGGCGAAGAGAGGCCCGTCCGCAACCCGCCCGCGGGTGGAGGCAAGCGCCGCCTCGGTCACCTCGGGTCCGACGTATTCCGCGTATTCGTGGACAAGGTCGGTGAAGAAATCCGGCGTCATCTCGGGGTGGTGCTGGACGGTGAAGACGCGGGTGCCGATGGCGAAGCCCGCGATCGGGCAGCCGGGGCTTTCGAAGATGCGCGTGGCGTCTGCGGGCAGGCTCTCGACCTGTTCGACATGGGAGCCGTAGAGGCGCAGGCGGTCGTCCGGCCCCGACCAAGGTGTCTCGCCCACGCGGGTCATCTCGATCAGTCCATGCGCCCAGCCGGCGGGGTTGCGGACAATGCGCGACCCCACCGCGCTGGCGATGACCTGGTGCCCGAAGCACGCGCCGAAGAGCGGCACGCCCTCGGCCATCATCTCGCGCAGCACGTCCTTCAGCCGTGCCATCCAGGGCGTGTCCTCGTTGACCGAGGCCGGGCTGCCGGTGACCATGACCCCGTCAAAGCCCGAGATATCCTCGGGGAACTCGCCCTTGCAGACCCAGAAGGCCTCGACCGTCCAACCGGGCCGCACGCCCGCGATCAGCGCCGCGAACTTGGCGTCGTCGAGCGGCCGCGCCTTGGCGAAATCGCTGAAATCGGTGTTGGTGACGAGCGTGGCCAGCTTCATGTCAGACGAACCACACGTAGAAATCGAGAAGCGCGTCATGTTCCATGTCGCGCGTCTTGCGGAACTCGCGTTCCTTCATGAAGGCGTGGTTCTCGACCAGCTCGCGCCCGACAGCCTCGACCAGGGCGGTGTCGGCCATCAGATCCCGGATCGCGCCGCGCAGGTTGGGGGCCGTGCCGACCTTCGCGTCCACCTTCTCGAAGCCGTCGCCGGTCTCGATCGGGGGCAGGGACAGCTTGGCCTCGTAGCCCAGCCGCGCGGCCTGCAGCACGGCGGCGGCGGCGGAGTAGGGGTTGGCGCTGGCATCGGCCATGCGGTGTTCGAGACGCGACTTCTTTCCGCCTTCGCCCGAGACCCGGGTCGTGACGCCGCGATGGTCGCCGCCCCAGTTCTGCCAGTAGCCCGACATCGAGGAGGGTTGCAGCCGGGCATAGGACCCGGTGGTGGGTGCGATCAGCCCGGCCAGCCCCTTGTGGTGATGCACCAGCCCCGCAAGGCAGCCGCGCGACAGGTCGTTGAGGTGATCCGGCCCGCCCTTCTCGCCGGTGGCCAGCGCGTTGGTGCCGTCCTTGTCCCAGAACGAGAAATTGATGTGCATGCCCGAGCCGCCGGCCGTCGAGATCGGCTTGGGCAGGAAGGTCAGGACCACGCCGTGATCCAGCGCGATCTCGCGCGCCATCTGCCGAAAGAGGACCACGTCGTCAACCGCGGCCAGCGCATCGTCGAAGCTGAGCGTGTATTCGAACTGAGGGCTGTCGTATTCGGCGGTGATCAGGTCCAGCTTGAAGCCCGCCTCGTGGGCCTTGTTCCAGATCACGTCGTTGATCCGCATCGGGTCGGCGAAGGGGCCCGTGCCATAGACCACGCCACCGGGCGCATCATAGGGGCGCAGCCGCCCGTCCTCGCCGCCCTGCATGGCGTAGGCCTCGAGCTCGATCCCCAGCTTGGGCGTCAGCCCATGCGCCTGCCAATCCGCGATGGCGCGTTTCAGCGCGCCCCGGGGGCAGAGCGACAGGGGCGCGCCGTCGTTGTCATGGAGGTCGCCCAGGACGACCGAGGTTCGCGGCTCCCAGCCGGGGCGGATATCCTCGCCGCGCCAGCGCAGCTCCATGTCGGGCGCGCCGTCGCGCACGCCCGAATGGGGCGCGTCCAGCAGGAGGTCGCGGTCGTAATGCACCGCGAAGGTGGCGCGCGAGAAGCGGCTGGAGCCATCGCCGATCTTGCTCGCTGGCAGGTATTTGCCACGGGCGATCGACAGGTGGTCGAAGAAAAGGGCGCGAAGACGGTCTGACATGGAACCCTACCGAAGCGTAACGGAGACAGGCATCCGCTTGATGCCGTTGACGAAATTCGAGCGAACAAAGGCAGGTTCCCCGGCCGGTTCGATATGCGTGATGCGCTTTGCCAGCTCCTCGAACAGCACCCGCACCTCCAGCCGCGCGAGGTGCATGCCGAGGCAGACATGCGGCCCGCCTTGGCCCCAGGCCAGCTGCCGGTTGGGTTTGCGCGTCAGGTCGAGCCGGTAGGGATCGGAGAACATCTCTTCGTCGCGGTTGGCCGAGATGAACCAGTAGAGCACCTTGTCGCCTTCGCGGATCTGGCGGCCATGCACCTCGACATCGCGCATCGCGGTGCGGCGGAAATAGGTCGCGGGCGAGGCCCAGCGGACGATCTCGTCGGGGGCGGTGTCCCAGACCTCGCCGGTCTGAAGCTGCTGCAGCAGCCCCTCCTGGTAGGCCAGCGCCTGCATCCCGGCGGCGATGGAATAGCGCGTGGTGTCGTTGCCTGCGGCAACAAGGAGGCAGAAGAAATTGCGGAACTCGGTTTCCGATATGGTCTCGCCGGTCTCGTCAGGTTGCAGCACGAGATGCAGGATGCCGCTGGTGTCGCCCGCCGCGTTCTTGCGGTCCATCAGGTCGCGCGCGTAGTCGTACAGCTCGGCCCCGGCGGGTGAATTGAACGGCATCAGCCGGTAGGCGTCGGTCTCGAGCTTGTCGACGACGTGATCGGTGAAATCGGGGTCGGAATTGGCCATCAGCGCATCGCCCTTGTCCACCAGCCAGGGCAGGTCTTCGTCGGGCAGGCCGAGGATCTGGCCGAGCATCCGCATGGGCAACTCGCGGGCGATCTCGCGCGTCGCGTCGAAACTGCCCATCTCGCAGGCCCGGTCGAGGATCGGACCGCAGAGGTCGCGGATCTGCGTTTCGAACTCGGCCACGACCCGCGGGGAAAAGGCACGGGCGACCTTCATGCGCACCTTGCGGTGATCGGTGCCGTCCACCTCCTGAAAGGTGCGGCGGGCAAGGTATTCCTCGTAGGTCTGATCCTCCATCCGGATGCCGAGTGCCGAGGAGAAGGTCTCGGTGTCGCGGATCATCCTGTCGATGTCGGCGTGCCGCGTGATCGACCAATAGCCCTTGCCGCCGTCGAATTCGGACCAGTGGCACGGGTCCTCGCGTCGCAGGCGGGCGAAGGTGTTGTAGGGCGCCCCCTTTGCAAAGCTGTCGTGGCTGCCGAGATCGGCGAACCCGTCATCCTCAGGAACCCACATGGTCATAGAACCGTCTCCGTCTTTGTTTCTTCACGCGGTTATCGAAATGACGCGCGGTCCGCCCGGCGATCCGCTTGTTGAACTGGTGAACGGCCTTCTTCTGCGGGGTCCGGCGATCCGGCTTGCGCCAATCGCGCCAGACCCGCCACAGCGTCGAGCCGAGGATGACCACGATCATGCAGAACAGGATGAAGGCGATGGGGCGGTCGATGAAATCGAGCGGCTCGCGGATCCGCGCCAGCGAGGTGCGCAGCTTCACCTCCATGATCCCGCCCAGCACCATGCCCAGGATGATCGGCACGATGGGCAGGTTCAGCCGTTTCAGCACGAAGCCCAGCAGCCCGAAGGCCCCCGCGATCAGGCAGTCCACGGCAGAGTTGCGGATCGAGAACACGCCGACGAAGCTGAGCAGCAGGATGCACATGCCGAGGAACCGGTTGGGGATGCGCGTCAGATGCACCAGCCAGCCGGTCGAGATCAGCAGGAAGACCAGCACCAGCAGGTTCAGGACCAGCAGCGCGATGTAGAGGGCCACCACGAAGGGCATGTCGTTCTGGAACAGCCCCGGTCCCGGCACGACATTGTGGACGTAGAAGACCGACAGCATCATCGCCGTCAGCGCCTCGCCGGGGATGCCGAGCGCCAGAAGCGGGATCATCGCGGCGGCGGGCACGGCGTTGTTGGCCGTCTCCGAGGCGATCAGGCCCTCGGACGATCCGTTGCCGAAGCTTTGCGGGGTCTTCGACAGCTTCCTTGCGGATGTGTAGGACATGAATTGCGCGGTAAACTCGCCCACGCCGGGGATCATCCCCATCAGGACGCCGAAGCCCGACGACACGGCGGCCACGCGCGGATGGCGGGCCAGTTCGCGGAACCCCTGCAAGAGCGAGCCGCGCGCGCGGGGCAGGCGGATCTTCTCGTCATCCATGGTCATCAGCACGAAGGCCTGCGACAGCGCGAACAGGCCCAGCACCACCACGATCAGGTCGACACCGCCTGCCAGCCAGCTTTGCTCGAAGGTGTAGCGGCGGGTGTAGGCGGCAGGCTCAAGCCCGACGGTGGACAGGAAGATGCCGAACCCCGCCAGCGCGGCCGCGATCAGCATCTGCCCGCGATGCGCCACCACCACGAGGATGATCCCGAGCAGCGCCGCGAGGAAGATCTCGCGCGAGCCGAACATGGGTGCGATCCGGGCCAGCACGGGCGACAGGAAGATCAGGCAGACGACCGAGACGATACCGCCCACGAAACTGGCCGAATAGGCCAGCGACAGGGCGCGGCGGGCCTCGCCCCGCTGGGTCATCGGGTAGCCGTCATAGGTGGTCAGCGCGTTGACCGCCGTGCCGGGCGTGTTGATCAGGATCGCGGGGATCGCGCCGCCATACATGGACGAGCCATAGATCCCCAAGAGCAGGGTCAGCCCCACGATCGGGTCCATCGAAAAGGTCGCGGGCAGCAGGATCGCGATCGCCACCGCGGGGCCCACCCCCGGTATGGCACCGATGGCCACGCCGCCGATGGACCCCGCCAGCAGGGCCAGCGCGACATCCCAACGCCAGAGCACCTCGAGGGCGGCAGGGATCATGTCCATCACAGGTACACCATGAAAAAGGTGCGGACCGAGGCGGGAAGCAGTTCGTAGATCTGCCCGCCGGGAATGTTGACGCCCAGGAACCCCTTGAAGGTCACGGTGACCGAAACGGCAAAGAGAGCGGCCAATGCCAGCGCCCCCTTGCTGCGGTAGCCGAGCCGCCAGGTCAGTGCGCAGGCCATCACCAGGCTCATCGGCAAGAACCCGAGGCGCGGCACGGCCAGGACGAACAGGATGAACCAGCCATAGTATTCCAGCGGTTCGACCCATCTTTTCGCCTCGAGCCAATCCCGCCGGTCGGGCCTGCGCCTGCGCATCAGCCGCCAACGCAGGCCGAAGCCCGCCACCATCAGCCCCAGCGCGACGGCGGGCCAGAAGCGGGGCTGGGCGGCGATGGTGCGGGCGCTGTCGCTCCATTCCGTCTGTGATCCGATCTGCGAAAGCAGCCCAAGCGACACCGCGAAGGAGGCGATCACGAAGATGACCTGCCCCGAGAGCCGCGTTTTGATGTCGAAGAGGTCGGATTTGCCCATGACTTGAGAGCCTTGTGAAAGGGAGAACATCGCGCCGAAATCGAAAAGGGGCGCCGTGCGCCCCCTTTCCGTCTTTGGATTACTGGCCCAGGGCCTCGGAGATCGTGCCGAGCGTGGCGCGGTCCGCCTGGATCACGGCGGCACTTTCCTCAGCATTCAGCCAATAGACCTGCGCGCCGGTCTCGGCGGCCAAGGCCTGCGCGCGGTCGCTCATCATGGTGCGTTCGGCCACGGCCGCGATGGCTTCGCGTGCCTCGGCCGGGGTGTCCTTGGTCACGAACAGCCCGTTCCACAGCGAGATGTCGAGGCTTTCGTCCACCTCGCCGATGGCGGGCGTCTCGGGGATCAACGGGATCCGGTCGCCGGTGATCGAGACCAGCACTTTCACGTCGTCGAGGCAGGGCAGGATCAGCTGCAGCGTGGTGTTGATCACATCCGCGTCGCCCGAGGCCAGGGTGTTGCAGTCGAGCGCATCGAAGGGCGCATCCCCGCCCCATTCGAAGCCCATGTTCGCGGCCAGAGCCTTGGTCACCTGCGTCGGCGTCAGCACGTCGCCGAAATGGCCGAGGAACACCTCGTTCTCGGCGGCATGGGCGGCCAGTTCCTCCATCGTGGAATAGGGCGCGTCGTTCGAGGTGGCGATCACGAAGGGATAGGTCAGGAAGATCCCGATCGGGTCGAACCGCTCCGGCGTCAGCTCGGGAATGTCGATCTCGTGGCCGATCAGGGACACGGCGGGAACAAACGAGCCGATCGTGTAGCCATCGGCCGGTGCGGTGGCCACTTCGACAGCGCCGGGGAAGGGGCCGCCACCGCCGCCGGGGCGGTTCACCCCGCACTGCACCTGATCGACGGGGCGCGGGTTGGCGCATCGGACGGCGATGAAATGCCTGTGTTGTCCCCCATCGATGGCAGCTGCCTGACCGTGATGGCGCGGGGCACGGCGCAGGACTCTGCGCGCGCGATCGCCGGGACCCGCCGGGCCTTCGATGATGGCCGCTGGTCGGGACTGGCCCCGTCACAGCGCAAGGCGATCTTGCTGACATGGGCGGATATGATCGATGCCCACGCGCTCGAACTTGCCGTTCTGGGCGTCCGTGACAACGGGACCGAGATCGGCATGGCGCTCAAGGCGGAGCCGGGGAGCGCCGCGGCAACCATCCGCTATTACGCCGAGGCTCTAGACAAGATCTACGGTGAAATCGCACCGACGGCACCGGGCGCGCTCGGTCTGGTCCACAAGGCTCCGGTCGGCGTTGTCGGTGCCATCGTCCCGTGGAACTTCCCACTGATGATCGGGGCGTGGAAGCTTGGGCCTGCGCTGGCCGCAGGCTGCACCGTCGTGCTGAAACCCGCCGAGACCGCGTCGTTGAGCCTTCTGTGGCTGGCCGAGCTTGGGCTGCAAGCGGGGCTGCCACCGGGGGTTCTGAACGTGGTCTGCGGCGAGGGGGCAGTCGTCGGCGCGGCCATCGCCGAAAGTCGTGACGTGGATGTGCTGGTCTTCACCGGGTCCGGGGCGACGGGGCGGCGGCTCTTGCAGGCCTCGGCGCAGTCCAACCTCAAGCGGGTCTACCTGGAACTGGGCGGCAAATCGCCCAACATCGTCTTTGCCGACGCGCCCGATCTGGACGAGGCGGTTGCGGTGTCCGCGGCGGGCATCTTCCGCAACTCCGGGCAGGTCTGCATCGCGGGCTCACGCCTGTTGGTCGAGCGCAGCATCCATGACGCCTTTGTCGAAAAGCTGAAGGCCCGGGCCGAGGCGATGGTGGTGGGCGACCCGCTCGACCCCGCGACACAGGCCGGTGCCATCAACTCGGAACAGCAACTGGCCCGCAACCTCGCCTTCATCGACGAGGCGCGCGCCGCCGGGCGCGACATCGTCTGCGGCGGCACCCGCATCCTGGCCGAGACAGGGGGCTACTACATGGCGCCCACCATCGTGACGGGCGTGGCCCAGTCCGACCGCATCGTGCAGGACGAGGTCTTTGGCCCTGTCGTCACCGTGCAGGCCTTCGACACCGAGGAGGAGGCCATTGCGCTGGCCAATGGCACCGAGTTCGGGCTGGCCGCGGGGCTCTGGACGTCGAACCTGTCGCGGGCGCACCGCATGATCGGGCGTCTTCGGGCCGGGGTGGTTCATGTGAACACCTATGGCGGGGCGGACATGACCGTGCCGCTGGGCGGCGTCGGGCAATCTGGAAACGGACATGACAAATCCCTTCATGCCTTCGACAAGTTCCTCGATCTCAAGACGGCCTGGATCAAACTGTAGGAGCCTGCCATGAGCGACAAGACGATCCTGCTGGTCGGCACCTACGACACCAAGGATGACGAGCTGACCTATCTCGCCGAGACGATCCGGGCGCAGGGCGGGCGTGTCCTGTCGATGGATGTCAGCATTCTGGGCGATCCGTCCAAGCCTGCCGATATCTCCAAGCATGAAGTGGCCGAGGCCGGGGGGCATTCGATCCGCGAAGCCATCGACAGCGGGGACGAGAACATCGCCATGCAGATTATGGCGAAGGGCGCGGCGATCCTTGCGGCCCGGGCGCATGCGGATGGCCGCATCGACGGGGTGCTGGTGCTTGGCGGAACCATGGGCACGGATGCGGCGCTCGATATCTGCTCGGCGCTGCCGCTGGGGGTGCCCAAATACATCGTCTCGACCGTGGCGTTCTCGCCGCTGATCCCGCCAGAGCGGCTGCCGGCCGATATCCAGATGATCCTCTGGGCGGGCGGGCTCTACGGGCTGAACTCGATCTGCAAATCCTCGCTCAGCCAGGCGGCCGGTGCGGTGCTGGGCGCGGCGCGCGCGGTCGAGGCACCGCCGCGCGGCAAGCCGCTCATCGGCATGACGTCCTTTGGCAAGACGGTGCTTCGCTACATGGTCGCCCTCAAGCCGGAACTGGAAAAGCGCGGCTTCGAGGTCGCCGTCTTCCACGCCACCGGCATGGGCGGGCGCGCGTTCGAGAGCCTTGCGGCCGAAGGGCGCTTCGCCGCCGTGCTGGATTTCGCGCCGCAAGAGGTCGGCAATCACCTCATGGGGTCCAGCATCTCGGCGGGGGCGGACCGGATGACCGCGGCCGGGCTGTCGGGGACGCCGCAGATGATCTCGATCGGCTGTTACGACCTTGTCGATTTCGTGGGCTGGCAAGAGATGCCGACCAAGCTGACGGGCCAGGAGACCCATGCCCCCAACCGGCTCTTGTCTTCGGTGATGATGACAGCCGGGCAGCGCCGCGAGATGGCCCGCGAGATGTGCCGCAAACTTGCTGACGCCACCGGCCCAACGACATTCCTTCTTCCGACGCAGGGCGGCAACGAATGGGACCGCCCCGGCGGCCCGCTCTGCGATCCCGAGGGGCTCGCCGTCTTCGTCTCGGAGATCCGGGCACAGTGTCCCGAGGCCGTTCGGCTGATCGAGGTGGATGCCCATATCAACGACACGGCCTTCACCGAGACGGTGCTGACCGTCTTCGACGGCTGGATGGCGGAAGGGCTCGTGGGGTGAACCGGGGAAGGTCGCATGCGGAGGGTCGCATCGACGGGGTGCCGGTGCCGGGCGGCAGCTTCGGCGCTGCCCCCGGGCGATGCGCGGGCCCCGGAGCGGGCCGCACCCGGTGACAGGGCAAGGCCGGGTCCGACGGGGACGCGTGTTGAAAGCGGCCCGTCGGGTGGCCCGGACTGTCGTGGTCTCGTGACCGACGTCACTCGGGGAAGGCGGCGGCGACCCCTCGGTCGATGGCAAAGGCAAACCCGAGCTCTTCGGTTCCTTCCATGAGCCTGGCGCGAAACTCCTCGGCCGTGCCCGAGGCGTCTCGCGCCCGTTCCCAATGGTCGAGATAGGCGAGGGTCGCGTCGAAGACGGAGGCGTCATTGGGGCTGTCGGGCTTGCGATGTCCCGGAATGACCGTCCCTGCGCCGATGGCCTGCAGGGCTGCAACGCTGTCGCGCCAGGGCGCGATCCCGTCGGTGGTGGCCGCCTCCTCCATCCACAGATGGGTGTCGATATAGGCGATGTCGGTCGCAACAAGCGTATCGAGACCGGGAATATGGACCGGCGTGATCAGGGCGGTATCGCCCGCCATGGGCGGCAGGATCTCGATCCGTTCGCCCTCCAGCATGATGTGATCGGCGCTCAGCGCTTCGGGGACGACGTAACGGTCCGGGAACACGCCTGCCGGGGCGCCGCCTGCGATTTGCGCATGCATGCCGCCAAGGATTTGCGCAAGGATCGCCTGGATATCGGTCTGGGCATAGGCCCTTGCCTGCGGGAACCGGTCGAGCAGGATCGGCAGGCCCAGAACGTGATCGGGGTGGATATGCGTGATCAGGATGCTTTCCAGCGTCCGACCGGTTGCCGCGATCATATCGGCCAGGAGATTGGCGTTGGCAGCCGTGAATTGCGCGTCGACCAGGACGGCCGAGCGTTCCCCGAGCACCACGACGCTGTCCACGAGGAGGCCCGCCTCGTCCGAGGTGAACAGATCGGAGTCGAGCGTTGCGGCATGTGCAAGGCCAGGGGCCAGTCCGGCCATGGCACCAAGGGCGCCTGCGCGTTGCAAGACCGTTCTGCGACTGAGAAGTTCCATGGGTCTCTCTTTTCCATATGGTTTCCAAAAGATACTTAACACCTATACCAGGTGTTGCAGTTGCAAAAGGAGGCACCTTTTGGTAACCGTAGGACCTCGGGTGTCTGAAGACGTGAGGATGTCATGACCTTGGACGAGACATCGAAGACAGCGGGCATCTCTCTTGACCCCGCCACCTGTCCGGTGCGGCAGGTGCTCGATGGGGTGAGCGACAAATGGTCGATTCTCGTGATGGCGGCGCTGCACGTGACGCCGCGCCGGTTTTCCGAACTGCGCCGCGACATTCCAGATGTGTCGCAAAAGGTTCTGACCCAGACCCTGCGCAAGCTCGAACGCAACGGGTTGGTCGACCGCAAGGTGACCCCAACAGCGCCCCCAAGGGTCGACTACAGCCTGCAACCCTTGGGGCAAAGCCTGTTCGCGCGCTTCTCGCCTCTCGCAGCCTGGGCGATCGAGAACCGGGCCGAGATAGATGCCGCCCGCTCTGCCTATGACGCGCGGTCGTAACCCGGTCTCGCGCGCAGGACTGATCGGACGATGACCGGCCGCCGCTGCGCAGCCGACCCCGACACCGATCCGCCTTGGCGGGCGATGCAGGTCGGCGCGATGAGCGAGCGCGATTACTGGTCCCTGCGGATGGCCGAGACCGGGGCGCTCGTGGGCGAGACATGGACCGAATTCCCGCAATTCATCGCGCGCGTGCGCGGGGCGGACCCTGCCGCCGTGATCCGGCCCGAGGCGCTGGACGCCATCGCCAAGGCAAAGGCACAGGGCCATCTCCTGGCAATACTGTCCAACGAACTCGACCTTTTCTACGGGAAGGATTTTCGTGACAAGCTGCCTTTCCTGGCGGATTTCGACCTGATCGTGGACGCCACTTACACCGGCATTCTCAAACCCGATCCGCGCGCCTTCGGCTTCATCATGGATGGCCTTGGTATGCCCGCATCCGAATGCGTATTCGTCGACGATCAGAAAAGGAACCTCGCCGGGGCCGAAGCGGTCGGCATGGCCTTCGTGCATTTCGACGTGACCCGCCCGGGCGACAGCTACACGCAGGCTCTGGGGATGCTGCAATTCGACAAGGCTCCGTCGTGAAAGACCTCAAATGTCTCGGGGAACGCAATGCCCGCCACCTTTGGCACCCGACACCGCATCCGGTCGACATCAACGAAGGGCAGGGGGGCGAGAGGGTCGTGATGGCCGCCGGTCGCATCATTCTTTCCCCGCCGCTCGTCCCGACGCACGCGGACGTGACCACCATTCTGACCGCGCGCGCAGCCGGGTTTGACTCCCACGGCCGACAGACCGAACACCGAGAGAGGAACCATCATGGTCAAGACCTTTGCGTCCCAAGCGGACATGACCGAGAAAAAGACCTCCTTCACCGAGATTGGTGACGGCCTCTATGCCTTCACAGCCGAAGGCGATCCCAATTCCGGCGTGATCATCGGTGATGACAGCGTGATGATCGTCGAGGCGCAGGCGACGCCGCGGCTGGCGCAGAAGGTCATCGATTGTGTGAGGCAGGTGACGGACAAGCCGATAAGCCATGTGGTGCTGACCCACTACCATGCCGTTCGGGTGCTGGGGGCCAGTGCATTCGGCGCCGATCAGATCATCATGTCCGAAAAGGCGCGTGCGATGGTCGTCGAGCGCGGGCAGGAAGATTGGGACAGCGAATTCCAGCGCTTCCCGCGCCTGTTCGAAGGGCACGAAAGCATTCCGGGGCTGACCTGGCCCACCACGACCTTCAGCGACAGCATGACGGTCTACCTCGGAAGGCGGAAGGTTGAGATCAAGCAGATTGGCCGCGCTCACACCGCAGGCGACAGCGTGATCTGGGTGCCGGACCAGCAAACCATGTTCACCGGCGATATCGTCGAATACCACTCGGCCTGCTATTGCGGCGACGGTCATTTCGCGGACTGGGGCGGGACGCTTGATGCCGTCAAGGCCTATGATCCGCAAAACATTGCGCCGGGTCGCGGTGACGCGTTGCTCGGGCGCGCGATGGTGGATGCGGCCCTGGCTGCGACGCGAGATTTCGTTGACAGCACCTATAACGCGGTCAAACCGATTGCGGCCAGGGGCGGGTCTCTCAAGGACGCCTGGGACGCGGTGCGCGACGCCTGCGATCCAAGGTTCAAAGACTACGCCATCTACGAACACTGCCTGCCGTTCAACGTGGCCCGCGCCTATGACGAGGCGCGCGGCATCGATACGCCACGGATCTGGACCGCGCAGCGCGATCTGGAGATGTGGGCGCAATTGCAGGGGTAAGATCCGGTTCGCCAGAGGAGGCAAAAGGTCCGGTGGACCTTTTGAGGTTGGAACGGACGGAGCCCGGGATGCTTCGGAACGCCGCCATGGCGACGCTTGAGGAGGACAGAGATGCCGCTTGATGACCGTTATCAGCTTGCCTTCAGGCTATACCCTTACGCAAGGTCCGCCGATCAGGACACCGACAGGCCGGTGCGCCATCCTGTTGTGGTGATGGGGGGCGGGCCGGTCGGCATCGCCATGGCGCTCGATCTGGGGTTGCAGGGCATCCCGGTCGTGCTGCTGGACGACCACGAGGGCGTCGGCCAGGGCAGCCGTGCGATCTGTTTCGCCAAGCGGACGCTTGAGATTGCCCATCGCTATGGCTGCGGCCGGCCCATGCTCGACAATGGGGTTTTGTGGAACGTCGGAAAGGTGTTCCATGATGACCGGCAGATTTACGAATTCGACCTGTTGCCGGAAGACGGCCACCGCAACCCCGCCTTCATCAACTTGCAACAGCCCCATTTCGAGCGTTTCCTGGTGGAACGGGTGCGCGAGGCGCAGGCGGCTGGCGCGCCCATCGCGTTGCGCGGCAAGAACAGGATTGATGCGGTCGCAGTGCGTGACGATCATGTCGTGATCGACATCACGACACCAGATGGCCCCTACCGGATCGAGGCTGATTGGCTGATCGGCTGCGATGGCGCCTCCAGCCCGCTGCGCAAGATGATGGGGCTCGATTTCGAGGGCCGGGTGTTCCAGGACAATTTCCTGATCGCCGACATCACCATGAAGGCCGATTTCCCGACCGAACGCTGGTTCTGGTTCGAGCCGCACTTCAAATCCGGGGACTCGGCGCTTCTGCACAAACAGCCCGACGGGGTCTGGCGGATCGACTTCCAGCTCGGGTGGGACATCGACCGCAAGGAGGAGATGAAGGAAGAGAACATTCGCCGCCGTCTTGACGCGATGCTCGGGCCGGATGTGGAATATGAGCTCGTCTGGACCTCGATCTACACCTTCCAGTGCCGCCGCATGAGGAATTTCCGGCATGGCCGCGTGATCTTTGCGGGCGACGCGGCGCATCAGGTGTCGCCGTTCGGGGCACGCGGTGCAAATTCCGGCATTCAGGACGTCGATAACCTCGGTTGGAAGCTGGGGCTGGTCTTGAACGGAACCGCGCCCGAAAGCCTTCTGGACAGCTATGATCTGGAACGACGCCACGGTGCGGACGAGAACATCCTCAATTCCTCGCGTTCGACGGATTTCATCACCCCGAAGTCGAAGATCAGCCGTGCCTTCCGCAACGCGGTGCTGGATCTGGCCGAACATCACGCCTTCGCCCGACCGCTAGTCAATTCCGGGCGACTGTCGGTGCCATGCGTCTACGACGGGCTGCCGCTGAATACACCCGATGGGCTGCCGGGCGGCCCTGCCCGCACGCGCCCCGGCGCGCCGTGCCCGGATGCCCCAATCGGAGGCGGGTTCCTGCTGGATCATCTGGGATGGGACTTCGCGCTGCTCGGTGTGGGCGTCGATGTGCCCGACCGGTTCGATGCCGAGGGGCTGACGCTGCGCGGGCTGACGGTACCAGCCGAGGGGGACATCAAGGACCGGTATCTCGGCGACACGACCTGCGCCGTCTACCTGATCCGCCCTGATCAGCATGTCGCGGGGCGCTGGCCGGCCTTTGACGCGGAACGGGTCAGCGCGGCTCTCGCCCGTTCGATGGGAAAGGACTGAACCCATGTTCCTGAATACCCTGCCCAACATCACCGACCCGGACGGGTTCTATGCCGAACTGCTCGGCGTTCATGAAGGGCTGAGCGACGAAGACAGTATCGCGCTCAACGCCCGTCTCGTCCTGATCCTTGCCAACCACATCGGCGACCGCGCGATTTTGACCGAAGCACTGGCCGTGGCTACGAAAGGCGGCGCAAAATGAATGCTCACCACGTATCAGGCCTTCGTCAGGCCGAGGGCACCCTGACCGAACCCGGCTACATGCCGGGCTGGGGCAATGACTTCGAGACCGAAGCCCTGCCCGGCGCGCTCCCGCGGGGCATGAACTCACCCCAGAAATGCAATTACGGTCTTTATGGCGAGCAACTCTCCGGCACCGCCTTTACCGCCGAGCGGCCCGAGCGGACGTGGTGCTATCGTATCCGTCCCTCGGTCAAGCATTCCGCCCGCTACACACGCACCGATCTGCCGTATTGGAAATCAGCGCCGCATATCCCCCAAGACGTCACCAGCCTTGGCCAATATCGCTGGGACCCCGTGCCGCATACGGGCAAGGCGCTCACATGGCTGACCGGCATGCGCACCATGATCACGGCCGGGGATGTGAACACGCAAGTCGGCATGGCAGCGCATATCTACCTTGTCACGACAAGCATGACAGACGCCTATTTCTTCAGCGCTGACAGTGAGGTGCTGGTCGTTCCTCAGGAAGGCAGGCTCAGGTTCGCAACCGAACTGGGCATCATCGACGTGGAGCCCAAGGAAATCGCCATTATCCCGCGTGGCCTCGTCTACCGGGTCGAGGTGCTCGAAGGCCCCTGCCGTGGGTTCGTCTGCGAAAACTACGGTCAGACGTTCGACCTGCCGGCGCGTGGCCCTGTCGGCGCCAATTGCATGGCCAACCCGCGCGACTTCAAGGCACCGGTTGCGGCCTTCGAGGACCGCGAGGTGACCTCCACCCTGACGGTCAAATGGGCCGGGCAATTTCATGTCACCGAGATCGGGCAGAGCCCGCTCGACGTTGTCGCCTGGCACGGAAACTACGCGCCCTACAAATACGACCTGCGCACCTATTGCCCTGTCGGCGCGATCCTCTTCGACCACCCCGATCCGTCGATCTTCACCGTGCTCACTGCGCCTTCGGGCGTCCCGGGTACGGCCAATATCGATTTCGTGCTCTTCCGGGAACGTTGGATGGTGGCGGAAAACACCTTCCGCCCCCCGTGGTATCACAAGAACATCATGTCCGAGCTCATGGGAAACATCTACGGCCGGTATGATGCCAAGCCGCAAGGCTTTGTTCCCGGTGGCATGAGCCTGCACAACATGATGCTGCCGCATGGTCCCGACCGCGAGGCCTTCGAGAAAGCCTCGAACGCCAATCTGGGCCCCGACAAGCTGGATCGGACCATGTCCTTCATGTTCGAAACGCGGTTCCCCCAGCATCTTACCGAATTTGCAGGGAAAGAAGCGCCCTTGCAGGACGACTACATCGACTGCTGGGACAGCCTCGAAAAGAAGTTCGACGGCATGCCGGGTAAAAAATGAAGCTCTACACCTACTGGCGCTCGACGACCTCGTACCGGGTGCGGATCGCGCTGAACCTGAAAGGGATCGCCCACGAGGCGATCCCTGTCGATTTGTTGGTCGGGGCCCAGCGGGCGCCGGAGTATGCGGCACTGAACCCGGGGCAGGGTGTGCCGACGCTGGTGCTGGACGATGGCACGGTGCTGACCCAGTCGATTGCGATCCTGGATTGGCTGGAAGAGGCTTTCCCGGCTCCGCTCCTGTTGCCGGAGGATCCCCTTGCCCGCGCACGCGTCAGGGCCGCCGCGCTGACCATCGCCACGGATATCCACCCGGTCAACAATCTGCGCGTGATCGGAAAGCTGAAAGGCATGGGCCACGACCAGAACGATACCACCGCCTGGATGAAGGAGTGGATGACACGGGGCTTCGCGGCCTTCGCCCGGCTGATCCGACCGGACACGGAATTCTGCTTCGGCGATGCTCCCGGCCTCGCCGATCTTTGCCTCGTCCCGCAGCTTTACAATGCACACCGCTGGGGCTGTGATCTCGCGCCATTCGGTCGTCTGACCGAGATCGAAGCGCGCTGCCTCGCACTCCCCGCTTTCGCGTCCGCGCATCCCGAAGCCCAATCCGACGCGACCTGAAAGGAATTAGCATGACAGACTTGATCCGCTCCTGGGTAGACAGCGCCAACTCTTCCGAGACCGACTTTCCCCTGAACAACCTGCCCTATGGCGTGTTCGTCGCCGCGGACGGCACGCCGCGCTGCGGGACGGCAATCGGGGATTTCGTTCTGGATCTTGCCGCCTTGGAAAAAGCGGCACTGCTCGATTTCGGCGGAACACTCGGAAGAGCGGGCTGGAACGCTTTCATGGCCCTGGGCTCTGCTGAATGGATGCGGCTGCGCCAGAGCCTGACCGAGATGTTGCTCGAGGGGGCGGGCACGCAAGCGGTGGTGGAGCCGTATCTCGTGCCACGCGAAGGGCTGCGCCTGCTGATGCCCTTCGATGTCTCCGAATACACGGATTTCTACGCCGGCAAACACCATGCGATGAATGTCGGCACCATGTTCCGCGGGCCGGAAAACGCGCTGCCTCCGAACTGGCTGCACCTTCCTATCGGCTACAACGGGCGCGCATCCTCTGTCGTGGTCTCCGGCACGGATGTGATCCGCCCACACGGCCAGCTCAAGGGTCCGAACGACGACGCCCCTCGCTTTGGTCCGTCGCAGCGGTTCGACATCGAACTCGAGATGGGCGCCATCGTCGGACAGCCATCGACGGGCCCGATCAGCGTGGCTGAAGCCTTCGACAATATCTTCGGCTACGTGCTTCTGAACGACTGGTCCGCCCGCGACATTCAGGCCTGGGAGTACCAGCCGCTCGGGCCGTTCCAGGCGAAGGCGACGGCGACAACGATCAGCCCATGGATCGTGACCGCAGCGGCGATGGAGCCGTTCCGCACAACTACGCCTGCGCGAGAGAAGCCGCTCCTCGACTACCTCGTCGAGCCCGGCCCGATGCTCTACGATATCGCGCTGGAGGTCGGGCTGGCCCCGGCGGGCGGGACGGAGACGATCATTTCACGCACCAACTACAAGGAAATGTACTATTCCTCGGCCCAGCAACTCGCCCATCATACCACCAGCGGTTGCCCGATGCGGGTGGGCGATCTTCTGGGGTCTGGCACGATATCCGGGCCCGAACGCGGTAATCGCGGCTCGCTCCTCGAGCTCAGTTGGGGCGGCAAGGAGCCCCTGACCCTGGCGGGCGGAGAAACCCGCAGCTTCATCGAGGATGGCGACACGCTCACCTTGCGCGGCCATGCGCAGGGCGACGGCTACCGTGTGGGCTTCGGCGAATGCAAGGGAACGTTGCTGCCGGCGCGCGGTTGACCGCCAGACATGGATCAACGCGTCCGCTTCGTCGGGCAGGGGCATGCCCCGCGAGAGCCTGAACCGCCCCGGGTTTGCCGGAGAGCAATACACTCAACGGATAGGCCCTGTGACGAAGAAGTGAGGCACCCCCACCTATCGGGCTGGACTTGGCGAGTGCGGTGTTCGGCTCTTCCGGGATAGCCATGGGCGTCTTCGCGGCGGAGGAACGTATCGCGCGACAAAGCGGCCCTGTCGTCTGATCTGGTCCCGGGTCAGGCACCGGAAGGACGCGCGGGTCGATGGAGGCCATTTTCGTATGCGGCTGATATGTGCAATGAGTTGTCGTAAGGGGGCAAATTCGGGGATATTGGGGCGTATTCCAGCGTAGCAGCATCCGCCGCCAACAGTTTGAAGATACAAGATGCATATTAATCAACACGCTAGATTGTCCGTCGCCCCTATGATGGACTGGACCGACCGCCATTGCCGGTTCTTTCACCGGCTGATGTCGGCGCGCGCGTTGCTTTATACCGAGATGGTGACCGCCCCTGCCGTGATCCACGGCGACCGCGACCGGCTGCTGGGGCATGATGCGGCCGAACACCCCGTGGCGTTGCAACTGGGCGGCTCGGACCCCGCCGAGCTGGCCGAGGCCACGCGGATCGCGGCCGGATACGGCTATGACGAGATCAACCTCAACGTCGGATGCCCCTCGGACCGCGTGCAGTCGGGCTGTTTCGGCGCCGTGCTGATGGAACGCCCCACGCTCGTGGCCGAGTGCGTCGCCGCCATGATCGCGGCAAGCCCGGTCGAGGTGACCGTGAAATGCCGCATCGGCGTCGATGAGCAGATCCCCGAGGAAACCCTGCCGCGGTTCCTCGAAACCGTCGCGGCCGCCGGTGTGACGCGCGTCACGATCCACGCCCGCAAGGCCTGGCTGCAGGGTCTCAGCCCCAAGGAGAACCGCGATATCCCGCCGCTCGACTACCCGCTCGTCCACGCGATGAAGCGGGCCTTTCCGCGGCTGCACCTGTCGATCAACGGCGGCATCGCCACCCTGGCCGAGGCGCAGGCGCATCTGGACGCGGGCATGGATGGCGTCATGATCGGGCGCGCGGCCTATCACACCCCCGCCGAGATCCTCCTGTCCGCCGACCGCGACATCTTCGGCGAAACCACGTCGCCGAAGACCGCCGAACAGGTGGCGCTCGAGATGCTGCCCCATATCGAGGCGCACCTCGCGGCCGGTGGCCGCCTGAACCAGGTGACGCGGCACATGCTGGGCCTGTTCGCGGGGCGGCCCGGCGCGCGCGGCTGGAAGCGCACCCTGAGCGAAGAGGCGCACCGCGACGGCGCCGGCCCCGAGGTGGTGGAGCGCGCGCTGGCCCATGTCATCCGGCACGCCGCCTGAACCCTGCATCCGCGCACAGTTGCCCTTGCCCATCACACTTCCGTTCCGCGGGGCAAGCGGGTAATCCGCCCGCAAATCACCCCGACGGAGCGACCCCAGACCATGCCCGACCTGTCCGAGCTTTTGCCCATGCTTGCCCTGATCCTGCTGATCGGGGGCTTTGCCGGTGTCATCGCGGGGCTTCTGGGCGTGGGGGGCGGCATCGTGCTGGTCCCGGCCTTCTATTTCGCCTTCGAAGGGCTGGGCTATGGCCCCGAGGGGCTGATGCAGATCTGCCTTGCGACCTCGCTTGCGACCATCGCGGTGACCTCGCTGCGTTCGCTTCTGGCGCATCACAAGCGCGGCGCGGTCGATTGGGACATCCTCAGGGGTTGGGCCCCCGGCATCGCCATCGGGGCTGCGCTCGGCGTCGGTGCGGCCAGCGGGCTGCGGGGCGAGGTGCTGATGGTGATCTTCGCCGTGCTCGGACTGGCGGTGGGGCTTTACCTGGCCTTCGGGCGGGCAAGCTGGCGCTTGGGCGACGCGATGCCCGAGGGGCCGGGCCGGATGGTGACCGCGCCCGTCCTGGGGTTCCTCTCGGTGCTGATGGGGATCGGGGGCGGCAGTTTCGGCGTGCCCCTGATGAGCCTTTACGGCGTCGCCATCCACCGCGCGGTGGCGACCGCGGCGGGCTTCGGGCTGGTGATCGCCGTGCCCTCGGTGCTGGGCTTCCTGCTGGTGCCCGGCGCCACCGAAAACCGCCCGCCCTTCACGCTGGGGCAGGTGAACCTCGTAGCCTTCGCGGTGGTGGTGGCGATGACGCTGGTCACCACGCCGCTGGGGGTGAAGCTCGCGCATGGGACCGACCCGGTCCGGCTCAAGCGGATCTTCGCGGTCTTCATCATCGTCATGGCGCTCAACATGGCGCGCAAGGCGCTGACGGGATGAGCTGGCTGGCCCGCGGCTTCGAGGTCTTCGCCGCCGAGCCCGCGACGCGGGGCTGGTGCGATGCGGCCCGCGGCCCGGCGCTTGCGGCCGCCGGGGATGCCGCGATGCGCGCGCGCTGGCTGCGCCATGGCGGGACATGGTTCGTGGGCGTCGACGTGCTGGACAACGACAGCGCAGGCCGGGTGGGGCAGGGTCCGCCGCTCGCCGGGGAGGCGCTGGCCGCGGCCGAGGCAGTGACCGGCCGCCTGCCGCTGCACCCGGCGCAGGTCTCGGTGACATATCCCGGCTATCCGGGCCGCGACGCGGGCGAAAGCGACAGCGCCCACCGCTACCGCCGGACCCGCGATGCCGCCCATCTCGACGGGCTTCTGCCCGAGGGGCCCGCGCGCCGCCGCCACCTGCGCGAGCCGCATGGCTTCATCCTCGGCCTTGCGCTGACCGAGGCCGCGCCCGGCGCCGCCCCGCTTGTTGTCTGGGAGGGCAGCCACGAGGTGATGCGCGCGGCCTTTCGCGCCGCGTTCGACGGGGTCGCGCCCGAGGCATGGGGCGACGTCGACCTGACCGAGACCTACCAGCAGGCCCGCCGCCGCTGTTTCGAGACCTGCGCGCGCGTCGAGATCGCGCTAGCCCCCGGCGAGGCCGTTCTGGTCCACCGCCTTGCGCTGCACGGCGTCGCGCCCTGGGCCGAGGGGGCCGGGGCCGCTCCCGAGGGGCGGGCCATCGCCTATCTCAGGCCTTGTCTTAAGGCGACCGGGGATTGGCTGGATTTGCCCTGAGCGGCGGCGTCAGCCCTCGCCGCGGCGCTTCAACCGGGCGGCGCGCCCGCCGCGGCGCTGGGTAAGCTGCGCGCGGCGCTCGGGCAGGGCGGCCATGACCTCGGCGCGGGCCTCATGGCCCATGCGGGTCCATTGCGTGATCTCGTCGATGGTGCGCAGGCACCCGGTGCAGATCCGCGCCTCGGGATGGACCACGCAGATCTTCACGCAGGGGCTCTGGATCTCGTCGCGTTTCCAGATCTCGTCGGACATCAGGCGCTCCTCAGGTGGCGCAACCGGTCGAGCGCCCCTTGCAGGATATAGCCTGCCGCGACGGCGTCGATCACCTCTGCGCGACGTTTCCGTGTCGTATCCGCCTCCAGAAGTGCCCTTTCTGCCGCAACCGTGCTCAATCGCTCGTCCCAGAAGGCGATGGGCAGCCCCTCGAAGCCCTCGAAACGGGAAAGGTTCCGCGCGAAGGCGCGGGTCGATTGCGCGCGCGGCCCCTCGGTGCCGTCCATGTTGGCGGGCAGGCCGAGGATCACGCCGCCGATCTCGCGCTTGGCCGCGATCTCGGCCAGCCGCGCAGCGTCAGCAGTGAACTTCACCCGTTTCACTGTCTCAAGCGGCGTCGCCGCCGAAAGCAGCCGATCCGACACCGCCACCCCGATGGTTTTGGTCCCGAGGTCGAGGCCCAGCAGACCCCGACCCGGCGGGATCGCGGCGGCGAAGCTCTCAATATCGGTGCAGATCATCGCGGGCCTTTCCGTGCCGAACAAGACCGTGGAGCAGCGTGGCCACCACCCCGGCCGTCAGCAGATGCCATAGCCAATGCGTGCCCCATGGGAAAGCATCGCAGATCATCAGATCGGCGGCCCGCGCGTTCAGCGCAAGGACGTAAAGACCGGCAGCGCCCACAAGTGCGCGCCCCAGCGGATGGCCGCGCCGCCACAAGATGACCCCGCTGCCCAGCAAGACGACAAGCGCGGGCACATGCGTGATCCCGCCGCCCAACAGGCCGGGGTGCAACAAGGCGACCCAAAGCTGTCGGATCGCCGCGAAGCCCAGAACGGCCAGACCCGCGCCCCAAAGCCCCAGCCCGAAGCCGCGTTGCGCCACCAGAAAGATCACCCCCAGCCCGAAGATCTGGATCGGCCAAAGGTCGATCTGCAGCGTCAGGGGGGTGGGGTGGCTGTGAAAGATCACGCTGCCCAGCCCGATGGCGCCGCCCGCCAGCACAGCGGCAAGGATCAGGGGATCGCGGTTTTCGCCCTGCCGCCACTGGCCGAAAGCCCAAAGGGCCGCGGCGATAAAGGCGAGGTTGGTCAGGGAGTTCTGCGGCTCGCCAAGGATGCCCTCGCCGATCCGACCGCAGTAATAGCCGACGGTGTTTACGGTGCTGCCCACCCCGCCCGACCTAGTCGCTGCCCGGAGTGCCGCCTGTCTGACCGCCGAGGATCGGGGCCGCAGCAGCATCGAGCATCTCCAGCGCCTCGGGCAGGTCGGCAAAGACCGTGCGCGCTTCCTCGTAGACGGCACGCGCGTCTTCGGTCCGGCCCAGCACGATCTGCGCGTTGATCAGCCGCGCCCAATCCTCGGGCGGGCCGCCTTCGGTCGCCAGCCGCTCGGCCAGCCCCGCGACCATGCCCTCGATCATCGCGGCCTGGTCCTCGGCGGCCATACCCTGCGCCGCCTCCATCTGTTCGGCGGTCGGTCCCCGCGGCGCGGGCGCGCCGGCGGGCTGCGGCAGCTCGGCCAAGGTCACGTTCACGCCCGCGAGAAAGGCCACTTCCTCGATCTGCAGGCGGATCGGCTCGAGCCAAGGGGCATCGGCCGAGGATTCGGCCATCAGGTTGCGCCAGACCGGAAAGGCCAGATCGGGCCGCCCCTGCTGCGCATACATCAGGCCCACGTAATAGCGCGCCGTCCCGTTGCGCGGTTCCAGCTGCAGGCCGCGCATCAAGGCGCGCTCGGCCTCGGGGCTGACATAGCCGCCCGCGGCAAGCACCATCATCTCGGCCAGGTCGATGTGATGAAACCCGGTCGCCGCATCACCCAACACCTCGATCAGCCGGGTCTGGGCGACATGCGCCGCGGTGTAATTGCCCAAAGCGGCCTCGTTCGAGGCCAGAAGCGCCAGCCCCTGCGGATCGTCGGGGCGCTCGGCCATCACCTCGCGCAGCTGCGCGACCAGCTCCTCGCGCCGCGGATCGGCGGCCACGCCGGGGCGGAAGGGCACCTCGGCCTCGGCCACGGCCTGTCCGGGGCGGCTCGCGCGGGCCTCTTCGACCATCTCGATGCGACCGGCCAGCGGCAGGTCGGGATAACCCGGCGCGCCGATCTGCATGTAGAGCGCGAAGGCACCCGCGACGGTGGCCACAAGGCCCGCGCCGATCATCGCCCGGTCGATCGTGCTGGTGCGCGCCTCGACCGACTGTGCGCTCTGCAACGCGCGGTCGGCCTCCAGCAGGCGGCGCGAGACCTCGGTGCGGGCGCGCTGCGCCTCTTCCTCGGTCAGAACGCCGCGGGCGACATCCTTGTCGACCTCCTTCAGCTGGTCGCGGTAGACCTGCAGGTCATAGGCGGCAGCGGGCACCGCGGCCTTGCGCGGGCGCAGCGCCGCCAGCATCAGTATCATGACCACCAGCGCCGAAAACGCGCCGGTTGCGATCCAGAATCCCATGTCGCGCCTGTCCTTGTCTCTCTCTACGTTTCTCACATAAGCGCCCGCGGGCCCTTCGAAAACCCGGCGTCGGGCCGCAGGGGCGGGACATTCTGGCGCTACGTCGCATTTTGCGCATGGACCGTCGCGCGGAGTATCCTCTCCATGCGCGTCCTGCCCCACATCGGGCAGGCAGTCAGAGGAGCCGCGTGATGCGCCGTTATTCCGCCTTCGCCATCGCCCGCGAGGCCGCCCGCCACCACCTTGGGTGGGAGCGCGCCTGGCGCAGCCCCACGCCGAAAGCGCACTACGATGTGATCATCGTCGGCGCGGGCGGGCACGGGCTTGCCACGGCCTATTACCTTGGAAAAAATCACGGAATCCGCAATGTCGCCGTGATCGAGAAGGGGTGGCTGGGCGGTGGCAACACCGGGCGGAACACCACGATCATCCGCTCCAACTACCTGCAGGACCCTTCGGCCGCGATCTATGAAAAGGCCCGCTCGCTCTACGAGACGCTGAGCCAGGATCTGAATTACAACATCATGTTCTCGCCCCGCGGCGTGATGATGCTGGCACAAACCCAGCACGAGATTCGCGGCTACCAGCGCACGGCGCACGCCAACGCGCTGCAAGGTGTGGCGACCGAATTCATCTCGCCCCGCCGGGTGAAAGAGCTCTGCCCGATCATCAACATCGACGGGCCGCGCTACCCGGTCCTCGGCGCGCTCTGGCAGGCCCGCGGCGGCACCGCGCGGCATGACGCCGTCGCCTGGGGCTACGCGCGCGCCTGCTCCGACATGGGCATGGACATCATCCAGCAGACCGAGGTGACGGGCGTCCGCCGCGAGGGCGGCCGCGTCGTCGGCGTGGATACAACCAAGGGCTACATCGGCTGCGGCAAGCTCGGCATCGTGGTCGCGGGCCATTCCGGCGTCATGGCCGAGCGCGCGGGCTTCCGCCTGCCGATCGAGTCAGTGGCGCTTCAGGCGCTGGTGTCGGAGCCGATCAAGCCGGTGATGGACGTGGTCGTCATGGCCAATACGGTGCATGGCTACATGAGCCAGTCCGACAAGGGCGAGATGGTCATCGGCGGCGGCGCGGACGGGTTCAACAACTACACCCAGCGCGGCTCGTTCCACCATGTCGAGGAGACCGTGCGCGCGCTGGTCGAGACCTTCCCGATCATCTCGCGCCTCAAGATGCTGCGCTGGTGGGGCGGGATCGTCGACATGACCGGCGACCGCTCGCCCATCATCTCGAAAACGCCGGTCGAAGGAATCTTCGTCAACTGCGGCTGGGGCACGGGCGGGTTCAAGGCCATTCCGGGATCAGGCTGGGCCATGGCCGAGCTGATGGCCAAGGGGCATTCGCCGCTGGCCGAGGAATTCTCCATGACCCGCTTCCGCGAGGGCAAGTTCATCGACGAAAGCGTCGCGGCGGGGGTGGCGCATTGACCCTGCCTTGGATCGCTTCGCCCACTTCACATGACCTTCCGAGGAGGGTTCCCGAATGCTGACCTTCACCTGCCCCTATTGCGGCGTCACCGCCTGCGAGGCCGAGCTGTCCCCCGGCGGCGAGGCGCATCTGAAGCGCTTCGGCCCCGGCTCGACGGATGAGCAGTTCGAGGACTACCTCTTCCTCCGCCCCAACGTGAAGGGCGTGCATTTCGAACGCTGGCGGCACGCCATGGGCTGCGGCAAGTGGTTCCTCGCCGCCCGCGACACCGCCACGCTCGAGGTCTTCGGCACCTACAAGGCCCAGACCACCGAGCCGCCCGCCGACATCGTCGCGGCCATCCGCGCCAAACGCCCCGACTGGAGCCTGACATGAGCACGCGCCTGTCCACCGGCGGCCGGTTGATCGACCGCAGCCGCAAGATCGCCTTCACCTTCAACGGCAAGCGCCTGACGGGCCATCCGGGCGACACGCTCGCCTCGGCGCTCTTGGCCTCGGGCCAGACGATCATGGGCCGGTCCTTCAAGTATCACCGCCCGCGCGGCGTCGTGGCCTCCGGCGCAGAGGAGCCGAACGCGCTGGTGAACCTCGGGCAGGGCAAGACCCACGAGCCGAACCAGCGCGCGACCACGACCGAGCTTTTCGACGGGCTGACCGCGACCAGCCAGAACCACTGGCCGAGCCTCGAGTGGGACATCGGCGAGGTCAACGCGCTGCTGCCGCGCTTCCTGCCCGCGGGCTTCTATTACAAGACCTTCATCCACCCGCGCGCCTTCTGGAAGCATGTGTTCGAGCCCTTCATCCGCCAATCCGCGGGCCTGGGCAAAGCGCCCGACCCGAAACAGACCGACCCCGACCGGTACGAGCATTTCTATGCCCACACCGATGTCGTGATCGCGGGCGGCGGCATCGCGGGCCTGCAAGCGGCGCTCGAGGCAGGTCGTGCCGGGGCCAAGGTGATCCTCTGCGAACAGACCGCCCATTGGGGCGGGCGCGCGCCGGTGGACGGGGTCGAGATCGACGGGAAACCGGCCGAAGACTGGATCAACGACACCGTGCAAGTGCTTGAAGGGATGGAGAATGTCCATCTCCGCCTGCGCACGATGGTGGCCGGTGTCTATGACCACGGCTACATCCTCGCCTATGAGCGGGTCGCCGATCACGCGCCCGCCGCCGACACCCCGCGCCACCGGCTCTGGCGCATCCGCACCGCCCGCGTGATCGCCGCCACCGGCGCGCTGGAGCGGCCCCTCAGCTTCCCCGGCAATGACAAGCCGGGCGTGATGCTCGCCTCGGCCATGCGCGACTACATCACCAACTGGGGCGTCAGCCCCGGCGACCGCACGGTGGTGGTCACCAACAACGACGACGCCTATCGCACGGCGCTTGCGATCAAGGCGGCGGGGCTTGACGTGCCCTGCATCGTCGATGCCCGCGAGGAGGCCGACGGCCCGCTGGTGCAGGAGGCCCGCGCCCGCGGCATCCGGGTGCTGACCGGCATGGGGATCGCCAACGTCAAGGGCCTGCGCGGCGTGGTCGCCGTCCAGCTGTGCCGACAGGCGGGCGAGGGTGCGGTGGTCGAAGATATCGTCTGCGACGCCGTCGCCATGTCCGGCGGCTGGTCGCCCGTCGTCCACCTCTGGTCCCATTGCGGCGGCAAGCTGACCTGGGACAAGGCCGGAGCCTTTTTCCGCCCCGACCACGACCGCCCGCCGACCGATCAGACCGGCGAGGGTTTCGTGGTCTGCGCAGGCGCGGCCGATGGCGCGCTGCATGCCACCGATTGTTTGAGCAATGCTTCAACATCGGCCCGCAACATGTTGGTATCCATGGGTAAACCCGCGCCGGAGGCCGAGGTCGCCAAGGCCACCGCCGCCCACGAGGCCCCCCTTGCGCCGATCTGGGTCATGCCGCAGGGCGCAGGCCCGAAGAAACGGTCGAAGATGTGGCTCGACTTCCAGAACGACGTGAAGGTCTCGGACGTCCAGCTTGCCGCGCGCGAGGGGTATGAAAGCGTCGAGCATACCAAGCGATACACCACGCTCGGAATGGCGACCGATCAGGGGAAACTGAGCAACATCAACGGTCTGGCGGTCCTTGCTGATGCATTGGGTGAAGATATCCCCCGCGTCGGCACCACCACCTTCCGCCCGCCCTACACGCCCATCTCGATGGGGGCCATCGCGGGCGAGGCGCGGGGCGAGATCTTCCAGCCGTTGCGCCGCACGCCGCTTCACGACTGGCACGTCGATCACAACGCCTACATGGAACCCGTGGGCCATTGGCGCCGCGCCTATTGCTACCCACAAAAGGGCGAAAGCCACCGCGACGCGGTCAACCGCGAGATCGACGCCACGCGCGGCGGCCTCGGGCTGCTGGATGCCTCGACGCTCGGCAAGATCATCGTGAAGGGGCCCGACGCGGGCCGCTTCATGGACATGCTCTACACCAACATGATGAGCAGCCTGAAACCCGGCAAATGCCGCTACGGGCTGATGTGCAGCGAAAACGGCTTCCTCATGGATGACGGCGTCGTCGCGCGCATCGACGAGGACACTTTCCTTTGCCACACCACGACCGGCGGGGCCGACCGCATCCATGCCCATATGGAGGATTGGCTGCAGTGCGAGTGGTGGGACTGGAAGGTCTACACCGCCAATGTGACCGAGCAATGGGCGCAGATCGGGGTGGTTGGCCCCAAATCGCGGGCGGTTCTGGAAAAACTCGGCACCGACATGGACCTGTCGAACGCCGCGCTGCCCTTCATGGGCTGGACGGCGGGCAAGGTCGGCGGATTCGACATGCGCATCTTCCGCATCGCCTTTGCGGGTGAGCTGAGTTTCGAGGTCTCCGTCCCCGCCAGCCAGGGCCGCGCGCTCTGGGATGCGTTGCATGAGGCGGGCCAGGAATTCGGCGTCACCGCCTACGGCACCGAGGCGATGCATGTCATGCGCGCCGAGAAGGGCTTCATCATGATCGGCGACGAGACCGACGGCACCGTGATCCCGCAGGACCTGGGCCTCGACTGGGCGATCTCGAAAAAGAAAGAGGACTATCTGGGCAAACGCGCGCAGGAACGCTCGCACATGACCGACCCGACCCGGTGGAAGCTGGTAGGGCTGGAGACGCTCGACGGCTCGGTCATTCCCGATGGCTCCTATGCCGTGGCCGAAGGGGTGAACGCCAACGGGCAGGGGATGACGCAGGGCCGCGTGACCTCGACCTATTACTCGCCCACGCTGAAGCGCGGCATCGCCATGGGGCTCGTGCTGAACGGGCCGGACCGCATGGGCGAGGTGATCGAGTTCAACACCACGAAAAAGCCCGCGAAGGGCGAGACGCCGAAGACCGTGAAGGCGAAGATCGTCAGCCCCGTTTTCTACGACCCCGAGGGGGAAAAGCAGAATGTCTGATCTCGTGAAAAGCGCATTGCCCGGCGCACGGGCCGAGGGGTTGGTGAGCATCGAAGAGATGGGCCTGAGCGGCATGGTCACGCTCCGCGTCGACCTGTCGGCGGCGGGTGCCGCCATCGCACAGGTCACCGGGGCCGACATGCCCGGCCCGCGCGCCATCAGCGCGGGGCAGGGGTGCCATGTCGCGTGGATGTCGCCCGACGAGCTGTTGATCCTCTGCGACCACGCGCGCGCCGACGCCATGGTCGCGGACCTCACCGCCGCGCTTGAGGGCCAGCATCACCTGGCCGTCAACGTCTCGGACGCCCGCGCGCTCTTCCGCGTGTCCGGCCCCGGCGGCGCGCTGCGCGACACGCTGGCCAAGATCACCCCCGCCGACATGTCGGCAGACGCGCTGCCCCCCGGCGAGATGCGCCGGACCCGCCTGCAACAGGTCGCGGGCGCGATCTGGTTCGAAAGCGAGACCGAGGCGCGCGTGATCTGCTTCCGCTCGGTCGCGCGCTATACCTTCGACCTGCTGGCGATGTCGGCGAAACCCGGCGGCGCGGTCGGCTATCACTGACGCGCCCATCGCCGTAACCTGCGGTTGAGCGCGGCCCGCCCGCGCGCAGCCTGACCCTGTATTTCACCCGTGAACCGGGGCACTTGGCGGGGGGCGGGGTTGACCTTGCCCCGTGCCCGGCCCCATCTGTCACCCAACCGACAACCACCAACGAGGGGGCACTCACCCATGGCTTTCGAACTTCCCGATCTTCCCTACGCCCATGACGCGCTCGAGGGGCTCGGCATGAGCCGCGAGACGCTCGAGTATCACCACGACCTGCACCACAAGGCCTATGTCGACAACGGCAACAAGCTGATCGCGGGCACCGAGTGGGAGGGCAAGTCGCTCGAGGACATCATCACCGGCACCTACCAGCCCGGCGCGGTCGCGCAGAACGGCATCTTCAACAACGCGTCCCAGCATTGGAACCACAACCAGTTCTGGGAGATGATGGGCCCCGGCGAGGGCGGCATGCCCGGCGAGCTGGAAAAGGCGATCACCGAGAGCTTCGGCTCGGTCGACGAGTTCAAGTCGCAATTCGCCGCCGCTGGCGCGGGCCAGTTCGGCTCGGGCTGGTGCTGGCTGGTCAAGGACAGCGACGGCTCGCTGAAAGTGACCAAGACCGAGAACGGCGTGAACCCGCTCTGTTTCGGGCAGACCGCGCTTCTGGGCTGTGATGTGTGGGAACACTCCTATTACATCGACTTCCGCAACAAGCGCCCGGCCTATCTCGACAATTTCCTGAACAAGCTGGTGAACTGGGAAAACGTGGCCAGCCGCCTCGGCTGATCCCGCCCGCTCCGGCAAGACAGGGACGGCCCGCTTAGGCGGGCCGTTCGCGTGTCGGGGTCACGGGTCCGGTGCCCGCAGGGCGGCCCGCGCCCCGACTGCGGGGAAATCTCCGTTGACCGGCGCGCCACCGCGCCTCCTGATGGCTCAGGAGGTGTCCCATGGAATTCACGCTTGCCTCGGCTTTCTCGCAAGAGGGCCTTCTCGGTCATTCGGCCTATGTGCTGCTGGTCCTTTCCATGCTCATGCGCACGCTTCTGTGGTTGCGCCTCCTTGTCATCGCCTCGGCGGTGCTGGGCATTTCCTACTCGGCCTTCATCCTTGCCGATCCGGTCTCGACCTTCTGGGAAACCTGCCTCGTCGTGGTGAACATCGCCCAGCTTCTGCTGACCCACTGGCGCGGCCTGCGCGCGCGCTTCACCGAGGCCGAGGGGCATTTCATCGCCCGTCACCTGCCGGGCCTGGGGCGCGGCGATGCGCGGGCACTGATCGACCGGGGGCGCTGGGTTTCGCTGGATCCGGGGGCCTGCCTCGCGGTGCAGGGCGAACCGGTCGGGCAGCTGAGCTACATCGCCGAAGGCCATGCCGAGGTCCGGGTCGGCGGCATTCGGGTGGCGTCCTGTGGATCGGGGGATTTCGTGGGCGAGATGACGGCGCTCACCGGGCTTGCCGCCACGGCCACGGTGATCGCCGCAACCCCGGTGACGGTCTGGCAGATCGACACGCCGCGCCTGCGCGAGGTCACGCGCCGCCGTGACGAGATCGCGCGCGAGCTGGAGGCCGCTTTCGCCCGCAACTAGCGCGACAAGATCGTCGAGATGAACCGCCTCGTCTCGGTGGGCGGGGTGACTGACCGCCGGCCCGCCTAGCCCGGCTGATCCGCCTGATCCGCCTGATCCGACAGCCGCGCCATCAGCGCGGGCAGGTCGGGCACGGCGTCGATGTAGGACGTCAGGCTTGCATCCGCAAAGCCCTGCGCGATGACATGATCGATCAGCGCGAGAAGCGGCTGCCAGTAGCCGTTGATGTCCAGCAGGTAGATGGGCTTGTCGTGCAGCCCCAGCTGCCGCCAGGTCAGCACCTCGAAGAACTCGTCGAGGCTTCCGGCACCGCCGGGCAGCACGACGACTGCCTCGGCGTTCATGAACATGACCTTCTTGCGCTCGTGCATCGTCTCGGTGACGACGAAGGTGGTGAGGTCGCGCTTGCCGACCTCCCAGGCCATCAGATGCGTGGGGATCACGCCGAAGGTCTGGCCACCCGCCGCCTGCGCGGCGCGGGCCACGGCCCCCATCAGCCCCACGTCGCCAGCCCCGTAGACCAGCCGCATCCCGGCCCCGGCCAGCGCGGTTCCCAGCGCCGTCGCCGCCTCCATGTAGGCGGGGTCGGAACCGGGGCGCGCGCCACAATAGACACAGACGGACAGGCTTTGCATCGTGATCTCTTGCTCCGGGGCTTGAATTTGCCTTCTGTTAGGCGCATTGACCACGGCGCTCAAGCGGCTGCGTCCATGGGACCGTCGGCGGCTTGGCGCAGGGGATGTCACGGCCCGGCCTTCGGGGGAGGGAAACGGGAACAGGATGGTAAAAGAGACCAACAGCGCCGCAGGCGCAAGCGTCACACCGATCGTCGGCGCGGCCGCGGCCGGCGGCCTGCTCGTGGCCGCTGCCATCGCCTATGTCACCTTGCGCGATCCGGGCGACACGTCCGCGCCAGCGCCCGCCCCCGAGGCTATGACCCGCGCGTCGGACGCCGCGTTGCCCGAGGACACC
>NZ_JASJOE010000130.1 GCF_030163755.1 Roseicyclus amphidinii
CCGGCCTCGGCGGCGACCTCGCGGATGCGGCGGGCGGTCTCGTCCACGCCCTTGGCCACGCAGACCGGCACGCCGCGCCCGGCGCGGTCCCATTTGAGTGCCACGGCGTAATGCGTCGGGTTCACGACCACCACGTCAGCCTTGGGCACGTCGCCAAGCATCTGGTTCATGGCGATGGCCTGCGCGCGGGCGCGGCGCTGCTGCTTGATATGCGGATCCCCCTCGGAGGACTTGGTCTCGTCCACCAGCTCCTGCCGGGTCATGCGGTGTTTCCTGAGATGCTGGGCCCATTCCCACATCCAGTCCACCACGCCCATGCCCCCCGCCAGCACCAGCACGACCGCCATGAACTCGAAGGTCAGCCGCCCCATGAACGCGAGAATCTGCGCCGGATCGGCATAGAGCGACGCCAGGATGCGCTCGCCCCGCGCCAGCAGGTAGAGGGCGAGCAATGCCGACACGAGGGTCAGCTTGGCCGCCGACTTGGCGAACTGGAACAGGCCCTGCGCCCCGAATTTCTGCCTGGCGTTGCCGATCGGGTCGATGCGCGACAGTTTCGGCTGCAGCTTCTCGGGAGAGACCAGCAGCCCCCGCAGCGCGACCAGCGCGACCAGCACCAGCGCACCGGGCAGGAGCGCGGCCATCGCCACCGCCGCCAGCGGCGGGCCCATCAGCCCCCCCGCCAGCCCCGCGCCGCCGGGCGACAGCAGCAGCGGCGCCAGCCCGTGCGCCTGGCCCAGCAGCACCTGCATCAACCGCCCGAGATCCTGCGCGGCCACCGGCCCCAGCAGCCCGGCGGCGATCAGCGCCCCGCCATAGGCGACCGCCGTGTTCAGATCGGCCGAGCGGGTGATCTCGCCCTTCCGGCGGGCCTCCTCCAGTCGGCGCGGCGTTGGGTCGTGCGGTTTGTCGGCGGGGGACTGGTCGTCGCTCATGGCACGGCCATGGGCGCGGCCAGCGCATCGCGGAAAGCCTCGAGCCAGACCGGCAGCAGCACGGGTGCGCAGAGCAGCAGCAGGAACAGGCCCCCCCAGGTGATCGCGGGCGCGCCGACGAAGGCGACCATCAGCTGCGGCATCGCCTTGTTGATGACGCCGAGCGCGAGGTTGTAGAGCAGCGAGGCGACGAGAAAGGGCGCGGCCAGCGACAGCGACAGCCCGAAACTGGCCGCGACGCGCTGCACGCCCCAGCCGCCGATGTCATGCGGCGCAGGCCAGCGCCCCGCGGGCAGCACCGTGTAGGAGCGCATCATCGCCTCGGCGAGATGCACGTGCAGCCCCGCGATCACCGCCAGCGTGATCCCCCCCAGCATCAGGATCGCACCCATCGCCGGTTGCGGGTCGGGCGAAGCCCCGCCCATGATCTGCGACAGCGAGGTCGCCTGCGCCGCGATCGTTCCCGCAACCTGCAGCGCATGCACCGTCAGGCGCAGGGCAAGCCCGATGATCAGCCCCGCCACGGCCTCGGTCAGGAAGAAGCGCAGTGGCGGCATCGCCCCTGTCATCAGCGGCAGCGACGGGGCCACCGCGGGGGTCACGATGGCGGTCAGCGCCAGCGCCGCGCCCAGCTTGACGCGCAGCGGGATCATCGCCTCGCCCAGCCCCGGCAGCACGAGGAAACAGGCCCCGATCCGCAGGAACACCGCGGTGGCCGCCGCCAGCCAGAGCTGCGCCAATGCCAGAAGCTCGGCCAGCGCGGCGCTCATGGCGCGGCCAGCCCGACCAACGCGGGGCGCGCCTCGGTCCCGATTTCCTCGAAGGACAGCACCGGGTTGGGAATGCCGCGGGCGTGCAGCACCGTGCGCAGGAAGCGGCGGCGCAGCGCCGTGGTGACCACGCCCGGATAGCTGCCCTTTTCGCCCGCCGCGCCGACCTTGTCGGCGACGGACCTTGCCAGCGCGTTGAATTCCTCGGGCGGCAGGGCGATCTCGGGCAGGCCGCCGTCGCCACCGACCTGGTGGCGCAGGAAGACCTCCTCCCAGTCGTTCGAGAGCTGCACCAGCGGCAGCGTCCCGTCCTCGCGTTTCAACTCGGCGATCAACTGGAAGCCGAGGCGCTGGCGCACATGTTCGCAGATCACCTCGGGCGCGGCCTTGGTCCCGCGCATCTCGGCGGTGGCCTCGAGGATCAGGGGCAGGTTGCGGATCGAGACCTGTTCTTCCAGCAGAAGCCGCAGAACCGCGTGCAACTGGTCGAGCGGCACCTTGTCGGGCACCAGTTCATCCAGCAGGCGGCGGTTTTCCTCGGCCCGCGCGCCGTCGGACAGGGTGACGAAGGCGTCGAGCTGCCGCTGCAGCGTCTTGAAGGTCAGGAGCCGCGCAAGATTGCGCTTCAGCACCTCGAGCAGGTGGGTCGCCAGCACCTCGGACGGGGCGACCACGGTCACCCCCTGCAGCGCCGCGACCTCGCGGTCTTCGGCCGCGATCCAGCGCGCGGGGGCGGCGTAGACCGGTTCCTTCACGTCCTCGCCCGCGGGCAGCGCCTCGGGCCGGTCGCCCACCAGCGCCAACAGGCGGCCGGGGCGCAGCGTGGCGCGGGCGTGTTCCACGCCCAGAAGCTTGATCGCGTAGGTGCCGGGCGGCAGGTCGGGCCGATCGGTCAGCCGCATCTCGGGCAGGATCAGGCCGAAGCCGCGCGCGACATGCTCGCGCATGGTGCGGATGCGCGCATCGAGCCCGGTCGCCGGGTCCAGCGCCAGCGCGACAAGGTCGGGCGCAAACTCCACGTGGATATCGTCGAGGTCGAGCAGGTCGCCGATGGTCTCGGCGGGCGTGGCGGCGGCGGCCTGCGCGGGGATGTCGGCCGCCGTGGCCTCCGCCCGCAGGCTGCGCGACCGCAGGAACGCCGCGACGCCCAGGGCGGCGGCCCCGGCCAGGAACGGCAGCAAGGGCAGC
>NZ_JASJOE010000131.1 GCF_030163755.1 Roseicyclus amphidinii
CTTGAGAACGATGTGGTGGGCTCACCAGTGGGCAAAAACAGGTATTTTTGACCTGAATATATAGGGTTGAAAAGGCAAACCCGGGGAACTGAAACATCTAAGTACCCGGAGGAAAGGACAGCAATAGCGACTCCCCTAGTAGCGGCGAGCGAACGGGGACCAGCCGAGCCGTGAGTGTGACCAGAACAATCTGGAAAGATTGGCCAGAGCGGGTGACAGCCCCGTATGGGAAGCATGATCGGACGTATCAAGTAGGGCGGGACACGTGAAATCCTGTCTGAAGATCGGAGGACCACCTTCGAAGGCTAAGTACTCCTTACTGACCGATAGCGAACCAGTACCGTGAGGGAAAGGTGAAAAGCACCCCGACGAGGGGAGTGAAACAGTACCTGAAACCGGACGCCTACAAGCAGTCGGAGCCTCCTCGAGAGGTGACGGCGTACCTTTTGTATAATGGGTCATCGACTTGGTCTCACGAGCAAGCTTAAGCCGATAGGTGTAGGCGCAGCGAAAGCGAGTCTTAATAGGGCGTCGAGTTCGTGGGATCAGACCCGAAACCGAGTGATCTAGGCATGACCAGGATGAAGGCAAGGTAACACTTGCTGGAGGTCCGAACCCACACCTGTTGAAAAAGGTCGGGATGAGTTGTGCCTAGGGGTGAAAGGCCAATCAAACTCGGAGATAGCTGGTTCTCCGCGAAATCTATTTAGGTAGAGCGTCGAGCGAATACCCCGGGGGGTAGAGCACTGGATGGGTAATGGGGCCCCACAGGCTTACTGATCCTAACCAAACTCCGAATACCCGGGAGTACTACTCGGCAGACACACGGCGGGTGCTAACGCCCGTCGTGGAGAGGGAAACAACCCTGACCTCCAGCTAAGGCCCCCAATTCATGGCTAAGTGGGAAAGCAGGTGGGACGACCAAAACAACCAGGAGGTTGGCTTAGAAGCAGCCATCCTTTAAAGATAGCGTAACAGCTCACTGGTCTAAACAAGTTGTCCTGCGGCGAAGATGTAACGGGGCTCAAGCCATGAGCCGAAGCTGAGGATGCGCATAGCGCATGGTAGCGGAGCGTAGTGTGACATCAGACTACGTCTTGTTCTGATCTTTTGCAGGATCACCCGAATTGCCCGCGTGCATGCACGAAGGCAGCGAAAGGTGGTCATGCATACGTCCTCAAGTAGCCGATAGGCGATAGGACAAAAAAGAGATCAGAAGAGACGAAGTCTGTTCTGTGAAGCCGGGGCGTGAGCCATCCGGTGGAGAGATCACTAGCGAGAATGATGACGTGAGTAGCGACAAACAGGGTGAGAGACCCTGTCGCCGAAAGTCCAAGGGTTCCTGCTTAAAGCTAATCTGAGCAGGGTAAGCCGACCCCTAAGGCGAGGCCGAAAGGCGTAGTCGATGGGAACCAGGTTAATATTCCTGGGCCATGTGGAGGTGACGGATCGCGGGTGTAGTTCGGCCTTATCGGATTGGTCGGGCTGCTGAGCGGTTCCTGGAAATAGCCCCACTACAAGATCGTACCCTAAACCGACACAGGTGGACTGGTAGAGAATACCAAGGCGCTTGAGAGAATGATGTTGAAGGAACTCGGCAAAATACCTCCGTAAGTTCGCGAGAAGGAGGCCCGGGTTCAAGGCAACTTGGATCCGGGGGCACAAACCAGGGGGTGGCGACTGTTTACTAAAAACACAGGGCTCTGCGAAGTCGCAAGACGACGTATAGGGTCTGACGCCTGCCCGGTGCCGGAAGGTTAAAAGGAGGTGTGCAAGCACCGAATTGAAGCCCCGGTAAACGGCGGCCGTAACTATAACGGTCCTAAGGTAGCGAAATTCCTTGTCGGGTAAGTTCCGACCTGCACGAATGGCGTAACGACTTCCCCGCTGTCTCCAACATCAACTCAGCGAAATCGAATTGCCTGTCAAGATGCAGGCTTCCCGCGGTTAGACGGAAAGACCCCGTGCACCTTTACTACAGCTTCAGACTGGCAACAGGACTGGGATGTGCAGGATAGGTGGTAGACTTCGAAGCCGGAACGCCAGTTCCGGTGGAGTCACCCTTGAGATACCACCCTTCGCATTCTTGTTGTCTAACCGCGGTCCGTCATCCGGATCCGGGACCCTCTGTGGCGGGTAGTTTGACTGGGGCGGTCGCCTCCTAAAGCGTAACGGAGGCGCGCGAAGGTTGGCTCAGAGCGGTCGGAAATCGCTCGTTGAGTGCAATGGCAGAAGCCAGCCTGACTGCGAGACTGACAAGTCGAGCAGAGTCGAAAGACGGCCATAGTGATCCGGTGGTCCCGAGTGGAAGGGCCATCGCTCAACGGATAAAAGGTACGCCGGGGATAACAGGCTGATGGTGCCCAAGAGTCCATATCGACGGCACCGTTTGGCACCTCGATGTCGGCTCATCTCATCCTGGGGCTGGAGCAGGTCCCAAGGGTACGGCTGTTCGCCGTTTAAAGAGGTACGTGAGCTGGGTTTAGAACGTCGTGAGACAGTTCGGTCCCTATCTGCCGTGGGTGTAGGATACTTGAGAGGAGTTGCCCCTAGTACGAGAGGACCGGGGTGAACGATCCACTGGTGGACCTGTTGTTGCGCCAGCAGCAGTGCAGGGTAGCTATGATCGGAAAGGATAACCGCTGAAGGCATCTAAGCGGGAAGCCCCCCTCAAAACAAGGTATCCCCGAGGGCCGAGATAGACCATCTCGTCGATAGGCCGGAGATGTAAGCGCAGCAATGCGTTCAGTTGACCGGTACTAATTGCCCGATAGGCTTGATTTGATCCAGTGAAAGCCAGGCTTCCACGGAACCAACAAGCATCACACCAACGTGTGCCTGACTTGGACATCGATGTGCAAAACGGCAAACCAAAGCCAAAGCGCACACCGATAAACGTGTTTCTTCCTCGGTTTGGTGGTCATAGCGTCAGCAAAACACCCGGTCCCTTTCCGAACCCGGCCGTTAAGTGCGACCGCGCCAATGGTACTGCGTCTCAAGACGTGGGAGAGTAGGTCACCGCCAAACCTAGAAAGAAACACCAAGTATCTCTCAGACGAT
>NZ_JASJOE010000132.1 GCF_030163755.1 Roseicyclus amphidinii
CGCTCGCCGCAGCCAGCATGGGCCGCGCGCAACCCACGCTGCACCGCGCCATCGCCCGGCTGGAACAGGAGGCGGGCACCCGGCTCTTCGAGCGCAGCGCCGTCGGGCTGGTGCCGACGCGGGCCTGCCGCGCGCTTGTCCATGCCGCCCGTCTCGCGCGCAGCGAGGTCGCGCAGGCCGAGGCCGAGCTGGCCGAGATGGACGGCCGCGACGCGGGCCGCATCACCATCGGCGCGCTGCCGCTGTCGCGCACCGCCGTCTTGCCCGAGGCTCTGGCCGCCTTTCATGCCGAACGCCCCGGCCATGTCGTGACCGTGATCGATGGCCCCTATCCCGAGCTGCTGGGCGGCTTGCGTCAGGGCGAGATCGACCTGATCCTCGGCGCGCTGCGCGATCCGGCCCCGGTCGGGGACGTGGTCGAGGAAGGGCTCTTCACCGACCGCCTCGTGATCCTCGCCCGGCCCGGCCACCCGGCGACCCAAGGCCCCGCCCTGTCGCGCTCGGAGCTGTCGCGCCATGCCTTCGCCCTGCCGCGGCCCGGCACGCCCTCGCGGGCGCAGTTCGACGCGGCATTCCCGGATCATCCGGGCGCACGCAGGCCCCTGTGCAGCGTCGAATGCGGCTCCATCCTTCTGATGCGCGAGCTTCTGCGCCAAAGCGACCTTCTGGGCTGCATCTCGGCCCGGCAGGCCGAGGCCGAGCTGTGCGCGGGCCTTCTGGCCGAGGTGCCCACCGAACTCCGCTGGCCCGCGCGCCCCATCGGGGTGATGCACCGCGCAGGCTGGCGGCCGACCCCCGCGCAGGCGTTGCTGCTCGATCACCTGCGCCGCGTCGCCCGCGCAGGGTCCGATCCGCAGGCCGGGGCTGGCCCCGCGGCCCCCGTTGCGCTACCGCCATGCCATGCGACCACCGCCCGAGGAGGAACAGGCCCCATGCCCGACCACGTCATCCCAGCCGCGCCCGTGCCCACCATTCCCACCGCCGATGGCGGCGCATTCCCGGTGCGCCGGGTCTATTGCATCGGGCGCAACTTCGCCGCCCACGCGGTCGAGATGGGCCATGACCCGGATCGTGAGCCGCCCTTCTTCTTCCAGAAGACCCCCGACAGCCTCGACCCCTCGGGGCAGTTTCCCTACCCGCCGAAAACCTCGGACGTGCATCACGAGGTCGAGCTGCTGGTCGCGCTGAAATCGGGCGGCACCGACATCCCCGTCGACACCGCGCTGGATCACGTCTGGGGCTACGGCATCAGCCTCGACATGACCCGCCGCGACCTGCAGGGCGAGGCCAAGAAACTGGGCCGCCCGTGGGAGATCGGCAAATCCTTCGAACGCTCCGGCCCGGTCGGGCCGCTCCACCCGGTCACACAGGTCGGCCACCCCTCCGAAGGGCGCATCGCGCTGACCGTGAACGGCGAGACGCGGCAGGAGGGCGACCTCAACCAGATGATCTGGAAGGTGCCCGAGATGATCGCCTACCTGTCCGAATACTTCACCCTCGCTCCCGGCGATGTCATCATGGCCGGTACCCCCGCGGGCGTCGGCCCGGTCGCGCGCGGCGACGTGATGGAGGCCGAGATCGCGGGCCTTGGCACGCTCACCGTCACAGTGGTCTGAAAGACAGGCCGCGGTTGCATCCCGCGCCGCGGCCCCGCACACTCCGCGTTCCGTCCCGAAAGGCCCCGCATGACCGCGCCCAACCGCCCGCCCGCCAAGGAACCGCGCCGCTCGCGGCCCGTCCGCGTGGCCGACGCGATCAAGGACTGGGTGGTCGAGCGCAACATGGCCCCCGGCGACCGCCTGCCGGGCGAGGCCGAGCTGATGGCGCGCTTTGGCATGGCCAAGGGCACCATCCGCGAGGCGATGCGCATCCTCGAGGCGCAAGGCCTGATCGAGACCCGCACCGGCCCCGGCGGCGGCAGCTTCGTGGGCGAGGTCACCGCCGACCGCGCCAAGGCGCTGCTCGCCAACTACTTCTACTTCAAGGATATTTCCATATCCGACATCTACCAGCTGCGCCGCGCGCTGGAGCCGGAACTGGCCGCCTCGCTCGCCGGTCGCCTCGCCGAGGCGCAACTGGCCGAGCTGGAACAGGTCGTGGCGAAATACCCCGAGCCCGCCCGCTCCGCCGAGGAGGAGCGCGACCAGCATGTCGCCTCGCTCGAGTTCCACCGCACGCTCGCCAATTTCTCCGACAACGCGCTGCTGGCCTTCGTCGTCAGCTTCATGGGCCGCATCCTGACCGACCTCACGGTCTATCGCCGCCTCTATGACCCGCCCAACCGCGAGCTCTACGAAAAGGGGCTCGCCTACCAGACCGAGCTGATCGCCGCCCTGCGCCACGGCCGCGCCGAAGATGCGCGCCGCATCATGCGCAGCCACATGGAAACCGCCGAGGCGCTGATGCAGCGCCAGGAGGCGCAGGTCCTGCGCCGCTTCATCGCCGAATAGGGCAGGGGCCTCAGCGCCGGATCGCGGGCTCCGCCCCGACGATCGGCTCGGGCACCTCGGGCACATCCGCGGCCGCGGGCGCGCGCCACGGATCGTCCAGAACCGGAACCACCCGCGTCCAGCCGTGATAGGGGTCGGATTGCGAGACCATGTAAAGATCGGCCAATGCCGCCAAGGGGTTGACCGAATGGTCGATCCTGAGCGTCAGGGGCGCCATGTCCCGCCCCACGACCAGCAGCGCCGCCGACAGCAGGCCCCGCGCATCGCCCCCCGCCGCCGCCGCCGCGCCCAAGGCACCCATCAGCCGCTCGGGGAACGGCATCGCCGCGGCTGCGCGGTAGCCCTCCAAAGCGGCCTCGATCACCTCCGGCCCCGACAGCATGTTGCCCGCCACCACGATCCCCGGCCCCTCCAGCGCGCCCGCGTGCGCCACGCTTTCGGCCCCGGTAAAGGCCCCCGTGCCGCCGCGCGCATCCAGCGCCGCCAACTGCCGATGCGCGCGC
>NZ_JASJOE010000133.1 GCF_030163755.1 Roseicyclus amphidinii
GGAGGGCGCGGGCGCGGCCGGGGCACGCGGGGCCATGCCGCCCGCGGAGGCACCGGTCGACAGCGGATCTTCGGCGCGCTGCACGGAGCCTTCGAAATGTGCGCCGCTCTCGATGGCGATGGTCTTGTGGATGATGTCGCCCTCGACGCGGGCGGTGGAGGTCAGGCGGACCTTGAGGCCACGCACCTTGCCCACGACGCGGCCGGTGACCACGACGTCATCCGCGACGATTTCGCCCTCGATATTCGCGCTTTCGCCGACGGTCAGCAGATGTGCGCGGATGTCGCCCTGAACCGTTCCCTCGACCTGGATGTCACCCGTGGTGCGCAGGTTGCCGGTGATGGTGAGATCCGAACTCAGCACCGAGGGGGCCGGCTTGGATTTCGGGGACGAGGAAGAAGAAGTCGACATGCTTGCTCCCGCATTGGGGCTGGATTTCTGATCGGACCTGGCGGTATCGGCTGCACCCTGCTCGGCGCCAGACGATTTAGGCCCTGGCTCGTTGATCTTGGATTTAGAAAACATCGCGTCCTGCCGTGATGAAGGTCATCGGGTTTACCGGGTCTCCGTTGCGCCGCACCTCGTAGTGCAGGTGGGTCCCGGTACACCGTCCGGTGCAGCCCATATCACCGATATGATCCCCGCGCGAGACCCTTTCGCCCCGCGAGACGTGAAGCCGGGTCATGTGCGCGTAACGGGTGGTGATGCCAAAGCCGTGGTCGATCTCGACCATAAGGCCGTAACCGCTTTGCCTGCCTGCAAAAACCACCGTTCCATCGCCGCCCGCAACGATATGCGTGCCGCGGGCTCCGGCGAAATCGACGCCGGCGTGAAGCCGCCGACCGCCGTTGAACGGATCGCTGCGATAGCCGAAGCCCGAGGTGTTGCGGTAGCTGCCGCGGACCGGGATGGAAAAGGGCAGCTGTTCGGCGGCGATGCGGTAGAGGTTCATTTCGTCCAGCGCGGCCAGAAGCTCGTTGGCGCGCAGCGACATGGCGTCGGGTTCCTCGCCGCGGGTCGAGACGGCGATGGGCATCAGCGGTCCGCCCTGGCCGGAATAGGTCGACCGGACTTGCCCGATCAGCCGGTCGGTCGACAGGCCCGAGGCCGAGAGCAGCCGGTCGAGCGGTTCCATCGACATCGCCACGGCGTCCTCGAGCTGGCGGAAGACACGCTCCTGACGTTCCTCGGCGAGGGCAGACTCGTAATGCAGGCGGTCGATTTCCAGCGCCGCCTCGGACACGAGCACGGCGCTGGTGTCGCGCTGTCCCGCCGTCGCCTCGAGCGCCGAGGCGAGGCGGTCCACGGCTGAATGAAGCTCGGCCTCGCGGGCCGCGGCGGTCTGCACGGTGCCGGTGTCGGCACGCAGCTCGTTCTGAAGGGTCGCCACCTGGTCGCGGGCGGTGTCGCGCTCGGCGATGGTGCGCCGCAGCGTGGCCTGGATGACGTTGACCGCGGTTTCAAGCTCGCGGCGGCGTTCCTCGGAACTGAGCAGCCGCAGCTGCATCGCGGCGACCTGGTCCATCGCGCCCGAGAATCGTTCCTGCGCCTGCACTGCCTCGGAGGTGCGCAACTCGACCTCGTCGGAGAGCGCGTTCAGCCGGGCCTGGTACATCATCTGTTCGCGCTGCGCCTGGTCGCGGGCGTTTCCGGCCGAAATGGCGTCGATCAGGAACACCGATGTGACGATCACCGACCATGCGACCACGGCGGCGAATCCGGTCAGGATTGCCGCCTGCGTTATCGGGCGGAGGCGGATGAAGCGTGTGCCCTGGTCGGATTTCAGGAACAGGCGCTGCTCGGGCAGGCGCGTTTCAAGTGCCGCGTTGAAGCGGCCCAACAGACGTGCTGTCACGTATCTTGCCCCATCTTTCCCTTTGTTTTCTGGAACCGCGCCGGGTGTCCCCGTCCGGTTGCGGCCCTGCCGAGGGAATACTTGGAACCGCTTACTGTCTCAACGATCTATCTCGATGTTGCATAAATGTCATGGAAATTTGCCGATTTCAGGCGGAAAACCGCCGATGCTAACATTCCGGCCCGGTCGGACGTGCGAAGCCGTCCCCGTCGGTCACTCGGTCAGCGGCCAGTAGAAATCCGGCGGAAGCCCCGCCTCGGCGCGTTTCTCTTCGTTGAAGGGGGGCTTCAGCTGGCCATGGAAATAGCGCCGGACAAGCCCGTGGAAGGCGTCTTTCGGGTCCATCTCGTGCCGACCGCAGAGGAAGTGGAACCACTTGGAGCCATAGGCGACGTGGTGGACCTCTTCGGCATAGATCACTTCCATCGCGGCGACGGCCTGTGCGGCGGCGGGGTCGTCCTTGGCGCGGCGGAAGATGTCGATCATGCCCGGCGTCACGTCGAGGCCGCGGGCCTCCAGCACCATGGGCACGACGGCAAGCCGCCCGATCAGGTCCTCGGCCGTGTCCTCGGCCGCGCGCCACATGCCGGCATGGGCGGCAAGCGCGCCGTAACGGCTGCCCATCGCCTCGAGGCAATCGGCGATCAGGTTGAAATGCTTGGATTCCTCGTCGGCCGCGCGCACCCAGTCGTCGTAGAAGCCGGGCGGCATCGGCACATCGGTGAACCGCGCGATGATGTCCCAGTGCAGATCGACGGCGTTCAGCTCGATATGGGCGACGGCGTGCAGGATGGCGATGCGCCCCTCGGGCGTGCCGGGGCGGCGGCGCGGCACCTCGCGCGGGTCGAGCAGCGCGGGCTCGGCGGGCCGGGCCGG
>NZ_JASJOE010000134.1 GCF_030163755.1 Roseicyclus amphidinii
CGCCGCTGGCGCGGCGCGGGCGCTCTCGAGCAGCGCTGCGGGTCGGGGCAGGCGTTGCTCCGAAGATGCGTATTTCTGGAAAGATGAAGGGATTGGCGGGGGAGCGTTAACCCGGTCTTAGGGAGTTGCGGTCTAGGGTGCCTGCCATCGAAACCGAGCATGGAGGGCGGGCCCATGCTGTCGGTTCGTTCAATCGCGGAAGGCATCGTCGCGCGCGAAGGCGGCTATGTGAATGACCCCGACGACCCGGGCGGGGCGACGAAATTCGGCGTCACCATCCACGCGATGCGGGCGCTGGGGCTGGACCTCGACCGGGACGGGGATGTGGATGCGGGCGATGTGCGGCACCTGACGCGGGAGCGGGCCGTCGACATCTTCGTCGAGCATTACTTTCACCGCCCGCGGATCGGCATGTTGCCGGAGATGCTGCAGGCGAGCGTCTTCGACATGCATGTGAACGCGGGGTCCAACGCGGTGAGGATCCTGCAGCGGCTCTTGCGGGACATGGGGCTCGATATCGCGGTAGACGGGGTGATCGGGCCGCAAACGGCGCGGGCGGCCCATGCGGCGGCGGCGCAGGCGCCGGGGCACCTTGCGGATGCTTACGGGATCGCGCGGCGGAACTATTATTACGCGCTCGCCGACCGCCGCCCGGCGAGCCGGAAATACGCGCGCAGGCGGGATGGCGGCAAGGGCGGCTGGATCGTGCGGGCGGAGGAGTTCATCTCGCCGCGCTATCACCTGAGCGAGGCGGAGCATCGCGCGCGGGTGGCGGCATGGGGCTGATCGAACGGGCCATGGGCGTGGGCCGCGCGGCGGGCGCCATCGGCGAGGCCGCCGAGGGGCTGTCGGAGGTCTTCGTGCCGAACGCGACGCGGGCGATGGAACTGGACGCCGAGATCCACCGCGCGACGATGGAGACGGCGGCGGCCGAGTTCCAATACGCAGGCCCCGGCTGGTTCGACGGGCTGATCAACGGGTTGAACCGGCTGCCGCGGCCGATGCTGGCGCTTGGCACGCTGGGGCTGTTCGTCTTCGCCATGGTGGACCCGGTGGCGTTCTCGGAGCGGATGGTGGGGCTCGACGCCGTGCCGGAACCGCTGTGGTGGCTCCTGGGGGCGATCGTCAGCTTCTATTTCGGCGCGCGGGAGTTGCATTACCTGCGCAGCCCGCCCAGGCGGCGGGAGGAAGGGCGCGCGGGATGGCGCGCGGTCCTGCGCCCGGCCTTGCGCAGCTTGCCGCGGCAGGCCCCTGCGGAAGACCCGGTGGCCGCGAACCCCGCGCTGTCGGCCTGGCGCAATGCGGCCGTGGACGCAGCCGATGGGGCGGCGGGGGCTGCGCAGGTGCGTGAGGCGCGGTGAGGGCGGCGGCCTCACGAGGCTCCGAGGGGGGTGTCGGGAGTTTCCCTTTCAGTGTGCGGGATTTGCGGGGTCTGCGCAGCTTGGGCTGCGGCAGGAGGGTGTGCCGTTTTGCGCCCGGTGGGGCGGAAGCCTTTGGCGAGGGATTTGGGCCGCGACCGCGGCGCTTTTGGCCTGTTGCATCGCGGCTGAGGATGCTGGCGGCCGGTGGGCGCAGGCGCGGTGAGGGCGGCGGCCACATGTGGCTCCGAGGGGGGTGTCGGGAGTTTCCGTTTCAGTGTGCGGGATTTGCGGGGTCTGCGCAGCTTGGGCTGCGGCGGGAGGGGGTGCCGTTTTGCGCCCGGTGGGGCGGTAGGCTTTGGCGAGGGATTTGGGCCGCGACCGCGGCGCTTTTGGCCTGTTGCATCGCGGCTGAGGATGCTGGCGGCCGGTGGGCGCAGGCGCGGTGAGGGCGGCGGCCACATGTGGCTCCGAGGGGGGCTTCGGGGGTTTCCGTTTCAGTGCGCGGGATTTGCGGGGTCTGCGCAGTATGGCCTGCGGCGGGAGGGCGCGCCGTCCTGCGTCCGGTGGGGCGGGAGGCTTTGGCGAGGGATTTGGGCCGCGACCGCGGCGCTTTTGGGCCTGGTGCATCGCGGCTGGGCGCGTGGGGGGCGGAGCGGTGGTGCCTCGGGGACGCCCCGCGCGCGCTGTGCGTGACGGGGCGAACGGGGTGGACGGTGCGGGCGGTCAGTCGCCGAGCACCTCGGCCGGGGCGGCGGCCCCGATGTCCCAGTAGAGCCCGGCCATGAGAGCCGCGGCATCCGCGAAGATCGCGCGGGGCAGGTGTTCGTCGGGGGCGTGCTGCGCGCAGCCGGGGTAGGAATGGGGCACCCAGATGGTCGGGATGCCCAGCACCTCGGTGAAGATGTCGTTGGGCAGCGAGCCGCCGAGCGACGGCAGGACGACCGGCATCTCGTCGCTGGTGCGCGCCAGCGAAGCGGCGGCGAATTGCGCGGCGGGATTGTCCACCGGCGTGGCCGAGGCGCGGAAGCGCGGGCCCTGTTCCTCGATCACGATGTCGCCATGGCCATGGGCGTCGAGATGGGCGCGCAGCGCCGCGCCGAGGTCGCTGTCGTCGATGCCGGGGACGTAGCGCAGCTGGACGACGGCCTCGGCCGCGTCGGGGATGGCGTTGACCGGGTGGGCGGTGTCGCCGGCGGAAAAGGCCAGGATCTCGGCCGAGTTCCAGGCGTGGATGCGCTCGGCGGGGGTCAGCCCCTCGGCGCCCCAGTCGGCATCGACCTCGCCGCCCGCGGGCGTGAGGCCCGCAAGGGCCGCGCGGGCGGCGTCGGGCACGGCCTCGGGCACCCATCCGGGCACCTGCAGCG
>NZ_JASJOE010000135.1 GCF_030163755.1 Roseicyclus amphidinii
GCGACGACACCTTCACCGTGGACGGCACCGATCCGGCGGCGGATGTCGCGGCGACCGTCACCGGCGGCGAAACCGGCGAGACGCTGGGCGACACGCTCGACCTGACGGCCGAAGGCCCGGTCGAGGTTACGCTCAGCGCGGACGGCGAAAGCGGCACGGTCGACGGGATCGACGCGATCACCGGCGATACCGACATCACCTTCGCCGAGATCGAGAACATCCTGACCGGCGCAGGCAACGACACCATCGACGGCACGGCCGCGAGCGGCCCGCTCGACGTGGACGCAGGCGCGGGCGACGACAGCGTCACCGGCGGCGCGGGCAACGATGTGCTCGCAGGCGGCACTGGCAACGATGCGCTGGACGGCGGCCTCGGCAACGATGGACTCGCGGGCGGCGACGGCAACGACGCGCTCGACGGGGGCGACGGCAACGACGCGCTCGCAGGCGACGCGGGCGACGACACGCTCGCGGGCGGTGCAGGCGATGACACGCTCGCAGGTGGCGACGGCAATGATGCGCTGGACGGGGGCGACGGCAATGACGCGCTCGCAGGTGACGCGGGCAACGACACGCTGGCGGGGGGCCTCGGCCTCGACACCCTGTCGGGCGGGGACGATGCCGACCTGTTCCAGGTTGGCACCGCGGACGAAGCCGCGGGCGACGTTGTCGATGGCGGCAGCGGGGGCATCGACAACGACACGCTGGATCTGACCAACGCCGGGAATTTCCGCATCATCAACCAGGTTGATGACAGCGACGGAAACGGTTCGGACGGAACGGTCGAGTTTCTTGATGCCGCGGGCAATGCCACGGGTCAGACCCTGTCCTTTACCAATATCGAGACGATCCTCGGGACACCTTTCCAGCCTGTCACCGCGGCAGGGCCCGTCGATGGCACCGAGGCCGGCGAAGCCCTGAATCCGGGTTTTGTCGATGCCGAGGGCGACGAGATCGACGGTCCCGACGGGCTGAGCGATACGATCCTCGCCAATGGCGGCGACGACACGATCGACGCAGGCCTCGGCAACGACACGGTCGACGCAGGCGCGGGCAATGACATCATCGACGGCGGCGCAGGCGACGACAGCCTGAGCGGCGGCGAAGGCGACGACGTCTTCGTGTTCTCCGGCGGCACCGATACGATCGTCGGTGGTGAGACCGTCGAGACGGCTGGCGACCATATCGATGCCACCGCCCAGACCGACGGCGTGTCCATTGTCTTTGACGGTGCCGAGAGCGGGACGATCACGCAGAACACGACCGAAACGGTCACCGGACCGGCTGTTTTCGATGGCACGACGACAATTCCCGGGGCGCAACTTGAGCTCTTCGTGCTCGACAGGGCTGCGTGGGATGACCCAAGCGATTTGCTGCGCGATTCGACCAACACAGGTGGCGGTGTTCCGGGCGATACGATCACCCTCAATGCCTATTCTGGAGCAACTGTTGGTGTCGACAATTCCAGGATTGAAGATACAGGCGTCGCCGACCTCGTAGCCCCTGTCACAATCAATGGTGAAACCTTCGGGACAGGCTCTAGCGTCCAACTGGATTATGGCTTTGTCGTAGAAGATGGCGACGGCATTCAGTATTTCGTCGGCAAGGTGGATATTGGGGGCGGAACCTCCGGTTGGGATGGCTCGGTCATCACGGCGGGCTGGGATCCCGTGGCGATGGAATGGGTCGATCCGCCGTCGGCCGGCACGCAGTTCACGCTGATCTCGATCCCGTCGGGCCAGGCCCCCTGGGATGGGGCCTCGTCCAGCACGAATGTCGCCACCTCCAGCCTCAACCCCTATTCCAACGACGTGCGTCTCGGTGACGGGATTGCGGCCCCCGTGGTGCAATCGGGATCGGTCACGACGACCGAACCGGTGACGAACACCACGACCTTCTCCGAAATCGAAAGCTTCGAGCTTGGCAGCGGGGATGACACGGTCGACGGGTCCGCGGCGACGGACGGCATCCTTGTCGACGGTGGCGCAGGCAACGACGATGTCGCGGGCGGCCTCGGCAACGACACGCTCGCAGGGGGCGACGGCAACGACAGCCTCGCAGGCGGCGCGGGTGACGACACGCTCGCGGGCGGTGCAGGCAACGACACGCTCGACGGCGGCACCGGCAACGACGCCATCGCAGTCGGCGGTGGCGACAGCGGCCTGGGCGGCGACGGCGACGACACCTTCACCGTGGACGGCACCGATCCGGCGGCGGATGTCGCGGCGACCGTCACCGGCGGCGAAACCGGCGAGACGCTGGGCGACACGCTCGACCTGACGGCCGAAGGCCCGGTCGAGGT
>NZ_JASJOE010000013.1 GCF_030163755.1 Roseicyclus amphidinii
ATCGCGCCCGGTCATGGGCAGGGCGGCCTCGCCGCGCGCCTGCGGGGCGGCCACCTGCGGCTGCGGCGTGAGCGGGGCGAAATCGAGGGCCTCCTCCTCCGGCGGCTTGCGAAGCGGCGCGAGGGCGAGGGCGCGCGCGGCCTCCTGCTCGGCGGACTTCAGCTTTGGTGCGAATTCCTCGGCGCGCTTCTGCAGTGCCGCGGGGGTCTGGCCCTGCCGCTCCTGCCCGGTGAAGCGGGTTCCGCTGTCGGGCGTCTGCCCCGCAAGCTCGCGCTTGCCGCCAGTGTCGATCCCGCTCATGGCTCCGCCCCTTCCGTCGCCGGTTGCCGGACGGGCCGCGCGAAGAGATCCTCGATCTCGGCGTCTTCCTGCGCCACGGCCTCAAGCTCGGCCGTCTCGATCATGTCGGTCAGCAGGCTCTCGATCTTCTCGGTCTCGGTCTGCCTGCGGCGCAGCTCGGTCCGGGCCTCCTCGAGCCGGGTTCGGCACCGTTGCACGTATTCCAGCGCGCGGTCGCGCTTGTCGCAGAGCGCCCGGTGGTCGGCGGCCAGCGCCAGCACCCGGTCCTTCGCCGCGTCGAGGTCCGGCACGCTCACGGCGGTGTTCAGGATCGGACGGTAGACCCCGCGTTCGCGCTCGGGCAGGAAGGCAGCGCTTTGGGCAACCTCCTCCTCCAGGGCCGTGGCGCGGGCCTTGGCCTCGGCCAGGGTGGCGCGCGCCTTTTCGAGCGCGCGCATCGCCTTGTCCTCGCGCAGCTTCTTGACCTGACCAAGGGTGCGGAACTGCGCGATCATTGGGCCAGCTCACGCAATTTGGCGAGGATCGTGTCGAAATCGTTCAGCTCGTCCGTCCGCTGGCGCAGGAAGTCGCGGATCGCGTCCTGCTTGTCGATGGCGCGGTCGGTGCGCGGGTCCGCGCCGCGCTGGTATTCGCCGATCTTCACCAGAAGCTCGACATCGGCGTAAAGCGCCATCCACTCGTTGATCTGCCCCGCCCATTGCCGGTGCTCGGGCGTGGTCACCTTGCCCATCACCCGGCTTTTCGAGGCGAGCACGTCGATGGCCGGGTAATGGTTCTGCGCACCCAGCTTGCGCGACAGGATGATGTGCCCGTCGAGGATCGAGCGCGTCTCGTCAGCGACGGGCTCGTTCATGTCGTCGCCTTCGACGAGGACGGTGTAAAGCGCCGTGATCGAGCCCGTCTCGCTCATGCCCGCGCGTTCCAGAAGCCGGGGCAAGGTGGCGAAGACCGAGGGCGGAAAGCCGCGTCGCGTCGGCGGCTCGCCCGCGGCAAGGCCGATCTCGCGCTGTGCGCGGGCGAAGCGGGTGACACTGTCCATCAGGAACAGCACCTTCTTGCCCTGGTCGCGGTAATACTCCGCGATCGAGGTTGCGACCGAGGCCGCCTTGGCCCGCTCCATTGAGGATTTGTCCGAGGTCGCCACCACGATCACCGATTTGGCCAGCCCGTCGGGGCCGAGGTCATGCTCGATGAATTCGCGCACCTCGCGGCCGCGTTCGCCGATCAGGGCCAGGACCGTCACGTCCACGTCGGCACCCTTGACCAGCATCGACAGGAGCGTCGATTTCCCGCCGCCCGCCGCGGCGAAGATGCCCATGCGCTGCCCCTCGCCGCAGGTCAGCAGCCCGTCGAGCACCCGCACCCCCAGCGACAGGGGCCGGTCGATGATGCGCCGTTTCATCGGGTCGGGCGGCGCACGGTAGACGGGGTAATGCGCGTCGGGCTCGAAGGGCAGGTCCAGCCCGTCGATGAAGCGCCCGAACCCGTCCAGCACCCGCCCCCGAAGGCCGGGGCCCACGGCGACCGTCTGCACGTTGCCGGTGGGCAGAACCTCGGTGCTGGGGGAAATGCCCTGGGTGTCGCCGATGGGCGACAGAAGCGCCTCGGCCCCGGCGAAGCCCACCACCTCGGCGGCGAGGCGATGGCCGGTTTCGCGCGTGTGCAGGTTCACCAGCTCGCCCACCTGCACCTCGGGGGCGACGGCGTGAATGATCGTGCCCACCACCTTGCGCACCCGCCCCACGACGCGGAACGGGTGCAGCCCGGCGGCCCGCGTCCGCATCCGTCCGGGCGCATCCGACAGCCAGTCCAGCCGCTGCGACAGGACCGCGGGATCAGGCAAATCGAGCATGGGCCGATACCAGCAGGTTGCGCAGATCCTCCAGCGTGTCCTCGAGCGAGAAGGAGACGACACCAAGGTCGGATTCGAGCCTGAGGTCGGGCGCGCTTAGGGTGGGATCGGCGATCACGTCGATCAGGTCGATCTCGGGAAATTCCTCGAGCAAGGTGCCGAGGGCGGCGCGGACGCTGCCCTGCACCGCGGGATCGACGAAAAGCTGGCCGCGGCGCTGGTCGCGCATGGTCGCCAGTGCGGCCCGCGCGAGGTCATGGGCCAGGTCCTCGTCCGAGAACCTGTCGATGATCTGGCGCACGCAGTCATGCACAAGGCGGCCCAGCTCGGCCTCGAGCCCGCCGAGCCGCTGGTCGATGCGGGCGAGCGTGGCCAGCATCAGCCCCGCGGCCTCGGCGCGGGCGGCCTCCATCCCCTCGGCATGGCCGCGGGCGCGGTGCTCGGCCAGCGCGGCCTCGGCCCCGGCGAGGATCTCTGCGGCCTGCGCCTCGGCGGCGCGGATCAGGGCATCGGCGCTGCCCATCGCCTCGAGGTCGGCCGCGCGCAGGATGCCCTCGGGCGCGTGGGCCGCAAGGCCCATATGGCGCAGGCGCAGGATGCCGCCGGTCATGACACGCCCCCCCGTGCCAGCAGTGTCGCAAGGCAGGCGTCCTGCCGGGCGGTCAGGTGGGGCCAGTCCGGCGCGCCGCTGCCGGTCATCCGCCACCACAAAAGCGCCGCCGCCTCGCCCGAGCCCTGCGCAAGCCGGGCGCACAGAACCTCGAGCGCGCGCCTGCGCGCGGGGTGGTCGGAGGTCAGGCCCGGTGCAGCGGCGGGCGGAAAGGGCGCGCCGTCATCCAGCTCGCCCAAGGGGGCCAGAAGCGACAACCCTTCCTCGGTCGCAAGGCGCGACAGCTCGGGGCCGAAGAGCGCCTGCAGCGCCGCGCGGTCGGATTTCAGGACCGCGGCGCGGAACCGGGGCGCATGGATCACCGCGGCAAGCCGCGCCAGCAGCGGGTCGAGCCGCGCCAGCGGCAGAAGGGCGATGTCGAAGACGCGCCGCGCCGCGTCGGGCAGATCGCCTGCGACCAGCCGGTCGGCAATGCGCGACAGCACCGCCCCCTCGGGCCTGCGGCGCAGGTTGGCGGACAGGCTCCGCCGCAATGCGGGCTGGCCCAGAAGCGGGGCAAGCGCGCCGGGCACCATCCTGTCGCGCGCCCCCTGCGACAGCACCGGAAGCGGATCGGCCAGCAGCGCGGAAAGGCGCAGGGCCATCCGACCCGCGTCGGACGAAAGAGGGGGCAGCGCCCCGCTCACGCGGCGTCCCCGTCTTCGGCCTCGGTGCGCCGGCCTTGCAGCGCGCGCAGGCGATAGGCGAGAAACCCGGCCGCGCCCAGCGCCAGGACGGCAAGCAGGGCCAGCCCCCCCAGCGCCATGGTCACGGTCTGGACCGAGGCGCGCGGCATCTGGACCCCGAGAAGCGTCGCCATCGGCACCTCGCCCATGCCGGACTGCGCCACGGGTTCCGGCGAGGCCTCGACCAGGGCGACGGTGATCGCCTCGACATCCACGCCTTCGATGGAATTGGCGACGAGGCGGCGGATCTGGGGCACCAGGAAATCGAGGTCATAGCCCGCGCGCTGCTTGATGAAGACGGCGGCCGATGAGGGTCTGACCTCCTGTCCCAGGGCGGGGTCTTCGGGCATCACGATATGGACCCGCGCCACCAGCACACCGTCGATCTGCTGCAGGGTCTGCGCGACCTCTTCACCGAGGGCATAGATGTAGCGGATCCGCTGTTCGAAGGGCGAGGACACGATCCCGCCGCCCGCGAAGACCTGCCCGATCGAGGCGCGGTCGCTGCGCGGCAGGCCGTTCGCGTCGAGTATGGCCAGCGCGCGCTGCACGTCGCCGTCACCGACCGACAGCGAGAAGGTGCCGTCCCCGGCGTTGATCTTGCGCGCGTCGATCCCCTCCGCAAGGAGGACGACCAGCATCTCGTTCGCCTCGCGTTCGGTAATGCTGGAATAGAGTTCGGCCTGGCAGGCCCCGAGAAGCAGGAGGCCCGCAAGGGCCGCGATCAGGCGGGTGCGAAAACTGCGGAACATGGAAGGAGGGGTCCCTGGGCGCGCGCGGATCACTGACCCCTCATCAGGCTGTCCATGGCTTGCGTGGATTTGCCGGCCAGCTTCGAGGACACGTCGACGAGAAGCGAGAATTGCGTGACCTGCGCCTGAAGCTCGACCATCTGTCCGATGCTCATGACGGCATTGCCCTCGGCGATGCTGCTGACGTTGCCGAGGCTGCGGTCGAAGACGCCGCGCAGCTGTTCGAGCCCGGACAGGATCGCGTCGCCGGGCGTTTCGGCCCGGTTGCTCTCGAGACCGAGGGCCGCGGCCGCGCGGTCGCCCTGGGTGCCGGTTCCGGTGTCGGCCGACGCCGAGCCGGTGGCGGCGCTCGGCGGAAGGGGCACCAGCGGGTTCGGCGCATCGGTCAGCGTTCCGGTCGCGGCCTGCGCCACCTGGATCGGGTCCGGGCCGGGAAGGGCCGCGCCGCCTGCGGGCTGAAGGCCCTGCGTGGCGGCTGTCATCGCATCCTCGAACGCTCGCAGCGACGGGGTGCTCAGGGTGCCCTGCGGCGTGAGCGCGGTGGGATTGGCCCATTGGGCCGCGAGGCTGTCGGGAACGATGGTCGTCATCGTGGCAATCCTTCTGCGGAAGCGGGGGCGTCGAGCGCGGCGCGCGCCATGGCGAGCAGGTCATCCGTCGGCCCGAGGGTCTCCAGCTCGGCCAGGCGGTCGCGCGCCTCGGGCACGGCCCCCGCGGCCGCGAGGGCCAGCACCGACATGGCAAGGGTCACGTCCGAAGCGGGCGCGCGCGACAGGACATCCAGCGCGGCGTCCGGCCGCCCCTGTGCCATCCGCGCGAAGGCCAGCCCGACGAAACCGGCGTCATTGTCCGGCATCTCCTCGCAGAGCAGCGCGAAAATCGCCGCGGCCTCGTCCGGGCGGTTCGAGCTGATGCCCAGAAAGCCGATTTCCGTCAGAAGCTTCCTGTCCTCACGTGCAAGTATCATGCTGCGTCCCCAAGGCCTCGAGACCGGAGTGACACAGACGGCTTCGCCCGCGAATGAAGTTTATCACACCCCGCCGTGCCCGTCGGCGGCTAGGGTCCGCCGCAACAGGGGCGCGACAGGCAGGAGCAGCGTTGAAACGGTTTCTCTCATCGCTGTCGAAGCGCAACGACGTCTTCCTCGCATTCCTGCTGATCTGCATCGTCTTCATGATGATCCTGCCGCTGCCGACGCAGCTGGTGGACGTTCTGATCGGCATCAACCTGAGCCTGTCGGCCATCCTGCTGATGGTGGCGATCTACCTGCGCGACGTGACCGCGCTGTCGGCCTTTCCCTCGATCCTGCTCTTGACCACCCTGTTCCGGCTGGCGCTGTCGATCACCACGACGCGCCTCATCCTGCTCGAGGCGGACGCGGGCCAGATCGTCGAGACCTTCGGGAATTTCGTCGTGGCTGGGAACCTCGTGGTCGGCGCGGTGATCTTCCTGATCCTGACCATCGTCAACTTCCTCGTGATCACCAAGGGGTCGGAACGCGTGGCCGAAGTGGCGGCGCGCTTCTCGCTCGATGCGATGCCGGGCAAGCAGATGTCCATCGACAGCGACATGCGCGCCGGCCTGATCGACATGGACGAGGCGAAGGCCCGCCGCGGCAAGCTCGAGAAGGAAAGCCAGCTCTACGGCGCGATGGACGGCGCGATGAAATTCGTGAAGGGCGACGCCATCGCGGGCCTGATCATCATCTTCGTCAACATCATCGGCGGCATGACCATCGGCACGATGCAGCGCGGCATGACCTCGGGCGAGGCGCTCGAGGTCTATGCGATCCTGACCATCGGCGACGGGCTGGTCAGCCAGATCCCGGCGCTGTTCATCTCGATCACCGCGGGGTTCATCGTCACCCGTGTCGCCTCGGAGGACAACGAGAACCTCGGCGAGGATATCGGCAACCAGGTGATGAACGAGCCCAAGGCGCTGCTCATCGCGGCGGCGATCCTGATCGGCTTCGCGCTGGTGCCCGGCTTTCCGACACCGGTCTTCCTCGGGCTTGCGGCGCTGGTCGGCGGCGGCGGTCTTCTGATTTCGCGCAACCGCAAGCGCGAGGCCGATGTCAGTTCCAGCCGCTTCATGCCCGCCCTCGCCCCGGCGAATGCCCCCGATCTCGTCCCCGCGCTGCCCGCCGAGGCAAAGTCGAACGCGCCGATCGAGAAGGTGGAGCCTGTCACCTTCGCCCTGACCGTGCCGCTGATCGTGGACATCTCGCCCTCGGTGCGGGGTTACATCGACCCCCGCCGCCTCGATGCCGAGGTCGCCAAGGTGCGCCGCGCGCTCTACTTCGACCTCGGCGTGCCCTTTCCCGGCGTTCACCTGCGCCTCAACGACAGCCTCGACGAGGATGAATACCGCATCCTCGTGAACGAGATTCCGGTCGCCGTCGGGCGCTCGCGCCCCGGCCATGTCATCGTGCGCGAGACCCCCGCCAACCTCGAGATGTTCAAGATCCCCTACGAGCCGGGCGAGGATTTCCTGCCGAACACGAAAAGCCTCTGGGTCTCGGTCAAGCACGAGCAACTGCTGCGCCGCGCCGATCTGCAGGTGATGAACCTGCCGCGGATGCTGACCTTTCACCTCGCCCATGTGCTGAAGTCCTATGCGGGCGAATTCGTGGGCGTGCAGGAGACCATGTATCTCCTGGGCGAGATGGAGAAGAATTTCGCCGAGCTGGTGCGCGAGGTGAACCGGACGCTGCCGGTCATCACCATCGCCGACGTGCTGCAGCGCCTCGTGTCCGAGGAAATCTCGATCCGCGACCTGCGCACGATCCTCGAGGCGCTGGTGGAATGGGGCCAGCGCGAGAAGGATCCGATCCTGCTCACCGAACACGTGCGCTCGGCGCTCAGCCGCTACATCACCCACAAGTTCGCGGGCGGGCAAAGCGTGATCTCGGCCTACCTGCTGTCCAAGGCGATCGAGGACGAGGTCCGCGGCGCGATCCGGCAGACCTCGGGTGCCTCCTACCTGACGCTTTCGCCCGACTCGCATCGCAAGCTGGTCGCGGCCCTCAAGGCGACGTTGGGCGACCTGAGCCGGCACACCCTGCGCCCGGTGATCCTGACGCCGATGGACATCCGCCGCTTCCTGCGCAAGCTCGTCGAACGGGATTTCCCCGAGCTCGCCGTGCTCTCCTTCCAGGAGCTGACGCCGCAGGTCAGCGTGCAGCCGCTCGACCGGATCGAGTTTCGCTAGATGTCGTTCGGGGGGCAGGCCATCGCCCATCTTGCCATGGTCCTGTTCGCGGCGGCGATGGTCTGGGCCGCCCGCGCTCTCGTGCCCGAGGGTCTCTGGACCCTGCTCGACCCGGCCCTTGCGGTCGCGGTCGCGCTGGGGCTGCTGGCGGCCCTCGGACTGCGCGTGCCGCCGGGCCTTGCGGCGGCGGCCTGGTTCCTGCTTGCGATGGGCGTCTGGCTTGCGGCGGTCGCCGGTCCCGCGGGGCGGGACGCCGCCGCGATCGCGGCCTTCGGACAATGGCCCGTCGTCCTCCTGCTTCTCGCCGCGGCCCTGATCGGCACGAGGCCTGCACAACCGGTCGGGCTGACGGGCGCGGTGCTTCTGGGGGCTGCGCTCTTTCTCCTCGCACTCGCTGGTCTGCACCAGGGGGTCGTGGCCGACAGCCTGCGGCTGGTCTTCCTGCGGGGGCCGGTTCACCTCGTAATCTGCGCCGTGGCCTGTGTCTGTCTCGTCCTGACGCTTCTGCCGCTCGCGGCGCCGGTGTCGTCGCGGGCGCTCGGGGTCCGGGGCACGCTCGTGGGGCTTCTGCCGCTTCTGGGGTTCTTCGGGACGGTCGCCGGGCTGATGGAGGCGATTTCGGCCCTGCCCATGATCTTCGCCGGGGGCAGCGCCGATCCGGTCCTGTTGCGCGGGCTGCTCGACGGGCTGGCGCTGGCCTTCGAGACGACGCTGCTGGGCATCGGGGCGGCCATCGTGCTGCTGACGCTCGCGGCGCTGGTGGCGGCGGATGAAGGGGCCTGATCCGGGGCTTGCCGTGGCCGACCTGATGCTGGGTCTGGCGGGCGTGATGTTTCTCGTGCTGGCGGTGGTTTTGGTCCGGGTGCCAGCGGCTCCGGCGGCCGACGGGCTGATCTGGCTGGCATCGGCAGAGGGGTTGACGCTTGGCACCGGGCAGCGGATCGGCCTCGATGCGCTCGCCGCCGGGCAGGTGCCTGCGCCGGGGCCGGGGGTGCCCGTGCTGGTGGTGGAGCCCGGCGGGCTCGAGGCCGCGTTCCTCGCGGAATCCGCCGCGGCGCGGGCGGGCTGGCCCGAGATCGAGATCCGCCGCCTTTCGGGGGCCTGTCCCGGCATCGGATCGACGGAGATGGCCGAGGTGTTGGCATGTCTCCGCTAGGGCGGGGCCTGGCCTGGTTGCCCGACATCGCCGCGACCTTGCTGGCGGTGGTGCTTGTGCTGGTGGCGGTCGCAGCCCTCCGGCCCGAGGCCGGAGCGCCCGCGGCCCCCCTCCAGCGGCAGGTGCCCGCGGGGCCGACAGAGCTGGTCGAGGCGTTCTGGCAGGCGCTTCACCCCGAGAGGCGGGCGGTGCTGGTCGTCACCGCCGAAGGCGGGGCGCTGCAGGGCGGCGGCGGGTCCGCCGAGCCGTTGGTCTTCGTGCTGTCGCACGAGGGGTACCCCGAGGCGGTGGCGGCCCTGCGCGCCCGCGGCGTGGCAGAGTGGCGCGAGATCTCGGTGCCCCCGGCGCTGGGTGGTCCCGAGGGCTGGAACCCCCGCTTCCTCGCTCTGGCCGAGGCGGGCGTGACCCGCGCCGAGTTTCCCGCCGCGCTGGCGCGGGTGCTGGACCAGGGCGCGGGCGGGCGGGCCGGTGGCGGTGGTGCGGCCCCTGCACCCGCGCGCAATTGGCAAGACGCCCTGCGCCGCGCGGGGAACCTTGCCCTTTTCCTGTCGGGGCTTGCGGTCCTGGCCTGGCTGCGCCGCGCCCGCCGAGCCTAGGCCACCGCGCTCAGACCTGCAGCCGGGTCTTGCCGCCCGGATGGCGTGGCATCGCGTCCGCAAGGCGTTCGCGGGCGGCGCGATGGTCGCTCAGTTCGGCCTCGAACCGGGCAAGCCCCTCGACGAGGGTCGACAACGCCTCGAGGAAGGCCAGCAGCAGACCGCGCGCGACCTTGGGGTCGAGCGTGCGGTCCAGCAGCGTGCGCAGTTGCGCGGGCAGCTGAAAGGGCAGTCCCAGCCGCGCGAGATACGCGGCCCGCTCGGCCTCGGACATGGTGGAGAACCCGTCGCCGAGCGCGGCGAGCGCGGGATCGGACCGTGGCGCGGGCAGCCTGTCGCGGACCAGAGCATCGGGAAAGGGCCAGCCGGGGATGAAGGCGGCGTTCAGGATGACCAGCGCCCCGGTGGTGCCGGGGCTGCCCAGCCCGGCAGGGGCGGTGTCGAGCAACAGGGCGACCGCGGTCTCGAGCCGGTCGTCGGGGTCGCGCCAATCCATCGGCGACGACACGGCAGGCTCCGCGGCGATGCCGCCGGGCGGCGTGAGGTGCCACTCGGCCAGCCAGGCCGTGCCGGCGGCAAGGTCCGCCCGCGGCGGGGCCAGCAGCTCCAGTGCGGGGGGCGGGGCGTCGTCGTGGTGGAACAGCTCCGTGGGTATGTGCGGCCCGGTCGCGGCAAGCGGGGCGGCATCGCCAAGTGCTTCGGTCCGGTCGCCGTCTTCGACCCAGTTGCGCAGGCGGTCGAGTTCGGTGGCGATCCTGGACCGGACGAGGTCGAGATCCGCGAAGCCGCCCGACATCCCCCTCAGCCCCGCAGCTCGACCGCGGTGGCGAGCTTCCGCATCTCGGGCAGCAGACGCCGCCACACCGGGGTTTGCGGCATCCCGGCGAAGCGGGCCACCCCCGCCTTCGCCGCTGCCCAATCCCCGGTGTGGCAGGCAAGCTCGGTGCGGTGGAACAGGATCATCGGGTCGTCGGGCGCAAGCGCCGCCGCCGTGGCGAAGGCCGTGCCCGCTTCGGCCATCAGGCCCTTGCCGCGCAGGCACAGGGCCAGCCCGAGCCAGTGGTCGCGGCCCCGCGGCCCCAGCAGGACCAGCGCCCGGAACAGCGGCAGGGCGCGGTCGATGTCGCCCGCGTTGAACCGCGCATAGGCCAGCGCATAGATCGCCGCCGCCGTGCCCTCGGGCAGGTCCAGCGCCTCGGCGATGCTTGCGCCCCCGGCCATGCGGTCGAAGACACGGTCATAGGCAAAGCCGGTCTCGGCCGCGAGCAGCGCCAGGTCCCGGCGCAGCCCCTCGAGGTCGGGGGCGGGCAGGCCCTCGGCGCAGTCAGCCATCGGCCGACCCGGCCAGCCCGGCGAGCAGGCGCGCGGCGATCCTGCCCGCGGCCTTGTGGGCCTCGGCGCTGGCCGGAGCGGCCTCGGACAGGCGCAGGGCGTCGGCCAGGTCTTCCCGCGCCAGCGCGGGCTCGTCCATCGCCAGGCAGGCCAGCCCCGAGGCGAGAAAGGCGACCGGGTTCTTCGGGTCGAAGGCGATGGCGGCGGCGGCGGCCTGAAGCGCGACCTCGGGCCGCCCGGTGGCCAGCGCGCTGTCCGCAAGTCCAAGCTGGAAGCCCACATCCTCGGGCGCGGCCAGCACCAGCGTGGCGAAGATGCGCAACGCCTCCTCGGCGCGGCCGCTGTCGCGCAGGCTCTTGGCGTGGCGGGCGTTGGGCCGCAGATCCTCGGCGGACAGGCCGAAGCGGGCGGCAAGGCCGACGGGGGCGGGCGTGGTCTCGGTCATGGTGTGGTCGTCTTGTTGGGGCAAGGGGCTGTCAGGGCTGTCAGGGCTGGAAGATCATCATGTCGGGCGGATCGACCGGGGCCGGGGCCGGGGCGGCCTCGTCGCGCGCGCCGCTGTCGACGGGCAGAAGGATGTCGGCGACGTAGTGACGCCACTGCATCAGCTCCTGCAGGGCGGCGGGGGCGGTGGCGGGGTCGTCGATCACGATCGTCGCCTCGACCACCGCGGGTGGAGTGGCCAGCCCGCGCATCAGGCTTTCCATCTGCACCCTGTCGCGCCCCGCGGGCAGCGCGACCGTGGCGCGGTTGAAGGAGGCCAGCGGCAGCGCCAGGCGGAGCACCCGGCGCAGGGCGTCGTTTGCGCCATGGGGATCGGGCGGCAGGGCCCCGATCTGCGCCACCAGCCGGACGCCACGGCCATGCAGCGCCTCGGCGATGCGGATCGGGGTGCCGTCGAGGTCGAACTCGACCTCGGTGCCCACGGGATCGGATGGCAGGGCAAGGCCCATGGCCGCCCAGACGGCATGCACGGCACGGTCGACCGGAGGAAGGGAAAGGCCGCTCATCGGGTCAGACGCGGGTCATGCTGGCCATCAGGTCGGTCTCGGCCTGCTGCATTTCCTTCAGGAACTGGATCGTGGCGCGCACGATCTCTTCGAAATCGTCCATCACCTTCTTGGAGAGGTCCGAGTTCGACTGTTCCAACTGGGCATTGGCCGCATCGACCTGGCCGCCGGCCTGCTGAAAGCCCGAGATAAGGCCGCCCGCCCCTTCGAAGGTCTGGCCGATCATGCCGACGCCCTGGGTCACGGCCTGGTTCTGGAGCTGGGTCTTGGTGGCCGCATTGGTGATCGCGGCGACCTGCGCCTGGTTGTCACCGCCTTCATCGGCGAGCTTCCCCAACTGCTTTGAGGTTTCGCCGGCCTTCCCGGCCTGGCTGAGCGACAGGCCTGCGGTCAAGGCCGAGACGGCAAGTGTCGCCGCGGCGACGACGACCTGCGTGACGGCCGCTTCCCGCGTTGCCGAGGCTTGCGACAACAGCTCGTCCTTGGCCTGTTCGCGCGAGGCGAGGCGCTGGTCCAGCGCGTTCTGGCGGCCCATGGCGGCGAATTCGACCATCAGTTCCGACAGGTCGGCGCCGATGCCCAGCTCGCCCAGTAGCGATTTCAGCGCATCGAGGCCGCCCTCGTCGCCTGCGATGGCGTTCGCCAGCGCGGTTTCCAGCTTGTTGATCGTTCCTTCGTAGTCGAAATCCTCGGACGGCTTGAACACGCCCACGCCGGGAATGTTCAGGGTGCCGTCCTCCCCGAGGTAGTCCGACAGCTGGCCCAACTGCGCCGGGTCGAAGCCGATCCCCTGGTTGCCGCGCCCGATCTCGAGCTTCGTGTTGCCCTCGAAGCCGGTCCGGTCGGTGATGTCGAGCGTGATGGTCTGGTCGTGCGACGTGACTTTCATGGCGGTTGACCCTTTCCTCGTTCAGCCGGCGAAGCGCGCGCTGGTCAGGCTTTGCGCCGTTTCCAGCGCCATTTCGGTGATCGCGTCGATCATCGCGTTGTATTGCTCGTTCGACGAGGCGACGAAGCTCAGAAGCTGGTCCACCCGGTCGTCGGTCTGCTGCATCCCGGCCTGCTGCTCTTGCAGGTCCGCCTGGGCATGGGCCGCGTCCGAGGCCACGGCGGAGGACACCATGCCCCCTGCCGACGAGGTGAGCGAGCCGGCGGCACCGACAAGTGCGCTGACCGTTCCCATGGTTGCGGCCAGTTGTGCCGCCGCGGCCGGGGCGGCGACCCCGCCCGAGGCGACGGCGGCCACGACCGATGCGACCAGCGTGCCGACCGCGAGCGTGATCGTCGACACGATCTCCATCGTGCGCGCGGTGTCGGCATCGGCGTTGGCCAGCATCGCAATCGAGCCGACGGCCCCCATGCCGTGATCGGTCGATGCGGCGATGCCGCTGTTGATCGCCGAGGCCGCCATGAACCCGCCCGCCACGATCAGCGCGACACCGGCGACCTGGGTGGCCCCGCCCGGCACCGCCATCAGCGCGGCACCGCCGATGATCATGGCGACGGCTGCGACACCTTGCAGAAGCGCGCCGACGCCGCTGGTGACGCGGCTGCCGTCCCTTGCGACCTCGGCGCCTTCGGCCTTGTCCTGCGAGGTCTGGAGAAGCTCCTTGTTCTCCTCGATCTGCTGCTTCTTCAGCTCCTGTTCGTTCTTCAGCCGGTCAAGGCTCGCATCCCCGCGCGCCTCCTGCAGCTTGCCGGCCACCTCGGCGAGGCGGGTTTCGAAATCGCCCATGTCGGCGTCGGGCGCGAAGGCCGCAAGCCCCGCCAGCATCGAGGCATAGGCCGCGGGCTGCTGCGAGACCGTGTCGGGGACCGGACCGTTGACACCCCCGACCCCCGTTCCCACACCTGCGGTGCCGTCAAGCGGTGTCGCAGCCGGGGGCGCGTCGGTGGTGACCGTGACGGTTCCGCCAGCGCCGTTGTTGATCTGAATGGCCATGTCATGCCCCCTGTGAAACGCTGTCGAGACGTGCGGCCGCCCGTGCGGCGGCATCCTCGGTGCCGTTGCCCTTGCGCGCCTCCGCAAGCACGATACGGAAACAGTCCGCGGCATCCTCGGGGCGGTTCAAGGCGGCGTAGCATTCGCCCATCTTGATCAGCCCCTCGGGATTGGTCGCATCGAGGGCCACCGCCATCTCGAACAGGCCAAGCGCCTTGCCCGGGTCGCCCGCCAGCTGGTGACAGAGGCCGAGACAGTAATGGTTGCGCGCCATCAGCGGGTCGATCATCACCAGTTGGGTGAAGACGATCTCGGCCTTGTCGCGCATCCCCTGCGACAGAAGGCGGAAGCCATGCGCGTAGATCACCTCGAGGTCGTCGCGGCTCAGGCCCTGGATCTGGGCCAGCGTCCGCCCCTCCTCGAGCCCCAGCACGATCGGATGATCGGCAAGGCCGGAGTCGGTCTTGAACTGCGCCCAGGCCTCGGCCACCGCCTCGACCGCGCGCAGCGTTCCGGGGTCCATGCTGTCTTGTGCCACGTGCGACATGCCGCCCTCCATCCTTGTCCGAACCTTAGCCACGCCCGGCGGCCCGACGGGTGACATCGGATACACCGCCCCCGGTCACCATCCGAGGGCGCGAAACTCGGCGTCCAGCGCAAGGACCGAGGTCTCGAGCGTGGTCCGGTCGATCTCCTCGGGGCGCATCCGCAGCACGAGGACCGGCTGCTCGGCCTTGTTGAGCGCGGCCTGGATCACCCGCCCGCTGCCATCCTCGCCATGGGCGCGGGCGCGGCCCGCGAGCATCCCGAGATTGCCGAGACCGTCGAGGATGATGCGCCGCGTCAGGCTGACGAGCACCTCGCCGGTCTGACCGGCCAGCACCGAAACGCGCCCCGTCTCGCGGAAGTCGAAACTGTAGGCGCCGTCATCGGCGACAAGCGCCACCAGGCCCATGTCATCGGCGAAGGCCGTGACGGCCTGCTGCGCGGAACGGGGCAGGTCTGGCATCGTGGCGTCTCCTTATGCCTGTGCCGCTTCTTCGGCGGCGACAAGGCGGTCCGACAGGGTAAGGAGCACCTTTGCCTGCGACAGCCGAGCGGCATCCGAGGGGATCGCCGCCATCGGCATCCGCGCGTGAAGGTCCGAAAGCATGTTGACCGCGGCCACCGCCACCTCGGGCGGCTCGTCGGCATAGGGCTGGACCAGCCGCTCCGCATCGGCGAGCGCGGGCATCGCCGAAGAGGTGAAGCCGAAGAGCCTTGCGGCGATCTCCTCTCCGGGGGGGCGGGCCGCGCCGGGACCGGGGGGATACATGCGGTCGAGCTTCATGCCGGTGTCCATCGCCATGTCGAGCACGGTGCGCAGGCTGCGCAGCGTGGTCAGCTCGGCCACCACCTCGCGCAGCTGGGCGGCGTCGGTCGAGGGGCCGAAGGAGGACATCTCGGAACCGGCCGCCGACACGAAGCTGTCGATCACCGCGTCGAAGTTCTGCACCATGTTGAACTTGCGCAGCTCGTCGAAGGCGCGCGCCATGCTGGGGGGCTCGCGCAGAAGCGCGCGGTAGCTGTCGCGCACCGTCTGCGGATCGGCCCCGATCTGGTCGGCAAGCGCCTGCGCGGGGCGTGCGGCGGCAAACCCCGCCATGATCGCCCGCGCGGCATCGGGCGCGCGCATCTCGGCGCGGATCGTGTCGAGCAGCGCGATGTAATCGGCGGGCGCCCCGTTCTCGACCGCCTGCTGGCGGATCGTCTCGAGGGCGGCGAACTGGTGGGCGATCTCGCCGTCGAAGGCGCGCAGCGCCTCGCGCAGGTCCTCGGCGGTGGGCAGCTTGCCGCCGCCGCCACCGCCCATGTCCTGCCGAAAGAGATCCTCGAAATCCTTGAACTGCTTGACCAGGTCGCGCAGCTGCTGGTCCTTGGGCATGGACGGCAGCTTGTCGTAATAGTCGGCGATGCGACCCAGCGCCTCGAGGTTGGCCCCCGCGCCGCGGCGCAGCTTCATCTTGTCGAGGTCCGTCTTGCCGCGCGTGGCGGCGGCCATGCCCAGCTCTTCCAGCGCGTCCGTCATGTCGGCCTTGGCCGCCGAGACCTGCACCGGTTCGCCGGTTCCGCGCGACCGGCCCATCGCCTCGGCCATGACCTCGGCACCGACCGGAGAGGCGGCGTTCTGCGTGGCGATCTGGCTCTGGATGGTTTCGCGGGCGGAGGTGATGCTCATGGGTCGGGTCCGGGTTCGAGGCGTCGACGCATCAACGCTAGCAGCGCGCCTGCGCGGCTCGGGTGACAATCAGCACAGGCCTCGAGCAACGTCCGGCGCATGGTGGCCCCCACGGGGCAGGCTGCCCTGCGAGCAGGGAAAGGACCGGGCCCCGCAGAATGGAACAGGTGAGCGCGATGTTCCGCGAAGGCGCCCATATCCTGGGGGCCTTCCTGCTGTGCCTGCCGCGGGCCTATGCCTTCATCGCCGTGTCGCAGTTGCTGGCCCCCACCGCGGTGCCGCGGATGGCGCGCAATGTCGCGATCCTGGTGATCGCCCTGCCGCTGACGCCGCTGGCCGTGCCCTTCGCCGGGAGCCTGAAAGACAACCTGCCGCTGTTCATGATCCTTTTCGCCAAGGAGGTCGCGCTGGGGTTCGTGATGGGCTTCCTCGTGTTCTGGATCTTCTGGTCGATGCAGGCGGCGGGGAACTACATCGACAACCAGCGCGGTGCGGCGATCGCGGCCTCGATCGACCCGTTGCAGGGGCACGAGGCCTCGCCGCTCGGCATCCTCTTCTCGCAGGCCTTCATCACCTATTTCTTCTCGGTCGGCGGTTTCCTGATCCTGATCGGGGCGCTCTACGACAGCTATCTGCGCTGGCCGCTGTTCGAGACGCTGCCGCTGGCCCTGCCCGAGTTTCCCGCGCTGATCCTCGGGGTGCTGGACCGCGGCATGTTCCTGACCGTGCTGTATGCAGGGCCGGTGATCGTCATCATGTTCCTGGTGGAATTCGCGCTGGCGCTGGTCAGCCGCTTCGCGCCGCAGATCCAGGTCTTCATCCTTGCCATGCCGATCAAGAGCGCGGTGGCGATCCTGATCCTGATCTTCTACGTGCCGCTTCTGTTCGACTACGGGCTCGACCAGGGCCTCGGCTTCCGCAGTTTCTTCGACGAATTCTACGCGATCCTCGAAGCCGGCCGCGACCTGCGCTGAGGGCAGGCATGAAAAGACCCGGACCGGAGGGACATCCGGACCGGGTCGCGCCTTGTGCGCCGCGCGTCGTCAGGCGGGGATCAGGTCGTTCATGGTCAGCACCGCCTCGTTGCCGACGCGATGCCGGATGGTGTCGGCGGGGTAGCGGTCCATGATCTGCATGCGAAAGGCCTGCAGGGTCGTCATGAAGTCGCCGACCAACTCCAGGCCGTCCGCCGTCGCGTCCTCGTCGGCTCCGCCAAGCCCGATGGCTCCCTCGAAGTCGAACGTTCCCGGCGCGGCATCGAGCACCGCGTCCATGTTCGTGACCATCACGCGGATGCCGCCCGATTTGCTCAACGGATCGTTTTCCATCAGGCGCTCGGTCAGCTGCGCGCCGACGCCGGGGAGGGCCGCGGCCCGGTCCAGAACGGCCTTGTAGCCGTCGAGGAATTCGCGCCCGACCCGTTCCTTGCGGGACTCGGCGGCGTGTTCGCCCGTGGCACGGGCCTCGATACCCTCCATGAACGACAGCAGGTGCCCGAGGGAGCTCTTCACGTCATGCACAAGCCGCACGTCCCGGCCAGCCGGACCGTCCGCGTCGCGCCGGTTTTCCGAGGGCGTGCCCAGGCGGCAGCCATGCGACTCCAGCTTGATGAACAGGCGTTCCTCGGTCATCCCCAGCGTGCCCTCGGCCATCGTGCCATAGAGCACCGTCGCTCGCCCGTTGGGCAGAAGCGTGTCGAGATCGGTCTTGCTTCCGAAGTCGAGGTCGATCCCGCGATGCGCCCCGTGCTCTTCGCGCTGGAAGGCCGACAGATGCGAGGATTTCCGCTGGTAGGCCTCGGGGCAGCCGTCGAGAAAGGCGCGCAGACGCCCACCCGGATCGGGAACGGTCGCCGCGCCCGAGGAGAAGGCGCCGACGCTTTCCTCGGCGGCGAGATGGAGGAACCACATCACGTCCGACACATCCGAGAGGCTGGCCGCGCCCTCGGGCGGATTGCCCTGGAGGATGTCGGCGACCAGCGCCGCGCCGTTGTTCACCTTGTCCTGAAGGCGGGCCACGATATCGGGATTGGCCGCGATGACCGAGGGCGCGATCAGATTGGGGCTGACCGTCACGGGCGCATCGCGCCCCGGAAGCGTCAGGCCGTTCTGCAGGGCGAGGGTTCTCGCGTCCTGCATGATCTGGCGCAGCTCGGTTTTCTTCAGCGACTTGTCCCGCGGTTCCTTGATGGTGTCGAGGAAGGTTTCGGGCAGTTGCGGATAGGCTGCGCGCAGATCGTTGGCGAGGGCCCGGCGCAGGGTCCGGTCCTCGAAGCCGCGATCGGCGACGGCGGCAGGATGCATCGGCTTGAAGAGGTTCGAGATCTTCGAGGCGATCTTGTCGAAGATCGTGGGTTTCTGCGCCTGCTCGTTGTTCAGCTTGTCGAGGGTCAGCCGCCCGGTGAAACCGGTGGCGGCGGCATTCTGGAAACGGTCGATGCTCATCGGTCAGGTCCTCACAGCTTGATCCAGTCGGCCGCATCGGCCGCATCGGTTGCCGGCATGTCGCCCGCGGCGGCGCCCAGGGGCATCCGTCCTGCATGCGCGATGTCGCGCAGGGCGGTCTGCCAGGTCCTCAGGGTCGTTGCGAACCGGTCGAGCGACTCCTCGAGCGTCGTGTCGGTGATCCAGCCGATCGGATGAACGCGCGTCAGCGTCACGATCTCGTCCTCGAGATCGTAGCCAAGGCTGCCGCCATCGGTCAGCGCGGCTTGCGAATTCGCGGCCATCAGCATCCGGTGAAAGACGTCGGGCGCGTCGTCGGGCAGGCTGCCGACGATGCCGTAGAACATCACCTCGGTCTCGGCGCGGTCCATGCGGATGCCGATCTCGATCTCGTCGAGCGCCAGCGACAGGCTGCCCTGCTCGTCCAGCGTCAGGGCAAGGCCGATCCTTTCGCCGAAGCGCGAAAGGGCGTTTTCAAGAATGCGTCTCATCTGGTGGTTCCCATCGTTAGGCTCGTGCAGGCAGGCTATTGCCCCGCCGCCCGGCCGGGCGTGCTGTCCGATACCCGCGGTGCGGGCGGGGTGGTCAGGCGGCGAATTCCGCTTCGACGTGCTTGAGGAACTGGTCGTGCAGATCCAGCATGTTGCCGTCGAGCGGTGACTGGAAATGGATGCCGGTTCCCAGCCCGTCGATGAACGGCACAGTGCCGCGCAGGGCCGAGACCGGATCGCCATAGGGCGAGATCGAGGTGACCAACTCGGGCGCGCGCGCCACGTTGTCGGGCGGCAGCCGGTCGATCAGCCCCTTTTGCAGATGCGAGGGGCAGAAGGCCGTGCAGGTGAGCGGCTGCGCCTGCGACAGGGCCGCGAACATCGCTTCGCCGCCGCCCTTGGAATGGCCGATGGTGCGGAGCTGCGTGCCCTCGGGCAGGCCGGCCTGCGGCAGCATGGCCAGGATGCCCTGCGTGAACTGCGCGGCCTGCTTGTAGCTTGTCGGCACCACGCCCAACCCCGCCAACAGGTTGGCGCCCCATTGCTTGACGGTCGACAAGAAATTGTTGCCGGGCTTCGACCGGGCGAAGAGGTCGTCGCCCGTCGCCTTGCCCGAAGTCGTGCCGCCGAAGGAGAGCACCACCTCGTTGGCCTCCGCATTGTGCAGGACGCTGACGGTCAGCCCGCTTTTCGCATCGACGAAGGTTCCGAATTCGGCGCCATAGGCGCGGGTGTCACCCTCGGCCGGGCCGTGCAGCCCCATCTGTGCCGCGACATCGGACATCACCGTCTTGAGCCCCTGATGGGCAGCCCCGGTCGTCCAGCCCTCGGGCAGTGCGCCTGCGTCGCGGGTGTAGGCGAAGTTCGACAGCCGCGCGTCGCTCAGGATCGCCGCGCGCGCGGCGGGGTCCTGCGGCGGCGGCTCCTTGCGGTAGGGACCACCGGCTTGCGGTGTTGCGGGCTGCAGGGCCTGCAAGGCGCCGGCCCCGCCCCGCGCCGCCCCCAGCACCATCTGCGGCACCCGGCCATCGGCGGGCAGCGCGCGTGGCTCCGGCGATTGCCATGTCCCGGCAAGGTGCGAGGGACCGGGCGGGGCCTCGGCCGTGCGGGGCGCGCCCTGTGCCGTTTCCGCAGCGATGCGATGCTGCCCGATCATCGGGGCTGAAGGGATCGTCGTGCTCATGTCGGTGGTCCTTTCCCCTGCTTTCCGTCCTGTCCGTTCCGACCCGCTCAGATCCGCAGGACCCAGTCCTCGCCATGTCCTGCCGGGCCCGGACCCGGAGCCGAGGCCGGCATCTCTTCGGGTTCGACCGTTGCGATGTGCAGCGCGAGGCCCTGGGCGAGGCCGCAAAGCGCCTCGATGCGTTGCAGGAAGGTGATGACGTTGATCGAGAGGGGCAGCGTTTCGAGGGCGAGGAAAACGCCCCGCGCGCTGTCCACCGACAGGACAATGCCGCCAAGCGCCTCGCGGTCGGCGTTGAGCTTGAGAAGCGCGACCGCGCGGGCGGTGTCCAGATCGCGGTTGCCGCTCAGACGCCCGAAGGGGGCGATGGCCGTGCAGGCCTCCGGGCCCGGACCCGCCTCGATGATCATCGCAACCGACTTGTCGCCGCGCGCCAGAACCACCGTGCCGGAGGACGCGTCCAGCCCCTGCCGGATATGTCCCGAAAGCGCCTCGATCAGCCGCCCGAAATCCCTTTGTTCCATCATCCTGATCCGTCTCAACCGTGTCATCCGAGGTGTAGGCGGATCGGCGAAGGGCACCTGTATCGCCCTTCACACCGGGGACGGGTCAGCGCGAGGCGGCGGATTGCAGGCGCAACTGGCGGGTCAGGTCGTTGATCTGCGCGTCCGAGCGCACGACGCGCGGTGTGAGCAGGATCAGAAGCTCGGTGCGCGACTGCGTGTTCGTGGTGCGGTTGAACGCCTGCCCCAGCACGGGGATGCGGCGCAGCACGGGAACCCCGTCCTCGCCCACTTCCGAGCGTTCCTGGATCATGCCGCCCAGAAGCACGGTGTCCCCGGACCGGATGTTGACCTGGCTGCTCAGGCTGCGCTGCGACACGACCGGGTTGCTGCCCGCCACGGTCTGCGAAAGGTTCGCGCTGCTGATCTGCTGGTTGATGGTCAGCGCCACCTCGTTGGCGGGGCTGATGCGCGGCGTGACCTGCAGGGAGACCCCCACGTCCCGTGTCGAGACCTCCTGCGTCACGACGACCTGGCCGTCCTGCGACGAGCTTTGCGAGGCCGTGATGAAGGGGATCTGGTCGCCCACGCTGAGCGTGCCGGTGCTGCCGTTCGCCACCGTCAGGTAGGGCGAGGAGATCACCCGGACATTCGTGACCGACTGCAGCGCGCTCAGCACGAGCTGCATGTTCGTCGAACCCGACCCGGTCGAACTGACCACCGCGGAAAAGCCGCTGCCGCCCCCGTCGCCGGCGGCCTGGGTCGACGAGGACCGGACCGTCAGGCCGTTGGATTGCAGGAACATCTGCACGCCGTATTGCAGCGCGTCGTTGATCGTCACCTCGATGATGGTGGCCTCGATCACGACTTGCGCCTGCGGCACGTCGAGGGCGGTCACCGCCTGCTGGATGCGGCGGTAGTCGGCGAAGCTGGAGCGCACGAGAAGCGAGTTGTTGCGCGTGTCGGCCACGATCGAGACCTCGCCGCTGCGGTCGCCGCCCTGGGGCGCCGCGCGCGCCTGAGCGCCGCCGCCCGACTGGCCGATCTGCACCTGCGGGGGTGGAACCGGCTCGCCGCCGGAAGTGCCGCGCAACGCTCGGATCGTCGCGCTGGCGATGGCCGAGGTGCCGTCACTCGGGGCCGCGGGCGTCTCGGCCGCGCCCGAGGCCCCGAGCCCGGCCTGTCCGAAGACGGCGAGAAGCTGGCCTGCGGTTTCCTCGGCATCGAGATGCGTGAGCTGGATCACGCGGACGTTCACCTCGTCACGGATGTCGGCGTCGAGCGTGCGGATCATGTTGCGCGCCGAGGTGATCGAGGCCTGCGAGCGCGCCACGACCAGCACCGATTGCCGCTGCTCGATCGGCAGGAACAGGAGGTCACCGAGATTGCGCGCCTGGTAGAGTTCCGACATCTGCGCCGCCACCACCGTGGGGGCGGCATGGCGCAGTGGAACGATGGCCAGTTCCTGCGGCCCGCGGCCCTCACCGGCAAGCGAGCGGACCAGCTCTTCGATCGAGTCGAACTGCGAGGGATCGCCACGCACGATGATCCGGTTGCCGTTCCCGCCGAGGGCGAGCGTGTTGCTCGTGGGCATCAGCACGCTTGCCACCTCGAGAAGGTTCTCGGGCGCCGGGCCGGACAGGTCGAAGGTGTGGATCGCGCCGCCCGTGTCGGATTGCCGGCTCAACCCGGTCAGCTGGGTCAGCTCATCGGCGGTCCCGACATGGTAGACCGAGTTGAAGAACTGCACGAGATAGCCGTTCCGCGCGAGGATGTCGCTGAAGATCTGCAGCGCCTCGGGCCGGGAAAAGCTGTTCTCGGACCGGAAGGTGACCGAGCCGACCAGCGTGTCGCTGGCCACGTAGTTCACCGACAGAAGGTTGCCGAGGACCTTTTCCACGAAGCTGCGCATCGGTTCGTCGGTGAAGTTCATCGACACCGACGGCCCGGCATCGCTGATGTTCTGCCATTCCCCGCCGATGATGCGCTGGCGGCGCACGGGTTCGAACACCAGGTCTTCCGAGGCGATCTCGAAGTCGAAATCCGAAATGGTGCCCTGGTTGCCCCGCGTGTTGAGCGCCTCGGCCCGGACGCCGCCATGAAGCTCCGGTCCGTTCGGCGCGTTCAGCCGCGGGCCCAACTGGCCCGAGAAGGTGGTGGCGCGCAGGTTCTCGGCGGAAAAGAATGCGCGCAGCGCGGATGTCTCGCCCTGGGGCACGATGACCTCGGGGCCACCGTCGCGCGGTTGCACCGCGACAAGGTTCGGGCCGGCCGTCCGGTCGGTCGCCCCGGTCGTGTCGCAGGCCGACAGGCCGATCACCGACGCCGTCACGATCAGGGCCGCACGTGCCCAGCCCAGGGACCGTATCGCGCTGCAAACCACCTGCGCCACCATTACCACCGCTCCAACCCGGCCTGACGGCTTCTGAATGAACCCGCGGTCAGGCATTGTTATTCTGACGTCGAAAAATAGGCGCTGTCCGTGAATTTTGTAAACTGCGCCGCGCGGCCGTCGCGCCGCTGCCGCGCCCTGTCACGTCTCGGGCAATGGCCTCGAATCGAATTCGGAGGGCCTCAAAGAACATGAAAAACAAAAGGGAATTCATCCATGCATTGCCCAAGGATGCTGCTTGCGGCCCGATCGCAGCCATCAGCGGGAGTGACATTTGTCACGAATGCCGGGCCAGCGAATTGGCAGCACGGGGCAAGCCGCTGTAATCTGGCAGCGCGTTCACGCTCTCCGGCACCGTGTCGTGCCGTGGGAACAAGCATTTGTTTGCGCTCGGACAGCGGGGATACCCTGCACGCTGCCGCGCCGGGTTCTGGTGGTGCGATTGCCGAATGTCTGACACGACGCCTTCCACATCTTCCCCTCGGTCTGACGCAGCCCCCCCGACATCGGGGAGCGGCACGGTCACGCTGAAGGTTCTGACCGGGTCGCAGGTGGGGGTCGAGGTCAACCTGCCCGATGGCCAGTTCACCTTCGGCTCCGACGAGGCCGCCGATGTCCGGTTCCTCGATGTGACCATGGCCCCCCTGCACGGCCAGATCCGCATCGGGGGCGGCAAGATCCAGCTGCAGGCGACGGGCGGAGCGATCATCACGGGTTCGGGTCTTGCCATCGAACCGGGCGGCGACAGCTGGCACGAGATCGCGCAGCTCGACCGCGTCCGCGCCGGGACAACCCAGTTTGCCCTCGGAGACCGTGCCGCGCGCTGGGCCGATGTGCTTGACCCCGCCGACACGTCCGGCAGCACCGCGCCGCGCCGCGCCACGAGGTCGGACGGCGGCCCAGGCAGGGGCCTCATGGTGCCGGCCTTGGGCGTGCTGGCGCTGCTGGCCGTCGCCGGGCTGGTCTGGCAGGGCAGCGGCGCGGCCGGGCCGACCGTCGCGGGTGCCGAGAGCGCGTCGACCGAGGCCGCCTTGCAGGCCGCCATCGACGGCTTTCCGTTTGGCCCTGTCCTGAGTCTCGAGATCGAGGCCGACGGGCGCAGCATCGTCTCTGGCTACGTCGAGACCGCCGCGGAACGCCGCGCGGTCGAAGCGGCGGTCGCCGAGATCGATCCGAACGCCCGCAGGCGGATCTGGGTGCGCGAGGCGATGCGGACGGATATCGACGGGATGATCGACTCGCAGGGGCTCGAGGTCACCTCGACCGTCGCACCGGACGGAGTCGTCCGTCTGGAGGGGCGCGTGCTCGATCCTGCGCGGGCCGAAACGCTGGTCTCCATGATCGGCAACGAGGTTTTCGGCGTCGCTTCCATCGACAACCGCATCGAGACGGCCGAGCACATCCTCGCCGCCGTCGATACCCTGCTGGGACAGGCGGGGCTGGGCGATGTGGTCATCGCGCGCCTTGACGGGCTGTTGATCGAAACCACCGGGGTGATCCCCAATGCCCGCGCGGAACGGTGGATCGGCTTCGTGCAGACCTACGCAAACCGTTACGCCGACATCCTGCCGCTGCGGTCTTTCGTGACGCTTGAATCCGCACCGGCCGGTGCCGCGGCCGAACCGCTGGTCGTGGGCGGTGCGGGCGAGCTGGACGGGCTCGGGGGGCGGCGGATTCCGACGGAACGCCTCGGCCCGGACCAGGACCTTCGCCTTGACGAGGTCTTCGGCAGCCTTCCCTCGGAAGGGGAGTCGCCGGGCGCGGGCGAGGCACCCGACACCGCCACGGCCGCAACAGCTGCGGGCGCTGCCGCGGGCGCTGGCGGGGGCACTGATGGGGGCGCTGGCGGGGGCACTGACGGGGGGAACACCCGGACCCCGTCGTCGCCCGTCGCCACGGCGATGGTCCTGGATTTCGCCGCCCGCAACCCTGACCTGGTGGACACGATCATCCGCGAGGTGACGGGCGGCCGTTTCGACGGGCTGGACGAGTTGCGCGCGGTTCCTGCCCCCGGGACGGTTCCGGCCTCGGCCGAAGGCCCCGGCTTGCCGCCGCTGCCGGCGGGGGGGCGCATCGGACCTGCCCCGGCACAGGCGGCGGTCGCTGCCGGGTTTGTCAGCCCCACCGCGACGGGGGCAGAGGCGACGGGGCCAGAGGCGACGGGGCCAGAAGCGACGGGGCCAGAAGCGACGGGGGCAGAAGCGACGGGGGCGGATGGCGACGCGGTGCTTGCCGGGTCGGTCCAATCGGCTGTCGCGCCGGTCGGACGCCTCGATCCCTTGACCGACAGCGCGGACAGCTCGACCCTTCGGCAGGCCCAGGCCGACGGCGCGCCGCCGGTTCCCGGTGCGGCGCCGCGCATCCCGGATGCCGCGCTGCCCGAAGTCGGCAGTGCCCCTGCCATGACGGAGGGGTTCACCCGGTTCCCGACCCTGCGTTCGGCCGATCTGGGTATCCTCGGGGCCACGGCGGCGCTGTTGCGCCAGGACAGTGCGGCGGACCAGTCAGTGCCCGCCGGACCCGAGGCCGCACCTTCGCTCGCCAGGGTGGCGCCTGACCTCCTGCGGTTGGTGCGCGAACAGCAGTCCGCGCTCGAACTGGGCGGGTCGTTGTTGCCGCCACCGCCGCCGCGCCCGGCACCGCTTGCGGCGCTGCCGACCGATCCGGGGGGCGCAGGCCGCGCGGGATGCTGGCGCGGAGCCCATTTCGACTCGGCCGATATTCCGGCCGCGCTGTTGTGGCTCGACATGCTGAGTCTCGGCGAGACGGGAGAGCTGGGTCAGCTCGGCCTCGACACGCAGTTGCAGGTTTTCGACGCCGCGCTGTCGCCGGTGCGCCTTCTGCGCTGCATGGGGGCCGACGATGTCGATTACACGCAACAGTTGATCGAGGCCTCCGCCTTCCTCAACGAGATCTGGCGCAACGAGTCGTTCCTCGACTACGTGTTCCGCGATGTGCCGCGGGCAGAGCTCGATATCTCGGGCATCGACCTGTCCGGTGAACGCCGCATCGCGCTGGGTGATCTTCGGGTGCTGCGCGAAGGGGGCGCGCCCGATGCGGCCAGCCGCGTGGTTGTCATCGGTGAGCTGGGCGCATTGTTGCGGGTGCGCGACGGCTACAGGCTGGCGCTCTATCCGGCGGATCTCGACTGGCGGGTCGAGGAATGACCCCCGGACATGGCGCGCTGCACCCCTCGGGACGATCACGCCGCCGTGATACCTCGTTGGCGTGTGTGACAAACGATAAACCGTGGACTGGAGATCGGTGAAATGATGCGACATGACGCCCACACACCAGGAAGGCGCGATTGACCTTGCTGCAGACAGTTCTCCTGAATGCGATGGATCCGTTCCCCCCGGCCGAGCAGGGATCGGCAGCGAGGTTGCCCCTGACGGTCGAGTTGCATCCCGAGGATGCCGCGGCCGATCCGGTGCAGTCGAAACGCATCGTGTTCTCCTGCGGCGATGTCCGTCTCGAGTTGTCGGCGCTGCTTCAGTTACTGCGCACCGCGCCTCCCCTGCCCGAGGTCGATGTGGATCACGCCGCGGCTGCGGCCCTCGGACAGTCTGGACAGTGCGATCAGGCGGCCGTGTCGTTTCTCCGGCTCGCCGTGCGCGGCGACGCGCCGGTTGCCGCCCTCTACGGCTTGGCGACACAGCTTTTCCAGGCCGGCCATGCCAAGCAGGCCCGGCAGATCGCGCAATTCCTCGCGGCCGTCTGGACGGACGATCCGCGGCCCCTGGCGATGCTCGGCACGATCCAGGGCGAGCTGAGCGCCGTCCGGGATGCGCGCAATTCCCTTGCGATGGCGGCGCATATCTCCCGGCGCAATCCGGGCTTTCGCGGCGTCCTGCGCTATGCGCAGCGCGAGCTGCTGAAACTGCAGTTCCATGACACGGCCGACCCCCAGGTCCGCAAGGTCTGACGGGGCATGTCCGGTCTCGGTCGACTGCCCCACCTCGGGATCGGTGTCAGCGGCTACGACCGCGTCAGCCCCTTGGCCGAAGACCACCTGCCGGCCGTCGGCACATCGACCCGGCCCATCTTCCTGCCCGGTTCCGAGGCGCTGGACGATGTGCTGCGACCTCCCAGCCTCGAAGAGCGGCTGGCCCTCGACGTCGTGCCCGCCTCGCTCGATCTGGGTCTGACGGAGCCCGCCACAATGACCGAAACCCGCCTGTCGCTGGCCGCGGCCTTCCGCGACGCGGGGCTTGGCGGGGTGACGGATGACGTGGCCCGGATGCTCGAGCACGAAGCCGAGCTTGATGAGGAAATCCGCACCGCCATGGCACTGGTGCTGCGCGGCTGACGCGGCGCCGGGGCCACGCGGCCCTGTGTCGAAAGGCACTCCGCCCCGCCTTTGGAGATGCGACGGTCCCTGCAACAGAAGGAGACACGCATGACCACGTTCGAACCCGAGATCGACCAGTATATCTCCGAGGCGTTGACCGCCTACGGGCAAACCCATGACGAGGTGGACAGCGTCCGCCAGGTCGCTGGCACCAAGTGGATCGTCGCCTATGCCGACGGCACATCGGTGCGGCTGCGCGCCGAGTCGCTCAGCCTCAGGCTGGTGTTCGAGCTGTTCCTCGATCTGCCCGCAGCGCAGATCACGCCCGAACTCATGGCGGGAATGCTGGTGTCGAACCTGATCCCCGAGCGCGCCGTGCCGGTGCATGTCGGGCTGGTCGGGGCCGAGGGGCCGATGGCGGTGACCACCGACATCCCCCTGCAGATGGTGACGGCCGAGCGGATGCTCATGGCCTTCGAGGCGCTCCGGCAGGTCGGCGATGCCTGGCGCACGCTGGCCGAGATCGGCCCGGACCCGTCCGCTGCAGAAACCCGCCCCGAAGACACCATGATCCGCCTGTGAGGACACCGCCATGCCCACCCCCTCGATCACCGTCACCAGCAACACCTCGATCCAGGACCTCAAGGCCTTCGCCGATGCGGCCACCGGCAAGGAGCGCCTGAAGGCGCGCGAGAATGACGACGGTTCCGTCACGCTCTACCAGGCGAAGCATTCCAAACCCTCGGTCTGGTCCAAGATCATGGGCGACGACAAGCGCAGCGATGCGGCGGTGAAAGAGGCGCTCTCGCTCTTCAAGTCTCAGTTCCGGGAGACCGATCCGGGCGGCAAGGCGCTGGATGGCCTGGCCGAGATGCTCATCCATGCGCCCGCGACGCCAACGGCCTCGCACTTGCGTCTGGTCATGGATATCGCGGCGGAGCTGGGCGATCATCTGCCCCTGCAGGACGCGACGCAGCGCAATGACGTTCCGGCGCTGGAAAAGCTTCTTCTCGCACCCCGGACCGAGGTGCGCCTCGCGGCTCAGGAGATCGCGGCGCAGATGGCGCAGGGCCAATCCCCCGGCGAGATGGGCGCGCTTGCGGATCGTCTTGCCGCGGGCCTGCACGAGGGCATGACCCATCCGGTCGTCGCACGGGAATACCCCGATGCGATCTATTCTGACGGTGCGGCGTTGATCGGGCAGATGCGCGACCTGGTGCTGTCGCAGGTTGGCGGCGAGCTGTCGGAGGGGGATGATCAGGCCCTGACCGCGCTTCTGAGCACATCCTTTTTCCGGGCCTGCAACACGGCGATCGGCGGGCACCAGGTCTCCGGTGACCTGACCACGATCACCCTGGGCGACACGATCTATGACCGGGGTCCGAAAATCGGGACCGGCGGCTTTGCCGATGTCTATCGCTACGACGCCCGCGATGGCAGCGAGCCCGTCGCGGTGAAGATCCCCAAGATGGAATTGGGCAAGGTCACGGAGGGCGCGAACAGGGCCCTCGCGCAGGAAATCCCCGCGCACAAGGTGCTTGCCCAATTGGGTGAGGATGCAATCCTCGGCCTGAAGGGTGCCTTGCGCAGCGATGACGGCACGTTCGTCATGGTCAGCGAGCTTGCCTCTTCGGCCGGAACCGCGATGGAGTTCGCAGCCACGCTCAAGGACATGGTCGGCGCCGAGACACTGACCGAGCAGGAAAGGTTGATCGTTGCCCTGACCCTGGCCGAAGACATGGCCTATGGTCTCGATGCGATTCATGCGGCCGGTCTGGCGCACCTCGATTTCAAGCCGCAAAATGCCTTCATCGGGTTGGATGGGGTGGTGAAGGTGGCCGATTTCGGCACGTCGATCCAGCTTGATGGCCTCAAGATGAGTGCCCTGTCCGATGTCGACAACCCGAAATGGAAAGACGCGCATGTGATGTATCAGGCGCAGGCGGACAAGGACGCGTTTGCCGCCGAACTCGTCCCCGAGGTCGCGGCCGACGTGCTGTCCTTGCGCGTTGCCTTGTACCCGGGGCAATTGTTCCCCGAAGCCCAGACCAAGGTCGCTCTGAAAGAGGGTTTGCCGGACACTGCCAAGACGGCAATCGACAAGCTGTTCTCGCTTGACGGGTCCCTCGCGGCGGCACGGACCGCGCAAAGGGATCTCGACGGTGCCGCTGCCGATGCCTATTCGCTGGGCGTATCCATCCAGAACCTCGTGCGCGGCGATAGCAAGCCGATGGAAGCGGAACCCAAGTTCACCTACCTCATTCAACGGGAGATGGAGGCCTTTGCCCAGCGAGGTGAGGATCGCATCGGCGCGGGGGGTCTCTTCTCCACGCTCGGGGACGCGGGACTGAACGAACTGGTCAACAGGCTGACGGCACCCAACCCGGCTGACCGCCCCGCCAATCTCGTGGACTTCATGCAAGGGATGGATCTGCCGGACAAGGCGCTGATCGGCTCTTCTGCGGCGCGGGCGCTGATCCGGGCGATCTCGTCGGGCGATGCCGAGGCGATCCAGGCCGCCCGTCTTGTCGCGGTCGAGGCCGGGCCTCAGCAGGTGGCCGGCGAAGCCTGACCAGCCGCCCGCGTCGGACCGGCGCGGGCCTGGCCCCCTTTCCGACCCTCGAGGCGGATCTGCCGGATCGCCGCCAACGGGGCGGCCATACCTGTCGGGCTTAGTGATGTTTGGCACAAGGGATGATCGTCCCTGCTTCTAGGCTGATCACACCAATTGCAGGAGAGCACCCATGACCACGGCCATCGGGGCAACACCCACGCTTGCGCCCGCCGCGCTCGATACCGCTTCGACGGCGACACCGGCGGGGCCGGCCTCGCCGTCCTTCGACCTTGGCGCGGTATTCGGCGGATCGGCGCAGGCCATGGGCCTGTCGGCCCCCTCCAACGTGCTGAACCAGGACATGATCTTTGCGCAGGTCACGGCCGAGCTTGACAGCACCACGGGCGAAACCGGCAGCCTGGCGACCGCCGCCGAGCTGTCGCAGAACGCGACATTGCTCGACCGTCTCGGCTCGCTTCTGGGTGGGGCCGACCGGGAGATCGCGGGGCTCGAGCCGGGATCGACCGATTTCCTCGGCTTCCTGTCGCAGATTGCGAACGCGCTCCTGTCGATCTTCGGCCTGCAGTCTCAGACGGCAACGGAGTCGGGCGTGGTGCAGCCGCTCGACAGCGCCCAGAGCACGGCCAATTCCGCCGCGGTCGAGGAAAGCGCCCTTGTCTTCGAGCGCACCGACGAACGCGAGCTGACCGCGCAGGTCGTCAACCCCACCGTGTCCGAGCGGACCTTGCCCGAGGTCTCGCAGCAGGCCGCCGCGGTGGCGCTGGCGCTGGGGATCGTGGCAGATGCCGTCGGGCAGCTGTCGAACGCCGCGGTGCCGCAGAACGCCGGGGTAAACGGCCCCCAGGCCCAGGTCGACGGGAGAGTGCGGCTTGCCGTCTGATCCGGCCCGGATGACACCGGCGCCGGGCCTGCCTGGCGACTGGTCCACGCTGTTGCGGCAGTTGGGCGATCACCTGCGCCTGCTGGTCGAGGCGCCCTTCCTCAAGGGCGACCTCGAGGCCGAGCTGCGGCTGCGCGCGATGCTGGCCGCGCAGGACATGGAAGAGCTGCACGCAGCGACCGACCGGCTGGCCGAGTATGTCAACGACCGGCTGAACGCGCTCGAGCGGCTTCAGGCGCTGGCCGAGGGCCGGGAGCCCCCCGCCCCCCGCGAGCGTTTCGCCACGGGCGACGGCGCGGCCGCCGTGGCGCGGCGCAGCATCGCCGCAGGCCCCTCGGGCAGCGATTTCGTGCTGGACCAGAGCAGGACCGTGGAGCTTGCCGAACTGGCGCGCGGCCCCTTGCGCCTATGAGAGAGCGGAGCACCTGATGGCCATTCCCCCTCCTTCGTTTACCGGATCGGGCCCGACGCCGGCCCCCGCGCCGCTTGTGGACAATTCCTGGGCGGGTGCAAACGACGGGCGGGGGGTGCTCGAGCCGACGACCGGCGACGCGCAGCAGCTCCCCTCGCAGCACATGCCGGGCTCGGCGGCGGGGGCACGGCCGGCGGCCTACACCACGGCGGCGCAGGCGGTCTATCCCACGCTCACCGGGATCGGCGACGGGCGGCTGCCGGTGACCGAACGCCCCGCGAGCTTTTCCAGCGACGCCCCCGCCGATTTCGCCAGATGGCATTCCGCCTATCAGGTGGAGTGGCTCAAGAACCAGACCACGCCATTTGTGCCGAACACCTATTCGATCAGTGACGACGCCGGAAACCTCATCGCCTTCTATGCGCTGACCGATGATGACAGGCCGGTCAACCTGATGACGATGACCAAGGCCGAGTATGGCAAGCTCTCCGCCGCCGACCGGAGCGTCGCGGCCGGGACGATCGGTGGCTATCTCCAGATCATCGGTCGGCTCGACGCCCTTGGCCTCACGACGGATTTCTCGACGGTCAGCTCGGCCCTGTCCAACCTGCAAACCGCGATCGACGACAGCGGCCTTCCCGAGGCCGACAAGGCGGTGTTCTTCGCGCAGTTCCAGCTCTTGCGCGGGGGCGATCCACGCAGCACGGCGGCGGTGGCCGACGCGGACATGATGGCCAACATCACCGGGGCCATCGCCACGGATGTCTACGCCGAACGCATCGCGGCGGTCAGCGAAAGGCTCGACCGGGCGATCCGGTTTCACGCGACGCCCGACCCGTTTCCCGTCCACACCCAAGCGCGCGTTGTCAAGCAACCGCCGTACTTCATCATCCCGCCGGAGCCCACGACCGAGTTGTTGAGCACGGTCGGCACGGCGTCGCTGATCTACAACGGAAACAGCACCGACGGCGGGGCGACGATCCGGGGCGGATATGCCGAATTCATGCGCGCCGAGCGGGCCATTCTCGCAAGCCAGACGATGCGAGCGGTTCAGGCGGGTCTTCCCTTTTCGGATCCCCGCCTCGATGTCGCCAACCTTATCAATTTCTTCCAGCTGCGCTACGAGGATGAAGCCCGCGCAACCGCGGATGCGGGCACCGAGGAAATTCGGCAGCTCAACAAGTTGCTGCAGGATTACGCCCTGATGCAGCAGATGGTTCAGAAGCAGATCGGCTTCTACGACCCGTCGAAGCAAGATGAAAAACGCCGCTTCATGAATGTCGGCAGCTACACGGACGGTTTCACGCGGGACGGCAATTTCATCGAAACCGAGTTTGCCCAGGTCGACGACGTGCGGGGTGTTCAATACGCGCTCTTCAACACCACGACGGGCAGTGGGATCGTAGGAACCTATTCCTCGGACCTCGTCGCGGTGATGCGTGACCGAAACATGCCGCGCTTTCACTTCTCGCTGATCCTCGAGGGCAGCTCGTCCTTCTCCGACCTGGCCAAAAAAGCGGCGGAGATCGGAGAGGGCGATCGCACACCGGCCTGGACCGGGAATGAACTCGACGACAGGCACGCGGCGGCCCTGTCGATGTTCATGGGCGACAGCCAGATCGACCGTGCCGCCAACAACCGGACGCACCCGCTGGAAACCCTTTACGGGGCCAACAGGCCGCTCATCGATATTCTCGACCGGCGGCTTGGCGTTGGCGAGGACAGCCTCGCGCTCAAGTCCAAGAACGAATGGGACAGTTTCGCCACCCAGCTCAGCGAGACCGTCACCATCCTCAACCAGCAGAACCAGATCCGCCAGAACGAGATCCAGAACGCCGAGAAACAGGCGAACCGCCATTTCGAGTTGGGCAACAACGCCCTGCGCAAGATGAACGACATCCTGATGTCCATCGGCCGGATCTGAGGCGATGACGACGGTCGGCCCCCATTGGGCGACGCAGAACCGGGACCCGGCCCAGCCGGTGATCCAGCCCACGCCCGGCGATGCGCTGGAGAGGCCCTATGCCGCGCTCTCTGTCTCGGCCACGGACCAGCTCGACTGGGCGCGCGTCTCGGCCGATGCCCGGACGATCTTTCCCGTCTTCGACGGGCGCGTGAACCTGATGCCGGGCCGTCCGGCGGATTTCGAAAACCCGAGTGCCGCCTCCTTCATGAACTGGCACGCGGCGCATCAGCTGGAATACCTGAACACACACGGCAGCCTGCGGACCCTGAGCGACGACATCGGCGATCTGTCCGCGCGGGTGGCCACCGTTCCGGGCCCCCCCGACCTGACGGTCTTTCTGACTCAGGACGGGCGGCAGGCGATCACGCTCGCCACCCTGCGGCCCACCGACATCGCGCTTCTGTCGCTCGAGGATCAAAGGGTGCTCGCCGCCCTGCCGGAGTTCGTCGACACCATCGCCCCGGCGTTCAACCTGCGCCCTGCCGTCGGCGATGCCGGGCCGGAGGCCGTGCGCGACGCGTTGAAGGCGGACATCGCCGAGATCCGCACCCGGATCGAGGCCTCGCCCGCCTTCGTCCCGGATCGGCAGGCGCTGTTCGAGAGCGACCCGGCGGCGCGGCGCGAGCTTTACCATTACTTCTTTCTCGCCCAGCTCGACATTCTCGAGACGCGGCTGGACCGGATGGCGATCTTCGAGCCCGACGCGATCAACGAGCTGCTTGCGGGCCTTGGCGAACGCTATCTGCGGCTCGAGCGCTACCAGTCGATGACGGCGGAAATCCCCGCGTCGGACAGCACGCTTCCGCGCAACGTCAACACCTCCGACGGCGGCACCAGCGTGGCCTCGGCCGCCGAGATCTTTCTCGGGGTCGAGGCGCGGCTCTACGACATCGCCCGCGCGCGGTTCGACCTGGCCGAGACGGGCGAGTTCAACGGTCGCCCCGCCGATGTCCCGCAGATGATCTTCATCCTGCAAAGCCTCGCCACCCGCGCCTCCGAGGCCGAGGCCGAGGGCAAGACCGAAGAGCTCAACCAGAACAACATCCTGCTCAAGGATTACTCCCGGATGCAGGACATCCTGAACCGGACCCTCAAGCTGTTTGCCGACCGTGGGTCCGATGCCGAGGTGTCGGTCGCCGCCTACGGCAGCCTCGCCGAAGTGTCCCCCGAGGACCGTGCAGTGATCTCCATGTTCAACGAGGGCACGATGGATGCGGCGAACACCTTCCACCCCGTCGAAAGCGAACGCTCCGTTCTGCGCCCGCTGCTCGACATGCTGGGGACGCCCATGGCGACCCATCCCAAGGATGTCTGGGACCGCTTCTCGCTCAACCTCGGCGAAGCGACCCAGCAGATCGGCCGCGACAGCCAGATCCGCATGCAGGAGATCGCCCGCATGAACGAGCAGAAGAACCGACATTACGAAATGGGCAGCAATGTCCTGTCACGGACGGCCGAGATCATCCGGTCGATCCTGATCTGAGTGGAGACAGACGAGAATGACCCTGCAAAGCCGCCACGATGTCGTGTCCGTGATCGCTCGGGCAACGGGCCTGACGGACCTGCGCCCGGATGCGCATGACAATTTCGAGATCGTCATCGGCGGACGCCTCTCCTGTTTCTTCCATTGCACCGACAGCGACACCCTGGGGCTCGACATGTCGATCCGGGCGGCACGGCTGGACGGGCAGACCGACCCGGACGTTCTGGCCGAGATGCTCAAGGTCAACACCGGCTCCACCAATGGCTGCTTCGCGCTGGAGCCCGGCACCGGCCGCGCCTTCTGGCGCCAGCGCCTGCAGGTCGCCGAACATTCCCCGGCCTCGCTCATAGCGGCGATCAAGGATTTCCTGCGAGGTGGCGTCGACCTCGACGCGACGAGTGACGGGGTTCTGGCCAGGGCGGTGCAGCTGCGCGCGGCGCGCGAGCGGGCCGTATCGAATGACACCACGATCCGGCTCTGACCGGACGATCCATTGTCAAACGGCACAGATGTGCCGTGCCGCCAAGGATAGATCACCCGAAGCGGCAGGTGAAAGGAACAGATGCCATGGGCAGCGGAGGAATCGGAGGGGTCCCGGGCGGGGTCGGTCATGTCGGCCTCGGGCAGGATGTCCAAACGACAGATACGGCGGGCCAGACGCCCGAGGCGCAAACCGCCTGGCTTCGCGCGACCATCGACGGCATCGGCGAGAGTGGCAGGGGCCCGGACATCCGCCCCGACATCCGGGCGGGAACCGCTCAGGATGCGCCCCGCCTCGACCAGGCGCGCGGCAAGAGCGGTATCGAGAAGTTCTTCTCGAGCGTGGGCAACGGCATCAAGTCCGTCTTCACGAAGGTCGCCGACAAGATCGCCGACCTGTTCAAGCCGCAACCTGCCTACAATCTCAATCTCGGGAACACGCCCCCGGCCCAGCTGACGCGAGAGACCTTCGTTCCCCTGTCCGAGTTCGCGCCCCTGTCCGAGGCCACCGGACCCGTGATCGGGGCGGCTCGAGAGGGCACGCCGAAATCCGTCACTGCCCTGACCGAACTTCAGACGCAGATCGATGCCATGATGAGGTCGGTGGACGGAGAATCCGATCCGGCACAGAGGGAGCTGGTGTTCGGCACCTTGTTTCGGGGTGCACAGGATGGCGTGAAAGCCAACAAGGAATTCGTAAGATCGCATCTCGATTTCGTGTCGATTGGCCAGGATGTCATCTCGTCCAGCTCCGATCAGATCATCGGCGCGGCGAAGAAATACGAAGCCTTTCTCGAAGCCGCGGGCGAATACATGGGGGCGTCAATCTACAATGAGCTGATGCCGCAAGGCACGCCAGAGGCCGATGCAAGGGCCGAGGAGGCGAGACATGCGGTCGTGGTCGCGGTCTTCGAAACCGCGGACCGCATGCTGGACGAGATCTTCGCCACGGATGGTTGGGTTGCCGACCAGTCTGACGACCTCAAGGCCTTCACCAGCGCAAAGATGGACGTGATCGGGTCATCGGATGCAAGGCACGAAGAGAAAGCCGGCATGGCGCGCAGCCTGTTGGCCAACGACTTCCTGTTGCGCGGTGTGGTCGCCGAGATATTCACGTCCAATCAAGCCATGGACGCCCCCGCGGGCTACATCGTCAAGGAAGCCACGAGGTTCATGCAGGCGCTGGTGAACGGCGTCTCCACGGACAAAAGCACCAAGCACTACGAGCCCGCGAAAGAGTTGTTCGACACCCTGCGCGACAAGCACCAGGGCGAACCGATGGATTCCTTCTTTGAGGCGCTCGGCATGCCGGCGGAGTATCGCAAAGATGCTTGACCCGATCCGCACCCCCGCCACCCCGACCCGTGACCGGAGGATCGCCGCATGATCACCGATGATGCAATGAAGATCCTCGCCACCGCCTTCGACCTGCAACGGGCGGGAATGGATGCCGAAGGTCGCCTCGAACAGGATTTCGGCCGCGACGAGATCTTTTTCGTCGCCACCGAGTTCGGCCCGCGCCAGGTCCGGCTTGCGGTCCCGCTCTCCGGCCTGTCTCTCGATGCGCATGGCCTGCAAAGGCTGCTCGAGGGCAACTGCCTCGGCCATGAAAGCGGCTCGGCGCAACTGGCCTGGAGCCCGATCGGCGACGGCGCGGCCCTTGTCGATGTCATCGACCTGACGGCGCTCGATGTCGACCTGTTCCAGGAACGGGTGACCGATTTCCTGATCTACGCCCATTACTGGCAGATCGAGGGGCCCGCGCTGACCGGGGGGGACGCGGTGCAGCCGATGCCGTCCGACGCGTCGGAAATGACGACCTTCCGGGTCTGACGGTGGGCCGATGAGCGGGGAAAAGACCGAACAGCCAACCCCGAAAAAGCAGCGGGACGCCCGGCAGAAAGGCCAGGTGGCCCGCTCGCAGGAGGTGGTGACGACCGTCTCGCTCTTCGGCCTGATCGCGGTGATCATCGCCATGTGGTCGGCGATCTGGGACCGCCTCGTGCTGTTGATCGACCAGATCGCGGGCTTCGCCGCCTCGGATGATCCCATGGCACTGCAGCGCGGGCTGGACGCGACATGGTCTGCCGCGGTCGCCATCCACATGCCGCTTCTGGCGGTGACCATCGCGCTTGGCGTCGCGGCGAATTACGTCCAGGTCGGCAGCCTGTTTTCCTTCGAGGCGATTTCGCCCAAGCTCGAGAAGATCAGCATCATCAAGGGCGCGCAGCGCATCTTCTCGATGAAGCAGCTGGTCGAGATGCTGAAATCGGTCTTCAAGATCCTGTTCCTTTCCATCGCGCTCTATTTCGTGCTGACCTGGTCGACCGGCGCCTTCCTGATGAGCATCACCTGCGGGATGGGCTGCCTGATCGCGGTCACCGTCGACGTGACGCTTCTTCTGCTCGCGGTGACCGCCGTGGTCTTCGTGATCGTGGCGGGGCTCGATTTCGTCTACCAGCGCCACACCCACACCAAGGGCCTGATGATGTCCAAGGACGAGGTGAAGCGGGAATACAAGGAATCCGAAGGCGACCCGATCGTGAAGGGGCAACGCAAGCAGCTGGCCCGCGAACTGGCGATGGGCGAGGTGAAGAAACAGGTGCCCCGCTCCACCGCCGTCGTGGTCAACCCCACCCATATCGCCGTGGCGATCCGATACGAAGAGGGGGTGACGCCCCTGCCGCTCGTGGTGGCGAAGGGCAGGGGCTTCATCGCCGCGGACATCCGCGAAGAGGCCGAGCGCGCGGGCGTGCCCATCTTCCGCAACGTGGCCCTGGCCCGCAATCTCTTTGCTGAGGCGGATGTGGATGATTACGTCCCCGACGACACCTTCGCCGCCATCGCCGAAATCCTCGCCTGGGTGAAGCGCAACCAGGGCAGGCTTTACGCCGGGCCCCTGCCGCATGGCGTGCTGGAGATGGAAAGCGGCGATCACCTGCCCGAAGCGGCACGCCGCCCCTGAGCGACGACCATGTCGGCCGGTGTCGGCAATCATGCCGCGCGGTGCCCACCGCCTGCGGGCAGGCGCGGCCCGAGCGTGGGCCGGGTCGCCCGGCGTCTCTCTCCCCCCGCATCCTGCGCTGCGTGCTGACCAGCAGACCCCGCGAACCCTGTTCCGCCGGAAGAGGGCCAAGCGTTGCCGTCACGCAGACCAGGCGGAGTTTCCCATGCCGCCGCGCGTGGCGCGCGCCCAGGACGGTCATGCCCGCACCCGGCCGCCCACCGCGGCGGCGCGTGCCTGCCTATCGCTGCTCCATCGCGTTTTCCCATTCCTCGAGGAAGGTGCGGCGGTTCAGCGGGTCGAGGTAGACCATCAGCGCAGGCCCCAGCCGGATCGGGCCGAAGCCGGTGAAGGGCGTGTCGCCGCTTTGGCCGAGCGGCGGCAACGGCCAGTCCTCGGGCGCGTCGCGCAGGCCGAGGCGGGCGAGCATGTCGATCAGCCCGCCCGCGGCCTCGACCTGTTGCGCGGTGGCGGGGATGAGTGCCGTGCGCAGCATGACATTGGCGTAATCCTGCATCCGCAGGATCTGCACCCGCCCGCCCGAATCGCGGGCCATCCGCTCGGCGGCGTAGCTGCCCAGCACGTTGTAAGCCAGCGCCAGCCGTCCCTCGGTCACGTCGTCGATCATCTGCCCCGAGCAACAGTAGAGCTGCGGATCGAGGCGGCCCATCACCTCGGACAGCCGCCAATAGGCATCGGTCGACCGCGCCTCCTGCGTGGCGAACAGGTAGCCCAGGCCGCTCTCGCGCACGTCATAGGTGCCGACCGCGCCGCGGAACCGCTCGGGGTGTTCCCGCAAAAGCGCGATCAGCTCCTGCCTTGTGTCGGGCACCGGCAGCCCCGCAAGCCGCTCGGTCGACAGCACGACCACGGCGGGCTCGGCGGTGAAGGCGAAGATCAGGTCGCGCCAGCGCGCCCAGTCGGGCAGCGCCGCGGTGGCCTCCGACCGGTGCGGCCGCGCGAACCCGTCATTGGCCAGCCGGAATTGCAGATCCATCGCCGAGGAAATCGCAAGGTCGAAGGCCGCCCCGCCGCGCAGCGCGCGGTAGAGATCGGCCGACGACACCACCGTGTAGTCGATCGACAGCGCAGGGCGCGCGGCCTGGTAGGCCAGCAGGTAGGGCTCGAACACCTCGAGATCGGCGGTCGACACGATGCGCAGCACCGCGTCGCCCGTGCCGGGGTAAAGGCGGTGATCCTCGACCTCGAAGGCCGCGGCCATCGCGGCCCAGAGCGTCAGGACAACGGCAAGGCAAGCGTGACGCATGTTCCCTGTCCTCCTTCGGCGGTCGCCAGGTGCAAATGGCCGCCATGCGCCTGCAGGACATCCCGCGCGATGGTCAGGCCAAGGCCCGAGCCGACGATGCCCCCGGTGTTGGTCCCGCGGCGGAACCGCTCGGTCAGCGCCTCGACCGGGCCATCGCCCAGCCCCGGCCCCTCGTCGCGCACCGTCAGACGCGCCTCGCGGCCATTCCTTTCGATACGCAGAACCACGGTGGTGTCCTCGGGCGAATACTTGATCGCATTGTCCAGCACGTTCCGCAGCGCGTTGTCGAGCAACACGGCATCGCCCCGGACCATGGCGCGTTCGGCCTCGAGCCGCAGGCGGATGTCCTTCATCGCCGCCGTGGGTTCCAGCGCGGCGACGGTCTGCGCCGCCAGCTCGGCCAGGTCGACCGGGTCGCGCGACAAATCCTCGGCGCGGAAGGCGACGGTGGCGTGGTCCAGCAACTGCCCCGCCGAGCGCGAGCTTTCGTCGACCGCGCGGATGATGCCGCGCAGGCGCTGCTTCTCGGTCTCGTCACGGACGGTGCGCAGCGCGATCTCGGCTTGCGTGCGGACGGTCGCCAAAGGCGTGCGGACGCGATGCGCGGCCTCGGCGATGAAATCCTCGGACCGGCGGATCGACTGACCCAGCCGGTCCATCAACCGGTTGAGCGAGGACATCAGAGGCACCAGCTCGGCCGGGGCCGCGCGGCGCAGCGGGCGCAGGTCGGACGGCCCGCGCCGCGAGACGGCGGCGGCGATCTCGTTCAACGGCCTGAGCGAGGCGCGCGCGGCAAAGGCCGACAGGCCGACCGCCACCACGAAGAACGCCACCGAGAACAGCGCTGCGGTGCGCGACAGCTCGGCCGAGATGCGCGCCACGCCGCTGCGCGTCTGCGCCACGCTGACCGTGACCGGCACCGGGCCGGGGCCGGCCAGCACCAGCCGCGTGAGCGAGGCCATGCGGATCTCCTCGTCGCGGTAGCTGCCCGTGTCGAAGGTGACGGCCCCCGGCGTCAGGGCCGCGGACGGGGGCGGCAGGTCCTCGTAGCCCGTCAGCAGCTCCGCGCCCGCGGTGACCCGGTAGAACACGCGATCCTGCCCGATGGCCCCCAGCATGGAAAAGGCGGAATAGGGCAGTTCCAGCCGCACCTCGCCCTGTTCGCTGCGCAACGTCTCAGCGATGGTGGTGGCCGAGGCGGCCAGCACATTGTCCTGCGTGCGCTCGGCGGCCTGCTGCGCAAGGCTGGTGACCATGCCCCAGCTCAACACCGACAGCAGCGCCGCGACACCGGCCAACAGAAGCGTCAGCCGCCGCCCGATGGACCATGTGTTCATCACGGGCCGCCCGTCTCCATCCGGTAGCCCAGACCGCGCACCGTCTCGATCCGCACCCCCATCCCGTCGATGCGGCGGCGCAGGCGGCCGACATAGACCTCGATGGCGTTCTCGGTGACATCGGCGTCCTGCGCGAAAAGCCGGTCCATCAGCTGCGTCTTGGACAGGATCTGGCCGGGGTGCCGGGCAAAGACCTCGAGCAGGCGCAGCTCGCGGTTGCGCAGCTCGACGGTTCGGCCCGCGTGGCTCAGGGTGCCCGCCAGCGGATCGAACAGCGCCTGACCCAGCGCGACCTGGTTGCGCGCGGCCCCGCCCCGGCGGCGCAGGACGGCCCGGCAGCGCGCCTCCAGCTCGGAGAAGTCGAAGGGCTTGGTGATGTAGTCATCCGCCCCCATGTCCAGCGCGCCGACCCGGTCGCTGACCTGCGAGCGCGCGGTCAGCATGATCACCGGCGTTTCCAGATGCGCGCGGCTGCGCGCCAGGAAATCGCGCCCGTCGCCGTCGGGCAGCATCACGTCGAGCAGGATCAGGTCATAACCCGCCGTGGCCAGCCACTCCTCGGCCTCGGACAGGCTGGCGGCGTGATCGACGGCATGGCCGTCCAGCGCGAGGCGACCGAGGATCGCATCCGCCAGTTCCCGATTATCTTCTACAAGAAGATAGCGCACCCTTGCCCCGTCCCCCGCCCGACGTCCGTGTCAGGACCATGTCAGCTTCCTGTGGTGGAAGGAAACCATGGGCGGCGGAGGACCGCCTGTCAAATGGGAGGATGACCACATGAACACCCTTGGGTGGACCCGCCGCGCGATGATCGCCGCGGCAACCGCAACCCTGGCCTTCTCGGGCATGGCAAAGGCCGATGGCCATCAGATGATGGACAGCGTCCACTTCCTGATCCCCGGCGGCGCCGGTGGCGGCTGGGACGGCACCGCGCGCGGCACCGGCGAGGCGCTGACCAACGCGGGCCTTGTCGGCAACGCGACCTACGAGAACATGTCGGGCGGCGGCGGCGGTGTCGCCATCGCGCACCTGATCGAGAACGCGGCCTCCAGCCACGGCACGCTGATGGTGAACTCCACCCCCATCGTGATCCGCGCGCTGACCGGCGAGATCGCCCAGAGCTTCCGTGACCTGACGCTGATCGCGGGCACCGTGGGCGATTACGCGGCCCTCGTCGTGACCACCGACAGCCCGATCCAGTCGATGGAAGACGCGCTGGCGATGTATCGTGAGGACGGCATGGGCTTCGCCATCGGCGGCGGCTCGGTTCCGGGCGGCATGGACCACCTCGTCGCCGCCATCGTGATGCAGGCCGCGGGCGAAGACCCGACCGCCTTCAACTACATCGGCTACGACGCGGGCGGCGAGGCGATGGCGGGCCTTCTGTCGGGCGAGATCGACGCGCTCTCGACCGGCTTCTCCGAAGCGGTGGCACTGGCCGAGCAGGGCGAGGTCCGCATCCTCGGCGTGACCGCGCCCGAGCGCGTTGCGGCCTATGCCGACGCGCCCACCTTCGCCGAGCAGGGGATCGACGCGCAATTCGTGAACTGGCGCGGCTTCTTCGGCGCGCCGGGCATGCCGGAAGAGCAGGTCGCAGCCTACCAGGAGATGCTGGGCGCGATGCTGGAAACCCCGGAATGGGAAGCCGTGCGCGGGCGCATGGGCCTTGTGAACATCTTCCGCCCCGGCGACGAGTTCGAGGCTTTCCTCGAGGCGCAGGAGCAGCAGATCGGCGACCTGATGCGCGAACTGGGCTTCCTCTGAAGCCATGACCAGCCCTGTCCGCCCGCGCGGCGGACGGGGCGACATCCGGGGCCGCCCGCCCGCCAAGGCTTGCGGCGGCCCCGTCTTCACCAACACTGTCTTCACAAACACCGTCTTCACCGACCCCACGAAGCCCGCAACCGGGAGGGACGCCCGATGGCTCTCGATCGCTGGATCGCGCTGGCCTTCATCGCGCTGTGCTGCGTGTATGGCTATGCCGCCTTCTTCACCATGGATGACAGCCTGCCGCCGATCCTGCGGCGCAACCCGATCTGGCCCTCGACCTTTCCCAAGATGCTCACCATCGCGGGCATCGTCGTGGGGATGATCGTTCTGTTCTCGCCCAAGCCCGCCGCCGATGCGGACAAGGCCAAGGCCGACGGCGTGATCGACCTGTCGCGGCTGGGCGATTACCACGTCGGACAGGCGCTGGCGCTGATCGGGCTGATGGTCGCCTATGCCTTCGCGCTCCGGCCGGTCGGATTTCTGAGTTCGACCGTCCTGTTCCTCGTGCTCGGCGCGGTGATCCTCGGCGAGCGCAAGCTGCACATCCTGATCCCGGTCGCAGGCATCGCCGCCGGGTCGATCTGGTACCTGGTGCAGGAGGTGCTGGGCATCTTCCTGCGCCCCTGGCCCACCTTCCTGGTCTGAGGAGACACCGAGATGATCGAGGGACTTCTGATCGGGCTGGCCGCCGCCGTCACGCCCTTCAACCTGATGATGGTGGTCTTCGGCTGCGTCATCGGCACGCTGATCGGCATGTTGCCGGGCCTCGGGCCGATGTCGATCATCGCCATCATGATCCCGGTCGCCATTGGCCTCGGCGACCCCACCGCCGCGCTGATCCTGCTGTCGGGTGTCTATTACGGGGCGATTTTCGGCGGCTCGACCTCTTCCATCCTGCTGAACGCGCCGGGGGTCGCGGGGACGGTCGCCACCAGTTTCGACGGCTACCCGATGGCGCGAAAGGGGCAGGCCGGCAAGGCGCTGACCATCGCCGCCATCGCCAGCTTCGCGGGCGGCACCATCGGCGCGATCCTGTTGATGATCTTCGCGCCCGCGCTCTCGACGGTCGCGCTTCTGTTCCACTCGGCCGAATATTTCGCGCTGATGGTCGTGGGCCTCTCGGCCATCGCGGCCTTCGCGGGGACGGGGCAGGTCGGCAAGGCGCTGATGATGACGATCCTCGGCCTGATGATGGGCACCGTGGGCGAGGGCGCACTGTCGAACATGCCGCGCTTCACCTTCGGCATCATGGAGCTGCAATCGGGCTTTTCCTTCATCACGCTGGCCATGGCGATGTTCGCCCTGCCCGAGGCGCTGTTCCTCGTGATGAACCCGGCACGCGCCGCGCAGGGCGAAGGCGGCAAGATCACCGGCCTGCGCATCTCGCGCAGCGAGGCCAAGGCCATCGCGCCCGTGATCGGGCGGCAATCGCTGCAAGGCTTCTTCATCGGCGTCCTGCCGGGGGCCGGGGCGACCATCGCCTCCTTCCTCGGCTACGCCGTCGAGCGCAACATCGCCAAGGGCAAGGAGCAGGAGGAATTCGGCAAGGGCTCGATCAAGGGCCTTGCCGCGCCCGAGACGGCGAACAACGCCGCCTGCACCGGCTCTTTCGTGCCGCTCCTGACGCTGGGCATCCCCGGCTCGGGGACCACGGCGATCCTGCTCGGCGCGCTGATCGCGCTGAACGTGACGCCGGGGCCGCGGCTGATGACGGACGAGCCGGACGTGTTCTGGGCGGTCATCATCTCGATGTATATCGGCAACCTCGTCCTGCTGATCCTGAACCTGCCGCTGATCCCCTACATTGCGAAGATCCTGACGATCCCGCGGACCTTCCTGATCCCCTTCATCCTGTTCTTCACGCTGATGGGCAGCTACATCGGGCAGAACAACTCGACCGAGTTGCTGATCCTCGTGGGCTTCGGAGTGGTGGCGACCCTGCTGCGCTTTGCCGATTATCCGCTTGCCCCGCTGCTGATCGGGTTCATCCTGGGCACCATGCTGGAAGACAATTTCGCCCGCGCCATGCAGCTTTACCAAGGCGTCGGCTTCATCCTCGAACGCCCGATGACGCTGGCGCTTCTGGTGCTGGCGGCGCTGCTGGTGCTCTTGCCGAGCTACCGGGCACGGCGGGCGCGCAAACGGGCCGAAGGGGTCGCCGATGGCGACTGACGCGGGGCCGCCCGCACCCCTTGCCGGGGTGCGGGTTCTCGATCTGACGAACGTGCTGGCGGGGCCCTTCGCCTGCCACCAGCTTGCGCATCTCGGGGCCGAGGTGATCAAGGTCGAGGCCGTGGGCCGCGGCGATCTGGCCCGCAACCTCGGGGCCGACCCGGACCTCTCGGCGCGCGGCATGGGCATCAGCTTCCTCGCCCAGAACGCCGGGAAAAGGTCGCTCACGCTGAACCTGAAAGACCTGCGCGGGAAAGAGGCGCTGAGGCGGCTCACCGCCCGCGCCGACGTGCTGGTCGAGAACTTCCGCCCCGGCGTGATGGACCGGCTCGGCCTTGGTTGCGAGGCGCTCAGGGCCGCGAACCCGCGGCTGATCTACTGCGCGATCTCGGGCTTTGGCCAAGGCGGGCCATGGGCCGACAGGCCCGCCTATGACCAGATCGTGCAGGGCGCCTCGGGCGTCATGTCGATCACCGGCGACGCGGAAAGCGCGCCCCTGCGCGTGGGCTACCCGCTGGCCGACACGGTGGGCGGGCTGACCGCGGCGATGGCGATCTCGGCGGCGCTGAACGCGAGCCCGCGGGGGGCCTTCATCGACGTCTCCATGCTCGAGGCGGTGCTGGCGACGATGGGCTGGGTGGTGTCGAACCACCTGATCGGCGGTGTCGCGCCCGTACCCAACGGCAACGAGAACCCGACCAGCGCCCCCTCGGGCACCTTCCAATGCGCCGACGCGCCGATCAACATTGCCGCCAACAAGGATGAGCAATGGCTGGCGCTCGCCCGTCACCTTGGCCGCGACGACCTGCTCTCCGACCCGCGCTTCGCCACGCGCGAGGACCGCAAGGCCAACCGCCACGCGCTGCGCGCCGAGCTGGAGACGGTGCTGACGGCGCGCCCCGCGCGAGACTGGGCCACCGAGCTGAACGCCCTCGGCGTGCCCGCGGGCGAGGTGCTGGGCGTGCCCGAGGTGCTGGCCCACCCGCAGGTGACGGGCCGCGATTTCCTCGCGCGGTTCGAGGATGTGCCGGGCGTGGGGCGGCCCATCGACCTTGTCCGCATCGGCGCGATGATCGACGGGCAGCGCCCTTCGGTCGCGGCCCCGCCACCCGCATTGGGACAGGACAGCGCGGACATCCTGTCCGACCTCGGCTACAGCGCGGCCGAAATAGAAACCCTGCGCGCGGAGGGCGTGATTTGAGCGACGGACGCGATGTGGCCGACTGGTGGCGCACCAGGATCATCGACATGGAACCGGGCCGCATCCACCTGCGCGGCCGCCCCGTGCAGGAGCTGATCGGGACCACGGGTTTCGCCCAGATGATCTGGCTCATGGTCATGGGCGAAGAGATCACCGGCCCCCGCGCCGCCCTGTTCGAGGCCGCGCTGGTGGCCGCCGTCGATCACGGGCCGCAGGCCCCCTCGATCGCCGCCGCGCGGATGGCGGCGACCTGCGGCGTCGGTCTGCAATCGGCGATGGCCACGGGTCTCAACATGCTGGGCGATGTCCACGGCGGCGCGGGCGAGCAGGCGGTCGAGCTCTATCGCGCTGTGGAACGCGCAGGCCCCGAGGGACTGGCCGATGCGCTCGACGCGTGGCGGGCGGAGCATGGCCGCTTCCTCCCCGGCTTCGGCCACAGGTTCCACAAGCCCGTCGATCCGCGCAGCCCGCGCCTTCTGGCGCTGGTCGACGAGGCGGCCAAGGCCGGGGCCGTCTCGGGTGCCTATGCCGGGATCAGCCGCGCCATCGAGCGGCACCTCGCCGAGGAACGCGGCAAGCCCGTGCCGATGAACATCGACGGCGCGACCGCCGTGATCTACGCGGAACTCGGCTGCCCGCCGCCCTTGGCGCGCGGCTTTTTCGGCCTGTCGCGCTCGGTGGGGCTTCTGGCCCATGCCTGGGAACAGACCGAACAGGGCGGCCGCAACAAGGGGCCGACCCCGCCGGGCTACCGCTGGACCTATGACGGCGCGTGACGGCGGGGCGGCCTGCGGCGGCAGGACCGCCGGGCGGCCCCGTGCAGTGCAACGCGGGCATTGGCGCGGGGCCTCGCGGCGGGTAAGACACGCCTCCGAGCCTTGCAGGAGACGTGCCCAGTGACCGCCACCGATGATCGCATACATTCCCGGATCGCCACCGAGATCGGGGCCTCCGCCCGGCAGGTGGCCGCGGCCGCGGGGCTGCTGGACGAGGGCGCGACCGTGCCCTTCGTCGCCCGCTACCGCAAGGAGGCGACCGGCGGTCTCGACGACACGCAGCTGCGCACCCTGTCCGACCGGCTCGCCTACCTGCGCGAGATGGAAGCGCGGCGCGACACGATCCTCGGCTCGATCCGCGAGCAGGGCAAGCTGACCGACGATCTGGCCCGCGCGATCCTGTCCGCCGACACCAAGGCCGCGCTCGAGGACATCTACCTTCCCTACAAGCCCAAGCGCCGCACCAAGGCGATGATCGCCCGCGAGAACGGCCTGCAGCCGCTGCTCGAGGCGATCCGCGCCGACCGTGCGGCCGTGCCGGAGGCGCTGGCCGAAGCTTATGTCACCGAGGCCGTGCCGGGCGTGAAGGAGGCCTTGGCGGGCGCGCGCGACATCCTCGTCGAAGAGCTGTCCGAGACCGCGTCGCTCCTTGGGGCGTTGCGCGACTTCATGCGCCGCGAGGCGGTCATCACCGCCCGCGTCATGCCCGGCAAGGAAGAGGCGGGCGCGAAATTCTCGGATTACTTCGACCACCGCGAGGCGTGGGAGGCGATCCCGGCCCACCGGGCGCTGGCGATCCTGCGCGCCGCCAAGGAAGAGGTCGTCACCATCGACATCGCCCCCGGCCCCGACGCCGAGACCGGGCCGCCGCGGGCCATCGGCATCATCGCCGCCGAGATCGGCATCGCGGGCGACGGCCCCGGCGACCGCTGGCTCAGGCAGGCCGCGGCATGGGCGTGGCAGGTGAAACTGTCGATGACGATGTATGTCGACCTGATGGGCGAGTTGCGCGCCCGCGCCCACGAGGCCGCCATCGGCGTCTTCGCGCGCAACCTGCGCGACCTGCTGCTGGCGGCACCCGCGGGCGCGAAGGTGACGCTGGGCCTCGATCCCGGCATCCGGACCGGTGTGAAGGCCGCGGTGGTGGATGCGACCGGCAAGCTTCTGGACACCGACACGCTGTATCCGTTCCAGCCGAAGAACGACGTGGCGGGCGCATCGGCCGCGCTGCTGTCGCTGATCCGGCGGCACGGCGTCGCCCTGATCGCCATCGGCAACGGCACCGCCAGCCGCGAGACGGAACGCTTCGTCGCCGATGCCCTGCGCGCCCTGCCCGGCGACGGGCCGAAGCCGGTGAAGGTCGTGGTCTCCGAGGCCGGGGCCTCGGTCTACTCCGCCTCGGAACTGGCCGCGAGGGAGTTTCCCGCCCTCGACGTCAGCCTGCGCGGGGCCGTCTCCATCGCGCGGCGCCTGCAGGATCCGCTGGCGGAGCTGGTGAAGATCGAGCCGAAATCCATCGGCGTGGGCCAGTATCAGCACGACGTCGACCAGCGCCGTCTGGCGCAGGCGCTCGAGGGCGTGGTCGAGGACGCGGTGAACGCGGTGGGCGTGGACCTCAACACCGCCTCCGCGCCGCTTCTGGCGCATGTCTCGGGCCTCGGCGCGCGGCTGGCCGAGGCGGTGGTCGCGCACCGCGACGCCCACGGGGCCTTTGCCACCCGCGAGGCGCTTCTGAAGGTGCCGGGCCTCGGGCCGCGGGCCTTCGAACAGGCGGCGGGCTTCCTGCGCATCCGCGACGGGGCCGAGCCGCTCGACGCCTCCTCGGTCCACCCCGAGGCCTACGGGCTGGCCCGCCGCATCGTCGCCGCCTGCGGGCGCGACCTGCGCGCGATCATGGGCAATGCCGCCGCGCTGAACGGGCTTGCGCCCGAGGATTTCGTCGATGACCGCTTCGGCCTGCCCACGGTGCGCGACATCCTGTCGGAACTCGAGAAACCCGGCCGCGACCCGCGCCCGAGCTTCCGCACCGCCTCTTTCGCCGACGGGGTCGAGGAGATCCGCGACCTGAAACCCGGTATGCTTCTGGAAGGCACGGTGACCAATGTCGCGGCCTTCGGCGCCTTCGTCGACATCGGGGTCCACCAGGACGGGCTGGTGCATGTGAGCCAGCTGGCCGACCGGTTCGTCAAGGACCCGCACGAGGTCGTCAAGGCGGGCGACGTGGTCAAGGTCCGCGTGGTCGAGGTCGACATCCCGCGCAAGCGGATCGGCCTGACGATGCGCAAGCACGCCCCGGCGGAGCAGGGCGCGGGCAAGCCGGACCGCGGCAACGGTCAGGGCAAGGGCGCTGGCAAGGGGTCGGGCGGACCGGGCAAGGGCGCAGGCAAGGGACAGGGCGGCAATCCCCGCGGCGCGGGCGCGCCCAGGGGCAAGACTGCCGCCGAGGGGCAAAGCGCGCTGGGTGCGGCGCTGTTGTCGGCGATGAAGGACCGGCGCTGAAGGGGGCGGTGCCCCCCGGTGCCTCCCCCGGTGCCGCGCTAGAAGTCGATGGCGATGCCCTTCTTCTCCCAATCGCCGTAGCGCACGGGTTCGGGGCCCTTGCGGCCGCCCAGTTCGGTCGGCAGCTCCATCTCCGTCGCGGCCTTGCGGCGCGCCTCGGCCTCGGCCAGCGCGCGCTGGGCCGCGGGGGGCAGGTGCGAGATGTCGCGGGGGTCAGACTGATCGCTCATCGCGGTTATCCTTGTCGCCGTGTGCCTCGTGATATACGCGGCAAGGCTTCGGGAACAAGGGTTCGGACATGGCGCTGGAGGCACGCAAGGCCGCATTGAGGGCACTGGACTGGGTGCTGCGCGAAAAGCGCATGCTCGCCCATCTGCCCGCCGACACGCGGCTTGCGCCCGGCGATGCGGCGCGCGCGGCGCGGCTGGCCTCGCTCGTGTTGCGCAACCTCGAGCCGCTGGATGCCTGCCTCGCCCCCTATCTCGACCGCAAGCCGCCGCTGCCCGCGCTGCTGATCCTGCGGCTGGCCGCCGCCGAGCTGCTGATCGCGGGCGAGGACGCCCATGGCGTCGTCGACAGCGCGGTGACGCTGACCAAGCGCGGCAAGAAGACCGCCCGGATGGGCGGCATGGTCAATGCCGTGTTGCGCAAGGTGGCCGCCGAGGGGCCGGAGCGCATCGCCCACGCCCCGCCGCAGCGCCTGCCGGGCTGGATCGCCGGGCCGGTCAAGAAACGTTGGGGCGCGGAGGTGCTGCGCGCGATCGAGGCGGCGCATGTCGCGCTGCCGCCCCTCGACCTGACGGTGAAACCGGGCGCGACCGTCGATATCCCCGAGGCCACGCGCCTGCCCACCGGCAGCCTGCGGATGCCGCCCGGCACGCAGGTCACCGCGCTGCCGGGCTATGCCGAGGGCGCGCTCTGGGTGCAGGACGCCGCCGCGGCGCTGCCCGTGCGGCTTCTGGGCGAGGTCCGGGGAAGCCGCGTCCTCGACCTCTGCGCCGCGCCGGGCGGCAAGACGATGCAACTGGCGGCCCTTGGCGCGCAGGTCACGGCGCTGGACCTGTCCGAGCCGCGCATGGGCCGCGTGCGCGAGAACCTTGCCCGCACCGGCCTGTCGGCCGATCTGGTCACCGCCGACGCGCTGGACCACGCCGCCGACCCCTATGACGCGATCCTGCTGGATGCGCCCTGCACCGCCTCGGGCACGATCCGCCGCCACCCCGACCTGCCCCACGTCAAGGCATGGACCGAGGTCGAGCCGCTGACGCGGCTGCAGATGCGGCTGATCGACCACGCGCTGAGCTTGCTCAAGCCCGGCGGCACGCTGGTCTATTGCACCTGTTCGCTCTTGCCCGTCGAAGGCGAGTTCCAGGTCACCGCCGCGCTGAAGCGGCACGAGGGCCTCAGCGTCATTCCCACCGATGCCGCGGCGCTGGGCGGCGACGATGCATGGCACAGCCCCGAGGGCGGCCTGCGCCTGCGCCCCGATCTCTGGCCGGATCTCGGCGGGATCGACGGGTTTTACATGGCCGCGCTCACCCGCCCGTGACAGCGCGCGGAGCCGCGCGTATCCTGCCCCCAAAGACACCGGATCGAGCAGAAGCCCCCAATGGCCGACCCCGCAGAGCCTGACGCCCCAGCCCCGCCCAGCGCGGGCGACGTGCGCCTGTCCGACCGCTGGGCGGTCTGGCGCGCGGGGCTGTCCGCGCCGCGGGTGCGCGGCTTCACCTGGCAGCCGGAACCGAGCTTCACGGGCTCCGAGGCGCGGGGGCGGCAATTGATGGCCGGCAACCTCGTGCTTGGCGGGCGGCTGGTCGAGGCGCAGGGCCGCCTGCCCTGGGATCTCGCGCCGCCGAACGGGGCCTTTCTCGAGGCGTTGCACGGGTTCGACTGGCTCGACGATCTCGCCGCCGTGCCCGGCGGGGCCGGGCGCAAGACGGCGCAGACCTGGCTGTCGGGCTGGTTGAGCCGATACGCCACCGGGCGCGGCCCCGGCTGGACGCCCGACCTGACCGGGCGGCGGCAGATGCGGCTGATCACCCATGTGCTGTTCCTGATGAACGGCCAGACCCCGGAGGAGCGCCGCCGCTTCTTCGCCATCCTCGGACGGCAGGGCGGCGTGTTGCAGGCGCGCTGGCGTCACACCCGCCGCGGGTTGCCGCGGTTCGAGGCGCTGACCGGGCTGGTCTATTCCGCCTGCGCGCTGACCGGGCTGGAGACGCTTCTGCGCCCCGCGCTGACGGCGCTTGCGCAGGAATGCGCCGACGGGATCGACGCGAGCGGCGGCATCGCCTCGCGCAATCCCGAGGAGCTGCTCGAGGTCTTCAACCTGCTGACCTGGGTCGCCGCGATCCTGCGGCAGATCGGCAAGCCGCCCGACCCCGCCATCGACACCGCGATCCTGCGCATCGCGCCCACGCTGCGCAGCCTGCGCCACGCCGACGGGACGCTGGTGCGGATGCATGGCGGCCGACAGGGCGCGCCGGGCCGGCTGGACGCGGCACTTGCGCGCTCCAACGTGCGGCCCTCGCGCGTGAAGGGGCTGGCGATGGGCTATGCGCGCCTTGGCGGGCGGCGCGTGTCGCTGATCGTGGATGCCGCCCCGCCGATGCTGGGGCCGGGCAGCTTCGATGCCCATGCCTCGACGCTGGCCTTCGAACTGGTCTCGGGCCGCCAGCCCGTGATCGTCTCGGCGGGCTCGGGGCGGCGTTTCGGGGCGGGTTGGCGGCGCGCGGGGCGGGCCACGGCCAGCCATTCCACCCTGTCGCTGATGGGCTATGCCAGCGCGCGGCTGGCGCGCGGCGGCGACCGCGAGATGCCCGAGAAACAGGATTTCGTGCAGGGCCCCGCCACCGTCGAGGTGCAGCAGGCCGAGATGAAGACGGCCGAGGGCCTTGCCCTTTCCCATGACGGCTGGCGCAAGACGCACGGGCTTGTCCACCTGCGCTCGCTCCAGCTGGACCGCGACGGCAGCCTTCTGCGCGGCGAGGACGGGCTGGCCGCGATGACCGAGGCCGACCGCGCCACGCTCGACCGCGTGCTGGCGCGCCTGCCCGCCGACACCGGGCTGCGCTACGCGGTGCGCTTTCACCTGCACCCCGACGCCAGCGCCGAGATCGACATGGGCGGCACCGCCGTGTCGATCCAGCTTCCGGGGCGCGAGACCTGGGTCTTTCGCTACGGCGGCGACGCGACGCTGACGCTGGAACCCTCGGTCTATCTCGACGGCGGGCGGCTGAAGCCGCGCGCGACAAAACAGATCGTTCTCACCGGTCACCTGACCGGGTATGGCAGCGCCGTGAGCTGGACGCTCGCGCGGCCCGTGGGCCTTCTGGCCGCGCCCGGCGCGGATGAGCAAGACGACTGAAAAGGACATCTCCCCATGACCACCGTGCCCCTGCGCCGCGCGCTGATTTCCGTGTCCGACAAGACCGGGCTGATCGAGTTTGCCACCGCGCTCGATGCCGCGGGGGTCGAACTGCTGTCGACCGGCGGCACCGCCAAGGCGCTCCGCGATGCGGGGCTTGCGGTGCGGGACGTGGCCGAGGTGACGGGCTTTCCCGAGATGATGGACGGCCGCGTCAAGACGCTGCACCCGATGGTGCATGGCGGGCTTCTGGCGCTGCGCGACAATGCCGAGCATCTCGCGGCGATGGAGGCGCACGGGATCGGCGCGATCGATCTTCTGGTCGTGAACCTCTATCCGTTCGAGGCCACCGTCGCCGCGGGTGCCGACTATGACACCTGCATCGAGAACATCGACATCGGCGGCCCCGCGATGATCCGCGCCGCGGCCAAGAACCACGCCTTTGTCGGCGTGGTGGTCGATACCGAGGATTACGCCGATGTGCTGGCCGAACTGGCCGCGCAGGGTGGCACCACGCTGCCCTTCCGCCAGCGTCTTGCGCGCACCGCCTATGCGCGGACGGCGGCCTATGACGCGGCTGTTTCCAGCTGGATGGCGGGTGCCCATGGCGACGCCACGCCCCGCCGCCGCGCCTTTGCCGGGACGCTGAAACAGACGATGCGCTACGGCGAGAACCCGCACCAGGCGGCGGCCTTCTACACCGATGGCTCGAACCGCCCCGGCGTGGCGACAGCGGTGCAGCACCAGGGCAAGGAACTCAGCTACAACAACATCAACGACACCGACGCGGCCTTCGAGCTGGTGGCGGAATTCGCGCCCGCGGACGGCCCCGCCGTTGCGATCATCAAGCACGCCAACCCCAGCGGCGTGGCCCGCGGCGCGACGCTGGCCGAGGCCTATCAGAAAGCCTTCGACTGCGACCGCACCAGCGCGTTTGGCGGCATCGTGGCGCTGAACGGCACGCTCGACGGGGCGACGGCGGAGGAGATCGTCAAGATCTTCACCGAGGTCGTCATCGCGCCAGACGCCGATGAAGATGCCAAGGCGATCTTCGCCGCGAAAAAGAACCTGCGGCTGCTGACCACCGGCGCGTTGCCCGACCCGCGCGCCGCCGTGACCGCCTGGAAACAGGTCGCGGGTGGCCTGCTGGTGCAGGACAAGGACACCGGTTTCGTGGCCGAGGCCGACCTGAAGGTCGTGACCAGGCGCGCGCCCACGGCTTCCGAGATGGCCGACCTGCGCTTTGCCTGGACGGTGGCCAAGCATGTGAAGTCGAACGCCATCGTCTACGTCAAGGACGGCGCGACCGTGGGCGTCGGCGCGGGCCAGATGAGCCGCGTGGACAGCTCGACCATCGCCGCGCTCAAGGCGGGGCGCATGGGCGCGGAGCTGGGCCTGCCCGAGACGCCTGCCCGCGGCTCGGTCGTGGCGTCGGATGCGTTCTTCCCCTTCGCCGATGGCCTGATGGCCGCAGCCGAGGCGGGGGCGACGGCGATCATCCAGCCCGGCGGCTCGATGCGCGACGAGGAGGTCATCGCGGCGGCCGACGCGGCGGGGCTTGCGATGGTGTTCACGGGGATGCGCCACTTCCGCCACTAGGCACGCGCTGGCGTTCCGGCGCGCGATGGCCTATCCCGCGGGCAAAATCATACCATGGAAGCCGCCATGCGCCTTGTCCTGATGTCCGCCGCGATCTGGTTCGCCCTCGACCAGGGGTCGAAATACGCCGTGGTTCACGCCATGGGCCTGATCGAGCGCGGCGTGATCGAGGTGTTTCCGCCGCTCCTGACCTTCAAGATGGGTTGGAACACCGGCATCAACTTCGGCCTGTTCTCGGGCGGCCCCGAGCAGACGCGCTGGATCCTGATCGCCATCGCCGTGGCGATCATCGCGTGGCTGATCTGGTGGGCGCGCAACGGGCTGACGCGGCCCATCGCGCTGCTGTCGGCGGGGGCCATCGTGGGCGGCGCGCTGGGCAACACGCTGGACCGGCTGCTGTACGGGGCGGTGGCGGATTTCCTGAACATGTCGTGCTGCGGCATCACCAACCCCTTCGCCTTCAACGTGGCCGATATCGGCATCTTCCTCGGCGCCTTCGGGTTGCTGATCTTCGCCAATGACAGCAAGATGCCCCGTGACGACGCCTGAGTTTTGCGATAGCACGGGGCAAGGATGACGAAGGACCGCCGGATGCCGCGCCTGATGAAGACACTGACGCTCGGGGCCATGCTTGTCGCGCTGGCTGCCTGCGGCGGGTCGGGCGACCCGAACCTGATGAACCTGCGCAACACCGAATCCGGGCCGGACGAATTCTCGGTCCTGCCGACCCAACCGATCGAGATGCCGCAGGATCTTGCGTCGCTGCCGACGCCCACGCCCGGCGGCGTGAACCGCACCGATCCCGACCCCGAGGGCGACGCGGTGCGCGCGCTGGGCGGTGACCCCGTGCGCGCCGCGCGCGCGTCTGGCGACGTGATCTCCTACGCGTCGCGCTTCGGCGTGGCGCAGGACATCCGCGGCACGCTGGCCTCCGAGGATCTCGACTATCGTCGCCGCAACGACGGCCGGCTGCTCGAGCGGGTGTTCAACGTGAACGTCTATTACCGCGCCTATCGCCCGATGGCGCTGGACCGCTACGCCGAGCTTGAGCGGATGCGCCGCGCGGGTGTGCGCACCCCCGCCGCCCCGCCGCAAGAACTGTACGAGTGACCGCTCACAGCCGCGTCAACGCCGGTTGATGCGGGCTGCGCGGGGCACATATCTCAATCGAAATTCACGCAATCCGGAGGATGCACATGCTGCGTCGCCTTGCGCTGGCCCTTGGGCTGACACTGCCCGCCTTCATGGCCCCCCTTGCGGCACAGGCCGCGGGCGAGGTGGCCGAGTTCATGCTCGACAACGGCATGCAGGTGATCGTGATCGAGGATCACCGCACTCCTGCCGTGACCCACATGGTCTGGTATCGCACCGGCGCCGCCGACGAGCCGCCCGGCCAGTCGGGCATCGCGCATTTCGTGGAACACCTGATGTTCAAGGCCACCGATGACCTGGCGTCGGGCGAGTTCTCGGACATCGTCGAGGCGAATGGCGGATCGGGCAACGCCTTCACCAGCCTTGATTACACCGGCTATTTCCAGCGCGTCGCCGCCGACCGCCTCGGCCTGATGATGCAGATGGAGGCCGACCGGATGCGCGACCTCGTCTTCGACCCCGAGGAAGTGGCGACCGAGCGCAGTGTCATCATCGAGGAGCGCGCGCAGCGCACCGACAGCTCGCCCGGCGGCCTGTTCAACGAACAGATGGCCGCGGCGCTTTACCTCAACCATCCCTACGGCATCCCGATCATCGGCTGGCGTCACGAGATGGAGGGGCTGACGCTGGAAGACGCACGCGCCTTCTACGACACCTGGTATCACCCCAACAACGCGATCCTGATCGTCGCGGGCGACGTCACCCCCGAAGAGGTGCTGGCGCTGGCCGAACAGCATTACGGGCCCATCCCGGCCTCGGACAGCCTGCCGCCGCGCCTGCGCCCGACCGAGCCGCCGCATATCGCCGACCGCCGCGTGATCTTCGAGGACGAGCGCGTCGCAACGCCCTACGTGGCAATCCGCATGCTCGCCCCCGTGCGCGAGCCGGGCGACCAGGCCGAGGCGGCGGCGCTGGTCTATCTTGCCGAGCTTCTGGGCGGCAGCGGGCAGACCTCGCTCATGGCGCGCAGGCTCCAGATCGAGGAGGAGCGGTCGCTCTTCGCCGGTGCCTTCTACGATTCGACCAGCGTCGATCCCTCGAGCTTTTCGCTGGTCAACGCGCCCGTGCCCGGCGTCACCCTGGAAGAGGCCGAGGCAGACCTGTGGCGCATGGTCGAGACCTTCCTCGAGGAAGGCATCGACCCCGAGCATTTCGCCCGCATCCAGTTCCAGCTCGAGGCCTCCGAGATCTACGAGGAAGACAACACCCAGGGCCTTGCCCGCGCCTGGGGGGTGGAGCTGACCGCCGGCCTTAGCGTGGCGGATATCGAGGCCTGGACCGAGGTTCTGGCCGCGGTCACGCCCGAGGACGTGATGGCGGCCGCGCAGCGGCTCTTCGACGATCCCGCGACGGTCACGGGCTACCTGATGCGCCCGCCGGCAACGGACACCGAAACGGACACCACGGAGGTGAGCCAATGATCGCCCGCATCGCCGCGACGCTGCTTGCCTGCGTCCTCGCCCTTCCGGCTTCGGCCACCATCGAGATCGAGGAAGTCACCTCGCCCGGCGGCATCGACGCCTGGCTGGTCGAAGACCCCTCGATCCCCTTCGTCGCGCTGGAATTCTGGTTCGTGGGCGGCAGCGCGCTGGACCCGGCCGAGAACCGCGGCGCGACCTACCTGATGACCGGCCTTCTGGAAGAAGGGGCCGCCGACATGGACGCGCAGGGCTTTGCCGCCGCGGTCGAGGGGCTGGCCGCGAGCTTCGAGTTCGACAGCTACCGCGACGCGGTCGTCGTCTCGGCGCAGATGCTGACCCAGAACCGCGACGAGGCCGCGGCCCTTCTGCGCGCCGCCCTGACCGAGCCGCGCTTCGACGAGGCCGCGCTCGAACGGGTGCGCGCGCAGGTCGTCTCGATCATCGAGGGCAACGCCCGCGACCCCGGCGAGATCGCCAGCAGCACCTTCAACGCGATGGCCTACGGCGACCACCCCTATGGCGCGCCGCAGGAGGGCACGCTCGAGACCGTGGCCGCGCTGACGCGCGACGACATCCTCGCCGCCCATCGTGCCGCGCTGACCCGCGGGCGCGTGGTCGTGGGGGCCGCGGGCGACATCACCCCCGAGCAGCTGGGGCAGTTGATCGACGGCATCCTCGGCGCGCTGCCCGCCGAGGCGCCCCCGCGCCCCGGTCCGGCCGGGTTCGCGCTGGACGGCGGCACCACGGTGGTGGATTTCCCGAGCCCGCAATCGGTCGCCTTTTTCGGACATTCCGGCATCGCGCGCGACGATCCCGATTTCTTCCCCGCCTTCGTGCTGAACGAGGTGCTGGGCGGCGGCGGCTTCCGCTCGCGCCTGATGGAGGAGGTCCGCGTCGAACGCGGCCTGACCTACGGGATCGGCACCTCGCTGTCGCTGGCCGACCTGTCGCCCACGCTGCTGGGGCAGTTCTCGTCCTCGAACGCTCTGGTGGGTGAGGCCATCGAGGTGGTGCGCGGCCAATGGGCCGAGATCGCCGCCAACGGCATCACCCAAGACGAGCTGGACGCCGCGGTGCGCTACATGACCGGCGCCTATCCGCTGCGCTTCGACGGCAACGGGCGGATCGCAGGCATCCTTGCCGCGATGCAGTCAGACGGAATGCCGGTCGATTACATCGAGAACCGCAACGATTACGTCAGCGCCGTGACGCTGGAGGACGTGAACCGCGTCGCCGCGCGCCTGTTGCGGCCCGAGGCGCTGCATTTCGTCGTGGTCGGCCAGCCCGAGGGGTTATCCCCCGGAAACTGACCGCGCGGGGATTGGACCGGTGGGCGGGGACATGCTAGGTTTTGCGGCATGTCCCTTGATGACCCCAACATGAGCCGCCCTGTCATCCGGCAACTGGATGATGCCGCGATCAACCGCATCGCCGCGGGCGAGGTGGTCGAGCGCCCCGCCTCGGCGGTGAAAGAGCTGGTCGAGAACGCGCTGGACGCCGGCGCGCGCCGCGTGCTGGTCGAGGTCGCCCATGGCGGCAAGAGCCTGATCCGGGTCACCGATGACGGCTGCGGGATGGGGGCGGAGGACCTGCCGCTGGCACTGTCGCGGCATGCCACGTCCAAGATCGACGGCAGCGACCTGTTGAACATCCAGAGCTTCGGCTTCCGGGGCGAGGCGCTGCCCTCGCTTGGTGCTGTGGGCCGGTTGAAGATCGTCAGCCGCGTTCAGGGCGGCGAAGCGCACGAGATCCGCGTGACGGGCGGCGAGATGTCGGCGGTTCGGCCCGCGGCCCTGAGCCGTGGCACCGTGGTGGAGCTGCGCGACCTGTTCTACGCCACGCCCGCGCGGTTGAAGTTCATGCGCAGCGACCGCGCCGAGATGCAGGCGATCACGGACGTGGTGAAACGGCTGGCCATGGCCGAGCCGGGCGTGGGCTTTACCCTCAAGGACCTGACCGAGGGCGAGCGCATCGCGCTGCGCGCGGACCCCGAGACGGGCGACCTGTTCGACGCCTTGGCGGGCCGTCTGCGCGGGTTGATCGGGCGCGAGTTCGTGGAAAACGCGCTGAGGATCGAGGCCGAGCGCGAGGGGCTGCGCCTGACCGGCTATGCCGCGCTGCCGACCTATTCGCGCGGTGCCGCCGTCGCGCAGTTCTTCTTCGTCAACGGCCGCCCCGTGCGCGACAGGCAACTCTACGGCGCGCTGCGCGCGGGCTACATGGACGTGCTGGCGCGCGACCGCCACCCGGCGGTGGCGCTGTTCCTCGATTGCCCGCCCAGCCTCGTGGACGTGAATGTCCATCCCGCGAAATCCGAAGTGCGCTTCCGCGATCCGGGGCTGGCGCGGACGATTGTCGTCTCGACGCTGCGCGATGCGCTGGCGCGGGGGGGGCACCGCGCCTCCTCGACCGTGGGCGCGGCGACGCTGGGGGCGTTCCGGGCAGAGCCCGCCGCACCCGCCACGCCAGACGGGCGGCCCCGCGTCTACCAGATGGACCGCCCCTCGCAGGCGAGCCTGACCCGCGCCCGCGACTGGCAGGCCCCCGGCGTGGCCGAGGCCGCGCCGCTGTGGGAGGCGCAGACGCCATCGGCCCGCGTGGAGCCCGAAGCCGCGCCCGAGGCCGTCACCCGCCCGCTGGGGGCTGCGCGCGCGCAGATCCACGAGAATTACATCGTGGCGCAGACCGAGACGGGGATGATCCTGGTCGATGCCCATGCCGCCCATGAGCGGCTGGTCTACGAGCGTCTGAAGCGGCAGATGGACGAAAACGGCATCGCCCGGCAGGCGCTGCTGATCCCCGAGATCGTGAGCCTTGGCGATGACGCCGAGCGGCTGCTGGAGCATGCGGAAGACCTCGCCGCGCTCGGCCTTGTCATCGAGGGGTTCGGCCCCGGTTCCGTCGCCGTGCGCGAGGTGCCCGCGCTGCTGGGCACGGTGGCCGCCGAGCCGCTGCTGCGCGACATGCTGGACGAGATCGACGAGCTGGGCCGGTCGGACGGTTTGCGCGCCCGGCTGGACGCGGTCCTCAGCCGCATCGCCTGTCACGGGTCGGTGCGCACGGGCCGCCGCATGAGCGCCGAGGAGATGAACGCCCTGCTGCGCGAGATGGAGGCGACGCCGAAATCGGGCCAGTGCAACCACGGGCGGCCCACCTGGGTCTCGCTGTCGCTGAGCGACATCGAACGCCTGTTCGGGCGGAGCTGACGCGATGGAGAACGCACCGCTTTTCGTGATGCTCGACCGGTTCGCGGCCAGCCTTCGCGCAGGCTCGCCCTTCGGCCCCTCGGTCGATCCGCTCCCCGCCTATCTGGTGCTGGCGCTGATCCTCTCAGCCGTGCTGGCCATCGTGCTCATCCTGCGCGGCGCGACGCTGCGGCAGGCGCGGCGCGAGCTTGCCGGGGCCGAGGCGCTGCGCCGACAGGTCGCCGTGATGGAGGCCCGCGCCGAGCGCCTGCCGCAGGTGGAACAGGCGCTGTCCGAGGCGCGCGATGAACGCGACGACCTGCTCGGCGCGCTGAACCAGGCCGAGGCGCGGCTGGAGACGGTGGAGCGGACCCACGCCGCCCGGCTGGAGGAGCTGCGCGGGCTGAACGAGGCGCTGCAGGGCCGCTTCAAGACGCTGGCGAACGAGGTGCTGGAGGGCAATTCCAAGGCCTTTCTCGACCGCGTGACCGAACGTTTCGCCACCCATTCCGAGACCGCCAAGGCCGAACTCGAGGCCCGGCAGAAGGCCATCGACGGCATGGTCAAGCCGCTGAACGAGAAGCTGGGGGCCTTCGACACGATCCTGCGCGAGATGGAGAAGCACCGCACCGACGCCTATGGCGCGATCCGCGAGCAGGTGGAGCAGCTGCGGCTGGGCCAGTCGCAGCTGTCGGGCGAGACGCGGAAACTGGTGCAGGCGCTGCGCGCGCCCAAGACCCGCGGGCGCTGGGGCGAGATGCAGCTGCGGCAGGTCTTCGAATTGAGCGGCATGGCCGAGCACGTCGATTTCGAGACCGAGACCAGCCACCGCACCGAGGACGGGTTGCAGCGCCCCGACGCCATCGTGCGGATGCCGGGCGGCCGGTCGCTGGTGATCGACGCCAAGACCTCGCTCGACGGGTATCTGGATGCGCTGGAGGCCGAGACGCCTGAAGCGCGCGAGGGGGCGATCACGCGCCACGCGCGGCAGGTCTCGGACCATGTGCGGATGCTGTCCTCGAAGCGGTATCACGACCTTCTGGCGGATACGCCGGATTTCGTGGTCATGTTCATCCCCGGCGACGTGTTCCTGTCGGCCGCCGTCGAAAGCGACCCGCGGCTTCTGGAACGCGCGATGGAGGCCCGCGTGGTCATCGCCACCCCTTCGACGCTGATCGCGCTTCTTCGGACCATCGCCTTCGGCTGGCAACAGGAGGCGGTGGCGGAAAACGCCGTGGCGATCCACCGCGAGGCGAAGGAGCTGTATGGGCGGCTGGCGACCTTCGCGGGGAACCTGCAGAAGGTGGGCACGGCGCTGAACCGGTCGGTTGACAGCTACAACCGCGCGATGGGCTCGCTCGAGGCCCGCGTGCTGCCCTCGGCCCGCAAGCTCGAGGCGATGCAGGTGGTGCAATCGCCCGCCGAGGAGTTGCAGGACGCCCCAAGGGTCGAGGCGGTGCCGCGCAGCCTGACGGCGGCAGAGCTGATCGGGCAGGACGACGAGGGCTGACAGGCGCGCAGGCCGACGCGCATCGCGTCGGGATGGAGCGGCAGTCTGGGGTGGCTCTGGCTGGGGATGCCGTGATCTTGTGGCGGCAATCCGGACAACAGGATGAGCGGCGCCGCTCGAAAGCGGTCTGTCGGCCCGGTGGTTCCCCACCGGGTGTTGCGCAGTTCCCTCCGATCCGTCCTTGGCCCTTTGGGGGCTGTCTTGGGCCGGATCGGCGACCGTTCCCGTTTGCGGCAGGGGGTGGGGCCCCCGCCATGCCATGGCAAGCGAGGGGTATAGACCGGCGGGGTTAAGAAAGCGTGAAACGCTGTCGGAGGGGGGCGCGAAACTGCAGTTTCGCGGTTTGGGAAAACTGCAGTTTTCCCCCGTTTTCCTGCAGGAAAACGCTCCCCTCGCCCGTGCCCGCCCCGCGATCCGGGCCGGGCATGACACCGGCCATGCCGCGGCAGGGCCGCAGGTAAGGCTTGATGCGACTCGCCAATGGCGAGACGATCCCGCCTGACGACGGCGGTCTTGTCCGGTCGCGGGACGGGGCCTGCCGAAGGGTGGCGTGTGACGAGTGGGCCTGTGGGGCAAACGGATGAGTGATCAGACCGACCAGATCAGGCAGGGCGGGCGGTTCCTCGTGGCGCTTGGCCTTTTCGCATGGTGCGCGTTGCACATCGGGCCCGGCCCGGCGCAGGCGCAGGGCGTGGGTTTCGACAGCGTCATGGGCAGTTACGCCCCCGATGCCGATTGCGCGCGATGGCCGCGCGTCACGGTCGCGCAAGGCCATGTCGAGCTTTACGGCTGGGAAGGCGGCGACATCCTGTTCCTCGACCGCTGGCGCGCCTGCCCGGACTGCCTGCCGGGCGAGCCCGTGGCACCGGGTGAGCTGCGGGTCGCGCCGGTCCTGTCCGATGCCGACCCCAAATCCGCGCCGGTGGTCCGGTTCAACGCGGACGGTGTGCCGGGGCGGCTTGTGGCAGAGGCGGGCGGCGACATGACCGGTGTTCCGGAGCTGGCTGCCGTGGTGGAGGCCGGTGCCCTGGCGCGCTGCGACCTGTCGAGGATCGCAGCCGTGGCCACCCGCGACCCGACGGCCGACGCAAGCTGGCGCAGCTTCGAGACCGACGGGCGGGCCGGTGCATCCTTTTGCCCGGTGCGCGACGATGCGGCGGGACACCGGATGTGTGTCGACCTGGGCTGCGGCTACGGGCGGCGCATGGATTGGGCGCTGGACCTCGCGGGACGCCCGGCGGGTTTCGCCGACCCCGCCCCGGTCCCCGGCGGTGGCGGCATCGACGCCGAGGTCGTCATCGACGCGCGCGTGGTGGGCCGCATGACCTTCACCCGGCCCGAGGATGATCCGGCCGGCCCGTTCCGTGCCCCCTTCGATGCCGAGACGCATGGCGTGACGCTGGTGGAACTGCGGCGCGGGCAGGAGGCCGAGCTGCGCCTGTCGGCCGACGGGCGGACGGCGGCCGTGGTGATGAGCCTGCGCGGGTCGTCCCGCGCGCTCGACGGGATCATGCAGATGTGCGGCGAGCGGCTGATGGCCGCGACCCCGATCAACCGTCCCGACCGCTTCCTGTCACAGCAGGGCCAAAGCCAGCCCAAGGCCGAGGCCCTTGCCCGCGACGCGCTTGCCGCCATGCTGGCAGAGATGAACACGCAGGCCGATCCGCCCATCGTGGATGTGCAGACGGCCTGGCTGATCGACCTCGGCGACGGGTGGCGCTTCATCCTGACCGAGGTGGGGCCGTCCAACTTCCATTTCGGGATGGGAGGGTTCGGCGGTGTCGTGCTGGCCTCCCCTCCGGGCGAGCCGTTCCGCCGCGTCGGTCCCGATGCCAATGCCTCGATCATCTGGATCGACCGCGAGCAGCGCAACATGGGCTGGCCGCGCCTTCTGTTCCAGAGCGCGCGGGGGATGGCCCCCCCGTTCCACGCATGGCGCTGGGACGGGCGGGCTTACGTGTATGACCGGGAAATCCAGCCGTAACCGGGGGCCTTGCGACGGGGAGTGACCCGGCGTCGGCATGCGCCGTGCCCGACACGCCGAGCCGGCGTGCCTGTGGTCGGGTCCGCGCGCCCTGCCTAGCCGCGTTCGATGGCGATGGCCGTGCCCTCGCCGCCGCCGATGCAGATCGCGGCCACGCCGCGTTTGAGATCGTGGCGCTCCATCGCGTTGAGAAGCGTCACCATGATCCGCGCGCCGGACGCGCCGATGGGATGGCCCAAGGCACAGGCCCCGCCGTGGATGTTCATGCGCTCGCGCGGCACGCCCATCTCGTGCATGAAGGCCATGGGGACGACGGCGAAGGCCTCGTTCACCTCCCACAGGTCCACGTCACCGACCGACCAGCCCAGCCGGTCCAGCAGTTTGCGCGCCGCCGGAACCGGGGCGGTGGGGAACAGGTTCGGCTCCTGCGCGTGGGTGGCATGGCCGAGGATGCGCGCGCGCACCTTGAGGCCATGGGCCTCGGCCACCTGCGCGCGGGCCAGCACCAGCGCCGCCGCCCCGTCGGAGATCGAGGAGGAATTGGCCGGCGTCACCGTGCCGTCCTTGCGGAAGGCGGGCTTCAGCGTCGGGATCTTCTCGGGCCGGGCGTTGCCGGGCTGTTCGTCGGTGGTGACGACCGCCTCGCCCTTGCGGCCGCGCACCGTCACCGGCGCGACCTCGGCGTCGAAAGCCCCGCTTTCGATGGCCTTGAGCGCGTTCTCGAGCGAGCCCAGCGCATAGGCATCCTGTGCGTCACGGGTGAACTGGAACGCCTCGGCGCAGTCTTCGGCGAAACTGCCCATCAGGCGGCCCTTGTCATAGGCATCTTCCAGCCCGTCGAGGAACATGTGATCCTGCGCCGACTGGTGCCCGATCCGCGCGCCGCCGCGCATGGCGGGCAGGAGGTAGGGCGCGTTGGTCATCGATTCCATGCCGCCCGCAACCACGATGTCGGACCGGCCCAGCGCCAGCGCGTCCCAGCCGAACATCGCGGCCCGCATCCCCGAGCCGCACATCTTGTTGAGGGTCGTGGCCGGAACCTCCTTGGGCAAACCTGCGGCGAAGCCCGCCTGCCGCGCGGGGGCCTGGCCCTGGCCCGCGGGCAGGACGCAGCCCATCAGCAGCTCGTCGACCGCGGCGGCATCCGCGCCCGCATCGGCCAGTGCCGCGGCGATGGCCACGCCGCCCAGCTCTGCCGCCGTCGCCCCCGACAGCGCGCCCTGAAACCCGCCCATCGGCGTGCGCGCCGCGCCTGCGATCACCACTTCGTCCATCTCGCCCTCCCTGTCCGACGCTCACCGATTGGTAAGGATTGTCGCGTACCTCCATAGCAAATCTGTCAGCGGAGAAAACCGGATGAAGATGACATTCGACGACAAGGGCGCGGTCGGCGTCCTGCGGGTCGAGGAGACGCGCATCGACGCCAGCGTCGCCATCGCCTTCAAGGATCGCTTCCGGGACCTGACCGAACGGGGCAGCGGGCCCGTGGTGCTGGACCTTTGCGGGGTGGAGTTCCTCGATTCCAGCGGGCTGGGCGCGGTGGTCGCGGCGCGCAAGCTGCTGGGGGCCGGGCGGGTGCTGGAACTGGCGGGGCTGACGCCCGCGGTCGACAAGGTCATGACGCTGACGCGCATGGGATCGGTCTTTCCGATCCACGCCGACCTTGCGGCGGCGCTGGCCAGCCATGCGGCCCCGGCAAAGGCCGGGCCATGAGCGCGCCCCGCATCGGCGACCGGCCGGGGCGGATCATCGGCCTGCGCTTTGCCGCCACGCGGGACGCGGTGCGCGGCGCGCTGATCGCCGTGGACCGGGCGCTGGATGCGGCGGGGTTCGGGCGCGAGTTGCGCGACCGCACCCAGATCGCGCTGGCCGAGGCCTGCAACAACATCGTCGAACATGCCTATGGCGCTGCGGATGACGGGGCCGGAAACGGGGCCGGAAACGGGCGTGGCGGAACAGCGGCAGATGCGGTGATCACGCTGGATGTCGCCGCCGACCGCGGCGGGCTGCAGGTGACGCTGCGCGACCGGGGCGGCGCGATGCCGGGCGGGCGCGTGCCGGTGCCGGACCTGCCCGCGGTCGATCCGGGCGATCCGCTCGGCCTGCCCGAAGGGGGGTTCGGCTGGCCGCTCCTGCGCGGCATGGCCCGCGCGCTGAGCCTGTCGCGGCAGAACGGGCAGAACACCCTGCGCTTTCGCCTGCCGATGTCCGAGACCGGTGCAGATAAGGGCAGCGGCGGGCGAAACGCCATGTGATCGCCTGAATCCCGGCATACTCCCGCCCGTATCGGGGGCGATACATGGGCTTGTAGCTGCAGAGGCTTCCCTCGGCACCGCGTATCATAGCCCCCACCCAGTGCGCGGTGTCGAGGACCTCGCAGCTACCTCCCTTCCTCCATCCCTCCCTCCCTGACCGGCGATTGCGGCTTCGTTTCATGCCACGTCCCGCAATCGCCTTCGGCTGTGCGCCGAGGGGACTTGCGCCGCCACCGCGAAGCTGCCGGTCCGGGCGCGCGTGGCCCGGTGCGACCACCGGGGCGCGGTGGTTGTGGCTTGGGCCTGTGCCGTGCCTTCCGATCTCCGGCCCGGATGCGTGGGGGGACATACGCCCCTCAGCCTTCCGGAGCGCGTGCTGGCGATGTCGCTTCGGGGCGCGCCGCCCGGTGGGGCCACCGGGGCGCTGCGGTCGCGGCTTGGGCCTGTGCCGTGTCTTCCGGCCCCGGCCCGGATGCGTGGGGGGACATACGCCCCTCAGCCTGACGGTGCGCGTGCTGGCGATGTTGCCCCGGTGGCGCACCGCCCGGTGGGGCCACCGGGGAGATGGGGGTGCGGCATTGGCCTGTGCCGTGGCTTCCGGCCCCGGCCCGGATGCGTTGGGGGACATACGCCCCTCAGCCTTCCGGAGCGGGTGCTGGCGATGTCGCTCCGGGGCGCGCCGCCCGGTGGGGCCACCGGGGAGATGGGGTTCCGGCATTGGCTTGTGCCGTGCCTTCCTCCCCCCGGCACGGATGCGTGGAGGCATGCGCGCCCCAGCCTGCCTATGGACGTGGGTCATACCGGCCCCGCGGCGGGCGACGGTTGCATCCCTCGCGGTTCCGCGCCTCCTCCCCCCTGGACACGGGCGGCGGGGAGGCGGTGGAGGGTGCCTTGTCACGCGCCCGGTCTGCCGCCCCTTGCCCTCGCCGCGCCCGCGGTTACCTTGCGCGCGGGGACCGTGACCGCGTGGGAGGGACAACAATGCGCGATTTTCATCAACCCGGCCGGTCGGCCGTGTTCGCCGACCAGGGGATGTGCGCAACCTCGCACCCGTTGGCGGCGCAGACCGCCGTCGAGACGCTGAAGGCGGGCGGCAATGCCGTGGATGCGGCCATCGCGGGCGCGGTCCTGCTGGGGCTGTGCGAACCGGCGATGACGGGGATCGGTGGCGACTGCTTCGTGCTGGTGAAGCCCGCGGGTTCCGAGGATGTCATCGCGTTGAACGGCTCGGGCCGCGCACCTGCCGCCCTGTCGGGGGCCGCGCTGCGCGCCAAGGGGCATGAGAAGATGCCGGTCTTCGGCGACCCTGCCGCGGTGACCGTGCCCGGCGCGGTGGATGCCTTCTGCCGCCTGTCCGAGGATCACGGGCGCCTGGGGATCGACCGGCTGCTCGCCCCCACGATCCATTACGCCGAGGCGGGCGTTCCGGTCGCGCCGCGTGCGGGCTTCGACTGGGCCAATCACCACGAGAACCTGAGCGGCGCCGCGCGCGGTTTCTACCTGGTCGACGGGGCCGCGCCGAAGGTCGGGCAGCGTTTCGTCCACAAGGGCCAGGCCGAGGTGCTGCGCCGCGTCGCCGCCGAGGGGCGGAAGGGGTTCTACGAGGGTGAGGTGGCCGAGGACATGGTCGCCAGCCTGCGCGCGCTGGGCGGTGTGCATACGCTGGAGGATTTTGCGAACACCGCCTGCGACTACACCACGCCGATCAGCGGCACCTACAAGGGCGTCGAGCTGGTCGAGCATCCGCCGAACGGCCAGGGCGCGACCGCGATCCTGTTGGCCAATATCCTGGCCGAGTTCGACCTTCCGTCGATGGAGCCTTTCGGCACGCTGCGCGCCCATATCGAGGCCGAGGCGACGAAGCTCGCCTATGACGCGCGCGACCGGTTCCTGGCGGACATGGACCACATGACGCGGCTGGCGCATATGCTGGACCCCGCGACGGCGAAGAAGCTTGCCGCGCTGATCGACCCGACGCGGGCGATGGCCTCGGCCAAGCCGCTGACCGAGGAGGTCCACAAGGAAACCATCTACCTGACGGTGGTCGACCGCGACCGCATGGCGGTGTCGCTGATCTACTCGGTCTTCAAGGATTTCGGATCGGGCATCGCGTCGGACAAGTTCGGCGTGCTGTTCCAGAACCGCGGTGCGGGCTTCACGCTGGAAGAGGGGCATCCGAACGAGGCGGGTGGCGGCAAGCGCCCGATGCACACGATCATCCCGGCGATGCTGAAACAGGAGGGGCGCGTCATCATGCCTTTCGGCGTGATGGGCGGGCAATACCAGTCGACGGGCCATGCGCGCATGGTGACGAACATGGTCGATTACGGGCTCGGCCCGCAGGAGATGATCGACGCGCCGCGCTGCTTCAGCGAATACGGCACGATGAATGTCGAAAAGGGCTACAGCGAGACCGTCCGGCAGGAGCTGGCCGAGATGGGCCACGCCGTCACCATTCCCGCCGTGGGGATCGGCGGCGCGCAGGCGATCCGCATCCACCATGACACCGGCAGCCTCGAGGGCGGGTCGGACCCGCGCAAGGACGGCATCGCGCTGGGGTATTGAGATGGCGATCACACCGGTAAAGACGCTGGTGGCCGCGGCCAAGGCCGCGATCACCACGCTGGAACAGGAAACGGCGGCGGAGGCGGTCGCGGCGGGCCGCGCCGTCTTCGTCGATATCCGCGACATCCGCGAGCTGGAGCGCGACGGGCGTCTGCCCGGCGCGATCCATGCGCCGCGGGGGATGCTGGAGTTCTGGGTGGACCCCGAAAGCCCCTATCACAAGCCCGCCTTCGCCACCGACAAGACGCTGATCCTTGTCTGCGCGGGCGCGCAACGCTCGGCCTTGGCGACCAAGGCGCTGCAGGACATGGGGATGGAGAACGTGGCCGAGATGGCGGGCGGGTTTTCCGAGTGGAAGAAGGCGAGCCGCCCGGTCGAGTAGGCCGGGCGTTCAGTTCAGCTGGAATTCCAGCGGGTAACGCCCATCCTGGAACTCGCCGAACAGGTCCGGCAGATCGGGGTGATCGACCGGTTCACCGGTATCGTCGGGGACGAGGTTCTGCTCCGAGACATAGGCCACGTAGTAGCTTTGGTCGTTCTCGGCGAGCAGGTGATAGAAGGGCTGATCCTTGACCGGACGGGCCTCTTCGGGGATCGCCTCATACCATTCCTGCGTGTTGGCGAATTCGGGGTCGATGTCGAAAATCACGCCGCGAAACGGGTGTTTGCGGTGGCGGACGACCTGCCCCAGATTGTATTTTGCCGCGCTTTTCAGCATGACGCAGAACCCCCTTGCACGCCTCCTCTAACGCGGCCAAGGGGGGGATGTCCATGACTCTCGCCAAGATCCGGGGGAAACAATCTGTTGGATATGGCCCTGACGGTCCTGGGCATCGTGGCCCCTGTTTTCCTGCTGGGAACGGCCGGTTTCGCCTGGTCCAGGGCGGGATACGACTACCCGACGGACTTCGTCACGCGGATGGCGATGACGCTGGCGGTGCCCTGCCTGATCTTCACCGCGTTGATGGGGGCCGAGATCGAGGCGGCCGCGCTGACCGCGCTCAGTCTTGCGGCGCTGGTGGCCTATGTCGCGGTGATCGCGGCCAGCTGGGCCCTGGTGGCCCTCACGGGGCTCGAGCGCCGCGCCCATGTCGCGCCGCTGGCCTTTGGCAACACCGGCAACATCGGGCTGCCGCTGGCGCTGTTCGCCTATGGCGAGACGGGGCTGGGCCTTGCCGTGGTGGTCTTCGCGGTGATGGCGCTTCTGACCTTCACGGTGGGGCTGTGGCTGGTGGCCGGCGCGGCGCAGCCTGCCCGCGTGCTGCGCGAGCCGATGCTCTGGGCGACGCTACTGGGCGGGCTGTTCCTGTCGCAGGGCTGGCACACGCCCGACTGGCTGACCCGCGCGCTGGCGCTGGCCGGGCAGATGGCGATCCCTCTGATGCTGATCACGCTGGGGGTTGCGATCGCGCGGTTGACGCCGGGGCGGCTGGGCCGTGCGGCCTGGCTGTCGGCGGCGAAGCTGGCGCTGGGGCTGGCGGTGGGGGTGGCCGCGGGCCGGGCCTTCGGGCTGGAGCCGGTGGCCTTCGGGGTGCTGGTGCTGCAGATGGCGACGCCGGTCGCCGTCACCTCCTACCTGCTGGCGGAACGCTATGACGCGGACGCCGAAGCGGTGGCGGGGCTTGTGATGGTCTCGACCCTGATGTCGGTGGCGGCGATGCCGATCACGTTGTCGTTCCTGCTATGACCGCGGGCAAAGGCCGCCATTTCATCGCGCCGCACTTTGCCGTATACTGGGCGGAAGAGAACCGAAAAATCGGGCACGAGCAGATCACATGAAACGACGGTCCTTTCTCCTGGGCTCTCTCGTCGTCGTGGCCGCGGGCTGCGGGCGGCGCGAATTCTCGGCCCCGCGCAACCTTGACGACGCCTGCGCGCTGGCGGCCGAGCGGCCGCATTACTACCGCGCGATGCGGCGGACGGAGCGGCGCTGGGGCGTGCCGGTGCATGTCCAGATGGCGACCTTTCACCAGGAAAGCCGCTTCGACGGCGATGCGCGCCCGCCGTTCCGCTACGCGCTCGAGGTGATCCCGATGGGACGGCTGAGTTCCGCCTTCGGCTACAGCCAGGCGCTGGACGGCACGTGGGACGAATACCGCGCCTCGACCGGGAACCGCCGCGCGCAGCGCACCGATATCGACGACGCGGCGGATTTCATGGGCTGGTACATGGTGCTGACCCGCGAGCGGAACGGCATCGCGCTGGACGACGCGCGCAACCAGTATCTCGCCTATCACGAGGGCCATGCGGGCTTTGCCCGTGGCAGCTACAACTCAAAGGCCTGGCTTCTGGGCGTCGCCGACCGCGTGGCGGCGCGCGCCGAAACTTACCGGGTGCAGCTTCTGTCCTGCCGGTAAGGCGGGCTGCGCGACACCGGGGGGCGGTCTTGCGCCCCTCGGCCATGCGACATCACTCCGGGATAACATGCCCCGCCGTCAATCGCCCCGGCGCGCGCGAACCTCGAGCGGGATGTTGAACAGCCGCGAGGGGATCGTCACGCCTTCTTCGAGGGTGCCGAGGACCACGGTGGTCTGCGCGCCGGTGCTGTCGGTGATGACCCATTGGCGCAGCTCGACCGGGTCGCCGGTGAAGACCAGCTCGATGGTGCCCGCCTCGGGGCGGTCTGGGTCCTGCGCCAGCACGCGGGTGGCGGTGCCGTCGAACTCGTGACCGATCACCATGCCCGAGCGCGCAAGATCCACGTTGCGCTCGAGGATCAGGTTCAGCGGCGTCTCGCGCAGGGGATATTGTTCCGCGTTGCTGTTGGAGCGGCCATCGAAGATCGCCACCTGTCCGCCGCCGGCGATGACCAGAAGCTCGTCGCCGTCGTAATCGAAGCGCATCCGTCCGGGGCGGTGAATGTAGATGTCGCCGGTGGTGATGGTGCCGTCCGAATTGATCTGGGTAAAGGTGCCCTCGGCCGTGGCGATCTGCTGCAGGTAGCGCGACAGGTCGGACAGTGGCACGAGGTCGGCCTGCGCCGGGGCGGCCAGACCGAGGACAAGGGCAAGGGGCAGCGCGATGCGTTTCATGGCCTCAAGATATCCCTTTCACGCCCCGGTTGAAGGGGCAGAAACACGCCTCACGCAACCGTCAGCGGATCAATCCTGTTCCGGCACGAGGATCTCGCGCTTGCCCACGTGGTTGGCCGAGGAGACGAGCCCGGCTTCCTCCATCTGCTCCACGAGGCGCGCGGCCTTGTTGTAGCCGATCCCCAGCTTGCGCTGGATGTAGGAGGTGGAGCATTTGCGATCCTTCACCACCACCGCGACCGCCTGGTCGTAGAGCGCGTCGTCGCCATCGGTGTTGCCGCCGGTGTTCAGGCCCAGCACCGCGTCGATGTCGCTTTCGCGGTCCTCGTCGGGGCCGTCGAGCACGCTCGAGGCATAGTCGGGCGGTCCGAAGCTCTTGAGGTGGGTCACGATCTCCTCGACCTCCTCGTCCGAGACGAAGGGGCCGTGGATGCGGGTGATCTTGGCGCCGCCCGCCATGTAGAGCATGTCGCCCATGCCCAGAAGCTGCTCGGCGCCCTGTTCGCCCAGGATGGTGCGGCTGTCGATCTTGGAGGTGACGTGGAACGAGATCCGCGTCGGGAAGTTCGCCTTGATCGTGCCGGTGATGACATCGACCGAGGGGCGCTGCGTCGCCATGATGAGGTGGATGCCGCTGGCCCGCGCCATCTGTGCGAGGCGCTGGATGCAGGCCTCGATCTCCTTGCCGGCGACCATCATCAGGTCGGCCATCTCGTCGACGATCACGACGATGAAGGGCATCTTCTCGGGCAGGAATTCCTCGGTCTCGAAGACGGGATCGCCGGTCTCGTCGTCGAAACCGGTCTGGTAGGTGCGCTTGAACATCTCGCCCTTGGCGAGCGCGTCGGCGACGCGGCCGTTGTAGCCCTCGATGTTGCGAACGCCCATGCGCGACATCTTGCGGTAGCGTTCCTCCATCTCGCCCACGACCCATTTCAGCGCCACGACCGCCTTTTTCGGGTCCGTCACGACGGGCGACAGAAGATGCGGAATGCCGTCATAGACGCTGAGTTCCAGCATCTTGGGGTCGATCATGATCATCCGGCACTCATCGGGGGACAGCTTGTAGAGCAGCGACAGGATCATGGTGTTGATCGCCACGGACTTGCCCGAGCCGGTGGTGCCCGCGATCAGCAGGTGGGGCATCTTGGCGAGGTTGGCGACGATCGGGTCACCGCCGATGTCCTTGCCGAGCGCAAGCGGCAGCTTGTGGTTGCCGTCACCGAAGCCGCGGTGGCTCAGGATTTCTCGCAGCACCACCTTTTCGCGGTTCTGGTTGGGCAGTTCGATGCCGATCACGGTGCGCCCCGGCACGGTCGAGACGCGCGCGGACAGCGCCGACATCGAGCGCGCGATGTCATCGGCAAGGCCGATCACGCGGGATGCCTTGAGGCCCGGTGCCGGTTCCAGTTCGTACATGGTGACCACGGGGCCGGGGCGGACGCTGACGATCTCGCCCTTCACGCCGTAGTCATCCAGCACGTTCTCGAGCATCCGCGCGTTTTCCTCGAGCGCCTCGTCGCTGAGGTGGTGGCGCTGGATCGTGTCGGGATTGGTCAGCAGCGACAGCGAGGGCGGCTCGTAGGCCGCTTCTGCCTGTTGCAGGGGCAGCGAAGGCTGCGCATCGGCCTGCGCCTGCCGCGAGGGGGCGGGCTTGCGCTGGGCCGCGCGCTGCATGACGCGGCGCTGCAGCTCGGTCTGCACGG
>NZ_JASJOE010000136.1 GCF_030163755.1 Roseicyclus amphidinii
CGCGGGCGACCGGGTGGCCGGTGCCGTGCTGCGCGTGGTGGGCGAGGCCCCCGCGGGCCGGGCCTGGGACGGTGTGATCGGGCCGGGGGAGGCCCTGCGCATCTTCACCGGCGCGCCGGTGCCCGATAGCGCGGAGTGCGTGGTGATCCAGGAGGACGTGACGCGCGAGGGCGACCGGATCACGCTGGGCGAGGCGCTGGACGCGGGGACCAACATCCGCCCCGCGGGGGCGGATTTCCGGGTGGGCGCGCGGATCGAGGCGCCGCGGCGGCTGTCGCCCGCCGACGTGGCGCTCTGCGCCTCGATGAACCTGCCCGAGGTGGCGGTCTCGCGCCGCCCCGAGGTGGCGCTGATCGCCACGGGCGACGAGCTGGTCAGCCCCGGAGAGGTGCCGCGCGCCGACCAGATCATCGCCTCCAACAGCTACGGGCTGAAGGCGATGGTCGAGGCCGAAGGGTGCCGCGCCCGGCTGATGCCCATCGCGCGGGACAGCCGCGAGAGCCTGGAGCAGGTCTTGCGGCTGGCCGCGGGCGCGGACCTGATCGTGACGATCGGGGGCGCATCCGTCGGCGATCATGACCTCGTGGGCGAGGTGGCCGCTGCGATGGGGCTCGAGCGCGCCTTCTACAAGGTCGCCATGCGGCCCGGAAAGCCGCTGATGGCGGGGCGGCTGGGGGAAGCCGCGTTGCTGGGGCTGCCGGGCAACCCGGTCTCGTCCATGGTCTGCGGGCAGTTGTTCCTCGTGCCGATGCTGCGCGCGATGATGGGCCTGCCTGCGGGCGCGCGGCGGCGATTTGCGGCGCGGCTGGGCTGCGACCTGCCCGGCAATGGCCCGCGCGAGCATTACATGCGCTCGGACCTGAGGCCGGGACATGATTTCCCCGAAATCACGCCCTATGGCTCGCAGGACAGCTCGCTCCTGACCGTGCTGTCGGACGCGAACGCGCTGTTGGTGCGGCCGCCGCATGATCCGGCGCGGGCCGCGGGCGAGATCGTGGAGTACATGCCGCTGACCCCGCTCTTCGCGTGATTCGTTGACACGGACCGGGAACAGGGGTAGAACATACCCCGAACGCGCCCAGCGAGGCGCTCGCCGGAGGATCAAGTGATGCTGACCCGCAAACAGCGTGACCTGCTGGAGTTCATCCACAAGCGCGTGCAGCGCGACGGGGTCCCCCCCTCGTTCGACGAGATGAAGGAGGCGCTGGATCTGCGCTCGAAATCCGGCATCCACCGGTTGATCACGGCGCTGGAGGAGCGGGGCTTCATCCGGCGGCTGGCCCATCGCGCCCGCGCGATCGAGATCGTGAAGATGCCCGAGGGGATGGAAAAGCCCGGCTTCACGCCGCAGGTGATCGAAGGCGACCGGCGCGACCCGCCGCGCGGGGCCATGCCGGTGGAGGCGGCGGCGGTGGAGCTGCCCGTCATGGGCCGCATCGCGGCCGGCACCCCGATCGAGGCGATTTCCGAGGTGGCGAGCCATGTCGCCGTGCCGCACCAGATGCTGCGCGGCGGGCGCAGCCATTACGCGCTGGAGGTCAAGGGCGACTCGATGATCGAGGCCGGGATCAACGATGGTGACATCGTGGTGATCGAGGATGGCGCGACCGCCGAGAACGGCGATATCGTCGTGGCCCTTGTCGAGGGGCAGGAGGCGACGCTGAAGCGGCTGCGCCGCAAAAGCGGGATGATCGCGCTGGAAGCCGCGAACCCGGCCTACGAAACGCGCGTCTTCCGCGACGACCAGGTCACCGTGCAGGGCAAGCTGGTGGGGCTGATCCGCAGCTATTGACGCGCAGCCTCGGGCGGCGACCAGAGGCGACGGCCCTGTTCCATGCGGGCCGTGATGAGGGTGAGCCCCGTCTCTGACGGCTCGAGCGACAGCGCGCCGGTGACAGCCAGAAGCGGTCCGTCGATCACGAGGCAGGGCGCTTCGGCCTTTGGCCCGTCGACAGCCTCCGGGCCGCCGTGCCGGGTTGGGCCACCGGCGGCGGGTTGGGCATGGGTTGCGGCCCCGGCCGTCTGTACAGCGGTTTCCCCGATCCTCTCAATGCTCGGGGGGATCGTCACGGTCTGGGTGACGGCCGCACCCACACTGCCGCCGATGCCACCCGCCACCACGCCGGGCGCAGGGTCCGGCACCGCTGCGGCGAGCCCGACGGTCATCGCGCCTGTCACCCGCGGGGGCCGGGTCGCGGACAGCTGCGCCGAGAGCGCGCG
>NZ_JASJOE010000137.1 GCF_030163755.1 Roseicyclus amphidinii
GTCGCGGCGTTCTGCGACCTGCTGCGCCGCTCGCTGGCCGAGCCGCTTGCGCCGCTCGACCTTGCGACCGCGCCCCGCAGGCGCGGCGGCACGCGCAAGCGGCGCGCGCCGCTCTGATGCGGCGCTTCCCGCCCGAGCGCATCGTCTGCCTGACCGAGGAAACGGTCGAAACCCTCTACCTGCTGGGCGAGGAGGACCGGATCGTCGGCGTCACGGGCTACGCCGTGCGCCCGCCCCGCGTGCGGCGCGAGAAGCCGCGCGTGGGGGCCTTCACCTCGGCCGATGTGCCCAAGATCGTGGCGCTTGCGCCCGACCTCGTCCTGACCTTCTCGGACCTGCAGGCCGAGATCGCGGCCAACCTGATCCGCGAGGGCGTAACGGTCATGGCCTACAACCAGCGCGACGTGGCGGGCATCCTCGCCATGATCCGCCACCTTGGGGCCATGGTCGGCCAGTCGCGCCGCGCCGCGCGGCTGGTCGATCATTACGAGGGGCAGATCGCAGGCATCGCCGCCCGCGCCGCGGCGCGCACCGGGCCGAAACCCGTGGTCTATTTCGAGGAATGGGACGACCCGATGATCTCGGGCCTTGGCTGGGTGTCGGAGCTGATCGGGATCGCGGGCGGGCAGGATGCCTTCCCCGAGCTTGCCCGCGCGCAGGCCGCGACCGACCGGATCGTCACGCCCGAGGCCGTGCTGGCCCGCCGGCCCGACGTGATCCTTGCCTCGTGGTGCGGCAAGAAGGTCCGCCCCGAGCGCATCGCCGCCCGCCCCGGCTGGGAGACCCTTCCGGCGGTGCGCGACGGGCGGATCACCGAGATCAAGTCGCCCCTCATCCTGCAACCCGGCCCCGCGGCGCTGACCGACGGCCTCGACGCCATCGTCGCGGCGCTGGCCTAGGCGAAACGCGCGGCAAGCGCGGGGATGTCGACCCGCGCGCCCAGCCGCGTCGCCAAAAGGTAGAGACCGCCGATCTTGCGTTGCAGGAACAGCGTTTCGGCGGGCGGGATGTGCCACAGCTCCCGCTCCGATCCGATCTCCATGCCGCGGGCGCGGACGCGCTCGGCGAAATCGTTGCCGCGGAAATCGAACGGCCCCGGCCCGCGCACGATGGCAAAGCCCATCCCCGCCATGTCGAGGATCGTGGCGCGGTGCCGCTCGGACAGGCCGGGGCGGATGAAGCCGATCCGCTCCAGCGCCCGCATCGTGGCGTCGGGATCGCCCGACAGGCCCGCGCGCAGGAGCGCCCGGTAGCCCTCTGAGACTTCTTCCGAAATCTCCCGCGTGGCGCCAAAATCCAGCAGCACGATCTGCCCCGTCTCAGGCCGCCAGCGGTAATTGGCGAAATTCGGGTCGGTCTGCATCAGGCGGAACTCGAACAGCTCGCGCAGGCACAGCTCGATCAGCGCGGTGACGGCCCGGTCGCGCGCCTCGGGCGGGGCATCGGCCAGCCGCTCGACGGGTTCCGAGGCCTCGAAGCTCATCGCCAGAGCGGCGGGCCGGGTGCGGTCGGGGTCGAGCCGGGGCACGACGAAGCGGTCATCCTCGGCCAGAAGGTCGCCGAACCGCGCCAGCGCGCGGCCCTCCCGTGCGTAGTCGGCTTCCTCGTGGAGCTGCCGCCGCGCCTCGGCCATCAGCGGAGCGATATCCAGCTCCGCGGGCCAAAGGCCCGACCACCGGATCAGCGCCGCGGCATTGTCGAGGTCGCTGTCGATCGCCCCGGCCACGCCGGGGTACTGCAGTTTCACGGCCAGGGCCTGCCCCTCGGGCGTCAGCGCGCGATGCACCTGCCCGATCGAGGCGGCGGCCAGCGGCCGCGTGTCGAAACTGCGGAAAAGCCTGCGGAAATCGGCACCATAGGCGGTTTCAAGCACCTGCTTCAATTGCTTGGGCGGCATCACGTGGGCATCGGCGCGCAGGCGGGCCAGAACCGCCTCCATCTCGGGCGGCAGAAGGTCGCCCGCCTCCATCGACAGAAGCTGACCCAGCTTCATCGCCGCCCCCCGCATCTCGGACAGGCGGTCGGCCAGCCGGGTGACATTGCCGGGGCTGAGAACGAGGTCAGGCAGCCGCGGGCGCTGCCCGCGCAACAGCGCATGCGCGCCGCCCAGCGCCACGCCCGAGGCAAGCCCGGTCGCCA
>NZ_JASJOE010000138.1 GCF_030163755.1 Roseicyclus amphidinii
ATGTCCTGCGCGGGGAAGGGCAGGAGATCCGCGTCGCGGTCCTCCGGGCGCTGCCCGGCACGCTGGCGCGCGACGTGATGCGCCGCCTCAAGGCGCGCTGACCCGGCCCGCCGTGGCGGGGCGTGGGGCCGGGAGGAGAGCGTCCCCGGTCCACTATCGGGCCCGCGCTCCGGCCCGCACTTCCGCGCCAAGGCGGCACGCAGCGGAAGACCCCCGGCCCCCGCAACGCAGGTGACCGCCGAACACAACCGGCGCACCGCGGAGGCAGAGGCAGCGGCAGAGGCAGCGACAGCGGCAGCGGCAGCGGCAGCGGCAGAGGCCTCATCCCATGACTGGATCAGCGGGGAAAAGCGGCGCTCTGCGCGCCATGCCTGGTATCCAACGCCGTGGCCCGAGACCTCGCCCCGGCGCCATGCAAAGGCCCGCAGCGCGCGGCGGTGCAACCGCCCCGCAGCGGGCAGACCCGACCCGCCCGTCAGCGCACGATGAACTCCGCATGCAGCGCGCCGGCGGCCTGGATCGCGTTCAATATGTCGATCATCTCGCGCGGCGAGACGCCCAGCGCGTTCAGCGCCGCCACGACATCCGACAGGCTCGTGCCCTCGGCGATCTGCGCAAGGCCCGTCGTCTCCTCCTCGGCCAGCCCCACCCCGGTGCGGGGCAGGATCACCGTCTCGCCCTCGGCGAAGGGGTTGGGCTGCACCGCGATCGGCCGCTCCTCGATCCGGAGCGTCAGGTTGCCCTGCGCCACCGCGACCGTGCTGATGCGCACATCCTCGCCCATCACGATGGTTCCCGACCGCTGGTCGACGACGACACGCGCGCGGCGCTCGGGCTCCACCAGGATGTTCTCCACCCGGCTCAGGGCATGGGCGGGCGAGGGCGCGCGCGTCGCCCGCACGTCCAGCACGACCGTGCCCGCGTCCAGCATCGCCGCGACGGCGCGGCCGAAATCGGCGTTGATCGCGCGCTCGATCCGCTCCGCCGTGGTGAAATCCGGGCTGCGCAGCGCCAGGCGCACATGCGCCATGTCCGACAGCTCGAACGCCACCTCGCGCTCGACGCGCGCGCCGTTGGGAATGGCCCCAGCCGTCGGCACCCCTTCGACCAGCGCCGCACCCTCGCCCGCCGCCGCGACCCCGCCCGCGATGACGGACCCCTGGGCGACCGCGTAGATCTCGCCATCCGCTGCGGTCAGCGGCGTCATCACCAGCGTGCCGCCCAACAGGCTGTCGGCATCGCCGATCGCCGAGACGGTCACGTCGATCCGGCCGCCCGACCGGGCGAAGGGCGGCAGCGTGGCGGTCACGATCACCGCGGCCACGTTCTGCGGGCGGAACTGCTCTCCGGTCACGTTCACACCCAGGCGTTCGAGGATGTTGACCATGATCTCCTCGGTGAAGGGCGCGTTGCGCAACCCGTCGCCGCTGCCGTTCAGCCCGACGACAAGCCCGTAACCGACAAGGTCGTTGCCGCGCACCCCGTCGAACTCGACCAGGTCCTTGATCCGGATCGGGGTGGCGAGCGCCGCCTGCGCCAGAAGCAGCACGGCCAGCACGGCGGCAAGGGCACGGGACATCACAGGTACTCCGACAGGGACAGCCGCGAGAGCCGCGCGGTCAGCAGGTAAAGCGCCTCGAGCCGGGTCTCGACCGATTTCAGATCGGTCGCGGTCCGGTAGGGGTCGGCGTCGGTCAGGCGCGCGGTTTCCAGCTCCAGCGCGGCGCGGGCGGCCTCGGTGGCGCTGCGCGCCTCCTCGATGCGGGCCTCGGACTGCCCGAGGTCCGAGCGCAGGCGGATCAGCGCCTCCTCCCCGCTTTCGAGCCGCAAGGCGGCGGCTT
>NZ_JASJOE010000139.1 GCF_030163755.1 Roseicyclus amphidinii
GGGATCGGGCCGGTCCGCCGCCGGGGCCGCCCCGTGCGCAGCCCCGCCGCCGCCGATCCGGGCGGCGACATCGCTGCCGAAGACGGCGGCGATGGCCCTGAGCTTTTCGGAGCGGCGTTGCGCGGGATCGGGGTGGGCGCGGGAGGGGTCGGTCATGCGGGCACCTTGGGCGGCAGGGTCAGAAATACGAGCGCACCAGCGCGCCGGTCACCAGCGACCAGCCGTCGGCGACGACGAAGAAGGCAAGCTTGAAGGGCAGGGACACGATCACCGGGGGCACCATCATCATCCCCATGGACATCAGGATGGCGGCGACCACGAGGTCGATGATGAGGAAGGGCAGGAAGATCAGGAAACCGATCTGGAAGGCGCGCTCAACCTCGCTCAGCATGAAGGCGGGGATCAGGATCGAGGGCACGGGATCGGCGGAGGCGTCCAGCCCGCGCAACTCGGCAAGCGAGTGCAGGGTGTCCGCCTCGACCCGGTTCAGCATGAAGCCGCGGAACGGGCCATAGGCGGCGGTCAGCGCCTGTTGCGGGTCAAGCGTGCCCTCGAGCAGGGGGGAAATGCCGAGCGCGTAGGCCTGTTCGAAGACGGGGGCCATGACGAAATAGGTGAGGAATAGCGCAAGGCTGACGATCAGCATGTTGGGCGGTGATTGCTGCAGGCCGATGGCCTGTCGCAGGATCGACAGGACCGTCACCACGAAGGGGAAGCAGGTGATCATGATGGCCAGCCCCGGCGCGAGGCTGAGGACGGTGATCAGCGCGATCAGCTGCAGCGCGCGCGCGGTGAGCGACGTGCCGTCGCCAAGGTCCAGCGTCACCTCCTGCGCGGTGGCGGCGGTGCCGAGGGCGGCCAGCAGCAGGGCCAGCAGCGCGGCGCGGCCCGTGCGCTCAACCCAGGCCATTGCCGTCGCCGCCGAGCCTCGTGACGCGCACCGCCAGCTGGCCCGCGCGCTCGCCCTCCAGCTCGACCAGTTCGCCTTCGGCGATCATGCGGTCGCCGACGTAGAGCGCGACCGGATCCTCGATCCGGCTGTCGAGGGGCAGCACGGCATCGGGGGCGAGCGCCATCACGTCGCGCAACAGCGGCCGCGCCCGGCCGACCGAGACGCGGATCTCGATCGGGACGCCCTGCAGGGCGGCGCCATGGGGGTGGATCGGGTCTGTCATCAGGCGGCTCCCTGTGTGGCGGCGCGGGGCGCGCCGGTCTGGTCCGGGGCGGTGAAGGCGCGCAGCGCCTCGGCCATGCGGTCGGCGGCCTCGCCCAGGTCGATGTCGCGCCGTTCGCCCGCGAAGCGGAGCGAGACCTGCCCCTCGGCCAGCGCGGGCTCGGCGACAAGCCGGAGCGACAGGTCCGGCTGCGTGTCCACCAGCCGCTCGAGCGCGGGAAGGGCGGCAGGGGCCGCCATCAGCACGACCTGGCCGCCGCTGGCCTGGTCGGCGATGCGGGTCAGTTCCGCCTGCACGGCGGGGGCCACGGCCTCGGCGGCGAGGCGGGGCAGCAGGCGGGCGGCCATCTCCTCGAAGAGCGGCCCGAGGGCGGCGAGGATATCGGCGCGTGCCTGTTCGTAGCTGCGGTTCACCTCGGACAGGGCGCGGGCGAGATCGGCGCCGATGCGGCGCTGCCCCTCGGCCTCGGCGCTGGCGCAATCCTCCCAGCCGTTGCGGTAGCCTTCGTCGAAGGCGGCCAGGGCGGTTTCGGGGTCCGCGGCGGCCGCGGGGGCGGTCGGCCCCGGCGGGGAGGCCGGGTCGGTCGAGAACTCCTCGAGCGTCAGGGCGCGGGTCATGGGCGCACCCCCTCGTCCTCTTCCATCCAGCTGCGCAGGATCTCGACGGTTTCCTCCTCGCGCTCCTCGATCAGGCGGCGCAGGCGTTCGACCGGGTCAAGCGGCAGCTCCGTCCCCTCGGCCAGCGGCAGGGCGGGGGCCGGCAGGGCGGCTGCGGCACCCGCGGCACCCGCGGAC
>NZ_JASJOE010000140.1 GCF_030163755.1 Roseicyclus amphidinii
CAGCGCCTCGCCGAGCGCGCGGCGGCGCGCGGCGTCGCTGTCGGCGGGGGACTGGATCCGCGCCTGGCCGCTGGCCTCGACGATGCGGACCTCCTGCGCGCGGGCCGTGACCGGCACGAGCAGCAGGGCGGCCAGGATGGCCATGACCCCGAGGAGGGGCACCGACGGGCGCATCATGGCTTACATCCGCCGCTGCGCGGCGCGCAGGATGTAGCGCACCGTATCGGTGCTGAGTTCCAGCACCACCTCGAAACTGTCGCCGTCGCGCGGCGTGATCGAGACGGTCCGCGCGCCGCGGATCTCGCCTGCGACCAGCGCCTCGATGCTGTCATCGCCCAGCACGGCGTCCCGCAGCATGGACCGGCTGTCGATGCGGACCCCGTGGACCTGTTCCGTCAGGTCGCGGAACGCCTCCATCCGCGCGGCGCGGATCGCCATGAGGCGGCGCTCGTTGGCGGTCGATCCGGGCTGGCCCGAGACCTGGCCGTAGCCGCGCCCGACCAGACGGACCGGCAGGACCAGCGACGTGTCGGGGGGGCTGTCGGGGGTGTGCGCCGCGCGTGTGGCGCCCGCGGCTTCGGGCATCCGCCCGAGGTCATCGGCAAGCTGCGCCACCGCGACGGTCTCGGGGGCGGCATCGTGCGGCAAGTCCGCAAGCGGCCCCTGCGCGCCGACGCAGGCCGACACGGCAAGGGCCGCGGCAAGCGGAAGGACGGGGAAGAGCGGGCGGTTCAGGCAAAGGGTCATGGGCGTCTCCGGTTCCGTGCGGACATGGGTCGGGCGACAGGCTGCAATCGCCGTGCCATGCGGGCGCGGGCCGTCGGCAAAAAGCCGTGGGCCGCGCGGGGCGTCTGGCACGCGGTTTGCACAACCGAGGCGACCCCGCCGGCGCTCAGCCGGTCCCACCAGAGAGTGCCGCCCAGATGTCCAGCCCTGCCGACGCCCCCTTGGCCCGACGCTTCGGTCTGCCCGGTCAGATCGGCGGCACGCTGCTGCCGGTGGGCATCCTTGCGTTGGTGGCGATGATGGTGCTGCCGCTGCCGGTGGTGCTGCTGGACATCTTCTTCGTCCTCAACATCCTGTTGTCGCTGCTGATCCTGATGGTGGCGCTGCACAGTTTCCGCCCGCTGGATTTCTCCAGCTTCCCCAGCCTCCTGCTGATCGCCACGACCTTCCGGCTGGCGCTCAACGTGGCCTCGACCCGGATCGTCCTGACCGAGGGCCACACCGGCCCCGGTGCCGCCGGACAGGTCATCGAAGCCTTCGGCGCCTTCGTCATCGCGGGGAATTTCGCGGTGGGGATCGTGGTCTTCATCATCCTCGTGATCATCAACCTTGTCGTGATCACCAAGGGTGCAGGCCGCGTCTCGGAGGTGTCGGCGCGCTTCACGCTCGATGCGATGCCGGGCAAGCAGATGGCCATCGACGCCGATCTGAACTCGGGCAACCTGACCCCCGAGGAGGCCCGCGCCCGCCGCGCCGAGATCGCCGAGGAGGCGGATTTCTACGGCGCGATGGACGGTGCCTCCAAGTTCGTGAAGGGCGATGCGGTCGCCGGTATCCTGATCCTCGCGGCCAATATCATCGGCGGCATCATCATCGGCACCAGCCAGTTCGGCCTGACCCTCGGCACGGCGGCGGAAACCTACGTTCTGCTGTCCATCGGCGACGGCCTGGTGGCGCAGATCCCGTCGCTGCTCTTGTCCATCGCCACGGCGATCATCGTCACCCGCGTGTCCTCGGACACGGATTTCGCGGGCCATATCGGCAAGCAGATCGGCCTGCCGCGCGCATGGATGCCGGTTGCCGCGGTGCTGGCGATCATCGGCCTTGTGCCGGGGATGCCCACGCTCCTGTTCCTCGGCTTTGCCGCGGCGGCGGGGGCCGCGGGCTGGGTGCTTGGCCGCGCGGGCGATGACGACGCGCAGGGCGCGGCGCGCGCCGGC
>NZ_JASJOE010000014.1 GCF_030163755.1 Roseicyclus amphidinii
CGCCGTCGGCGAGCGTCAGCCGCGCCCCCTCCCGCCCGGTCACGGGCTGCGCCACCACCTCGGCCCCGGCGGCGACGGCCAGCGCCTCCTCGGCCCGGCGCATCGCGCGCGGATCGATCACGCCGCCCGAGGGATCGAAGACCGCGACACTGCCCGCGGGCAGCGCGAACATCGGCGCCCGCGCCGCTAGCGCCGCCCCCTCCAGCCGCTCATGCACCAGCCCCAGCCGCGCGGCCGAGCCCGTCACCGAGGCCATCATCCCCGCCATCGGCCCCTTTGTGGGCCCCGCCATCATCGCGCCGCATTGCGTGAAGAAGCCGATCCCGCTGCGCGCCTCGAGATCCCGATACCGCGCCATCGACCGCGTCGACAGCCGCGCCCAGACCGGATCTTCGGCGATCCCCCGCGTGATCCGCCCCGCATCGTGGAAACTGCCGAACGGCCCGTCATGTGCCACGGGGTCTTCGGGCTCGTCCGGCCCCACCAGCATCACGCGGCACCCCGCCTCGGCCAGGTGCCGCGCACAGGCGCTGCCCATCAGGCCGCGACCGACGACGATGATATCCGCGCGCCTCACTCCGACCTCCGGCTCGATGACGACCGTGGTGTGATCCGTATTTTTGGAAAGATGAAGGACAATTCGACTAAAATGCGCCGGGCCCCTTCATCTTCCTCCAAATACGGACGGCGACCGGTCCGCCACGGGCGCGCCGTTCCGGTCAGGAGCGGATCGTCTCCAGCAGCAGGTGAACGTTCTCCGGGTCGGCCTCGGGCGTGATGCCATGGCCGAGGTTGAAGATATGCGGCCCGCCCTTCAGCGCATCGACGATGCGGCGCGTCTCGTCCACCAGCGCCTGCCCGCCGGTGATCATGTGCTTCGGGTCGAGGTTGCCCTGCACGCAGCTGTCGGGCTGCAGGTGTTCGGCCGCCCATGCCGGATCGACCGAGGTGTCGATGGCCAGCCCGTCCGCGCCGACGGCTTTGGCGAAGCCCACGTATTTCTCGCCCGCTTCCCGCGGGAAGGCGATGACCGGCAGGCCGGGGTGACGGCGCTTCAGCTCCGCCGTGATCCGCTTCGCAGGCTCCAGCGCGTAGCGGTCAAAGGCCTCGCCCTTCAGCGATCCCGCCCAGCTGTCGAAGATCTTGACCACCTCGGCACCCGCCTGCACCTGGCAATCCAGGTATTCGATCGTGGCCGCGGTCAGAAGCTCCATCAGCGCGTCGAATGTGGCCGGGTCACCCTGCCGCAACGCGTGCGCAGGGGCCTGGTCGGGCGTGCCGCGGCCCGCGATCATGTAGGTCGCCACCGTCCAGGGCGCCCCGGCAAAGCCGATCAGCGTCGTCTCCTCGGGCAACTCGCGCGACAGGATGCGCACCGTCTCGTAGACGGGCGCGAGGTGGTCGTGGATGTCGTCCTTGCCCTTCAGCGGGGTCAGCCCCTCGGGGCCGGTGATGGTGGACAGGCGCGGTCCCTCGCCGGTGACGAACCACAGGTCGGCCCCCAACGCATCGGGGATCAGCAGGATGTCGGCAAAGAGAATCGCCGCGTCGAACCCGTATTTCCGGATCGGCTGCAGCGTCACCTCGGCGGCGAGGTCGGAATTGTAGCACAGCGACAGGAAATCCCCCGCCTGCGCGCGCGTCGCGCGATACTCCGGAAGGTAGCGCCCCGCCTGCCGCATCAGCCAGACGGGCGGCACATCCATCGCCTCCCCGGCGAGGGAACGCAGCAGTTTCTTCCGGCCGGTGGGGGGCGCGTCAAACATGGGAATTGTCCTTCGGTCGTTTGCGGGACAGGAATTGTCCGCGCAACAGAGTCTGTCAACCCGAAGGCGATTGTCAAGCAAAGTTGACAGGTATAGAAAGGCCCCATGACGATCGACCTCCCCACCCCCGCCCAACCGCTCCGCATCGGCACCCGTGGCTCGCCGCTGGCGCTGGCGCAGGCGCATGAGACGCGCGGCCGCCTGATGGCCGCCTTCGACCTGCCCGAAGCGGCCTTCGAGATCGTGGTGATCAAGACCACCGGCGACGACCGCAGCCTGATCGACGCCGACATCGCGTTGAAGACGCTGGGCGGCAAGGGTCTCTTCACCAAGGAGATCGAGGAGGACATGCTGTCAGGCAAGATTGACATCGCCGTCCACTCCATGAAGGACATGCCGGTGCTGCAGCCGCCGGGCCTGTTGCTCGACACCTACCTCCCGCGCGAGGATGTGCGCGACGCCTTCGTCTCGCTGCATCACGACAGCCTCGCCGCGCTGCCCGAGGGGGCGGTCGTCGGCTCCTCCAGCCTGCGCCGCCGGGCGCAGCTGGCCGCACGCCGCCCCGACCTGCGCGTGGTCGAGTTCCGCGGCAACGTGCAGACCCGGATGAAGAAACTGGGCGACGGGGTCGCCGATGCGACCTTCCTCGCCATGGCAGGCCTGCGCCGCCTCGGCATGACCGAGGTGGTGAAATCCGCCATCGCCCCCGAGGACATGCTGCCCGCCGTGGCGCAGGGCGCCATCGGGATCGAGCGTCGCGCGGATGATACCCGCGCCGCCGCCATGCTCGAGGCGATCCACCACGGCCCCACCGGCCAGCGCCTTGCCGCCGAGCGCGCCTTTCTCGCCGGGCTCGACGGTTCCTGCGAGACGCCCATCGCGGGGCTGGCGGAACTGGACGGCGGCACGCTGCGCCTGCGCGGCGAGATCCTGCGCCCCGACGGCTCCGAGGTGCTGACCGACGACCAGAGCGCCCCCATCGAGGATGGCGCGGCGCTCGGTGCCGAGATGGCGCGCGCGATGCGGGCGCGGGCGGGCGAGGATTTCTTCGACTGGATCACGGCCTGATCCGGGTGTGATCCGGGCCTGATCGGCCGGGCGGGGGGCTGCCCGGTTGCCGCCCCGGCCCCGACGTGCTTTCTATCGCGCGTGTCACCGCAAGGCGGTGAGGTGCTTGAATGGGGCGAAGCGGATGCAGATCGAGCAGACAGGTCTTCCCGGTCTCCTGGTGATCACGCCGCGCCGCTTCGGCGATGCGCGCGGCTTCTTCGCCGAGACCTGGAACAGCGACAGGTTTGCCGAGCATGGCATCACCACCGGGTTCGTGCAGGACAACCATTCCCTCTCGTCGCAGCCCGGCACAGTGCGCGGGTTGCATTTCCAGACCCCGCCGCGCGCGCAGGCCAAGCTGGTGCGCTGCGGGCGCGGGGTTCTGTTCGACGTGGCCGTCGACATCCGCCGCGGTTCGCCGAGTTACGGGCGCTGGTTCGGCATCGAGCTGAGCTTTGAGAACGGCCGCCAGCTGATGATCCCCGCGGGCTTCGCCCATGGTTTCGTCACCCGCGCCCCCGAGACCGAGATCATCTACAAGTGTTCCGACATCTACGCCCCCGAGACCGAGGGCGCGTTGCGTTTCGACGACCCCGACATCGGCATCGACTGGGGCATGGGCGACACCGCGCCGATTCTGTCGGACAAGGACGCCGCCGCGGGCGGTTTCGCGGGCTTCGACAGCCCCTTCACCTTTGACGAGACGAACGAGGGGGCGGGCGCATGAAGCTCATGGTCACCGGCGGCGCGGGCTTCATCGGGTCCGCCGTGGTGCGGCTTGCCGTGGCGCGCGGGCACTCGGTCGTGAATGTCGACAAGCTGACCTATGCCGCCTGCCTCGACAATGTCGCCAGCGTGGCCGAAAGCCCGCTCTACGCCTTCGAACAGGCCGATATCTGCGACCGCGCCGCGATGGACCGCATCCTTGCGGCGCATCGCCCCGATGCGATCATGCATCTCGCCGCCGAAAGCCACGTGGACCGCTCCATCGACGGGCCGGGCACCTTCATCGACACCAACATCACCGGCACCTACACGCTATTGGAAGCCGCCCGCGCCCACTGGACCGCGCAGGGCAAGCCCGAAAGCTTCCGCTTCCACCATATCTCGACCGACGAGGTCTATGGCACGCTGGGCGAGACGGGTCTCTTCACCGAAGACACGCCCTACGCCCCCAACAGCCCCTATTCCGCGTCGAAAGCCGCCTCCGATCACCTTGTCCGGGCGTGGCACGAGACCTATGGCCTGCCGGTTGTCCTGACCAATTGTTCCAACAACTACGGCCCCTTCCACTTCCCCGAGAAGCTGATCCCGGTCGTGATCCTCAACGCGCTGGCGGGCAAGCCCATCCCGGTCTACGGGCAGGGCCTGAATGTGCGCGACTGGCTGTATGTCGAAGATCACGCCGACGCCCTGCTGCTCGTCTGCGAGAAGGGCGCGCTTGGCCGCAGCTACAACATCGGCGGCAACAACGAGCGTCGCAACATCGACCTTGTCCGCACCATCTGCGCCCTGCTGGACGAGCGCCGCCCCGAAAGCGCGCCCCATGACCGGCTCATCACCTACGTCACCGACCGCCCCGGCCATGACCTGCGCTACGCGATCGACGCAAGCCGGATCACGTCGGAACTGGGCTGGCAGCCCTCCGTCACGGTTGAGGAGGGGCTGGCCAAAACCGTCGACTGGTATCTCGCCAACGAGGACTGGTGGCGCGCGCTTCAGGCCCGCGACGGGGTGGGCCAGCGCCTCGGCAAGGCGGGCTGAGGCATGAGCGTGCTCGTCTTCGGCCGCTCCGGGCAGGTCGCCACCGAGCTGCGCGCGCACGCGCCCGTCACCGCGCTGGGCCGTGACGCCGCCGACCTGACCGACCCTGACGCCTGCGCCGCCGCGATCCGCGCCCATGGCCCCCGCGCCGTCATCAACGCCGCCGCCCACACCGCCGTCGACCGCGCCGAGACGGAAGAAGACCTCGCCACCACGATCAACGCCGATGCCCCCGCCGCCATGGCGCGGGCCTGTGCCGACCTGGGCATCCCCTTCGTCCATATCTCGACCGATTACGTCTTCGCGGGCACCGGCGCGGCACCTTGGCAGCCGGGCGACGCAACCGCGCCGCTTGGCGCCTATGGCCGCTCCAAGCTGGCGGGCGAAAACGCGGTGCGCGCCGCGGGCGGCCCCCATGTGATCCTGCGCACGTCCTGGGTGGTCTCGGCCCATGGGCAGAACTTCGTCAAGACGATGCTCCGCCTCGGGGCCGAGCGTGAGCGCCTGACCATCGTCGCCGACCAGGTCGGCGCGCCGACGCCCGCCCGCGCCATCGCGGCGGCCTGCCTGTCCATGGCCGACCAGCTGACCGCCGACCCGGCGAAATCCGGCACCTACCATTTCGCGGGCACGCCCGACACCTCCTGGGCCGGCTTCGCCCGCGAGATCTTCGCGCAGGCGGGCCTGTCCTGCGACGTGATCGACATCCCGACCTCGGACTATCCCACCCCCGCCAGGCGCCCGCTCAACTCGCGCCTCGATTGCAGCGCCACGACCACGGCCTTCGGCATCGAACGCCCCGACTGGCGCGCGGGCCTTGGCGACATTCTCCAAACCCTCGCCTCGGAAGGACAATCCTCGTGACCCAACGCAAGGGCATCATTCTGGCTGGTGGCTCGGGCACCCGGCTCTACCCGGTGACGCTGGGCGTCTCCAAGCAACTCCTGCCGATCTACGACAAGCCGATGATCTACTACCCGATCACCGTGCTGATGCTCGCGGGTATCCGCGAGATCGCCATCATCACCACCCCGCAGGACCAGGAGCAGTTCCAGCGCACGCTCGGCGACGGTGGCCAATGGGGCCTGAGCCTGAGCTATATCGTCCAGCCCAGCCCCGACGGGCTGGCGCAGGCCTATCTGCTGGCGCGGGATTTCCTGAACGGTGCGCCCTCGGCGATGGTGCTGGGCGACAACATCTTCTTCGGCCACGGCTTGCCGCAGCTCCTGGCCGAGGCCGATGGGCAGGCAACCGGCGGCACCGTCTTCGGCTATCATGTCGCCGATCCCGAGCGCTACGGCGTGGTCGATTTCAGCGCGGACGGGTCCGTGAACGCGATCATCGAAAAGCCCGAGCACCCGCCCTCGAATTTCGCCGTCACCGGCCTCTATTTCCTCGACGGCACCGCCCCCGAGCGCGCCGCGACGGTCCGCCCCTCGGCCCGCGGCGAGCTCGAGATCACCTCGCTTCTGGAGACCTACCTTGCGGATGGCGCGCTGCGCGTCAGCCGCATGGGCCGCGGCTATGCCTGGCTCGACACCGGCACCCACGGCAGCCTGCTGGATGCCGGGAACTTCGTCCGCACGCTCGAGGAACGGCAGGGCATGCAGACCGGCTCCCCGGACGAGATCGCCTTCAACCAGGGGTGGATCACCGCCGAGGAACTGTCCCAACGCGCTGCGATCTTTGGCAAAAACGATTATGGCCGCTATCTTCTGTCGCTGATATAACACACGGGCGGCCCGCCGGGCCGGTGTTCAGAGTGTTGTCGTTCGAGTTGCGCCGCCGGTGTTTTATCGCCTTTACGCCCTCTACCTGCGCTACGTCGCGCATCACGCGGACCGGCTTGGCGGGTTTTCCATGCCGCGCGACCGCGGCCGGCGGCTGGGCCATATCGAGGAGATCAGGCGCGCCGACGGCACCACCCGCATCGTCGGATGGACCGGCGCACCCGAGCTGCGCCTGAGCTGGCCCGAAGGCTCGACCAGCGTCACGCCGACGATCGCGCGCCCGGACGTGACCCGGCGCTTCGGCCTGCCGCTGCAGTCCGGTTTCGAGATCGAGGCCCCCGAGGGGCAGCGCCCGCTTGTCCTGCATGTCCCCACCTCCGGCGGCCGGGTGCTGGACCTGCCGGTGCCCCATCCCGCCGATCCGCCGACGCCCCGCGCGTTGCGGCGGCTGCGCCGGGCCTTCGTGCTCGACCTGCTGTTCGCGCTGCCGGCGGCGCTGCGCTGGCTCGCCACCCGCGACCCGTCCGCCCGCGCGCGGATCAAGCACGCCTTCGGGCTCGAGGCCGTGGCCGTGGCCCTGCCGCTCGATGCGCGCTATTTCACCGGCCGTCCGGTTCCGCGCTCGGACAAGCCGGTGACGGTGATCCTTCCGGTTCACAACGCCTTCGACCTGCTGCCCGAGATGCTCCGCCGCCTCGAGGCGCATACCGATTGCCCCTGGCACCTCGTCATGGTCGAGGATGCCTCGACCGATGCCCGAGTGCGCCCTTTCTTGCGCACCTGGGCCGAGGAACGCCGCAGCCATGTCACCCTGATCGAGCTGCCCGAGAACCTCGGCTTCGTGGGCGCGGTCAACCGCGCGCTCGAGGCCGTCGCCGCCGGTGCGCGCGCCCGTCCGGGGCCGGGCCATGTCATCTTGCTGAACTCCGACGTGATGCTGCCGCAGGGCTGGGCCTCGCGGCTGCTCGCGCCCTTCGACGGCGACCCCTCCATCGCCTCGGTCACGCCGATGTCGAACGACGCCGAGATCTTCTCGGTCCCCACCATCTGCGAGTCGCTGCCGCTTCCCGACGGCATGGTCGACCGGATCGACGCGGTCGCCCGCGCCCTGTCGCAGCCTGCGCGCCTGCCCTCCGCACCGACCGGCGTCGGCTTCTGCATGGCCATGAACGCCCGCTGGCTCGCGCGTGAGCCGCGCCTCGACACCGCCTTCGGCCGCGGCTACGGCGAAGAGGTCGACTGGTGCCAGAAAACCCGCCGCGCGGGCGCGCGCCATGTCGGCCTGCCCACGCTGTTCGTCGAGCATCGCGGCGGCCAGAGCTTCGGCCGCGAGGCCAAGGCCGCCCTCGTGCTCAAGGCCAACGCCGCCATCGCCCGGCGCTACCCGACCTATGACCTCGAGGTGCAATCCTACATCGGCCGCGACCCGCTGCGCAGCCCGCGCCTTGCGCTCGCCGTGGCGCTCGCGGGCGAGATGAGCCTCGACGCGCTGCCGCTTTTCCTCGCGCATTCCATGGGCGGCGGCGCCGACCACGCCCTGAACGCCGAGATCGCGGCCCGCACCGCGCAGGGGCAATATGCCCTCGTCCTGCGCGTCGGCGGCCCGCACCGCTGGCAGCTCGAGGTGCATGGCCCCCACGGCACCCTCAGCGGCACGACCGGCAGTCTCGACCATGTCCGCCGCATGCTCGACCCGGTTCCGGCGCTGCGCATCGTCTATTCCTGCGGCGTCGGCGACCGCGACCCCGTCACGCTCCCCGAGGCGCTCCTGTCGCTAGACCGCCCCGACAGGCCCACCCGTGTCGAGGCGCGGCTGCATGATTACTTCCCGGTCAGCCCGTCCTATTGCCTGCTCAACGCCGATGGCCGCTACCGCGGGCCGGTGCGGGCCGACACCACCGACCCCGCCCACACCAGCCCCCGGCCGCAGGGCCGCGTCGCCTCGCTGCGCGAGTGGCAGGCGGCCTGGGGCCGCTTCCTGTCGCGTTGCGACGAGATCACCGTGTTTTCCGAATCGAGCCGCTGGCACCTGCTGGAAACCTACCCCGGCCTGCACGGCCGCGTCGCCTACCGGCCCCACGCGATGATCGAGCGGATCCCGCGCATCCACGCCCCCGGACACGGGGCCTCGGCCGCCGGCACGGTCGCGGTGCTGGGCAACGTCAACCTGCAAAAGGGGGCGGGCGTGCTGACCGCCCTCGCCGACCGCATCGCGCAGCGCGGCACCGGCCCGCGGCTGGTGCTGATCGGCAACATCGACACCGCCTTTTCCCTGCCGCCCTCGGTCAAGCTGCACGGCAGCTACGCGCGGTCCGATATCGCCGATCTCGCGGAACGCTACGGGGTGACGGCGTGGCTCGTGCCCTCGATCTGGCCCGAGACCTTCTCCTTCGTCACCCACGAGGCGCTGGCGACCGGCCTGCCGGTCTACGGCTTCGACATCGGCGCCCAGGGCGAGGCGCTGAGGCGCGCGCCCAACGGCATGGCGATCCCCTTCGACCCCGACGCCGACCACGCCGCGGCGATCCTCGCGGCCTTCGACAACCGCGCCCCCGGCTGGGTCGAGCCGGGCACGCCCTCGCCCCGCGCCCTCGACGAGGCCGCCGAGTAACGCCCCCGCAACCGGCGGCGCTACCCCTCGGCCGGATCGTCCCGGTCGTGGCCGCGGCAGGCCGCCGCCAGAACCTCGCGGTAGGCGGCGCGAAAGGCGTCGTTCGTCGCATCGGCCTGCTTGGCAAGCCGGGTCTCCGAAGGCTGCCAATCGGGGCAGGGCTGCCCGATCTCCTGCATCACATGGCGCAGCGTCTCGGCCGGGTGGCTGACCAGCGCCTCGTAGGTCACCTCGGTGACCGCAAGGCCGAAGGCTTCGAAGATCATCGGGAAAAGTGCATCCTCGCGGACCACCGCCGCGACCTGCCGCGTGATCCGGTCCGCGTCATACCGCGGGGTGACCTGGGTCTCGACCGGGGTCAGGCTGGTCCATTTGCCGGTCTGCCACGCGATCTCGCGCGAAATCGCCTGCCCGACCACGTCACGCCGGCGGATATGCACCACCCGCAATCCGCCCTCGTGCATCTCGGGGATGCGGCAGCGCAAGAGCATCAGCAACTGGTCCCAGGACGCCTTGACGCCAAAGGGCACGCGATGCCGCTCGGCCAGCTCGGTGAAATAGCCGGGGAAGGTCTCGACGCCCCAGGCCTCGCATCGGCGCGCGACCGTGTCGGCATTCAACGCCTCGCCCAGCCCCGCCACGCGCCCGGTCGAGCGCATGAGTTCCGCAAGATGGTTCGATCCGCTGCGATTGGTGAAGGCGATCACGACAAGCGGATGCGGGATCACAGGGCCGCTGCCCTCCCAGCAAAGCTTGCCGTCGAACACCGCCTCGATCTCCTGCTGGTGCATCCCGGTGTCGCCGAGCTGCGCAAGAAAGAGGTCTGCATACTGCATGTACTGTCCCGTCGCGGTCCTGCCGCGGCCGCTTGCCAAAGCAATAGACGACGCGGCGCAGCTTGAAAAGTCAAAGGCCCCGGATCGGGGGCTTGACCCTCCAGTCACTGGAAGGCCTATGTCCCTCCCATCGAACCCGGAGGGCAGCATGCCGCGCGATACCCAGCACAAGACCCGGCGCTATGCCGTGGACAACCTCACCTGCGGCGGCTGCGTTGCGCGGGCCGAGGCGGCGCTGGCGGCCGTGCCCGGCGTCGTGTCGGCGCAGGTGAACCTTGCCACGCGCCGCGCGGATGTCGTCACCGACGACGGCTTCGACGCCACGGCGCTGGATGCCGCGATGCGCGGCGCGGGCTACCCGGTGCAGCCCACCGGAGGCCGCGAGCTTCGCGTCGCGGTCGCCAACATGACCTGCGGCGGCTGCGCCTCGCGCGCCGAAACCGCGCTCAACGCCCTGCCCGAGGTGCTCGAGGCGCAGGTCAACCTCGCTCTCAAGCGCGCCGATATCCGGCTCGCCGAGGGGGCCGACCTCGCTCGCGTCGAGGCCGCGATGAAGGCCGCGGGCTATCCCGTCACCCCGCTCGACCCGCCCGAGACGGCCAACAGCGACCCCGACACGCCCGAGGATGAAACAGCCCCGCTCCGCCGCGCCTTTCTCTGGGCCGCGGCGCTGACCCTTCCGGTCTTCGTGATGGAGATGGGCGGCCACCTGGTCCCCGCCTTCCACCACTGGCAGATGCAAACCTTCGGCACCTTCCGCCTGCATCTCGTGCAGTTCCTGCTGACCACCGCCGTCCTCTTCGGACCGGGCCGGGTGTTCTTCCGCCTCGGTGTGCCCGCGCTGATGAAAGGCGCGCCCGAGATGAACAGCCTTGTCGTCCTCGGCGCGGGTGCCGCCTGGATCTGGTCCACCGTCGTCACCTTCGCGCCGCAGGTGATCCCCGAAACCGGCCGCTTCGTCTATTTCGAGGCCGCCGCCGTCATCGTCACCCTGATCCTTCTGGGCCGCTGGCTCGAGGGGCGCGCGCGCGGTCAGGCGGGTGCCGCGATCCGCGGCCTCATGGCGCTCCGCCCCGACACCGCCTTGCGCGTCGAGAATGGCCAAGAGACCGAGGTGCCGCTGTCCGACCTGCGCCGCGGCGACCTTGTCCGGCTCAAGCCCGGCGGCCGCGTGGCCGTCGACGGCGAGGTGGTCGAGGGTGAGACCTACATCGACGAGGCGATGCTGACCGGCGAACCCCTTCCCGTCGCCAAGCGCGCGGGCGACCCCGTCTCCGCGGGCACCGTCAACGGCACCGGCACGCTGCTTTACCGCGCCACCGCCGTGGGGGCCGACACCGTGCTCGCGCGCATCGTCGCCATGGTCGAGGACGCACAGGCCACCCGCCTGCCGGTGCAATCGCTGATCAACCGCGTGACCGCGATCTTCGTGCCGGTGGTGCTTGTCATCGCGCTGCTCGCTGCGGGCGCGTGGCTCGCCTTCGGCCCCGAGCCGGCCAAGGCGCTGGTGATCGGCGTTTCCGTCCTGATCATCGCCTGCCCCTGCGCCATGGGCCTTGCGACCCCCGTCTCGATCCTCGCCGGCACGGGCCGCGCCGCCGAGCTGGGCGTGCTCTTCCGCAAGGGCGACGCCTTGCAAGACCTCTCCCGCGTCACCCTCGTCGCCTTCGACAAGACCGGCACCCTGACCGAGGGGCGGCCCTCCGTCACCGCCATCGCCCCCACCAGCGACTGTGACGAGGCCACGCTCCTCACCCTCGCCGCCGGGGCCGAGGCGGCGTCAGAGCATCCGCTCGCCCGCGCCATCCTCTCCGAGGCCCGCGCCCGCGACCTGACGCCTGCCCGCACCGACAGCTTCGAGGCCGTCACCGGCGGCGGCGTCATCGCCATGATCGAGGGTGAAACCCTCCGCCTCGGCTCCCGCGCCTTCCTCGAAGCCGAAGGCGTCGCCGTCCCCCCCACCGATCCCGGCCCCGCGACCGAGGTGCATGTCGCCCGCGGCGCGCTCTACCTCGGCCACCTCGCCCTTTCGGACAAGCTCAAGCCCGAAGCCGCCCGCGCCGTCGCCGCCCTCAAGGCCCGCGGCGTGACCGTGGCGCTTCTCTCCGGCGATGCCGAGGGGCCGGTCGACGCCGTCGCGCGTGAACTGGGCATCGACGAAGCCCACGCCCGCCTTTCCCCCGCCGCCAAGCGCGAACAGGTCGCGGCGTGGCGCAAGCAGGGCCTGAAGGTCGCCTTCGTCGGCGACGGCCTCAACGACGCCGCCGTGCTGGCCGAGGCCGATGTCGGCATCGCGCTGGGCACCGGCACCGACGTGGCGATCGAGGCGGGCGACGTGGTGCTTGTCTCGGGCGCGCCCACCGGCGTGGCCACCGCGATGGAGGTCTCGCGCCGCACCCTGCGCAACATCGCGCAGAACCTCGTCTGGGCCTTCGGCTACAACGTCGCGCTCATCCCCGTCGCCGCGGGCCTTCTGGCCCTGCTCGGTGGCCCCTTCCTCAACCCCATGCTGGCGGCGGGCGCGATGGCGGCAAGCTCCGTCCTCGTCGTCCTCAACGCCCTCAGACTGCGCCGGATGGAGGCCGCATGAACATCGGAGATGTCGCCCAGGCCGCGGGCCTGCCCGCCAAGACCATCCGCTATTACGAGGATATCGGCCTGATCGCGCCCGACCGCAGCGCCAACGGCTACCGCCGCTTCACCGCGGCCCACCTCCACAAGCTCGCCTTCATCGCCCGCGCCCGCGGCCTCGGCTTCTCCATCGAGCAATGCCGCACCCTGCTCGCCCTCTACGAGGACCGCGACCGCGCCAGCGCCGACGTCAAGGCGCTCGCCGAAACCCACCTGGCCGAGATCGACGCCAAGATGCGGGAACTCTCCGAGATGCGCCGAACGCTGGCCGATCTCGTCCACGCCTGCGCGGGCGATCACCGCCCCGACTGCCCGATCCTCACGGGCCTCGCCGCCCCGGTCGAGACCGATTGAACCCCGCCCGCACCGGGCGTAGGGTCGCCCCACATCCCCCACCCGGTGCGCCATGTCCCCGCTTCGCGGCATCACCCTCAAGATCCTGTCGGTCTGCGTCTTCGTGGCCATGGCCTCGATCATCAAGGCCACTTCCGACAGCATCCCCCCCGGTCAGGCGGTGTTCTTCCGCTCGCTCTTCGCCATCCCCGTCATCGGCGTCTGGCTGGCGATGCGAGGCGAGCTGCACACCGGGCTGACCACGCGAAACCCCATGGGCCACGTCTGGCGCGGGCTGGTCGGCACCTCCGCCATGGGCCTCGGCTTCGCCGGCCTCGGCCTCCTGCCGCTGCCCGAGGTCACCGCCATCGGCTATGCCGCGCCGATCCTCGTGGTGATCTTCGCGGCCATGTTCCTCGGCGAACAGGTGCGCCTCTTCCGCCTGTCGATGGTGGCGCTCGGCATGGCCGGCGTGCTCGTCGTCCTCAGCCCCCGGCTGCAACTCGACCCCGCTGCCGCCGACACGCGCGAGACGCTGGGCGCGGTCCTCGTCCTGCTCTCGGCGGTCTGCGCCGCGCTGGCGCAGGTCTTCGTGCGCAAACTGGTCCAGACCGAGACGGTCTCGGCCATCGTCTTCTACTTCTCGATCACCGCGACGGTCCTGTCGCTCCTGACCCTGCCCTGGGGCTGGACCCTTCCCGAACCGCAGGTGCTGGCGCTGCTGATCTGCGCGGGGCTTCTGGGCGGGGTGGGGCAGATCCTGCTCACCTCCAGCTACCGCCACGCCGACGCCTCGCTGATCGCGCCCTTCGAATACGCCTCGATGATCCTGTCCATCGCGGTGGGCTACACCGTTTTCGGCGAGGTGCCGGGCGCGGCCACCCTCGCGGGGGGCGCCATGGTCGTGACCGCCGGTATCCTCATCATCTGGCGCGAGCGCCAGTTGGGGATCGAACGCGCGCGCCAGCGCAAGGCGGGCCCGAGCCAGCCGTAACAGGCCTAACTCCGCTGGCTCCGCCGATAGGCCGCCTCGACCGCGTTGCCCTGCCGCGCGATCATGCCCTGAAGCCGCTGCAACACCTTGCCGCGCGCCAGCTTCATGGTCTGCAGCAACAGCCGCGCGGTCAGCGTGTTGGCCGACAGCTCCAGCACCAGCGCGACCCGCGTCACCTCGGCCGACAGGGGGATGAACTGCATCTCGTGGCGGCATTCCATCCCGCCGATGCGGCTTTCGATCACGCACAGCTCGTCGGGAATCATCTGCGTCACCCGCGAGGCGATGGCCCGCGCCTTGCCCCTCACGGTGACCTCGCCGCGCCACTCGACACCCTCGGCCGCCTGCGTCCAGTTGCCGACCCGTGTCACCCGCGCGCCGCGTCCGCGCGCCTCGTCCTCGAACCCGGAGAAATCCGTGAATTGCCGCCACACCAGATCCTGCGGCGCGTCCACATCCTCGGAAACCTTGAATTTCATCCTGCACCCTTACCCAGACACCCGTTACGCCGCCCGCAACATCCCGCGTCATCCCGCGATCCCGACGCCCGGTCAACCGGCGTCAGCCCACAGTCAGCCCACCGTCAACCGACCGTCACCGACTGCCACAGCGCGTCCGCGCCGACCGTTTCGCCCTCGACCAGATGCGCATAGGGCTCCCAGTAATCCGGGAACAGCTGGAAGGCGACATCGGTCCGGCAGATCTCGAGGATTTCCAGCTGTACATCCTCGTCCAGTGCGAAGAAATCAAGCTTCGCCCCACCGGTCTGCAGCCGCGGCATCCGGGCCTGCGCGCCGCAGGCCGCGTTCACGAAATCCGCCAGCTCGTCGACCTCTTCCAGCCGGAAGATCCGCTCGTAGAACCCCGCATCCGTCCCGACGAAGGCCTGCTGCTTCAGGAAATGCCGCGCCATGGGCTTCGAGCATTGCAGGTAGCCGATGTAATTCTCGACAAAGGTCGAGATATCCGGGTCCGGCGGCAGCCCCTGCTGCAACAACTCGCGCCCGGCCGCCTCGATCGACAGCTCGCGGTAATGCAGCACCCGGTTGGAATAGCCCGACAGGAACCGCCGGACCGGGTCGCGCAGCAAGGCGAACGTCCGGTAGCCCTCGATGGCGGCGTGATCCACCCGGTTGAACCGGTAATTCGCCGTCAGCTTGTTCGCATCGACCGGCTGCCCCTGCACCGAGTAGTTGCGGAATGGAAAGCCGTTCTCGACATGGAAGAGGAAGGCCCTCAGCGACGTTCCCCCGGCCTTGGGTGAGAAAAAGAACGCCATCCGCTGCGCGGGCATGATGTATGGCATGACCTGACCCCTACTCGATACGCCTGATATCTCTTGTTTTCCATCACTCTAGCAGACAAGCGCCGCACCCGACAACAGGGCAGGTGCCGCGCCGGGCGCAGCTGTGGCAGCTGTGGCGGTGGGCGGCAGGGGCGGCCCGCTGCGTCAATCCAGCCGGTCCGCCAGCCAGGCCTCGAGCAGGAAATGCGCGATCGCGCCGCGGCGCGCGGGCCGGATCTCGGGGTGGGTGCCGGCAAAGACCGTCAGCATCTCCGAGCGGCTCACCCAGCGCGCGGCCTCGATCTCCTCGGGGTCGATCTCGATCTCGTCGCTCACCGCCTCGCCCCGGCAGCCCATCATCAACGAGGCCGGAAACGGCCAGGGCTGAGCCGCCAGGTAGTCGACCGCGCCCACCCTGACGCCCGTCTCCTCCAGCACCTCGCGGCGCACCGCGGCCTCGATGGTCTCGCCCGGCTCGACGAAGCCCGCCAGCAACGAGAACATCCCCTCGGGCCAGCCGGGCGAGCGGCCCAGAAGCACCCGCTCGCCGCGGGTGATCAGCATGATGACCACCGGGTCGGTGCGCGGGAAATGATGCGCGCCGCAGGCGCCGCAGCGCCGTTGCCACCCGGCTTCCGCGATCTCGGTGGGCGCGCCGCAGCGCGCGCAGAACCCGTGGCTCCGGTGCCAGTTCAGCAGCGCCCGCGCCGTCGCCGCCAGCTCCGCGTCGCGCGCCGACAGCTGCGTCATCACCGCGCGCAGCTCACGAAAGGCGGTGCCGTCTCCGGCCTCGGGATGGCGCTGCACCGTGGGGTCGAGAAACGCGCCGATCTGCGCCTCGTCCACCGGCTCCTGCGGCTCCCAGCCCGAGATGTCCTGCGCAAAGATCGCCGCGCCCTCGATCCGGCCAAGAAACAGCGGTTCTTCCTCCGCCGCCGTCAGCACCCCGTGCCCCGCGGGCACCAGCGCCAGCCGGCAGCCCCCCTCGGCCGGGTCGCCCGCCACCAGCGGCTTGCCCCGCCAGACCGGCAGGATGCCCGCCCCCGCCGCCAGTTCCCCCGCCAGCGCCGCCGCGTCGCGCCGCTCTGCCGCCGAGCGGTCCAGGTCCGAACCGCCGAATGTCACCCCGAACGCATGTCGCATCGCCTATCCTTTCACCGCTCCCTCGCCATGGGTATGGCGCGTCGGCCACAGTGGGCGCAATCCATCCCGAAATCCATGGGCTTGCCCGCGATGCGGTTTGTGGTGGCCCGGCCACCTCGAATAGTTGTGACTGGAAAGGTTTGACACGCAATGGTCGTCACGCGGACACTGCAGGGACTTCCGGCCGACCGCGACGGGCGCGCGGCGCTGCTCGACCTGCGCCTTCTGGCCAGTTCCGACCTGCACGCCCACCTGTGCCCGTTCAACTACTTCACCGACCGCCGCGACGATGGCGTCGGCCTTGCCGGCCTTGCCGACCTGATCGCGCAGGCCCGAGCCGACTGCCCCAACACGCTCCTGCTGGACAATGGCGACACGCTGCAGGGCGCGCCGCTCGGCGATGCCGCCGTCTCGGATCTCCTGCCCGAGGGCAGCGCCCACCCGATGATCGCCGCGATGAACGCGCTCGGCTACGACGCCGCGACGCTCGGCAACCACGATTTCGACTTCGGCCTCGCCGCGCTGGAGCGCGCCCTTGCCGACGCGCGCTTCCCGGTCCTGCTCGCCAACGCGACCCGGTCCGGCGGCGCGCCCTTCCTGCCGCCCCATGTCATCCTCGAGCGCAGCCTCACCGACCGCGCCGGCCGCGCGCACAGCCTGCGCATCGGCCTCACCGGCGTCGTGCCGCCGCAGCTGGCGCAATGGGGCCACGCCCATCTCGCCGGGCGGATCGAGGTCGCGCCCATGCTCCCCGCCGCCGCCCGCGCCACCGCCAGCCTGCGCGCCGCGGGCGCGGATCTTGTCATCGTCATGGCCCACAGCGGCCTCGGCCAGCCCGACGCACCGCCCGATGCCGAGAACGCCGCCCGCGCCATCGCCCGCATCGCCGGGGTCGATGCCGTGATCGCCGGACACAGCCACGGCGTCTTTCCGCCCGAGGGCCTCGCTCGCCACGACCCCGGCGCGGCGGCGCTGGTGCAGCCGGGCTGCAACGGCTCGCATCTCGGCCAGATCGACCTCGTCCTGTCGCGCGACCGCATCTCCGACCGCTGGACCGTCTCCGCCGCCACCAGCCGCACCACCCCCGCCCCCGGCACCCCGCCGCCCAAGACCCGCCAGCCGCGCGCGCTGCGCGACCAGCTGTCGCGCGCCCATCGCATGACCCGCAGCTATGCCGCCCGCGTCATCGGCCGCAGCGCGGTCCCGCTCGAGACCTATTTCAGCCTCCGCGCGCCCTGCGCCGCGACCCAGCTGATCGCCGACGCGCAGCGCGCCGCCGTGCAGCCGGTCATCGCCGCCGATCCGGCGCTGGCCGCCCTGCCGCTGCTGTCGGCCACGACGCCCTTCAAGGCCGGCGGCCGCGGCGGGCCCTCGGCCTACACGGATGTTCCGGCCGGCCCGCTGCTCTTGCGCCACGCGGCCGACCTGTATGGCTACACCAACGGCCTTGCCCTGCTGCGCGCCACCGGCGCACAGCTCCGCGACTGGCTCGAGCGCAGCGCATCCGCCTTCCACCGGATCGAGCCCGGCGCGCCGGGGCCGCAACCGCTGATCGACCACGCCTTCGCCAGCTACAATTTCGACCGCATGGACGGGCTGCTCTACGAGATCGACGTCAGCGCGGCCGCGCGCACCAACGCCGAAGGCGACATCCTCCATGACGGCCCCGGACGCATCCGCAACCTGCGCCACCGCGACGGCAGGCCGGTGGCCGAGAGCGACAGCGTCCTCGTCGTCACCAACACCTACCGCGCCGCGGGGGGCGGGCATCACGCCGCCGCCGCCACCTGCGAGCTGATCCATGAGGCAGCCGATCCCGTCCGTGACCGGCTCGTCGCCCATATCGCCGCCAGCCCCGCGCCGCTTGCGCCCTCCGTCCCGCCCGGCTGGTCCTTCACCCCGCTCGGCGGCACCCCCGTGATCTTCGAGACCGGCCCCGGCGCCCTGCGCCATGATGCGCGCGCGCAGGCGCTCGGGCTCTCCCAAAAGGGGAAATCCCCCGCGGGCTTCATGCGCTATCTGCTGCACATCTAGCCGCTTTCGGGCGGTCTGCACAAAAAACTGGCGCGTGCTGCGACAATCGCGCAGTCTGCCCCAAGCCGCGCCGATGCGGGGGCAACGCTCTGTTGACCTCGGACGGGCGCGCCGATGATGTGGCGCAGCCTCAAGGCGAATGTGCTGCCAAGCCGAAGGAGAGACCGCTTGTTCACCCGTGCCATTCCGACCCTCGCCGCCGCCCTGATCGCCGCGACCCCGCTCGCCGCGCAGGACACCACGATCAACTTCGCCCTCGACTGGCGTTTCGAAGGGCCCGCCGCGCCCTATTTCCTCGCCATCGACAACGGCCATTTCGCCGCCGAGGGCCTCTCGGTCGAGATCGCCGCGGGCCAGGGCTCGCTCGACGCGATCCCCAAGGTCGCCTCGGGCGCCTTCCCGCTGGGCTTCGCCGACATCAACAGCCTCGTGCGCTTCCTCGACCAGAACCCCGGCGCGCCCGTCACCGCCGTGATGATGGTCTATGACAGCCCGCCCTTCTCGATCGTGGGCCGCGTCAGCCAGGGCATTTCCGGCATCGAGGACCTCGAGGGGTCCATCCTCGGCGCGCCGCCGCCCGATGGCGCATGGGCGCAGTTCCCGATCCTCGCCGCGGTGAACGACATCGACGTGTCGACCATCACCGTGGAACCCGTCGGCTTCCCCACCCGCGAGCCGATGCTGGCCGAGGGCAACGTGGACAGCGTGACCGGCTTCAACTTCTCCTCCTACCTGTCGCTCGCGCGGCTGGGCGTGCCCGAGGATGACATCACCACGATCATGTTCTCCGATCACGGCGTCGCGCTCTACGGCAACGCGGTGATCGTCAACACCGACTTCGCCGAAGCCAACCCCGAGCTCGTGACCGGCGCGCTGCGCGCCATCGCCCGCGGTGTCGCCGACGCCATCGCCGATCCCGCCGCAGGCGCTGCCGCGGTGATCGACCGCAACCCCGCCGGCGACGTCGAGCTGGAAACCCGCCGTCTCCAGCTGGCGCTCGATGCCAACATCCTGACCGACTACGTGATCGAGAACGGCATGGGCAACATCGACGCCGACCGCATGGCGCTGGCGCTCGAGCAGATGCAGCTCACCTACGAGTTCCAGGGCGAGGTCGACGCGTCGCTCTACTTCACCGACGCCTACCTGCCCGAGGCCGAGGTGCTGATGATCGCGCCCTGAGCGCGGCAGCCCACGTGATCCCGGCGGGCCTGTCACCCGGCAGGCCCGCCGGACCCGCGTATGCACGCGGTGTGTACGGGGTGTGCACGCGCTGTGACTTGCCCTGACCGCCCAGCCCGTTAACCATGGCCTTGCACAAATCCCACATGTGTTGACGCGCCGTTTACCACTCGAAAGCCCCCCCGGATGCAGACTGACCCCTCCCATTACATGATCGAACTGCGCGAGGTGACCCACGCCTACAAGACCAAGGCGGGTCCGCTTCCGGTGCTGGACAACCTCTCGATCAAGATCCCCGAAAACAGCTTCTGCGCCGTGGTCGGCCCTTCGGGCTGCGGCAAGTCCACGCTGACGCGGCTGGTGTCGGGCCTGATGAAGCCGAACGAGGGGCAGGTCTGGCTGCACAACAAACTCGTGACCTCGCCGCGCCCGACGGTGGGCATGGCCTTCCAGAACCCCGTTCTGCTGGAATGGCGCACGATCCTGCAGAACATCCTGCTGCCGCTCGAGATCGTCAAATCCCCCATGTCCAAGGCCGAGGCCGTCGAGCGCGCGCATCACCTGCTCGACCTCGTCGGCCTGACCGGCTTCGCCGAGAAACGCCCCTCCGAACTGTCCGGCGGGATGCGCCAGCGCGCGAGCCTGTGTCGCTCGATCATCCACAAGCCCGACGTGCTGATCCTTGATGAGCCCTTCGGCGCGCTCGACGCATTCACCCGTGAAGACCTGTGGTGCACCATGCATGACCTGCGCGCGCAGGAGCCCTTCACATGCCTGCTAATTACCCATGATCTAAGGGAATCCGTCTTCCTCGCCGATCAGGTCGTGGTCATGTCCGGGCGCCCCGCCCATGCGCAATACGTGCTCGACGTGGACATCCCCGGCAAGCGCACGCTCGACGATCTCTACGCGCCCAAGGCGGTCGAGATGCTGGCCACCCTCCGCCACCAGATCCAGGTCGCGCAGGGCCGGACGACGGACGAGGACGCGCCGCCGCCGCCACCGAAACCGGCCCGTAGCCAACCCATTCCGGGGGCGATGCAATGAACGACACGGCCCGCAAGATCCTCGCGCCCACGCTCTTCATCGTGGCGATCCTCGGCTTCTGGGAATGGGCGGTCTGGTATAACGACCTCCCCGATTTCCGCATGGCCAGCCCCTCGGACCTGATCCCGCGCTACGTGCAGTTCTGGGACCTGTTCCTGGTGAAATCCTGGGAAACCCTCTGGCGCACGGTGGTGGGCCTCGGGTTGGCCGTGGTGGTCGGCACGCTGATCGGCATGGTGATGGGCTTCTCGCAATTCGCGCGCGAGGGGCTCTACCCGATCCTCGTCGGCTTCAACGCCATCCCCAAGGCCACCGTCGTGCCCATCGTGGCGCTGATGTTCGTGGGCCAGCATGACTTCAACACCGTGCTGATCGCCTTCATGATCAGCTTCTTCCCCATCGCCGTCTCCGTCTCCATCGGTTTGTCGACCTTGGAACCGGAATACCGCGACATCCTGCGGTCGCTAGGCGCTTCGAATTTCACGATTTTCTGGAAGATCGCCCTGCCCAAGACCCTGCCGGAGTTCTTCGGCGCGCTGAAAGTCGCGGTCACCCTCGCTTTCATCGGGACCAACCTGATGGAGATCGTCAGCCCCCATGGCCGCGGCCTTGGTGACCTGTTCGACAGCGGGCGGATCAGCGCGGATTACCCGCTGATGTTCGCCGTCCTCTTCGCGCTGGCGGCACTCGGCATCCTGCTGTTCTACGTGGTGGTCTTCCTCGAGCGCATCTTCGCCGGTTGGGCGGAACGGTCGCCCGGCTGACACCAGCCGGACGACCGATGTCTCAGCGCGACAGAACGCGGATGCGGCTCAACACCTCGCCGCGGTCGACGTAGCAACCCTGCAGGTGGCGATGCCCGGTCGCGGGGTCGAAGGCCTCGCGCCCGTGCAGCACGCGGCGGTTGTCGAAGACGACCATCTCGCCCGCTTGCAGCTTCAGCCGCACCTGGAACGCCGGATCGCGCGTCAGTGCCATGAAGGCGCGATAGGCGCGGTAATAGGCGGGCATCACCGCGGCCTCCATGTCGAAGACGCCGGCCAGATGCGCGTTCCACTTGATCTCGTGGACCTCGCCGTCATGGGTCAGGTTGATGACCGGGCGGTGGATGCGGATGTCGACCTCGCCGTCATGGAAGCGGAAGGGGATCGGCACCCGCGCCAGCAGGTCGAAGGCCTCGGGGTCTTCGGCGCGCAGCGCCTCTGCCATCGCCACGCCATCGGCAAAGACCGATCCGCCGCCCGCGGCCTCGTTGGCGATGCAATGCAAGAACTGGTAGCCCGGCGGCAGCTCCTGGTTGGCGAGGTCGGTGTGCAGCGGAAGTGCCAGCGCCGTGTAGGCGAGGTTGTTGGGGTTGGGCTTGCTGATCACCTCGAAGGCGGTGCCGAAATTCGTCTGCCGGAGAAACCCGATCCGCTCGGCCAGCGCCAGCCCCGCGCCCGGTTCCTTCGCCACGCCTTCGACAATGGTCAGCCCGCAGGCGACCGTGTCGCGCAGCCAGTCCAGCAGCGCGGTGTCATCCGCGGCAATGCGCGCGCCGTGGTGGCGGGGCACGGTGAACCCGGCGCGCCAGGTGACATGCGGCAGCTCGGCAGGGTCCGCCACCGGGGTGCCCGGCCCGTGCCGTTCCAGCCAGTCGAGCGCAATGCGGCTTTCGCCGCCATCCGCCCAGTGCAGGACCAGCCCGCCCTCGCCAAGCTCGGCCGCGGTCGCCTGCGGCTCGGGGTCGATGGACAGAAGGTCGGTCACCCGCTCCTGCGTGTCGGGATGCAGGCCGGCGGGGTCATTGTCGCGCAGCCAGATCAGGGGGAAGTCGCGGGCCGTGCCATCCGGCCAGCGCAGCCCGACGGTATCGCGCCCAAGCGCGATCTCGAAAGTCGAAGTCATGTTCGATGTCCTTTGGTGGTGTCGTGGTCGGTCAGGATCACGCGCCGAGCGGCGGCGGCCACCATTGTTGCGTCTTGCCATAGGGCAGGCCCGTGGGCCGCTGCGTGCAGGGCCGCCGCAAACGCCGCGCGCGCCCGACGCCTCCCGCAGGAGGCCGGGCCGGTGCGGCGGGACATGTCGGGGTGCGACTCATCGGGGGCCTTTCGGAACAGCGGCGAGACTAGCATGCTGCGGCCTGCACCAAAGCGGAATTGCACGGGGGTTGCGACTCTGCCCGCGATTCCCTATCTCCCATCCCGAGGGGTTGGCGCGGGCAGGCGCCTCGCCAACCCGGTCAGGTCCGGAAGGAAGCAGCCGTAACGAGCCCCGCTTGGGTCGTTGTCCAGCCTCTCACCCTTGCAAAGCGCACCGCCCCGGCGGTGCGTTTCGCGTTTGGCCCTCAGCCTGTCGCGCTGTCGATGACCGGGCTGATCACGTCCCCCATCGCCGAGACGAGCAGGTAATTGAGGAAAATCCCCAGGATCACCGACAGGATGAAATAGGCCGTCGCCGCCTCGAGCAACACGCGGCGGCGCGGCGACAGCCCGGCTCGCGTCCATTGCCACAGCAGGATGCCGATGATCGCGGCCGGGATATGCAGCGTGACCAGCGTGGCGATGGCCCCCGGACCAAGGGCCGCCATCAGCCCGGACAGGCCGCCGGGCCAGAGCAACCCGCCCAGCCAGAACAGCAGCGACGCCGCGGCGACGGCCCAGAAGATCCCGGTCATCGCCATCAGCAACGCGGCGGGTGGTTGGTGTTCGGACATCGCTCCTCCGTCCCTTTGCGGCAAACCTAGCACGCCGCCGCCGCTTCACCATGGACCTTGGCGCGCGGCTTCACTAGGGTCTTGCACGCACGCATCCCCCGAGGCGACATGAGCGACACCCCCGATACCGGCTACCAGGTTCTGGCGCGGAAATACCGCCCGGCGACATTCGCCGACCTGATCGGTCAGGACGCCATGGTGCGCACGCTGAAAAACGCGTTCGAGGCCGATCGCATCGCGCAGGCCTTCATGCTGACGGGCATCCGCGGCACCGGCAAGACCACGACCGCGCGGATCATCGCCAAGGGGCTGAACTGCATCGGCGCGGACGGGCAGGGCGGGCCGACGACGGACCCCTGCGGGGTCTGCGAAAACTGCGTCGCCATCGCCGAGGGGCGGCATGTCGACGTGATGGAGATGGACGCGGCCAGCAACACCGGCGTGCAGAACATCCGCGACGCGATCATCGAGACGGTGAGCTACCGCGCGGCGCAGGCGCGCTACAAGATCTTCATCATCGACGAGGTTCACATGCTGTCCACGAGCGCGTTCAACGCGCTTCTGAAGACGCTGGAAGAGCCGCCGCCGCACGTCAAGTTCCTGTTTGCCACCACCGAGATCCGCAAGGTGCCGGTCACGGTGCTCAGCCGTTGCCAGCGTTTCGACCTGCGCCGGATCGAACCCGAGGTGATGATCGCCCATCTGCAGCGCGTCGCAGCCAAGGAAAACGCGCAGATCGCCGAGGATGCGCTGGCGCTGATCACGCGCGCCGCCGAGGGCTCGGTGCGGGACGCCATGAGTCTGCTGGACCAGGCCATCGCCCATGGCGCGGGCGAGACCACTGCCGACCAGGTGCGCGCCATGCTGGGGCTGGCCGACCGGGGCCGGGTGCTGGACCTGTTCGAGGCGATCATGGGCGGCGACGCGCCCGGTGCGCTGTCGGAACTGGGCGCGCAATATGCCGACGGGGCCGACCCCGTCGCGGTGCTGCGCGACCTGGCCGAGATCACGCATTGGCTCTCGGTCGTGAAGATCTCGCCCGAGGCGGCCGAAGACCCCACCATCCCGCCCGAGGAACGCGCGCGGGGCCGCTCACTGGCTGACCGTTTGCCGATGCGCGTGCTCACGCGGATGTGGCAGATGCTGCTCAAGGCGCTGGAAGAGGTGGCCCTTGCCCCCAACGCCATGATGGCCGCCGAAATGGCGGTGATCCGCCTGACCCACGTGGCCGACCTGCCGACGCCGGGCGACCTGGTGAAGAAGCTGCACGCGACGCCCGCGCCCGCGGGTGGGGCGGGGCCCGCGCGCCCCTCGGGTGGTGGTGGCCCGGTCCATGCGCCGCGTGCGCAGGCGCCCGTCGCGCGCGGCAGCGGCGGGCCGCAGGCGGCCTTGCAGGCGCAGCCGGGGCCGGACCTGTCGCTTTACCCGACCTTTGACGCGGTGGTCGCCCTGATCGAACAGGCGCGCGACATCAAGCTGCTGGTCGAGGTGAAGACCTGCCTGCGGCTGGCCGCCTACGCCCCCGGCCGGATCGAGTTCGAGCCGACCGAGACTGCGCCCGGCGACCTCGCCCAACGCCTTGGCCGCGCGCTGCAACTGGCCACCGGCGCGCGCTGGATCATCTCGACGGTGCGCGAGGGGGGCGGGCAGACCATCGCCGAGGCCGAGCAGGCCGAGCGCCGCGCGCTCGAGGCCGAACTGGAGCAACACCCGCTGTTGCAGGCCGTGAAGGCCGCCTTCCCCGAGGCGAAGATCGCCGCGATCCGCACCCGCGAGGAACTTCAGGCGCAGGCCCAGGCCGAGGCGCTGCCGGAATTGCCGGATCCCGACGAACTCCCAGAGGATTGGGACCCGTTCGACGACGAATGACATCACACGAGGAATGAACCGATGCTGAAGGGTTTGGGCGGTCTTGGCGACATGGCCAAGATCATGAAACAGGCGCAGGAAATGCAGACCAAGATGGCCGAGATGCAGGAAAGCCTGGCCTCGATCACGGTCACCGGCGAATCCGGCGCGGGGCTGGTCAAGGCGACCGCGACCGCCAAGGGCGAATTGACCGCGCTCGACATCGACCCGTCGATCTTCAACCAGGACGACAAGGAAGTGGTCGAGGACCTGATCCTCGCCGCGATCAAGGATGCGCAGGCCCGCGCGCAGGAGAAAAGCCAGGAGGAACTGGCGAAGCTGACCGAGGGCATGGGCCTTCCGCCCGGCATGAAGCTGCCGTTCTGAGGCATCGCGCCGATGGCCGACGCGCCCAGGGATATCGAGGCCCTGATCGAGATCATGGCCCGCCTGCCGGGGCTTGGCCCCCGGTCGGCAAGGCGTGCCGTGCTGCAGCTGATCAAGAAGCGCGGCGCGCTGATGCGCCCCTTGGCCGAGACCATGGCCCGCGTGGCCGAGACGGCGCGCGAATGCCTGAACTGCGGCAATATCGGCACCGCCGACCTGTGCCCGATCTGTTCCGACGACCGGAGGGCGAACGGGCTGATCTGCGTGGTCGAGGACGTCGCCGACCTCTGGGCGATGGAACGCGGCGGCGCCTTTGGCGGGCGGTACCACGTGCTTGGCGGCACGCTCTCGGCGCTGGATGACATCGGGCCGGAAGACCTGCGCATCCCGCGGCTGCTGGACCGCGTGACCGGCGAGGGTGTCTCGGAGGTGATCCTTGCGCTGAACGCCACCGTCGACGGGCAGACCACCGCCCATTACATCGCCGACGCGCTGGAGGGGGCGGGGGTTGCCGTGACCTCGCTGGCGCAGGGCGTGCCCATCGGGGGCGAGCTGGATTACCTCGATGACGGGACGATCTCGGCCGCGCTCAGGGCGCGCAAGGCGGTCTGACGGACCGCTGCCGCAACGTCCCGTTTTGCGTGCGGGGCCGCGTGCGCTACCCTTTCGCGCATGAGCCACATCAGCGGAACGCGCCCCTATTCCCGCGCCGAGTATATCTCGGACGCCATCGTGCATGCCTCGGGCATCGGTGCCGCGCTGGTCGGGGGGCCTGTCCTGATCGTGCTGGCGGCACTCTGGATCGGAGAGGCGGCGCTGGTCGCGGCGCTTGCCGTCTATGTGGCTACCGGTCTTGCGATGTGGAGCTTTTCGGCCGCCTACAACCTGTTGCAGCGCCCCGCCTGGGTCGAGCGGCTGCGGCGTTTCGACAAGTCGGCGATCTATTTCAAGATCGCGGGCACCTACACGCCCTTTGCCATCCTCGTCTCGGCGCATGGCGCCTTTCTGGTGGCGATCTGGTCGGTCGCGGCGCTGGGGGCGCTGATGATCCTGTTTTCCTCGCGGCTCGGCTGGCTGTCGATCCCGCTTTACCTCGGCCTTGGCTGGGCCGGCGCGATCTGGGGCGGGCCGCTTGTCTCGAGCCTCAGCCCGGCGGGTTTCTGGCTGCTGGCGGCGGGGGGGATCACCTATTCCTCGGGCATCGCGTTCCTTCTGTGGACCCGGCTGCCGTTCCACAACACGATCTGGCATGTCTTCGTCTTTCTCGGCTCGCTCGCCTGCTACGCGGCCATCGCCGCCGAGCTGTGGCTGCGCGCCAATCCGGTCTGACGCGGCGTCCCCGGACCCTGCCGCGTCGATTTTGACCTGTTTTCCACCCCCTGATCGCACTATCACTTCCCCTTGAAACGGCATGTGGCGCCGGGGAGGCGCCGGAGAGAGGAGAGGTCCGCATGAAGGTACTTGTGCCCGTCAAGCGCGTGATCGACTACAACGTGAAGGTCCGCGTCAAGGCGGATGGGTCCGGGGTCGATCTCGCCAACGTCAAGATGTCGATGAACCCGTTCGACGAGATCGCCGTCGAGGAGGCGATCCGCCTGAAGGAGGCCGGCAAGGCCGAGGAAATCGTCGCCGTCTCCATCGGCGTCAAGCAGGCACAGGAAACCCTGCGCACCGCGCTGGCGATGGGGGCTGACCGCGCGATCCTCGTGGTGGCCGCCGATGACGTCCACACCGACATCGAGCCGCTGGCGGTGGCCAAGATCCTCGCCAAGGTCGTGGAAGAAGAGCAGCCGGGCCTCGTGCTTTGCGGCAAGCAGGCCATCGACAACGACATGAACGCGACGGGGCAGATGCTGTCCGCGCTTCTGGGCTGGTCGCAGGCGACCTTTGCCTCCGAGGTGTCGGTCGAGGGCGATGCCGCCGTCGTGACCCGCGAGGTCGATGGCGGTCTGCAGACCATCAAGGTCAAGATGCCCGCGATCATCTCGGTCGATCTGCGCCTGAACGAGCCGCGCTACGCCTCGTTGCCGAACATCATGAAGGCGAAGAAGAAGCCGCTGGATGAAAAGACCGCCGCCGATTACGGCGTCGATGTCACGCCGCGGCTGGAGATCGTCACCACCACCGAGCCCGAGGCCCGCAAGGCCGGCGTCAAGGTGGGCTCGGTCGACGAGCTGATCTCGAAACTCAAGGAAGAAGCGGGGGTGATCTGATGGCGGTTCTTCTTCTGGCCGAGGTGACCTCGGGCGAGCTGAACATGGATGCGACCGCCAAGGCGGTCACGGCGGCGGGCAAGCTGGGCGATGTGACGGTGCTTTGCGCCGGTGCCTCCGCCAAGGCGGCGGCCGACCAGGCGGCGACGATCAGCGGCGTGGCAAAGGTGCTTTGCGCCGAGGGCGAGAGCCTGGGTCACCGGCTGGCCGAGGCCACGGCCGAGCTGATCGTGGGCCTTGCGGGCGATTACAGCCACATCGTCGCGCCCGCGACGACCGACGCCAAGAACATCATGCCGCGCGTCGCGGCGATGCTGGACGTGATGGTGATCTCGGACGCCTCGGGCGTCGTCGACGCCGACACGTTCGAGCGCCCGATCTACGCGGGCAACGCGATCCAGACCGTCAAGTCGAAGGACGCCAAGAAGGTCGTGACCTTCCGCACCTCGAGTTTCGAGGCGGCGGGCACCGGCGGCTCGGCCGCGGTCGAGACGGTGGCGGCCCCCGGCGCCTCGGCGCTGTCGTCCTGGGTCGAGGACAAGGTCGCGGCCTCGGACCGGCCCGAGCTGACCTCGGCGGGGATCGTCGTTTCCGGTGGCCGCGCGCTCGGCTCCTCCGAGCAGTTCGCGCTGATCGAGGGGCTGGCCGACAAGCTGGGCGCCGCCGTGGGCGCATCGCGCGCGGCGGTCGATTCGGGCTATGCGCCGAACGATTGGCAGGTGGGCCAGACCGGCAAGGTCGTGGCGCCCGAGCTTTACATCGCGGTCGGCATCTCCGGGGCGATCCAGCACCTTGCGGGCATGAAGGATTCGAAGGTCATCGTGGCGATCAACAAGGACGAAGAGGCCCCGATCTTCCAGGTCGCCGATTACGGCCTGGTCGCCGACCTGTTCGACGCCGTGCCGGAGCTGACCGGCAAGCTCTGAGCCGATCCGCCCGACGTCTTCGCCGCCTCGCGCCTCACCGGGCGCGGGGCGGTTCGCGTTTCAGGACAGCAGGCGGGCGAGACGCCGTGCGGCGGCCTCGTGCAGCTCGGGGCCGGGCAGGGCACGGGCGGCAGCGGCCTCGCGCGGGGCGAAGAACATGCCGCGCGTCCCGGTCGAGATCTGCCCCCCCTCAGGGGCCGCGATGGTCAGCGAGGCGGCCGCGGCGGCGACGCGGTCCAGCATCTCGCGCGTGACGAACAGCGGGTCGGGCCCCAGTGTCTGCGGGCTGTCCGGATCGTCGGGATGACGCCGCGACAGCCAGAGCAGGTGAACCGGCATCGGCGCGTCGCGCAGATAGGCGGTCATGCGCGCCACCCAGGCGCTGCGCAATTCATGGGTGACGAGCGCGAAGCGGTCCGGCGACAGGCCCATCAGGCGGCTCAACAGGTGCCGGGTGAAGTGGAACTCGGTGAAATCCACCTCGCGGTAGATGGTGCGCAGGATGCCGTTGGCCCGGATGAACCGGTCGTTGCGGCGCGGATGGACCGAGTAGAAGCGGTTGGTCATGTTCTGTGCGCCGGGGATCTGCAGCACGACGGCCCGCGCGCCGGTCCGCGCCGCGCGAATCGCGGGGTCGGTCATCAGAACGTCGAGCCCGGCGTTCATCACCCCCATGTTCACCACGTCGAGCGGCAAGGCGGCGTCGAGCTGGGCCGCGAACGGCGCGTGAACGAAGCGCCCGAATGTCTCGGACCCGCCGAGACACAGAACGTAGGGCCGCGCCAGCCCGTGCGCAGGGCCGCGGAACCGGAGAACAGACCCCGGATAGACCACCGGCCGGTAGTCGAGCGGCAGCAAGCCGCGCCTTTGGAAACTCATCTCCCTCGCTCCTACCCAGTTCGAGACTCACCCATGGATCAGGATGTGACCAAGGTCTTTCCAAAGTCATAACCTTCTATTTTTGCGAATATTTTAGACGCCTGCCGCCTCGCGCCCGCGCGCTTGGGCCGCGGGGGGCGGGCTTGTCTACGCCGGGCTGCCGGGCCTATCCTGCGCGAGACACAGGGACGGCGCGCGCAAGGGGCGGACATGGACATCAAGTCGATCGGAGTGGTTGGGGCAGGCCAGATGGGCAACGGGATCGCCCATGTCTGCGCGCTGGCGGGCTATGACGTGGTCATGACCGACATCAGCGCCGAGGCGCTCTCCAAGGCGCTCGCGCTGATCGAGAAGAACCTGGCGCGCCAGGTCGCGCGCGAAAAGATCACCGAGGCCGAAATGGCCGAGGCGCTGGGCCGCATCCGCACCACGACGACCTTGATCGAGGTTGGGCCGAGCGACCTGATCATCGAGGCCGCGACCGAGCGCGAGACGGTGAAACAGGCGATCTTCGAGGACCTGCTGCCGCATCTGAAGCCGCAGACGATCCTGACCTCGAACACCTCCTCGATCTCGATCACCCGGCTGGCGAGCCGCACCGACCGGCCCGAGAAATTCATGGGCTTCCATTTCATGAACCCCGTGCCGGTGATGCAGCTGGTCGAACTGATCCGCGGCATCGCCACCGACGAGGAAACCTTTGCCGCCTGCAAGGCGGTGGTCGATCGGCTGGGCAAGACGGCCGCCACGGCCGAGGATTTCCCGGCCTTCATCGTCAACCGCATCCTGATGCCGATGATCAACGAGGCGGTCTACACGCTCTACGAAGGCGTGGGGAACGTGAAGTCGATCGACGAGTCGATGAAGCTGGGCGCGAACCATCCGATGGGGCCGCTGGAACTGGCCGATTTCATCGGTCTGGACACCTGCCTTGCGATCATGAACGTGCTGCATGACGGGCTGGCCGATACGAAGTATCGCCCCTGCCCGCTGCTGACGAAATACGTCGAGGCCGGCTGGCTTGGGCGCAAGACGCAACGCGGGTTCTACGACTACCGCGGCGAGACGCCGGTTCCGACGCGCTGACAAGACCCTTGCAAGGGTCTGACAAGGCGCTTGCAAGCGCCTTGTGACGTCCTTGCAAGGACGTCATCCGTTTCTTGCAAGAAACGGGCGCTACGATTGATCGGGGTTGTCCCGGAGGGACAGGGTCCGCGCGCGCAGCCAGGCCATGAATTCGCGCGGCTTGCCGATGCGGCTTTCCCATTGGTCGGGCGTGATCGGCCTGCCGATGATCGGGGCTTGCGGCTTGTCGAAGCTGTGAACGACCTCGTGGATCAACAGCCCCTGCCGCAGGATCGGCGAGATCCGGTTGGCGACCTGGTACCAGCGCGAGTTGGAGCCGGTGAAGAAGCAGGGCACGATGGTGGCCCCCGACTTGCGGATCATCTTGGCGGTGAAGACGTTCCACTCGCCTTCGATGGCGGGGCCGGTCATCGTCTCCGAGGCGGCCACGGCACCCGAAGGGAAGAGCGCGATCAGCCCTTTCTGCTCGAGATGCGCCATCGCGGTCGCGCGCATCTGCAGCATCTTTTCCTGGGCGTCGGGCTCATGCGGGAAGGGCACCGGGATCATGTAGCCGGCCGCGCTCTCGTCCAGCCCGGTCAGCAGCGCACGGGTGAGGATGCGGTAATCCAGCCGCCGCCGCCCGATCAGGTCGGCCAGTATCATCCCGTCGACCAGCCCGTGGGGATGGTTGGCGACGAAGACCACCGGCCCCTCGGCCGGGATGCGGTCAAGCTGGTGCTGGGGCGTCTGCAGGTCGATCCCCATCACCTTCATCGTGGCGGGCCAGAAGGCCTGTCCCTTGAACTCGCCCATCTTCTCGAACTGGCGCACGCGGCGGATGATGGTGAGCTTGCCGGTCAGCCATTCGATCGCCTTGATCGTGTGACGGGTCCAGAAACTGTCGAAACTGTTGGCATAGGTCAGGCTGCGCCGGTCATAGACCCGATCGGGCCCCGGCCGCAGCGCCGGTCGCGGCGCCGAGATATTGCGGGAACTTGTGTCGGTCACGCGCCCTTGTCCCATCGCGTCATTCCAGCCGCCTGCCCCGGCTCAGCTGTCCTCGCCGAAACGGTCCGCGACCAGCGCCTGCAGCGCATCTGCAAGCTTTTCCGCCTCGGGGCCGTTGGTTTCGACCTCAATAGAGGTTCCCATGGAAGCTGCCAACATCAAAAGCCCCATGATGGAATCCCCCGAGGCGCTGAGGCCGTCGCGGCGGACGGTGGCCGTTGCGTCATGCTCTTCCACCACTTCCACGAACCGCGCCGAGGCGCGGGCATGCAGCCCCTTCACGTTCACGATGGCGAACTGCCGGATCACGCTGTCATCGGACATCAGGGGGCCCCGTCGAAACTGTTGATGTAGCGGCGTCCGGCCTCGGCTGCGCGGGCCACGGCCTCGTCGACGCTCAATTGCCGGGATTTCGCCAGCTTGATGAGCATCGGCAGGTTCACCCCGGTCAGGATCTTGCGGTTCTGCGGCCGACAGGCCGTCAGCGACAGGTTCGAGGGCGATCCGCCGAACATGTCGGTGACCACCACGACACCGGAGCCGTCGTCGACGGCATCCGCGGCGTCGCAGATTTCGCGCGTGCGCGCGGCGCGGTCGTCCTCGGGGCCGATCGAGATGGCGATCATCGCCGCCTGTCGGCCGACCACATGTTCCGCCGCCCGCTTGAGCTCGGATGCGAGCCCGCCATGGGCAACGATCACGATGCCGATCACCTGTCTGTCGCCTCTGGCCTGTCAGCCCCGCCGGCCGTCACGACGCGGCGCTGTTCCACTTCCCTGTGACGTTTAGACACCGGCCACCCGGCCTCTGCAAGATGCGCGGCCAGGAATTCGGTCATCGCAACCGAACGGTGTTGCCCGCCGGTGCATCCGAAGGCGATGGTCAGGTGGCTTTTTCCTTCGGCTTCGAAGGCGGGCAGCAGCAGCTCGGCCAGGTCGATGATCCGGTCGCAGAAGGCGTCGAACCGCGGATCGGTGGCGATATGCGCCTGCACCGCCGGGTCGCGCCCGTCCAGCGGTTTCAGCGCAGGGTCCCAGTGCGGATTGCGCAGGAAACGGCAGTCGCAGACCAGGTCCGCCCCGGTCGGCAGCCCGTGCCGGTAGGAAAAGGACATGACCGTGATCGCCAGCCGCCCGGCACCCTCGGGCGCGAACAGGCGCCCGATCTCGGCGCGCAGGTCATGCGGCGTGAGCGCGGAGGTGTCGATCAGAACGGTGGCGCGGGCCCGGACGGGCACCAGCAGCGCCAGTTCCCGCGCGATCCCCTGCGCGGGCGCGGCATCCGGGGCGAGCGGGTGGCGGCGGCGCGTCTCGGAATAGCGGCGCTGCAGCACGTCGGCGGCGCAGTCGAGATAGAGCAGGTCGGGCGCGTAGCCCGGTTCCCCGGCCAGCCGGTCGACGGCGGCGACAAGCCCGGTGGCCGAATAGTCGCGGTTGCGCGCATCGGTGCCGAGGGCCAGCGGCCGGTCGGGCGGCGGCCCCTCGAGCAGGCGCGGCAGGAGGCTGAGGGGCAGGTTGTCGATCGCCTCGAAGCCGAGGTCTTCCAGCGCGTTGATCGCGGTGCTGCGCCCGGCACCGGACGGGCCTGTCACGAAGACCACGCGCGCGGGAGGTCGGCCCTCGGCCGGTGTGGAGTGCGGATCGCTTGGCATGGTTGTTTGGGTGCCTTGGCCTGTGGTGTCGCGTTCAAGCGTCGTCGCGCGGCTTAGTGTAGCGTCTTGATGGCGCATGTTCGAGAGGCGCAAACCCGGCGCGCACTTTTGCACAATGCGCTCTTACGGGGCGGCGCGGCCGTGGCGCGCCATGATGACGAGGGACGCGGCAAGGGAGGGCGCTTGCCCGCCGAGGATCAAGGGGTAGGTCCAGTCTCCGATCCCGAGCACGCGCCGCGGCGGCAGGCGGGCGGTCTCGGGCCGGTCGAGGTCGACCGCGATGGCGAGCGCGACGGACCGGGTGACCGGCCCGCCCTGCAACAGGCCGACGCCGCGCGCCTCGATCAGGTCGGGCGAGGTGTCGGGGCGTTCCAGAAGCGCCCCCCCGGGCAGGGGCCGCAGCCGCACCGCGTCGTCGCTGACCAGCGTCGCGCCATGGGCCATGAGCGCAAGCGCGAGGCTAGATTTGCCCGAGCCCGACGCGCCGAGGATCAGGATGCCCGCCGCGTTGACCGCCACCGCCGTCGCCTTGAGCCAGAGAGCCCCATCCTCCTCGCCGGTGACCCAGCGTGAGACGGGTTCCGGTGCCGGATCGGGGCCGGGGCCGTGCGCGGGGGGCATCGCCGCGCCCCGCTCAGATCGGCAGGCCGACGACGAAGCGCGCGCCGAGCGGTTCGGAGGTCGCATCAGCCGCGGTGGGGCGGATGTTCTCGGCCCAGATCACCCCGCCATGCGCCTCGACGATCTGCTTCGAGATGGCGAGGCCGAGGCCGGAGTGGTTGCCGAACTGGCTGACCGGGCGTTCCGAGTAGAAGCGGTTGAAGACCTTGGTCAGTGCCGCTTCGGGGATGCCGGGGCCGGTGTCCTCGACCACGATCAGGACGCGGTTCTCGCGGCGGCGGATCCACAGGCGCACGGCGTCGCCCTCGTCGCAGAACGAGATGGCGTTCGACAGAAGGTTGACGAAGACCTGCGCCAGCCGCCCCTCCAGCCCCGAGATGGTGATGCGGTCGTCCGGCAGGTCGGTGATGAAATCGACGCCTTTCTTGCCGGCCTCCTCGGCGTGGTATTGCGAGATGTTGCGCAGGGTGCGGACGAGGTCGAAATCCTCTTCCTCCTCCTTCACCAGCTCGCTGTCGAGCCGCGAGGCGTTCGAGATGTCCGACACCAGCCGGTCGAGGCGCTGCACGTCATGCTCGATCACCTCGAGCAGGCGGTTGCGCTGATCTTCGGTCTTGGCCAGCCGCATCGTGCCGACCGCCGAGCGCAGGCTGGCGAGCGGGTTCTTGATCTCGTGGCTGACATCGGCGGCGAATTGCTCGTTCGCGTCGATCCGGTCATAGAGCGCCGAGACCATGCCGCGCAGCGCGCCCGACAGGCGACCGATCTCGTCGGGGCGACCGGTCAGGTCGGGGATGCGCACGCGCGTCGGGCTCATCTTGCGGGCGTTCTTGGCGCGGCCCAGTTCGGCTGCCTCGGCCAGGTCGGCCAGCGGATGCGCGATGGTCGAGGCCAGCACGAGGCTGAGGCCGATGGAGACCAGCAGCGCGACGACGAACATCTGCAGAAGCTGTTCGCGCTCGACGCGGACCAGCTGGTCGATCTCGCCCGCCGCTGTGGTCACGACGATGATGCCGACCGGCCCGGAGGGGCCCATGATCGGCGTCGCCGCGGCATAGAGCGTGCCGGTCGCATCGACGCCGCGGTTCAGCACGGTCACCCCCTCGGCGGCGGGGCCGACCAGGCCGGCGGCGAGCTCGGCGCTCGTCATCGTGTCGCGCGGGGCCTGCCCGCCGGTCAGCAGGCCCGACAGGCCGGTCCAGACGGTGTTCAGGAAATCGGTGATCAGCAGCGTGTCCTGCCGCCGCTCGAGGCCGCGGACCGGGCGGGCCGGGCTGCGCGACAGGCTTTCGGTGGAGGCGACCAGCCGTTCGGGCAGGGCGTAGACGAAGACATCGACCCCGTCCGACAGGCCGAGGCGGCTGAGGACCTGCGCGGCCTCGCCCCCGTCGGGCCCGGTGAGGGGCGCATCGCTTTCCATGCTGTCCGCCTCGGGCAGGCGGGCTTCGAAGACCTCGGCGATCAGCTGCGCCTCGACGGCCAGCGCGCGCTCGCGCTGCACGGCGAGGCTGTCGCGGAACGGGTTGAGATAGAGCACCCCCGCGACCAGCACGACCATGGCCAGCAGGTTGAACAGGATGATCTTGCGCGCCAGCGGCGAGCGGTTCAGCGAAACGAGGCCGCGCTGCGCGCGCGCGGCCTTGAGCTCGGTCTCGACCGTGCTGTGCGGGCGATCCCAATCCTCGCCCAGCACGATATCGGCCCGGTCGCGGGGGCGGCGGTCGGTCATGGAAAGATCGGTGGGCACGGGCAGGCCGCCTTATTCTTCGTTGTAACGGTAGCCGATCCCGTAAAGCGTTTCGATGGCGGAAAAGTCGTCATCGACCTGCCGCATCTTCTTGCGCAGGCGCTTGATGTGGCTGTCGATGGTGCGGTCATCGACATAGACCTGTTCGTCATAGGCCACGTCCATCAGCTGATCGCGGCTTTTCACGAAGCCGGGGCGTTGGGCCAGGGCCTGAAGCAGCAGGAATTCCGTGACCGTCAACGAGACGTCCCGTCCCTTCCAGCTGACGGCGTGGCGCAGCGGGTCCATCGTCAACTCGCCGCGCACCATGACGGCGCTTTCCTCGGGCGCGCCGGAGGCGTCCGAGGCGATGGCCTCCTGCCGGCGGAGGATCGAGCGGATACGCTCGACCAGCAGGCGCTGCGAAAAGGGCTTCTTGACGTAATCGTCGGCGCCCATGCGCAGGCCCATCAGCTCGTCGATCTCGTCATCCTTGGAGGTGAGGAAGATCACCGGCATCCGGCTTTTCTGGCGCAGGCGCTGGAGCAGGTCCATGCCGTCCATGCGGGGCATCTTGATGTCGAAGACGCCAAGATCGGGAAGGCGGCGGTTGAACGCGTCGAGTGCCGATTGGCCGTCGTTGTAGGTCTCGACGTCGAAGCCTTCCGCCTCGAGGGTCATAGATACGGACGTCAGGATATTCCTGTCGTCGTCGACAAGTGCGATACGCGGCATTGCCTGTTCCTTGTTACTGCTCAACTGCCTTGTTTTTTCCACATTGTCCCGTTTCAGGCCCGGAGAATCAATCTCTATTCGCCGAATCGGCTTGGCCATGGCCCTCAAACTAGGTTCGGCGGGGTTAATGCGTGGTGAAACTGCCACAGCCCCCCTGTGCCTTTGGAACGGTTTTGCGGGTCAATCACGAAACAAAATTTCGGCATGGTTGCGCTAACTGTGCGGAACCGTCCTGTTCAGTCTCAAAACCGTCATGTTATAGCGCCCTCGAGAGGGGTCTGTCCTTGGTCACAGCCCCGCAACACCGGTCCAGGAGCGACGACACATGACCACCCCACGCGTGAATCCGGCGCAGACGTTGGAAACCCAGGGCATGACGGGGCTCGGGGCGGTGCATTACAACCTGCTCGAACCGGCGCTGATCGAGGCCGCGGTGAAGCGCGGCGAGGGGAGGCTGGGGCTTGGCGGCACCTTCCTTGTCGAGACGGGCAAGTTCACGGGCCGCTCGCCCAAGGACAAGTTCGTCGTCCGCACCCCCGCCGTGGAAGACCACATCTGGTGGGACAACAACGCGCCGATGGAGCCCGAGGCCTTCGACCGCCTGCATGCCGACATGCTCGAGCACATGAAGGGCGGCGAATATTTCGTGCAGGACCTTTACGGCGGTGCCGACCCCGAGCATCGCCTCGACGTGCGGGTGGTGTCGGAGCTGGCCTGGCACAACCTCTTCATCCGGCACCTGCTGCGCCGTCCCGCCGCCGAGGAGCTGGCAGGCTTCGTGCCCGAGTTCACCATCATCAACTGCCCCAGCTTCAAGGCCGATCCCGAGCGCCACGGCTGCCGCAGCGACACGGTCATCGCGCTGAACTTCGAGCGCAAGATGATCCTGATCGCCAACACGGAATACGCGGGCGAGAACAAGAAATCGGTCTTCACGCTGCTCAACTACATCCTGCCCGGAAAGGGCGTGATGGCGATGCATTGCTCGGCCAACCACGCCACCGGCAACCCCGAGGATGCCGCGGTCTTCTTCGGCCTGTCGGGCACCGGCAAGACGACACTGTCGGCCGATCCGGGCCGCACGCTGATCGGCGATGACGAACATGGCTGGTCGGACAAGGGCACCTTCAACTTCGAGGGCGGCTGCTACGCCAAGACCATCAACCTCCGCGAAGAGGCCGAGCCGGAGATTTTCGCCACCACGCGCAGCTTCGGCACCGTGATCGAGAACATGGTCTACGATCCCGACACGCTGGAACTGGATTTCGACGACGACAGCCTGACGGCCAACACACGCTGCGCCTATCCGCTTGAGCAGATTTCGAACGCGTCGGCGACCGGCCTTGCCGGGCATCCCAGGAACATCGTGATGCTGACCTGCGACGCCTTTGGCGTGCTGCCGCCCATCGCGCGGCTGACGCCGGCGCAGGCGATGTATCATTTCCTGTCCGGCTTCACCTCCAAGGTGGCGGGCACCGAGCGCGGCGTGACCGAGCCGGAGCCGACCTTTTCCACCTGCTTCGGCGCCCCCTTCATGCCGCGCCGCCCCGAGGTCTACGGCAAGCTCCTGCAGGAGAAGATCGCCACCCACGGCGCGACCTGCTGGCTGGTCAACACCGGCTGGACCGGCGGGGCCTACGGGACGGGCTCGCGCATGCCGATCCGCGCCACCCGCGCTCTGCTGACCGCGGCTCTGGATGGCACGCTGAACAAGGGCGAGTTCCGCCGCGACCCGAATTTCGGTTTCGACGTGCCGATGACCTGCCGCGGCGTGGCCGACATCCTGCTCGACCCGCGCCGGACGTGGGGCGATGCGGCGGCCTATGATCGGCAGGCGCAGAAGCTTGTGCAGATGTTCGCCGACAACTTCGCGCAATACGTGCCCTACATCGACGACGACGTGAAAGCCGCCGCGATTTCGTGATACCCTGCGCCCTGCGCCTGACCCTTCGGTCGGCGCAGGGCGAGGCAGGCAAGCGGGATCGGCAGATGATGCGGGCGAGTGTCGGAACGGTGGCGGCCCTTGGCGCGATGCTCTGGGCCGCGGCCTTGTCCGCCCAGGACCTGCCGAACCCCTATGCCTCGGACCTGGTCGATAGCCTTGTCCACGGCGTCTATTGCGCCGAGGCGCCCATCGACCTCGAAGAGGCGCCCGAGACAGCCGCCGGTGTCGTCAACATCGTCCCCGCCCTGCCCGAGATGCGGCGGATCACCACGCTGGTCCCCGCCCAGCTCGGCATCGGTTTCGGCCTGCTGGTCGAGGCGCGCGAGGGGCTGGTGCTCGACCCGATGACGGTCACGATCACGCACCCGCCCTATCCCGACAGTGGCGTCGAGGTGGAACGCTGGGTGACCGGCATCGACGGCGAGGGGCCGGGGCTGATCGGCTTCAGCTTCGAGCTGGAGAGCGAGCTTGTGATCGGTCCGTGGGTCTTCGAGGCCGAGCACGAGGGCGAGATCGTCTTTCGCGTCAGCTTCGAGGTGGTGCCGCCCGCGCTATTGCCCGAGCTGGCGCAGGGCTGCGCGGGGGCGGTCCTGTCCTGACGGTGGGGTCAGCCCATCAACCCGCGCCGCACGAGGTTGGCACCAGCGACCACCAGGACGATCAAGGTCAGCTTGCGGAACATCTCGGGGTTCAGCCGGTCCGACATCCAGAACCCCACCTGCATCCCGAGGAAGGCCGGGACCAGCAGCGCCGCCGACCAGGGCAGCGTGACGGCATTCAACACCCCCGACTGCAGGTGCCCCGCCAGCAGGCTGACCGAGCCCAGCCCGTAGACAACCCCCTGCACCAGCATCTGCTTGGCCTTGGGCGTCTCCAGCGCGATCAGGTAGAGCACCGTGGGCGGCCCCCATGTGCCGGTCAGCCCGCCGATCCCGCCCGCCAGCAGGCCCACGCCCCATTCCGACGCGCGTCGCCACGCGGGTGCGATGTGGAACCGCACGCCAAGCAGCTGGATCAGCGACAGCACCACCACCGGCACGCCGAGGACGAGGTAGAAGGTCTGTGTCGGGATGGCGGTCACGAATTGCGCGACGACGACGATCATCACGCAGACGATCAGGATGTAGCGCCAGTATTCCCGCAGCGCCTCGCCCGCCTGCGACCACGGGTAGCGCATCACCTGCAGCAGGTTCGACATGACGATCGGCAGGATGATTCCCGCCACCGCAACCAGCGGGTCGAGGAACAGCGACAGCCCCGAGATCATGATCAGCGGCATGGCAAAGCCGATGGAGCCCTTCACGAATCCGGCCACCAGCGTGACCGCGCAGGCCGCGACGAAACCCCACAAGGGCATGAGTTGCATGGTGTCCTGAAGCATGGCCGCCTCCTGTCGGCGTGTTATCTACTGCAGCGCCGGGCGCGCTGCACCGCAAAAACGACGCGACATTTTCGTGCGCAGCTGCGACAAAACAGGTATTTTTGTTGCGCTGCACCTGCAAAGGCCCTAAGTCAGCCGGAACGCCCCAAGGGCGGCCCGCATGCCATATCGAAGGAGACCGACCATGCCCCGTGACGGACAGCCGATCCCCGAAAGCCAGACGATCCTGCCGGGTCTGCTGGACCTGACCGCAGCAGCCGTCGCGCCTGCCGAGGCGCTGCTGGCCAAGGCGCGGGCGCGCCTTCTGGCCGAGGTCACGGTCGACGGCCGCATCTCGGGCGGTGCCATCGAGGCGAACCAGACCGCGGCGCATGGGCTGGCGTGGCTGGCCACCTACGTCGAATCGCTGCGCCAGATGCAGGCCTGGGCCGTGCGGTTGCAGGGCGATGGCAAGTTCGGTGAGGTCGAGCAGCTGATCCTCCAGATCGCATTCGGCGAATACCTCTGGCAGCTCTACGGCGGCATCCAGATGAACCAGGCCGAGGTCGTGCGCCCGCAGGACCTGGGCCTGACGCAGGAAGACCAGCGCGGGCTGATGACGCCCGAGGTGATGACCCTGACCCAGTCGGGCAACACGCAGGCCGCGCGTATGCGGCTGGTCGAGCTGATGCAGGAACGCCGGGCCGAGATCACCGTGGGGGCCACCGGCCTCGACGAGGAGCTCGAGATGATCCGCGAGCAGTTCCGCCGCTACGCGCTCGACAAGGTCGCGCCCTACGCCCACGAATGGCATCTGAAGGACGAGCTGATCCCGATGGACGTGATCGAAGAGCTGGCCGAGATGGGCGTCTTCGGCCTGACCATCCCCGAGGAGCATGGCGGTTTCGGCCTGTCCAAGGCCTCGATGTGCGTCGTCTCGGAGGAGTTGAGCCGCGGTTACATCGGTGTGGGCAGCTTGGGCACCCGGTCCGAGATTGCGGCCGAGCTGATCCTTGCCGGCGGCACGGATGAGCAAAAGGCCAAGTGGCTGCCCGGCCTTGCCTCGGGTGAGATCCTGCCGACCGCCGTCTTCACCGAGCCCAACACCGGTTCGGACCTTGGCAGCCTGCGCACGCGCGCAGTGAAGAACGAGGCGGGCGACTGGGTGCTGAACGGCAACAAGAGCTGGATCACCCATGCGTCGCGCACCCATGTGATGACGGTTCTGGCCCGCACCATCCCCGACACGACCGACTACCGCGGCCTGTCGATGTTCCTGGCCGAGAAGACGCCGGGCGACGACGCCAACCCGTTCCCGGACGAAGGCATCTCGGGCGGCGAGATCGAGGTGCTGGGCTACCGCGGGATGAAGGAATACACCGTCAACTTCGACGACTTCACCGTGAAGGGCGAGAACCTGCTGGGCGGCGAGGAAGGGCAGGGCTTCAAGCAGCTGATGCAGACCTTCGAAAGCGCCCGCATCCAGACCGCCGCGCGCGCCATCGGCGTGGCGCAGGCGGCGCTGGACGAGGGGATGCAATATGCCGAGGACCGCAAGCAGTTCGGCAAGGCCCTGATCGCCTTCCCGCGCGTGGCCAACAAGCTGGCGATGATGGCGGTCGAGATCATGGTCGCGCGGCAGCTGACCTATTTCTCCGCTTGGGAAAAGGACAACGACCGCCGCTGCGACCTCGAGGCCGGAATGGCCAAGCTGCTGGGGGCCCGCGTGGCCTGGGCCTGTGCCGACAACGCGCTGCAGATCCACGGCGGCAACGGCTTCGCGCTGGAATACAAGATCAGCCGCATCCTGTGCGACGCGCGCATCCTCAACATCTTCGAGGGTGCCGCCGAGATCCAGGCGCAGGTGATCGCGCGGCGCCTGCTGGGCTGATCGCGCCGGGCCGATGCGCATGAGCCGCCAGTGACGGAACGGTCGCTGGCGGCTATTGCTTGGGCATGACGTCACGCGACCGCCCCGAGACCAAGACCTGATGCGCGCCTTCCTCGCCATCCCGATCCCGGACGAGACGACCGAGGCGCTGGTGCGCCTGCAATCGGCGATCCCGGTCGGCAAGCCGGTGCCCGAGGAAAACCTGCACCTGACGCTGGCCTTTCTCGATGTCGCGCCCGACGCGGCGCTCGAGGATCTGCACGAGATGCTCGAGGCGTTGCGCGCGGCCCCGGTCGAAATCCGCTTCACCGAACTGGACAGTTTCACCGAGCTGGAGCGCGGGCTGGTCTTCGCCGCCGTGGAGCGGACCGACGCGCTGCAGGCGGTGCATGACCGGGTGGCGGGGCTGTGCCGGGTGGCGGGTCTGGACCTGCCGCGGCGCAGGTTCCGGCCGCATGTCACGCTGATGCGCGCCCGTCGCCAGCCCGCAGGCCCGGACCGCGACCGGCTCGCGGCAATGCTGGGCCCGGTGCCGGGTCTGCCGGGGTTCACCGCGCGGGCGATGACGCTCTACCGCTCCACGCTGACCCCGCGCGGCGCGCTGCACGAGCCCCTCGCCAGCTATCCGTTGAGCGGCTGAGATCAGCGCGCGCCCTCGGCCGCGCGGGCCGCGATCAGGTCGACAAGCCGCTGCCGCGCCGGAGGCAGGGGCCTGTCGCCCAGCGAGGGGGCAAGGTGTTCGGACAGGAAATGCCCGGTCGTGCGCAGCCCCTCGACCACCTCTGCCGGATCGCCGCCCGCGACGCCGCGCATCACGCCCGGCAGCGGCAACAGCCGCGCGGCCCACTCTCCCGCGCCTGCACGCGACACCGCCCGCCCGCTGCGCGGCGAGACATAGGCAAGGTCTTGCGTCACGCCCGTCGCCGCACAGGACGTGAGGTCTAGGCCGAAGCCGGTTTCCTCAAGAAGCGCGAGTTCCCAGCCCAGGTAGGCCTCGGCCCATCGCTCGGCCCCCAGCCCGTCCAGCAGGACAATGCTGCGGGCATGAAGCGCGGGGTAGGCGTGGCGCTCCGGCAGGGCGAAGGACAGAAGCGCGCAGACCGCGTTCAGCCCCGCCAGCGCCAGCCGGTCGCCCATCGCCTCGGCGGCGCGGCCGCGGACAAGCTCGACCGTGTAGCTGCCGAGATGCGCATCGAGCCGCGCGCGCCATGTGGCATCCAGCTGCGCGCCCGGCTGCAGAAGCGGCGCCATCCGGCGCGAAGCGCCACCGCGGACGACGCCCATGTGCCGCCCATGCTCGGCAGTGAACAGGTCGAGGATGGCGGCATGTTCGCCATGCCGCCTCACGCCCAACAGGATGCCTTCCGCGCGCCAGTCCATGCCCGCCAGATAAGCGCCGCGCCTGTCGCTTGTCCATCTGGCGACCCCGTGGCAGGCTTCGCGGCATGTTCCCGACGTTGTCGAGACCCGCCCGCCGATGGGCCCTGCTGATCGCCCATCTGGCGGCGGTCTCGGTCGTGGCGCAATTCCTGCACCTCAACGCCCTTCGCGCCGAACCGCCCGCGGCCACGGCCTGGGACATGGCGCGGTATTTCACGATCCTCACCAACCTCCTGGTTGCCGTGACCTTTGCCGTGATCTCGCGCCCTATCCGCGACGGGTTGCCCGCGGCATGGGTGGCTGCGCTGACCTTTGCGATGGTGATGGTCGGCGGCATCTACCACCTGCTTCTGTCGCACCTGGTCTCGTTCACCGGCCTTGGCTGGTGGGCCGATCACGGGCTCCACACGGTCGGGCCCCTGGCGATCCTTGGCTGGTGGTTGATCCACGCGCCGAAGCGGCGGCTGGACTATGCCGACCTGCCCATCTTCGTGCTGTGGCCCGCGATCTACGCGGCCTATGCCCTGGCGCGCGGCGCGCAGGACGGGGTCTACCCCTATCCCTTCGTCGACCTGACGACGCTCAGCCGCGAGGCGGTGGCTGTGAACCTTGCCGGGCTGACGGTGGTCTTCCTGCTGGGTGGGGTCGGCATGATCTCGATCGGGCGCTACGCCGACCGTTAGGCCAGCCCCGGCTCGCCCAGCAGGTGCCGCCCGGCGCGGTCCTCGACCTCGATCACCCAGAGGTCCGGGTCGAAGCCGCGCTGCTTGCCGATGGCCCCGTCCACATCCGCCTCGGGGCCGCGCGCCAGTTCCATCCAGGCGCTCTCGCCGGTCATCAGGTCGATCCGGCGCTGGTGCAGCGTGGCGGAGCCGTCGAGCGTGTTGCACTTGACCAGCACAGCACCCGCCGTCGCATCGCCGCGGGCGACGACGAAGGCCGGGATATCGGCCAGCCGCAGCCGGGCGAGATAGGCGTGGACCCAGAATTCGGCCGTCAGCCGCGCCAAGGCTCAGTTCCCGTCGCGGAAATCGAGGCCCATCTCGGAATAGCGTTCGGCCTCGTCCAGCCAGTTCGGGCGCACCTTGACCTGCAGGAACAGGTGCACCTTGCGGCCGAGAAACTCCTCCAGCTCCTCGCGGGCGGCCTTCGACACCGCCTTGATCGTCTCGCCGCCCTTGCCGAGCAGGATGCCCTTGTGGCCGTCGCGGGCGACATAGACCACCTGGTCGATCCGGGCCGAGCCATCCTTGCGCTCTTCCCAATGCTCGGTCTCGACCGTCAGCTGGTAGGGCAGTTCCTGGTGCAGGCGCAGCGTCAGCTTCTCGCGTGTCATCTCGGCGGCGATCATCCGCATCGGAAGGTCGGCGATCTGGTCCTCGGGATAGAGCCACGGACCCTCGGGCATCGCCTCGGCCAGCCATTTGCGCAGGTCATCCACGCCGTAACCCTTCTCGGCGGAGATCATGAAGGTCTGCTCGAACGGATAGGCCGCGTTCATCTTTTCGGTCAGCGCGAGCAGCGCCTTGGCCTCGACCCGGTCGATCTTGTTGATGGCAAGCGCCACGCGGCGACCCTGCGCCTTTTCGCCCAAGGCCTCGAGGATCGCGTCGACCCCCTCGGTCTTGCCGCGATGCGCCTCGATCAGCAGGACCACGACATCGGCATCCGCCGCGCCCCCCCAGGCCGCCGCCACCATCGCGCGGTCGAGCCTGCGGCGCGGGCGGAAAAGGCCGGGCGTGTCGACGAAGACGATCTGCGCGTCCCCCTCCAGCGCGACGCCGCGAATGCGGGCGCGGGTGGTCTGCACCTTGTGGGTGACGATCGAGACCTTCGCGCCCACCATGCGGTTGAGCAGCGTGGACTTGCCCGCGTTGGGCTCTCCGATCAGGGCAGTGAAACCGGCGCGGGTGGTCATGGGGCGTGTGATCCTCGGGGTTGATCCTATGCTCCTTAGACGGGAACGCGCGGTTTGGCCAGAAGACCCCGGCGCAGCCGGATCATCACGGTTCGTGATGGATACCCATCGGAAACATCTATTGCGACGGACGGGGCGTTGCCGCTATTGCAGCCGCGACCATCACGAAAGGACAGGGGCCATGACGGCAAAGGTGTTCATCGACGGCGAGGTTGGAACGACGGGTCTGCAGATCCGCGCGCGCCTCGAGACGCGCGAGGACATCACGCTGATCTCCCTGCCCGAGGAAGAGCGGAAATCGCGGCTGGCCCGGCTCGGCGCCTTCGCCGAGGCGGATGTCGCCATCCTCTGCCTGCCCGATGCCGCGGTTCACGAGATCGCGCCGGACCTCGCCAATCAACCCTGCCGCGTGATCGACGCCTCGACCGCGCACCGGACCGACCCGAACTGGGAATTCGGCTTCGCCGAGCTGGACGCCGGCGCGCGTGACCGGATCGCGGGGGCGAAATACGTCTCGAACCCCGGCTGCTATTCCACCGGGGCCATCGCGCTTCTGCGCCCCATGCTGGACGCAGGGATCATCGCGCCCGACCACCCGGTCACGGTCAACGCGGTCTCGGGCTACTCGGGCGGCGGCAAGGCGATGATCGCCGAATTCGAAAGCGGCGCCATCACCGGCGGCTTCGTCTATGCCACGGGCCAGCATCACAAGCACCTGCCCGAGATCGTCGCCCGCGCGGGCCTGACCCGGCGGCCGATCTTCGTGCCGCAGGTGGGGCAGTATGCGCAGGGCATGATCGTGCAGGTTCCCCTGCACCTCGCCCCGGGTGGCCCCGCCGCGGCGCTCGAGGCGCTGCGCGGTCATTACGCGGGCCAGCACTTCGTGCAGGTGGTCGAGCGGGAGGAGCTGGGCGACCGGATCGACCCGCAGCGCCTGAACGGGACCAACATGATGCAGCTCACCGTCGATGGCGATGCCGAGACGGGGGCGACCGTGCTGATCGCGGTGCTCGACAACCTCGGCAAGGGGGCCTCGGGGGCGGCGGTGCAGAACCTCAACATCCTGCTGGGCCTCGACGAGGCGACCGGCCTCTAGGGTATGTGCCGGATGAAGGGGGAGTGGCTGGGGGCATCGGCCTTCAGCCGCCCCTCGGCATCGAACTCGGCGTCTGCGTTGAACGGGAGGAGCGGGCGCTCCGCCAGCCCCGCGATCACCTCCGCCTGATCGTCAAGAACCTGCGCCAGCCGTGCCTCGAGCCCGGCCTTGCGCGCGCCCTCGTGGTAGCCGTGGACGCCATGGACGAGCAGCGGCTCGGCCACCTCCATCCCGCAATAGCGCAGCGTGTAGGCGAGCGGCCAGAGCAACAGGCGCGTCTCGCCCTCCTTGCCGTCGGGGCCGCTTTCCGTTGCGCGCGACCCGGTGGTCACGCAAAATAACGCCCGTTTGCCCCAGAGCAGCCCTGCGTCGAAGCGCCGGTCCACGTCATGCAGCAGCCCGTGAACGAGGCAGCGGTCGCACCAGCCCTTGAGCATCGCGGGCGGTGCGAACCACCAGAGCGGGAAGTGAAACACGATCCGGTCCGCGGCGCGGATCTTCTCGACCTCTGCCAGCACGTCGGCGGGCAACATGCCCCGCGCAGTGGCCCATTCCTGCGCCTTCAAGGGGTCGAAGGGCTCCGGCGGCTCGGTATACCTGTCCGGCCCCTCGGCGGGGTGAAACCCCTGCGCGTAGAGATCGGACCACAGCACCCGGTCGCCCGCGGCCCCGGCCGCCGCCGCGCTCGCCTCGGCCCAGGCCCCGCAAAAGGATCGCCGCTCGGGATGTGCCAACACGATCAGCGTCGTCCGTCCCACCTTTCGCCCCTTCTCCGTTTCGAAAATATCCTCGGGGGAGCGCGAGGGGGCAGACAGCCCCCTCGCACGGGTCGACGCCGCAGGCGGCGAAACCCCTCCCTATCCTTGGTCCAGCCGGTCGAGGAGCGCCTTCGCCGCCGCTTGCTCGGCCTGTCTCTTGACCCGGCCCTCCGCCTCCGCCGCGCGCCCGTCGCCAAGTCGCGCCGCGACGCGGAAGACGGGGGCGTGATCCGGCCCTTCGCGCGACAGCTCCTCGTAGACCGGCGGGGCCATGCCGCGGGCCTGCGCCCATTCCTGCAGCGCGGTCTTGGCGTCGCGCGCATCCTCGGCGACGCTCGCAACCCGCGCGCCCCAGAGCCGCAGGACCACGGCGCGCGCCGCCTCGAATCCGGCGTCGAGATAGACCGCGGCGATCACCGCCTCCATCGCGTCGCCCAGAAGCGCGGTCTTGCGCCGACCCCCTGTCGTCATCTCGGACTTGCCCAGCCGCAGCACCGCGCCAAGGTCGATGGCGCGCGCCACCTCGGCGCAGGCCTCTTTGCGCACCAGCGCGTTGAACCGCGGCGCAAGCTGCCCTTCGCTGGCGGCCTGGTCCTGTGCCAGCACGGCCTCGGCCATGACGAGGCCCAGAACGCGGTCGCCCAGGAACTCGAGCCGCTGGTTGTCGGGCCGCGTCGCCGAGGAGAGTGAGGCATGGGTGAGCGCGCGCGTGATCAACTCGGGCTCGGCGAAGCGGTGGCCGAGCCGGTCGCAGAACGCCTCGATCTCGCGCGACAGCTTCACTCGATCGCCTCGAAGAACCGGTCGCTGCGCCATGTCCAGAAATAGACCATCCGTTGCCCCGCCGACGAGAACATGACCCGGTCCGCGCGGCCGAGGATGTTTTCCATCGGCACGAAGCCGACGCCGCCCACCGATTGCGGGAACCGCGAATCGACCGAGTTGTCGCGGTTGTCGCCCATCACGAAGACATGCCCCGCGGGCACCACGTATTCCGGCGTGTTGTCGCCCCGCGTGCCGTCGGCGATGTTCAGGATCGAGTGGCTGACGCCGTTCGGCAGGGTCTCGGTGAACCGGTCCTTGAGGCAGACACCGCCTTGTCCCACGGGCGCATTGGCACAGCGCGGCGGCAGTTGCTGCGGACCCTGGCGGTCGAAGACCTCCTCGAAGGGGGCCTCGGGCGTCAGGCTGACGGCCGCGCCGTTCAGATGCAGCACCCCGTCGATCACCTGCACCCGGTCGCCGGGCAGGCCGATCACCCGCTTGATGAAATCCGTGCCCTCGGTCGGGTGGCGGAACACGACGACATCCCCCTGTTCGGGCTCGGATCCGAAGATGCGGCCCTCGAAGGGGCACATCGAGAATGGGCAGGAGTGGCGCGAGTAGCCGTAGGCCATCTTGTTGACGAAGAGGAAATCGCCGATCAGCAACGTGTCCTTCATCGAGCCCGATGGGATCCAGAAGGGCTGGAAGAAGAGCGTCCGGAACACCCCCGCGATCAGCAACGCGTAGACCACCGTTTTCACGGTTTCCCAGATGCCGTCCGACTTGGCCTGTTCCGCCATGATCCGCCCTGCCTTTTCGCGTCGCTTGTCTGCGGGCGTCTTGGGCCAGCCCCGCGGCCGAGTCAAGGAAAGCGGCTCACGGAACGCGGCGGGTCAGTTGCGCGGCGGGCGCGGCTTGTAGACGGGCATCTGCCAGCCATACAGCAGCGATCCCGCGCGCAGCGCGAAACAGACAAGGATGCAGGCCCCCAGCGACAGCATGTCGGACGGCCAGAGCAGGCCGGAAAGGAGATAGGCCGCCGCCCCGGCAAAGGCCGCGGTGACATACAGCTTGCCCGTGCGGATCAGCAGCGGCACCTCGTTCGCCACGATGTCGCGCAACAGCCCCCCGAAACAGCCCGTGGCGATCCCCATGATCAGGATGATCGGCACGCTTTGGCCCATCTCGCTGGCCGCGCGCACCCCCGCCGCGACCGCGATGGGCAGCGCCAGCGCATCCAGCCAGGTGATGACGGCCATGCGGCTTTCCAGCAGATGCGCGGTGAAGAAGACCAGCACCGCCGCGCCGCAGGCGATGGCCAGTGGCATGGGGTCGGCGATCCAGAACACCGGGTTGCGGTCGAGCAGCAGGTCGCGCACCGTGCCGCCGCCCATGGCGGTCAGGCTGGCGAGAAAGGCGAAGCCCACGATGTCGAGCTGCGCGCGCGAGGCCACCAGCGCGCCGGTGAGCGCGAAGACCAGCACCGAGGCGTAATCGAGCGCGGTCAGGATGCTCATTTGAAGGGCTTCATGCCCGCCCGCGCCAGCTCGTCCGCGCGTTCGTTCTCGGGGTGGCCGGCATGGCCCTTGACCCATTCCCAGGTCACCCGGTGGCGCGCCTGCGCCTCGTCCAGGCGGCGCCAGAGATCCTCGTTCTTCACCGGCTTCTTCGTGGAGGTTTTCCACCCGTTCCGCTTCCAGCCGTGGATCCAGCCGGTGACGCCGTTCTTCACATAGGCGCTGTCGGTCACGATGGTGATGGTCGAGGGGCGCTCCAGCGCCTCCAGCGCCGCGATGGCGGCAAGCAGTTCCATCCGGTTGTTCGTGGTGTCCCGCTCGCCGCCGTTCAGCTCGCGTTCCTTCACCACCGTCGCGCCGTCCTTGGCCTGCAACAGCGCGCCCCAGCCGCCGGGGCCGGGATTGCCGGAGCAGGCACCGTCCGTATAGGCGAAAAGATCAGGCATCGCGGTTCCCCTTACGCCAGAACGCCGATGGCCAGGCAGGCCACCACGACCGTGGTAAGCAGGAGGCGCAGCGACATCCACCACGCGGGCGCAAGCCCCTGCCGCGCGGCGCTGGCGTCGATGGCCAGGAGCGCGACGAAGCCGAGGATCAGCATCACGAGGCTGGGCCGCGGCGCGCTGAAGGCGGTGAGGAAGACGAAGATCGCCGGGATGACCGAGAGCGCGTAGTAGAAGGTCGCCGCCCGCCCTTCGGTCCGGGCCGCGAAGCCCCAGATCACGCCGGCCATGAAGCACAGGATGACGATGCCATAGGCCTGCAGGATCTGGACGCCCTGGTAATTGCTGCCCCAGAGGCGGCCGATGGCCCCGGTGGCGGGCACCAGCACCGACAGCGCGCCGTAGAGGAACGGGATGAGGCCGGCGAGGCCGAGGATCAGGGCGGGGCGGGGGATCTGGCTCATGCGCCCGGTTCTGCCCCGGAGCGGGGGAAGGGGCAAGGGGCAAGGGGGGGGCAAACACTTGTTGCTTTCAGTAAACTAATGGCCCGCATTCATGACCCCGACCTGCGCATGAGACCGTTTGGGTTCACTGAAAAAGCTTCTCAAACACCAAGCTTCCAATTTCGGCGAAGGTAGTCGTCGAACATTGGCACCGTAAAATCTATGTCGCCATACTGAGGACTATAGATCATGCCCTTGTCAATTATTTGCGCCCGACGAGGTCCAAGCTTTGACGGGGGCTCGCCCAAGCGGTCAGCCACTTCCGAGGAGCGATACGGTCCCTTGCCCAGTTCGGCCATCGCAATTACATACTCGCGTTCCTTTGGCGTCAGCCTGTCGAAGCGGACCTGGAAGAAGCCGTCGTCCAGTCTCCTCAGGGCGCCGTCGGTGGCCCTTTTGACGTCGTCCACGTCAATAGGTGACGTCTCGGCCATGTTCCAGGCTTGGAAACCCCACTCTTGAAGAAAGTATGGGTAACCTTCGGTAATTTTGCATATTTCACTGAGTGCTTGAGGGGTTATTTCTTCTCCCTCATCGTTGATGGGGTCTTGAACTGCTTTCAGGGCGGCGTCTTGGTCGAGTGCCCCAATCTTCGGGTAGGAGAACAGACGTTCCGCATATGATTTGGCATCGCCGGACAAGCCTGCCAACTGTGGAAGGCCCGCGCCGAAGAAAATCACTGGAAGCTGTTTTTGACCAACTTTGTGGATCGCCACAATGAGCGCTGCTAGCTCATCGGACTTGAGGTATTGAACTTCATCGATGAGCAGGCACCAGCCTTTGCCTGCCGCCTTTGCAGCATGTCCAATTGCAACGAACATGTCAGGAAGATCATATTCCAAGTTTCCGCTATCTGCGACTCCCGGTTCAGGATCGACCGACACCGACAGATCGCCGATCTGGACTTTGAATGCGCTGGCAAAGCTTCTTAATGCTTTCATCGCAGCATGTGTCTTTGCCTTGGCAGCCTCGATCAAGGAGAGCTTTCGCAGCACCTGCTGCATTTTGGGATACAACAATTCAGCAAGTGGCTTGTCCTCGGGCGCCTCAATAACAGACGTCAAGTAACCAATATCGTCGGCGGTGTTTTCGATGGTGTTGAGCAATACGGTCTTGCCAGTGCCGCGTAGCCCAAGAAGCATCTGTGACTGTGCGTGCTTGCCAATGAGCATTCGTCTCAAGGCGGTGGTTGCATCTGCGACTACCTCATCCCGGCCCGCGAGTTCCGGTGGTTGTGAGCCCGCGCCGGGCGCGAACGGATTTCTTACGGGATCCATCGATCTAGCCACCTATAACCAGTTATATCTCAAGTATCATATAACTGGTTAGAAGTCGATACAGTGATGCGTCAGGATGGAGATGCTCTGAGTGATCCAACGTGCTCTGTCCCTCACGGCTGCCTTGGGGCCGTTGTTCCGCGGGTAGCGCCCCCCCCCCCCCTCAAACCACCTCCCGCAACACCCGCGGCACCTTGAACTCGACGTTCTCCTCCGCCGTCACCACGGGTTCCACCGTCACCTCGAACCGCGCGCGGAAGGCGTCGATGACCTCGTTGACCAGCACCTCCGGTGCAGAAGCCCCCGCCGTGATGCCGAGCGAGCGGATGCCCTCCAGCGCGCGCCAGTCGATGTCCGCCGCCCGCTGCACCAGCTGCGCATAGCCGCAGCCCGCGCGCGCGCCGACCTCGACCAGGCGCTTGGAATTCGACGAATTCGGCGCACCCACCACCAGCATCGCGTCGCAGAGCGGGGCCATGGCCTTCACCGCCTCCTGCCGGTTGGTGGTCGCGTAGCAGATGTCTTCCTTGTGCGGGCCGACGATGTTCGGGAACCGCGCCTGCAGCGCCGCGACGATGTCGGCGGTGTCATCGACCGACAACGTCGTCTGCGTGACGAAGGCCAGCCGGTCGGGGTCGCGCACCGCGACACGCGCCACGTCCTCGACGGTTTCGACCAGCAGAACCTCGCCCTCGGGCAGCTGGCCCATGGTGCCGATCGTCTCGGGGTGGCCCTCGTGGCCGATCATGATCATCTGCAGCCCGTTCTCGTGGTGCCGGGCGGCCTCGATATGCACCTTGGAGACAAGCGGGCAGGTGGCGTCGACATAGACCATCTGCCGCCGCGCGGCCTCGGCCGGGACGGCTTTGGGCACGCCATGGGCCGAGAAGATCACCGGGCGATCCAGCGGGCAGTCGTCAAGCTCCTCGACGAAGACCGCGCCCTTGGCGCGCAGGTCGTCGACGACATACTTGTTGTGCACGATCTCGTGCCGGACATAGACCGGCGCGCCCCATTTCCCGAGCGCCATCTCGACGATCTTGATCGCCCGGTCCACGCCCGCGCAAAAGCCGCGGGGCGCGGCGAGGTGGATGGTGAGGGGCGGCTTGGTCGCGTCTGTCATGGGGGCCTCGGGCGGCGGGAGTGTCCGATCTGGTTTACACCAGAGGTAAGGTGAAACGCGCGATGCGTCCAGCCTCGGGGGTTGCCTTCCCGTAGGGGGAAGCTGCGAGATATCGCGCAGGACCGCGATGGGGAGTGTGACGGGATGCGACGCGATGTGATGATGGGGCTGGCCGGGGGTGTGGCGCTGATCGGGCTGGGCGTGGTGCTGTGGCCCGCCGCTGCGACCGAGGCACCGGGGCAGATCCTGCGCTGGCAGGACCCGCAGGTCGTGGCCGAGGGGGCGGAGCTGTATGACCGGTTCTGCGCCTCCTGCCACGGGGCCGAGCTCGAGGGGCAGCCGAACTGGCGCGAGCGGAACGCCGCCGGTCGACTTCCCGCGCCGCCGCATGATGTGACCGGCCACACCTGGCACCATGCCGATGCGCTGTTGATCGACATCACCACGCGCGGCACCGCGGCGGTGGTCGGGCGCGGCTACGAGAGCGACATGCCCGGCTTCGGCGACGTGATGACCGAGGACCAGATCATCGCGGTCCTGAGCTTCATCAAGTCGACCTGGCCCGCCGAGGTGATCGCGGCGCATGACCAGATGAACGCCATGTCGGCGTTGGAGTGAGGGGCGCGTGGCGGGTGCTGAGGACCACTGGGATGCCGTTTACACTGGCCGTGCGCCCGAGGCGCTGACCTGGTTCGAGGAGGTGCCCGAGGTCTCGCTGGCCTTGATCCGCAGCTACGGGGCGAAGGACGCGCCCATCATCGACGTGGGCGGCGGTGCCTCGCACCTGCCCGATGCGCTTCTGGCCGAGGGGTTCGAGGCCGTCACCGTGCTCGACCTGTCACCGGCGGCGTTGGAGCTGAGCAAGACACGCCTTGGCGCGGCCGCGTCGCGGGTGCGCTGGGTGGCGGGCGATGTCACGCGCTGGGTGCCCGACCGGGCCTACGGCCTCTGGCATGACCGGGCGGTGTTCCATTTCCTGACCGATCCCGCGGGCCAGGACGCCTATGTCGACGTGATGCGCCGGGCCGTGACCCCCGGCGGCCATGCCATCATCGCCAGCTTCGCCGAGGACGGGCCCGAGCGGTGCTCGAACCTGCCGGTGCAACGCTATTCGCCCGAGGCGCTGGCCGCCCGGCTGCAGCGGGCCGCGCCCGGTGTCTTCGCCCCGCTAGAGGCGCAGCGCCTTGTCCATGTCACCCCGATGGGGCGGCGACAGGCCTTCCAGGTCTCGGTGTTCGCGCGGTCGGCCGCCGACTGAGCGTCCGGGCGCACCGACCTGCACCCCGGCATCCCTGCGCCGGGATGGGTGGGGCAACGTGCCGATGCCCGCACCACGTGGGTTGGCCGTGGATCAGTCCGCGGCGTCGGCGTCGTGGCGCGCGCGTTCCTCGCGGGGCTCGCGCGGGGGGCGGCCGATCACTTCGCGCAGCTCGTCGAGCTCGATGAAGTTGTCGGCCTGGCGGCGCAGGTCGTCGGCGATCATCGGCGGTTGGCTGCGTATGGTGGACACCACCGACACCCGGCACCCCTTGCGCTGAAGCGCCTCGACCAGCGGCTTGAAGTCGCCGTCGCCGGAAAACAGGACGATGTGATCGACATGGGCCGCCGTCTCCATGGCATCGACCGTCAGTTCGATGTCCATGTTGCCCTTTATCTTGCGCCGTCCCTGGCTGTCGGTGAACTCCTTCGCGGGCTTCGTCACCATGGTGAAGCCGTTGTAATGGAGCCAGTCGACCAGCGGCCGGATCGGCGAATAGTCGTCGTTCTCGAGCAGGGCCGTGTAGTAGAAGGCGCGCAAGAGCTTGCCTCTTTGCATGAACTCCTGTCGAAGAAGCTTGTAGTCGATGTCGAACTGCAGCGCCTTGGCTGCAGCGTAGAGATTGGAGCCGTCTATGAACAACGCCAACCGTTCGTCGCGGTAAAACATGGCAAAAGATCCCGTCATAATGCTGGAATGCGAACGCGTTGGTGATAGGGAGTGAAGCTATCTACGATCACGGCCAGACCGGCATAACTTAATGAATTGAAGAGCGGATGCAATCATCCGATATGGACAAGCCGGCAGCGACTGCCCTCATCGCCCTGGGCGCGAACCTGCCCGGTGACGGGCGGTCGCCCGAGGCCGCGGTCGCAGCCGCCATCACGGCGCTGGCCGCGCGCAGCGACAGGCCCCTGCGGGCAAGCCGCCTCTACCGCACGCCAGCCTTCCCGGCGGGAAGCGGGCCGGATTTCGTGAACGCGGCCGTCGCGCTGGACTGGGACGGCACGCCCGAGGCGCTGCTGGCGCTTCTGCACGGGATCGAGGCCGATTTCGGCCGGACCCGCAATGCCCGTTGGGAGGCGCGGATGATGGATCTCGACCTGATCGCGCTCGGCGCGCGCGTCCTGCCCGATGCCGCCACCCACGCACGCTGGGCCGCCCTGCCGCCCGAGCGCGCGGCCGTCGAGGCGCCCGGCGAGCTGATCCTGCCCCATCCCCGGCTGGCCGAGCGGAGCTTCGTGCTGGTGCCGCTGGCCGATGTCGCGCCGGACTGGCGACACCCGGTCACCGGGCGCGACGTGCGGCGGATGCTGGCCGACCGGCCCGCCGCGGAACGCGCGGAAATCCGCCCGATAGAGGCGGCGCGGATGGGCGAAACACCCGCCTCGTCGCTGTCTTGACCCTTGTCATTCCGGGGTTTGGCGCGTAAACGATGCCTTTCTACCGCTCCCGTGCAAAGGTTGGAGGTGCCCGCAGATGGCCCGCGTCACCGTTGAAGATTGCGTCGACAAGGTTCCGAACCGGTTCGAACTGGTCATGCTCGCCGCCCACCGGGCGCGCGAGATCTCGTCCGGCTCGCCGCTGACCCTTGACCGTGACAACGACAAGAACCCCGTCGTTGCCCTGCGCGAGATTGCCGAGGAAACGCAGGGGGCAAACGATCTGCGCGAACGTCTGATCGAAAGCCACCAGACCCAGATCGAGATCGACGAACCCGAGGAAGACGCCATGGCGCTTCTGCAGGGCGTGGAGGCTGATCGGCCTGCGCAGGACGACATGAGCGAAGAGCAGATGCTGCGCGCTCTGATGGAAGCGCAGGGCCAGAAGTAAGGGCCCCTCGGGACAGACGGTTGAAACGGGAATGATCGACGCCGACGACCTTCTGTCCCTTGTCCGCAACTACAACCCCAAGACCAACGAGGCGCTCCTTAGGGGCGCCTATGCCTATGCGCAGCGCATGCACGAGGGGCAGAAGCGCCACTCGGGCGAGCCCTATTTCACGCATCCCGTCGCGGTCGCCGCGATCCTGACCGAGCAGCGGCTGGACGACGCGACCATCGCCACCGCGCTGCTGCATGACACCATCGAGGACACCAAGGGCACCTACACCGAGGTGGCCGAGCTGTTCGGCACCGACGTGGCCGAGCTGGTGGACGGTGTCACCAAGCTGACCAACCTCGAGCTCTCCAGCCGCGAATCGAAGCAGGCCGAGAATTTCCGCAAGCTCCTGATGGCGATGTCCAAGGACTTGCGCGTGATCCTCGTGAAGCTGGCCGACCGGCTGCACAACATGCGCACCATCCGCCACATGCCGCCCGAGAAGCAGGCCAAGAAGGCGCATGAGACGATGGACATCTACGCGCCGCTTGCCGGCCGGATGGGCATGCAATGGATGCGCGAAGAGCTGGAGGATCTGTCCTTCCGCGTGCTGAACGCCGAGGCGCGCACCTCGATCATGCGGCGCTTCGTGACGCTGCAGAAGGAAACCGGCGATGTCATCCCGCGCATCACCGAGGATATCGAGGCCGTGATGGAACGGCACGGCGTGAAGGGCAACGTCTTTGGCCGTGCGAAAAAGCCCTTCTCGATCTGGCGCAAGATGCAGGAGAAAGACCTCGCCTTTTCGCGGCTCTCCGACATCTACGGCTTCCGCGTGCTGACCGAGACCGAGGATGACTGCTACCGTGTGCTGGGCGCGATCCACCAGCGGTGGCGCGCAGTGCCGGGGCGGTTCAAGGATTACATCAGCCAGCCGAAATCGAACGGCTATCGCTCGATCCACACCACCGTGTCGGGCCGCGACGGCAAGCGGGTCGAGGTTCAGATCCGCACCCGCCAGATGCATGACGTCGCCGAAAGCGGCGTGGCCGCGCATTGGTCCTACCGCGATGGCGTGCGCACCGAGAACCCCTTTGCCGTCGACCCGGCGAAGTGGCTCGAGGGGCTGACCGAGCGCTTCGAGAACGCCGAGGATCACGACGAGTTCCTCGAGCATGTGAAGCTCGAGATGTATTCCGACCAGGTGTTCTGCTTCACGCCCAAGGGCGACGTGATCCAGCTGCCCAAGGGTGCGACGCCCATCGACTTCGCCTATTCGATCCACACGCGGATCGGGCACAGCTGCGTCGGCGCCAAGGTGGACGGGCTGCGCGTGCCGCTGTGGACGCGGCTGAAGAACGGCCAGTCGGTCGAGATCATCACCGCCGAGGGGCAGACCCCGCAGGCCAGCTGGATCGACATCGTCGTGACCGGCCGCGCCAAGGCCGCGATCCGCCGGATGCTGCGCGAGGAGGACCGCGAGCGCTACATCAAGCTGGGCCGCGAGCTGGCGCGCGTGGCCTTCGAGCAGGTCGGAAAGAAGGCGAAAGACAAGGCGCTCGATACCGCGGCGCGGGCCATCGGGCTGAAGGACGGCGACGACATGCTGGCGCGCATCGGCTCGGCCGAGCTGTCGGCGCGGTCGGTCGTGGCGCGGCTTTACCCCGAGCTGGCCGGGCGCAGCGAAACCGCGGATGTCGAGGCCGTGCGCGCCGTCATCGGCCTTCCGCCCGGCGCGCAGACCCGGCGCGCGCAATGCTGCCAGCCGGTTCCGGGCGAGCGGATCGTGGGCATCACCTATCCCGGCAAGGGGCCGCTGCTGCACGCCATCGACTGCCCGGCGCTGGCCGCCTTCGATGACGAGCCCGAGCGCTGGATCGACCTGCACTGGACCGAGGGGCGCCACGCACCGGTGCATAACGTGACCATCGACGTGACGATCTCGAACCAGCATGGCGTGCTGGGACGCATATGCACATTGATCGGCGAGCAGAACGCCAATATCTCGGATCTGCATTTCATCGACCGGAAACCGGATTTCTTCCGTCTGCTGATCGATGTGGATGTGCGCAACGCCGAGCACCTCCATGCGGTCATGATGGCGGTGGATCTCGACAGCGACGTGGCCGGCATTCAGCGCTCCCGGGATCTCGACCGGCGGCCCTGAGGGCACTGGCTGCGGGACAAAATGGCCCCGACCCGTGACGAGGCGGGAACGGGCGGGAAGGGAAAGGCAGGCAGAGCGTGGTCTTCAAGCGCCGCGACGCCCGAGGTGTTCTGCGCATCGTCGCCGAGGCGTTCTGGCCGCGCGGCGGCTGGGTGCGTGCCTTTCACTACGTCAAGCACCGCATGCACCGCCTTCCGGGCACGCCCGAGCAGATCGCGCGTGGCGTCTTTGCCGGGGCCTTCACGATCTTCACCCCCTTCTTCGGGCTGCATTTCTTCGTGGCCGCCCTGCTGGCCAAGGTGATGCGCGGCTCGATCCTCGCGGCGCTGCTGGCCACGTTCCTCGGCAATCCGCTGACCTATGTGCCCATCGCCTTCATCTCGCTGCAGACCGGGCACTGGATGCTGGGCAGCACGATGCGCGGGGAGCTCAACGATTCGATCTTCGCCAAGTTCGGCGCGGCGGCGGGCGACCTGTGGCACAACTTCATCGCCATCTTCACGCCCGAGACCGCCCATTGGGAAGAGTTGCACCGCTTCTACGACGACGTGTTCTTTCCCTGGATGGTCGGCTCGATCATCCCCGGCGTGATCTGCGGGGTGGTCTGCTACTACCTGTCGGTGCCGGTGATCCGGGCCTATCAGAAACGGCGATCTGCCAGATTGCGAAAGAAGATGGAAAAGCTGCGCGAACAGGCTGGCGCGGCGGCGGCGGACCGCTAGGCTTGACGACAACGGATCAACGGAGGGTCACATGGCAGACCGACTGCGCCTTGGCGTGAACATCGACCACGTGGCGACACTCAGGAACGCGCGCGGCGGCGCGCTGCCCGATCCGGTGCGCGCCGCGCGCGTCGCCGAGGAGGCCGGGGCGGACGGCATCACCGCGCATTTGCGCGAAGACCGCCGCCACATCCGCGACGCGGATATCGACGCGATCATGGCCGCGATCACCATCCCGCTGAATTTCGAGATGGCCGCCACCGACGAGATGCAGCGCATCGCGCTGGCCCATAAGCCGCACGCCGCCTGCATCGTGCCCGAGCGCCGCGAAGAGCGCACGACCGAGGGCGGGCTGGAGGTGGCGGGCGACGAGGCGCGACTAGACGCCTATATCGCGCCGCTTCGGGACGCGGGCATCCGGGTGTCGCTGTTCATCGCCGCCGACCCGGCGCAGATCGCGGCCGCCGCGCGCATCGGCGCACCGGTGATCGAGCTGCACACCGGCGCTTATTGCGACTTCCATGCCGAAGGCGATGTCGCCGCCCGCGACGCCGAGCTGCAGCGCCTGATCGACGGGGCCAGGCGCGCCGCCGATCTCGGGCTCGAGGTGCATATGGGCCATGGCCTGTGCTACGACACGGTCGGCCCCGTCGCCGCCCTGCCCGAGGTGGCCGAGCTGAACATCGGTCACTTCCTGATCGGCGAGGCGGTCTTTGTCGGGCTGCCCCGTGCCATCGCCCGGATGCGCGAGGCGATGGACGCCGCCCGCGGCTGACACGCCCGCGCCCGCCGCGCGATTTCCCTGCGCGCAGAGATTGCGAAGTCGCCGGACTTGCGCAACTCTGCGCCTGCCATCCAAGCCTGCAACACCGGAGCCTCGTCTTGCGCAACCTTCTGCCAGCATCGGCCGTCGCCATGGCTCTTTTCGCCGCCCCGGTCGCAGCCCAACAGGTCGTGCCCTGCGAGGGGCTGATCGACGTGACGATGGTGTCCGAACCATGGGAGGCGTACAGCCGGTCCTACGCCGAAGGCGCGATCCGCCTGTTCGAGGCCTATGTCGCCCCCACCATGGCGGCGGGCGCGGTGATCGGTGTCCTGCATCCGGTGCCGGGCGACCCCTACCCGTTCCGGGCCTGTTCCGCCGTGGTCTACGACGGGGCCGCCGGCCCCTATTTCGCCGAGGCGCTGATCATGGATGCCACCGCCGGTTATGATCCCTCGCGGGGCCTGACAGTGCGGGTTCCCGTCCGCTTCCCGGATGGCCGCCAGCCCATCCCGGCGGTCGAGATCACCATCAACCAGGCCACCGGGGTGGTGAGCGTCAAATGATCCTCGGCATCGGCACCGATCTTGCGAATATCGAGCGCATCCAGCGCGCGCTGGACCGGTTCGGCGACCGTTTCCGCGACCGCGTCTTTACCGTGACGGAACAGAACCGCGCCGAGCGGATGAAAGACCCCGCCTCGGTCTATGCGAAGCGATGGGCCGCGAAGGAGGCCTGCTCCAAGGCGCTTGGCACGGGCCTGCGCATGGGTATCGCGTGGAAGGACATGGCGGTCACGAACCTGCCGTCGGGGCAGCCGGTGATGCATGTGACGGGCTGGGCGAAGGAGCGGCTCGACCAGATGACGCCCGAGGGCCACAGCTCGGTCATCCATGTCAGCCTGACCGACGATCACCCCTGGGCGCAGGCCTATGTCGTGATCGAGGCGCTGCCCGACGCCGCAGAGGCGCTGCGGCCCGAGGTCGGCCCGGTCTCGCGCCGCAAGATCAGCTGACGGGTCAGCGGCGGCGGTCGTTCCGCGTGCGGCGGCGGTTGGCGTATTCCGTGGGGATCAGGATCAGCGCCGCGGCCGAGCCGATGATGGCGTCCAGCCCCGGTGAGCCAAGCGTCAGCCCGAAGAGCGCGCGCAGGAAGAACAGCGCCAACACTGCGCCGAAGGCGATCAGGACAGAGGGCAGGATGCCGTTGTGCGTCCAGCCCCATTTCTCGAACAGCACCGCCACGATGCCCGCGATCATCAACGAGCCGAAGAACGAGAACAGGATCATGGCTCAACCCCCAACACCACACCCGGCGCGATGCGCGCGCCCCGCAAATACGCCTCCGCCGCCATGCGCGGCTTGCCCTCGGGCTGCAACTCGGTGATCTCCACCGCGCCTTGCCCGCAGGCGATCGTCAGCCCGTCCAGCACTTCGCCGGGCGGGCCGCTTCCGTCTGCCATGCGCGAGCGGATCAGCTTGACCCGCTTGCCGCCGATCAGCGTCCAGGCACCGGGAAAGGGCGACAGGCCGCGGATCTGCCTGTCGATATGGGGTGCAGGCGCGGTCCAGTCCACCCGCGCCTCGGCCTTGTCGATCTTCTCGGCATAGGTCACGCCCGCGTCGGGCTGTGTCTCGGGCGTCAGGCGGTCGAGCGTCGCCAGCGCCTCGGTGATCGCCTCGGCCCCCAGCGTGGAGAGGCGGTCGTGCAGCTCGCCCGCCGTTTCCTCCGCCCCGATGGGGATCGCGCGGCGGAGCAGCACCGGCCCGGTATCGAGGCCCGCCTCCATCTGCATGATGCAGACGCCGGTTTCCGCGTCGCCCGCCATGATCGCGCGCTGGATCGGGGCCGCGCCCCGCCAGCGCGGCAGGAGGCTCGCGTGGATGTTCAGGCAGCCGCGCGCGGGCGCGTCCAGCACGGGCTGCGGCAGGATCAGCCCGTAGGCCACGACGACGGCGACATCGGCGTTCAGCGCGGCGAACTCGGCTTGTGCGTTGATATCGCGCAGGGTTTTGGGGTGCCGCACCGTCAGCCCAAGGGCCTCGGCGCGGGCGTGGACGGGGCTGGGCCGGTCCTTCTTGCCGCGGCCCGCGGGGCGGGGCGGCTGGCTGTAGACGGCGGCGATCTCGTGGCCCGCCGCGATCAGCGCGTCGAGGACGGGGACCGAGAACTCGGGCGTGCCCATGAAGACGATGCGCATCAGCGGCCCCCCTTGGCGGCGCGCTTCAGGAGCATGTCGCGCTTGGTCTTGGACAGGCGGTCGAAATACATCCGGCCCGCCAGGTGGTCGATCTGGTGCTGCACGCTGGTCGCCCAAAGCCCCGTGAACTCCTGCCGGACGCGAATGCCGTGGTGGTCGGTGAAGGCGACGGTCACGCGGGCGGGCCGCGTTACCTTGGCCCAGACGCCGGGCAGGTTGGGGCTGGCTTCGTCGTGGTCGTTCACCTCGTCCGAGGCGGCGATGACCTCGGGGTTGGCCATGCGGATCGCGCGGCCGCGCTCATCGGAGGCGTCGACGACGGCGAGGCGAAGCATCACGCCGATTTGCGGCGCGGCGAGGCCGACGCCCGGCATGGCGTCCATCGTCTCGATCATGTCGGCCCAGGTGGCCCGGATTTCTTCAGTGATTGCAGGCACATCCGCGGCAGGTGTCCGCAACCGGCGGTCGGGCCACATGACGAAGGGGCGACGCGTTCCGCTCACGCCTTTTCCCGCGCGCGGTCCTTCTTCAGCTTGACCATCTTGCGGGTGATCAGCTGGCGCTTGAGCGGCTTGAGATAGTCGATGAAGAGCGTGCCGTCGAGGTGGTCGATCTCGTGCTGGACGCAGGTCGCCCAGAGACCGTCAAAGGTCTCTTCACGCGCGGCGCCGCTGGGGTCGATCCAGCGCACCGTCACCTCGGCGGGGCGCTCGACTTCGGCGTAAATGTCCGGAATCGAAAGACAACCTTCCTCGTAGACATTGCGCGTGTCGGACTCGGCGATGACCTCGGGGTTGAACATGGCGAGCGGGCGGGGGGCGGCCCCTTCCTCTTTCACGCAGTCCATGACGATCAGCCGCGTGTCGATGCCGATCTGCGGCGCGGCCAGCCCGATGCCCGGCGCGGCATACATGGTTTCCAGCATGTCATCGGCCAGCGCGCGCAGATCGTCGGTGATGTCGGCGATCGGCGGCGCGGTCTTTTTCAGCCGCGGGTCGGGGTGGATGAGGATCGGGCGCTTCATGGCGTGGATGTAGGACAAGCGCCCATCGGCTGCAACATTCCTGCGGTCCTTGCCCGGCGATGGCGGGCGTGTGACATCCGTACACACCCCGTACACACCCCGTGCATACGCCGCGCCGGGTGGGCGCGGCCGTGGTTCAGGCCTGCCGCCCGGTGTTCAGCCGGCTCTCGTCGCTGTCGAGCGCCTGCATCAGGATCGGATGGATGACGGCATACCACAGCGGCGGCACCAGCATCAGCGCGAAGACGCCGGGATAGCCCGAGGGCAGTTCCGGCGCGCCGTCCACGTCGTTGAGGGTCTGGAACGGTTTCTGCGCGTTGGTGTGGTGATCGGAATGGCGCTGCAGGTTGAAGAACAGGAGGTTCGGGAAGAAGAAGCTGGAGTTCCAAGAATGCTCTGGGCGGCAGGGTTCGCGCCGGCCGTCGATCCTGCGGCGGGCGATGCCGTAATGCGCGGTGTAGTTGGCCATGGAGATGGTGAACCAGACCGACGCGCAGAGCAGCGCGTAGAACCCCAGCGCCACCGGGCCGAAGGCAAGGGTCACGGTGCCCGCCATAAGCGCCGTGACCACCCAGCCTTGCAGGATCGTGTTGCGCCAGTGCCAGACCCCCGCGCCCTTGCGCACCAGCCGCGCGCGCCCGGCTCTCAGCGCGCCCAGAAACACGCCGGGGATCTCGCGCCGGGCGAACCGGTAGATGCTTTCGCCGTAGCGGGCCGAGGCCGGGTCGCGGGGCGTGGCGACATGGACGTGGTGCCCGGCGTTGTGCTCGATGGAGAAATGCCCGTAGGCGATGAGCCCCAGGGCGACACGCGCAAGGCGGCGGTCCCGTGTCGATCTCGCGTGGCCCAGCTCGTGACCGATCAAGACCAGCGGCGCGTGGATCAGGCCGAGGCCCCAGCCGAAGAGGATGATCTGGACCGGGCCGAACACGCCCGAGGCCACGATCCGGCAGGCCAGCAGGAGCGACAGCACGAAAAGCCCCGTCACCACGAACAGCAGGGTGCGGTAATAGGGGTCGCCCTCGAGGTCCATCGCGGTCTCGAGCGAGACATTGCGGTGATCGCGCCCGAAGAGATGGTCGAGCGCGGTGCAGACCCCGAACAGGAGGACAAGCGGGGTGAGCGCGACGGCCCATGTCGGTGCGCCGAGCGCGAGGGCGCCGAGGCAGGCGGGCACGACCATGGGCATCACGAGCCCGGCCGGCCACAGCAGGCGGCGGGGGTCGACGGAATGGGAACTGATCCGGTCCATGTCGGCCCCCCGGGGCACCGTGGCACTGAACGGGAGAAGGCTAGCACGTCCCTTGCGGGTCTCAAAGCGACCCGCCGCCCGCGGGTCTTGCGGCTGACGCCTGCGCGGCTAGGGTGCGGGCACAGCCACCACCCGGAGAGCCTTCATGTCCTTTGACGAGATCATCGACCGCCGCGGAACCCATTGCGTGAAATGGGACGCGATGCAGGCCCTCTACGGCGTCAGCCCCGAGGACGGGATCGCCATGTGGGTGGCCGACATGGAGTTCCGCCCGCCCGCCTGCGTGCAGGACGCGGTGCAGGCGATGGCCGATCACGGGGTCTACGGCTATTTCGGCGATGACAGCGCCTACAAGGCGGCGATCTGCTGGTGGATGGAGAACCGGCACGGCTGGCGGGTGGAGCCGGACTGGATCTTCACCACGCACGGGTTGGTGAACGGGACGTCGATGTGCCTCGACGCCTTCACGCAGGAGGGCGATGGCGTGGTGCTGTTCACGCCGGTCTACCATGCCTTCGCCAAGGTGATCCGCGCCTCGAACCGCGACCTAGTGGAGTGCGAGATGCCGGTGGTCGATGGGCGCTACACGCTCGATTTCGACGCCTGGGATGCGCAGATGCAGGGGCATGAAAGGATGCTGGTCCTGTGTTCGCCGCATAATCCCGGCGGCCGCGTCTGGACCCGTGCCGAGCTGGAGGGGGTGGCGGAGTTCGCGCGGCGGCATGACCTGCTGATCGTTTCGGACGAGATCCACCACGATCTCGTGATGCCGGGGCAGGCGCACACGCCGATGGCGCTGATCGAGGGGATCGCCGACCGGCTGGTGATGATGACGGCGGCGACCAAGACCTTCAACATCGCGGGCGCGCATGTGGGCAACGTGATCATCCCCGACGCGGACCTGCGCGCGCGGTTCGGGGCGCGGATGATGGCGCTGGGGATGTCGCCCAATTCCTTCGGGCTGCACATGGTGACGGCGGCCTATTCGCCCGAGGGGGCGGCATGGGTGGATGCGCTTTGCGCCTACCTGGCCGAGAATGCGCGCATTTTCGACGCGGGGATCAACGCCATTCCCGGCCTGCGGTCGATGCCGTTGCAGTCGACCTACCTGGCCTGGGTGGATTTCTCGGGCACCGGCATGACGCGGGAGGAGTTCACCGCGCGGGTCGAGCAGGGCGCGAAGATCGCGGCCAACCACGGGCCGAGTTTCGGCACGGGGGGCGACAGTTTCCTGCGGTTCAACATCGCCGCCCCGCGGGCGGTGATCGAGGATGCCGTGGCGCGGATGGCACGGGCGTTTTCCGATCTCCAGTAGGGTGCGGGCGGCAGCGCCCACGCCATGCCGCGCTGCGGCACTTGCATGCCGCGGCGCAATATCCTATCCGCTGGGGTGAGAGAGACGAAACATCCTTGCGCATCGGAGATCCCGCCCATGAGCTTTCGCATCCAGCCCCAGCCCGTCGCCCGCCCGAACCGTTGCCAGCTGTTCGGCCCCGGCTCGCGGCCCGCGATCTTCGAGAAGATGGCCGCGAGCGAGGCGGATGTGATCAACCTCGACCTCGAGGATTCGGTCGCGCCCGACGACAAGGCGCAGGCGCGGAAGAACATCATCCAGGCGATCGGCGACGTGGATTGGGGCAAGAAGACGCTGAGTGTCCGGATCAACGGGCTGGACAGCCCGTATTGGTATCGTGACGTGGTCGATTTGCTGGAGCAGGCGTCGGATCGGCTGGACCAGATCATGATCCCAAAGGTCGGCAACGCGGGCGATATCTACGCGGTCGACGCGCTGGTCAGTTCCATCGAGATGGCGATGGGGCGCACCAAGCCCATCGCCTTCGAGGTGATCATCGAAAGCGCCGCGGGCATCGCCCATGTCGAGGAGATCGCCGCCGCGTCGCCGCGGCTGCAGGCGATGAGCCTGGGGGCGGCGGATTTCGCGGCCTCGATGGGGATGCAGACCACGGGTATCGGGGGCACGCAGGAGAATTACTACATGCACCGTGACGGTGCGAAATACTGGTCGGACCCCTGGCATTGGGCGCAGGCGGCCATCGTCGCGGCCTGCCGCACGCATGGGGTGCTGCCGGTGGACGGGCCGTTCGGCGATTTCTCGGATGACGAGGGGTTCCGCGCGCAGGCGCGGCGCTCGGCCACGCTGGGGATGGTCGGCAAATGGGCGATCCACCCCAAGCAGGTGGCGCTGGCCAACGAGGTCTTCACCCCCTCGGACGAGGCCGTGGCCGAGGCGCGCGAGATCCTTGCCGCGATGGAGAAGGCCAAGGCCGAGGGCGCTGGCGCGACCGTCTACAAGGGGCGGCTGGTGGACATCGCCTCGATCAAGCAGGCCGAGGTGATCGTGAAACAGGCCGAGATGATCGCGGCGGGGTAAGGCCCCGCCGCTGGAGGGTCAACCGTCCCCCGGTCCCCCGATGAACAGCGGTGTCTCGCCTTGCACGGGCTGCTCCTGCTGCGGCGGTGTGACCGGCGCGGGGTCCTCGGTGTTGGCCACACCGCCGCTGACGCCGAAGCCGACCGTGCCGCTGCCGAAGTCGAAGCCGACATCGCCGCCGACAAAGCCGTTGTCGAACATGTAGGCCGCGCCGAGGCTGCCGCGGAAGCTGTTGGTGGAGAACATGTAATCGAGGCCGAGGGTGCCCGCGACCTCATCCCGGCGGTTGTCGGAAAAGACGCGCAGGCCGACGCCGACATCGGCGCCCTGGCTGCCGCCGAAGACGATGTTGAGGCCGATGCCGACGGTCGGATCGGCCAGGGCGGGCGTGGCGAGGGGGGCGGCCAGTGCAAGGCACAGGGCGAGGGGTTTCAGCTGGGGCATGGAACACTCCGATACGGCTCGACTTGCCTGACCGCTTAGCATATCGAAAGTTGCAATTCCATCTTTCGATAGAGGCCTGCGCGGCGCTGCCGCGCGCCCCGTGCTGCAAACGTTGCATCCGTGGCGGCGCGCGGTCATATACCCACAGCAGGGCGCGGCCACGGAGACGACCATGACGACCTATCTCGATTTCGAGAAACCGCTTGCCGAGATCGAAGGCAAGGCCGAAGAGCTGCGCGCGCTGGCCCGGCGCAACGAGGAAATGGACGTCGAGGCCGAGGCCGCGGCGCTCGACAAGAAGGCCGCGGACATGCTCCGCGACCTCTACAAGGAGCTGACGCCCTGGCGGAAATGCCAGGTCGCCCGCCACCCCAACCGGCCGCATTGCCGCGATTACATCCAGGCGCTGTTCACGGAATACACGCCGCTGGCCGGTGACCGGAATTTCGCCGACGACCACGCCGTGATGGGCGGCCTCGCCCGGTTCGAGGACACGCCCGTCATGGTGATCGGCCACGAGAAGGGCCATGACACCAAGACCCGGATCGAGCGCAATTTCGGCATGGCCCGCCCCGAGGGCTACCGCAAGGCGGTGCGGCTGATGGACATGGCCGACCGCTTCGGCCTGCCGGTGATCACGCTGGTGGACACGCCCGGCGCCTATCCCGGCAAGGGCGCGGAGGAGCGCGGTCAATCCGAGGCCATCGCGCGCTCGACCGAGAAATGCCTGCAGATCGGCGTGCCGCTGATCTCGATCATCATCGGCGAGGGCGGATCGGGCGGGGCGGTCGCCTTTGCCACGGCGGACCGGCTGGCGATGCTGGAGCATTCGATCTACTCGGTCATCTCGCCCGAGGGCTGCGCCTCGATCCTGTGGAAGGACGCCGAGAAGATGCGCGAGGCTGCCGAGGCGCTGCGCCTGACCGCGCAGGACCTGCACAAGCTGGGCGTCTGCGACGTGGTCATCAAGGAGCCGCTGGGCGGCGCGCAGCGTGACCGCGAGGCGGTGATCGCGGGGGTGGGGCGGTCGATCTCCTCGATGCTGGCGCAGCTGAAGGGCGCGGATCGCGCGCAGTTGATCGCGGGGCGGCGGCGCAAGTATCTCGACATGGGGTCCAAGGGCCTGGCGGCGTGATCACCCGGCGGGGCCTGCTGGGGGCGGGCCTTGCCATGCTCTCGGTCCGCCCCGTGCAGGCACAGGGAGGGGGAGCGGCGATGACGCCCGCCACCGGTTTCGACTGGAGCTATCTTGCCGATACGGTCATGGGCGGTGTCTCGGAGGGGCAGGCGCGGCTGGAGGGGGGCGCGCTGCGCCTGACGGGCCGCGTGTCGACGGCCAATCGCGGCGGCTTCATACAGGCGCGGACGGAGATGCCGGGCGGGTTGCCGGCGGGGGCGACGGCGCTCAGGCTGCGGGTGCGCGGCAATGGCGAGCGGTATTTCGTGCATCTGCGTACGGCGCGGACGCGGCTGCCGTGGCAGTATTACCAACAGGGGTTCGAGACCGGGCCGGACTGGGCCGAGGTGGTGCTGCCGCTGTCGGGCTTCGTGGCGTCGGGGCGGATGATGGCGGGCGCGGTCAGGCCCGAGGAGGTGCGCTCGGTCGGGCTGGTCGCCTATGGGCGGGACCACGTGGCGGATGTGTCGCTGGCGGCGCTGGGGACGGTCTAGGGCCGTCGCTGCCTCAGGGCGGGTGTCGGGCCGCGCGCCGGGGCCGGACCTGTGGCGAGGGGCGGCGTTGCTCCAAAAGGCCGTATTTGGGGGAAGATGAAGGGGATCAGCGCCGTTCGAAGAGATCGGTGAGGCGACGGGCCTCGTCCGCCAGGCCATAGGGCGGGTTCACCACGAAGAGCCCCGAGCCGATCATGCCGTGGCCGGGGCGCGCGGGGGGGAAGCGGACCTCGTGCGACAGGGCGTCGGGGAAGGCATCGCGCAGGGCCGTGACCATGGCGGTTTGCGCGCCGTTGGTCAGGACGGGATACCAGAGCATCACGATACCCACGTTCCACTTGGCATGAAGCTTCTGCACGATGCCGGGCAGGCGGTCGTAGTCGGTCTTCACCTCGTAGCTCGGGTCGATCAGCATCAGGCCGCGTTTCGGCTCGGGCGGGGTGCGCGAGAGCGCCATGGCGAGCCCGTCTTCGCGCAGCACCTGCGCCCGGTGGCGCGGCAGGGCCTCGCGCAGGGCCGACGCCTCGGCGGGGTGCAGTTCGGCAAGCGTCATGCTGTCCATCGGGCGCAGCAGCGCCGCCGCGAAGAGCGGCGAGCCGGGATAGGCCGCGGGGCCGTGTTCGGCGGTGACGGCGGCGCGGGCGCGCGTGTAGGGATGCTCGGGCGCGAACCGGTCCGCGACGCGGGCGATGCCCTGCGCGGCTTCGCCGGTTTTCAGCGCCTCGGCGCTGTCGAGCCGGTAGAGACCGCGGCCCGCGTGGGTTTCGAGATAGGAGAGCGGCTTGTCCTTGCGGGTCAGGTAGTCGAGGGCCGTGGCCAGCAGCGCGTGTTTCTGGACATCGGCGAGGTTCCCCGCGTGGTAGGCGTGCTGGTAGGAGAGCATCCTACCACATCCTTTTCGGCGCTTCGGTCGGATAGCTCAGGTCATAGCCCTCGGCGTCGAACGCGGCGTCGCGTTCCTTGATGAACTGGCCTGCCGTGGGCAGGTCCGCGCTGTCGTCGCCGCGGGTCCAGAGGCCCGAGCGCATCAGCGCCTTGGCGCATTGGAAATAGACCTCCGCGACGGTCAGGACGATGACCACCTTGGGGTGTTTGCCGCCCTGTTCGAAGCTGCCGGTCACGGCGGGGTCGTCGGTCAGCACGGCGCGGCCGTTGACGCGGACGACGTTGAGCGACCCGGCCACCATGAACAGGAGCGAGGCGCGCCCGTCGCGGACGATGTTGCGCAGGCCATCGAGGCGGTTGTTGCCGCGCCAGTCGGGCATCCAGATCGTGCGGTCATCCGCGATGCGCACCACCGGGCCGTCGTCGCCGCGGGGGCTGGCATCGGTGCCCTCGGGGCCGACGGTGGAGAGGATGCAGAAGCGCGCGGCCCCGATCCACTGCCGGTAGAGCGGCGTCAGGGCCGGTGCGACCTTGGTCAGCGAAGCCGGAACGGGCGCGTCGTAGAGCGCGTCGAGCGCGGCGATGTCCTCAAGGATGCGCATGGAACCCCGCCTCTGCCATGAGGGTGTCCGACGCCGTTTCGACCTCGGTCTCGAGGCGCGCCATGAACGCGTCGCGCGGCAGGCCCGGCGGGATCGGCGGCAGGAACTCGACCACCCCAAGCCCCGGTTTGCGCAGGATGCCGTGGCGCGGCCAGAAGACGCCGACGTTGGTGGCCACCGGAACGCAGGGTTGGCCCAGCTGCTCGTAAAGCGCGCCGGTGCCGATCTTGTAGGGCCGCGCGACGCCCGGCGCGACGCGGGTGCCCTGCGGGTAGATGATCAGCTGGCCGCCCTGCTGGCGGCCCGATTTCACATCGGCCAGCATCTTGGCGATGGCCGCGCCGCGCTTGCCGCGGTTCACCGGAACGGAGCCGACGCGCAGCGCGTACTGGCCGAAGAGCGGGGTGTAGATCAGCTCGCGTTTCATGATGAACTTGCCGCGGGGGACGGCGTTGTAGATCATCAGGATGTCGAGAAAGCTCTGGTGCTTGGCGGCGATCATCACCTCGCCGGTGGGGGGCGTGCCGCGGACCTCGGTCCTGAGGCCGGTCATCCACGCGAGCGTCCACAGCACCCAGCGGCAATAGGCGTGGCAGGCGGCATGAGCGCCCGCGGACGACATCACCGCCCATGGGAAATAGGCGATGGCGAGGACCACCATCGCCACATACATCTGGCCGATGAAGAGGATCGAGCGGAGATATTGCATCAGCGCAGCCCCTTGAGCGTGCGGAAGGCCGCGATGCGGGTCGCCCAGAAGGCGGTGACGGCGGCGAGGATCGGGATGGCGGCGGGCCAGAGCCAGCCCGCGCCGGTGAAGCCGAGACCGGTGAGAAACGCGCCATCGGCGGCGGCGCGGGGCAACAGCGCGATGGCGATGGTTCCGAGACCCGCGCCGAGCGCGGCCCCGCTGAGTGCCCGGCGCGTGAAGCGGCGCACGAAGGCGCGGGCGATGTAGCTGTCGCGCGCGCCCACGAGGCGCAGGACGCGGATCACCTGTTCGTTCGAGGCCAGCGCGGCCTGGGCCGCCAGCGTGACCATGGCCGCGGTCGATGCGAGGATCAGCGACAGCGCCAGCCAGCCCAGCAGGCGCAGCCGGTCGGCGGCCTCGACCAGCGGGCGGCGCCAGCGGGTGTGATCGTCGAGCACCGCGCCCGGCGCTTCGGCGGCAAGGCGCTGGCGCAGGCCGTCGGCGTCGTAGCCGTCAGAGGTTTCGATGACCTCGATCAGGCGCGGCACCGGCAGGTCGCCGATGGGAAGGTCGGGGCCGAACCACGGCTCAAGCAGTGCGCGCTGTTCGTCGTCGGACAGGGCGCGGGCGCTGTCGACGCCGGGGGTCTGTTCGAGCACGGTCAGGACCGTCCAGGTCTGCGCCTCGAGCTCGGCGGCGGGGGCCGAGAGGCGGATGGTGGAGCTTTGCGCCAGCGCGTCCGACCAGCGGTCGGCCAAGCGGCCCGAGGCCAGCGACAGCGCCAGCGCGAAGACCGCGAGAAAGGCCATGGCCCCCGACACGGCGACGGTGAGCTTCGCGGCCTGCCCGCTGCGAGGCACCACGAGGTCGGCCTGCGCTTCGCCCCTGACGAGCGCGATGATGTCGCCGACGAGGCTCACAGGTCGGCCCCCGCTGCGCTGAGACGCCCGCCCGCAAGGCGCAGCACGCGGGCCTGCACCTGCGCCTTGGCGGCGCGGATCAGCGCAAGGTCATGGGTGGCGATCAGCACGGTCTTTCCCATGCGGTTCAGCTCGGTCAGCAGCTGCAGCAGGCGCAGCGACATCTCCCAGTCGACGTTGCCGGTGGGTTCGTCCGCAAGGATCAGGTCGGGGTCCATGATGATGGCGCGTGCCAGCGCGGCGCGCTGCCGTTCGCCCCCTGACAGCTCGGGCGGCCGCGCCTCGGCGCGCGCGCCAAGCCCGACCCATGCGATCAGCTCGGTCAGGTTGGCCTCTTGCCCGAGGCCGTGGCGACCGGCGACCATCAGGGGCAGGGCGATGTTCTCGCGCACGGTGAGATGGTCGAGGAATTCGCAATCCTGGTGAACCACGCCGATCCTTTGCCGGGTCAGCGCGATCCGGTCGCGGTCGAGCGCGGCGGCGTTTTCGCCGAAGATCGAGACGTGCCCGCCGGTCGGCACAAGCTCGGCGTAGCAGAGTTTCAGCAGCGTGGTCTTGCCCGCCCCCGATGGCCCGGTGAGGAAGTGGAACGAGCCGGGCGCAAGCCGAAGGGTCAGATCCGACAGGATCGGCTCGGCCCCGTAGCCATAGGCGACGTCCTGCATGTCGATCACGGGTTGGCGCTCCTTGCCGCTTGCCGCGACCCTCATGCAACGGATGGCGCGGCGTTGCAATCGGCAGGCGCGGCGAAACCCTTGGAATGCTTGGGGGGCGCTGATACAAGATCGCTGGTTCAACGAGTGCCGACTGCGCCCATATGGGGGCACCGGGCCGAACGGGGGCGAGCGACGGAACATGCGGCTGACCTGTCCGAATTGCAGTGCGCGTTACGAGGTGGCCGACAGCATGATCCCGCCCGAGGGGCGGGACGTGCAGTGTTCGAACTGCTCGACGACATGGTTTCAGCCGGGGCGGCGGACCGACGTGGCCCCCGCGGTGCGGGTCGAGCGGCCCGCGCCCGAGGTGCCCGAGGCCGCGCGCGCTGCGTCCGATCGGGCCGCGACCGAGGTCTCCGAACCGCCCGCGCCCCCTGCG
>NZ_JASJOE010000141.1 GCF_030163755.1 Roseicyclus amphidinii
ACCATCGCTGGAGCTGGCTGACATCTTCCGTGCCCATGGCCCTGCGTGGCGGCAGGCCAATGCGGGGCATGTCAGCCTGAACCAGCTCAAGGCGATGTCGGCCATAGAGGCCTGCCGGACCGAGGCGCTCGGCGGGCATGTGGCCGGCTGCGGCAAATGCGGCCACCACCATATCGCCTACAACTCCTGCAAGAACCGGCACTGCCCGAAGTGTCAGGGACCGGCGGCGCGCGACTGGATGGCGGCGCGGGCCGAGGACCTGCTGCCCGTGGAGTACTTCCACGTCGTCTTCACCCTGCCGGCCGAGATTGCCCGGATCGCCTACTGGAACAAGCGGGCGGTCTACAGTCTGTTGTTCAGGGCATCGGCCGAGACGGTGATGACCATCGCGGCCGACCCCAAGCGCCTCGGTGCCCGGGTCGGCATCACCAGCGTCCTGCACACCTGGGGATCGGCTCTGACCCATCACCCGCACATCCACATGATCGTCCCCGGTGGCGGCCTGTCGCCGGATGGCACCAGGTGGGTTGCCTGCCGCCCCGGGTTCTTCCTGCATGTGCGGGTTCTATCGCGACTGTTCCGGCGCCTGTTTCTGGACGGGCTGAGGGATCTGCACCGGGCTGGTCAGCTGGCCCTCTTCGGTGATCTGGCCGAGCTGGCAGATGCTGACACCTTCACCGCCTGGCTCGCCCCGTTCCGCAAATCCGAATGGGTCGTCTATGCCAAGCCGCCCTTCGGCGGGCCAGAGGCCGTGCTGGCCTACCTGAGCCGCTATACCCACCGGGTAGCGATCTCGAACGCCCGCCTGGTCAGCGCCGATGCCAACACCGTGGCGTTCCGCTGGAAGGACTACAAGATCAAGCGCGGCGACCGGCAAAAGGTCATGCGGCTGGCCACGCCCGAGTTCATCCGTCGCTTCCTGATCCACGTCCTTCCCGATGGCTTCCACCGCATCCGGCATTACGGCCTGCTGGCCAGCTCGGCCCGCAAGGCCAACATCACCAAGACACGCGCCTTGCTCTGCGTCCAGCAGCCTGACCGGGTCGCCGCGCCGGAACACCAGACCGAGATCGTCCCGCTCACCCTGCGCGAGCCATGCCCCTGCTGCGGCGGCCCCATGCGCATCATCGAGATCTTCCGGCGCGGGCAGACACCGATGTCGCGCGCGCCTCCGAGGGAGCAGGCAGCATGACACATCGCCTGTCATCCGTCACAAAACAGCACCGGCCGTGCCTCGCAGACCCGGCCAAGTCCGCATGCGTCCATCGTTCCTCGGCGCGACACACGGCGACAATCACGGCGCAACCAGCAGCTTCGTCGGGATCATCGACCGAGTTTGCGCCCTTCTCAGGCGCCATGCGCACCTTCAGCCGCATCCATGACGCAGCCGCCGCCCCGCCCACCCGCGCACTTTCCCCATAGGATTGTCCAACACCCCCGCGGCTTCCTCCTTGGGAGGTTTTCCAACGCGGGTCGTGGTCGCACATCAACGCCACCGTTACGCCGCGACCCGCATCAGAAAACCTTCACCA
>NZ_JASJOE010000142.1 GCF_030163755.1 Roseicyclus amphidinii
CATACGCCTTGAAATCACCGAAATACTTCGTGATCGCAGCCGTCAGCGTCGTCTTGCCGTGGTCCACGTGACCAATCGTGCCGATATTGCAGTGCGGCTTGTTACGTTCAAACTTTGCCTTTGCCATCGCCCTGGCGCCTCATCCTTTCGGGGGCCCGCGCAAGCAGCCTGCCCGCAGCCCGGTTCAACATCGCGGGCGAGGTAGTCGGCCCGCGCGGAAAAATCAAGCGGATATCGGCAGGCCCCCGTCGCCGCCGCGTCAGTTGACAGGCGCAACCGGCTGAACGTCGGGTGCCGCCGGATCGACGGGCCCGCCAGCGGACGGCCCGGCGGCTTCGGCGACCTGTTCCGGCGCATCCACCGCGTCCTCCGGCTCTGCCGCATCGGCGTCCGTGACCGCGGCGCGGAACGGCGGCGCATCGGGGTCGACGTCGAACCATTCGGGGTTCGTGAGCATCCATTGCTGGATGCGCCGCGCGGCATTGCGCGCCAGCACCTGCATCTGTTCCTCGGCGGTGCGGGTGAAGCCCGATCCGACGATCGCGGTCTCGGCCGAAGCCCCCTCCATCACGAGGATCTGCTCGGGCTCCTCGTGGAGCTTCTGGCCCAGCGCGTCGTCCCAGACATTGACCGAGAGCACCAGGATCGACCGCGGGTTCAGCACCAAAGGCACGCCGGGCGGTGCCAGCGCATAGCCATCCACGGCGATGCCGATGTGATAGAGACGCTCGCCCTCGTACTCGCCGAAGCGCCGGTCGATCTCGGAGGTCAGGATCGTGACCCATTGCTCCGCCGTGGCATCCCGCGAGGGGGGGACCTGCTGCATGTTGTCGGCGACCACGATGTTGTGGCCAAGGCGGAAGTTGCCCATGCTCGGCAATTCGTCCGTCGCCGGGTCCGGCGCGGCACAGGCGGCAAGCGCGACCAGCAGGGCAATCGGCGCGAAGCGGTTCAGGCGGGGCAGCATGCGCATCTCCGGGGTCTTCATGGCTTTGGACCCCAGATAGCGCAGGGGCGGCCGGGACGCAAATGACGGCTGTTTGAGCCGCCCGAGGCCCGACCTATATCGCCCCTCATGACCGACGCCGCGCCAGACGCCCCTGCCCTGCCCGTCGCGGCCCGGCTTCCGCGGCGGCCCATGGGCGTGCTGGACAGCTACCGCGCGGCGCGGCGCAACATCCTCGGCATCATCCCGGCGCGCGCCCTCGAGATGCCGGTGCTCTCGGGGCGCACCGGGCCGCAGCGCTGGCACATGCTGATGGAGCCGACCGCGATCCGGCGCGTCTTGCTGGAGCGGGTCGAGGAGTATCCCAAGTCGGAGGCGACGAAGTCGATCCTGCGCCCGGCCATCGGCGAAAGCCTGTTCGTGGCCGAGGGCGATCACTGGCGCTGGCAACGGCGGGCCGCGGCCCCGGCCTTTGCCGCGCGCAACGTGGACGCGCTGACGCCCGTCATGACGCGGGCCGCCGAAGCCGCCGCCGGGCGGATCGCGGCAGGCGCGG
>NZ_JASJOE010000143.1 GCF_030163755.1 Roseicyclus amphidinii
GGCGCGCGGGGCCAGCGTGCCGCGCTGCCCGCCCCGGCGGGCGAGACCGCGGACAGCCCGGCCGTCATCACCACCGAGGATGTCACCGATTACGCCCGTGTCACGATCCAGATCGGCTATGGCCTGATCCCGCTGATCGACGAGGCCGAGGGCGGCGCGCTGGTGTCGCGGATCACCGGCATCCGGCGCGAGGTGTCCAAGGCCATGGGCTTCGTCGTGCCCGCCGTGCGGGTGCGCGACGACCTGAACCTTGCCGCCAACGCCTATCGCATCCGCATCGGGCAGGCGATCGTGGCCGAGGACACCGTCCACCCCGACCGCAAGCTGGCGCTGCCCGGCGGCACCTCGATGCGCAAGCTGCGCGGCATCGACGTCAAGGACCCGTCCTTCGGCCTCGATGCGGTCTGGATCCTGCCCCAGCAGCAGGCCGAGGCCGAGGCCGACGACCATGTCGTCGTCGAGCCCGACAGCGTCATCGCCACGCATCTGAGCCAGATGCTCTATGCCCATGCCAGCAAGCTGCTTGGCCCCGATGACGTGCAGGGCCTGATCGACGTGCTGGACCGGACCGCGCCCACGCTGGTGCAATCGGTGGTGCCCAAGCTTGTGCCGCTGCACGTGCTGACCTCGGTGATGCGTCACCTTCTGGCCGAGCGCATCCCGGTGGGCGACCTGCCGCGCATCCTGGAGGGACTGGCCGATCTCTCGGGTCGACAGCTCGAGCCCGCGGACCTCGCCGAGGCGCTGCGCCCCGCGCTGACGCCCCAGCTGCTGCAACAGATCGTGCCCCTGAAAGACGCGCTGCCGCTGGTCACGCTGGCCCCCGATCTCGAGGAGCTTCTGGTGCGCAGCGCCGCGCAGGGGGCGGGGCTGATGCTCGACCCCGCGCTGTCCGAGCGCATCCTCAAGCGCCTGTCCGAGATCGGCGAGACACTCGCCGCCCAGGGGCGGCAGCCCATCGTGGTGGTCTCGGCCAGCCTGCGCCGGCTCTTTGCCGGCTTCCTGAAAAGCCATGCCGCGGACGCCATCGTCCTGGCGGTGTCCGAGCTGCCCGAAAGCCGCCGGATCGAGATCGTCGGAACCCTTGGCGGTGCGCAACAGCCCGCCCGTAACACCTCGCAAGGAGACCAAGCCTGATGTCCGTTATCACGGTGCGCGCCGCTGACAGCGCGACGGCGATGGATGATGTCGCCCGCCGCCTCGGCCCCGATGCGTTGATCCTGTCCACCCGGTCGTGGAACGGCCAGATCGAGATCGTCGCAAGCGACGGGCGCGATGTGGGTGCCCCGGTGGCTGCTCCTGTCCGCGCGATGCGCGCGGCACCGCAGCCCGCGGACCAACCCGACGACACCGCTGACAATGCCGGTGACGCCGCCCCGCAGGGTGTGGCCCATGGCTTCGCGGCCTATCTCGCGCGGGCTGTGCGCCCGGCGGGCCGGGCAGGGGCCGCGCGGGTGCATCCGCAGGCGCTGGGCATGTGCTACC
>NZ_JASJOE010000144.1 GCF_030163755.1 Roseicyclus amphidinii
GACGGCAGGCCCGTGGCCAGCATCCGCGACAGCGCAAGCTGAAGGTCCGAGGCCCCCGCCGTGATCGCGGCAACCGTCGCCTCGTCGCCCGCGCGCTGCGCGTCGAGCAGCGCGGTGGTCGCCTGCGAGGCGGCGGCGCGCGTGGTTTCGTGCTCGGCGTTGAGCTGGACCGCCATCTCGGCGAGCCGGGCGTCGAGCGTGTCCTGCAGTTGCAGCGTGCAGGCATCGACGCCGTCTCCCAGCGCCGCGGCGTTGTCGGTCATCGCGGCCACAGCCTCGAGCTGGGCATCGAGATCGCCGACCCGCGTGGTGAAGACCGCCAGCGCCTCGATCTGGGCGGCGGTGGCGATGCGCATGTCGTCGAGGGCGCGCAGGTGAAACAGCGCGCCAAGGCCCAGCACCGAGACCGAGCCGACGAGGCAGCCGATCAGCAGCGGCCCGGTGCGGCCCGCGGCCTTGTCGAGCCGGGCCAGAGCGCCTTCGGCGCTGCGGCGCAGGGTCTGGGCTTCGCCCGCGGCGTCGGTCGCGGCTTCGGCCGCCTCGAGCGCAAGGCGCAGGGCATCGGGGCTGGCGGGGTCCGGGGTGTCGGTCATCGGGCTCTCCGGGTGAAGTGTCGCCCCGAGGGTGCAGGTTTCGTGCCAATCCGCCGCGCGGGCGGCGCGGGCGGCGGGGACGGGGAGGACGATACCGGCGTGGGCTACATTGTTCCGGGGCGGTGCCGTTACCTACCAGACACCACCACCCATCTGCCGGAGTTTCCCCCCGTGAGCCGAATGACCGATGTCCACCGCGAAGCCGCCAAACCCGCCATCGTCCAGCTGTGCCCGTCCTGCGCGGTGAACGCGCCCTTCGCGCGGGCCGAGATCGGCGACGTCATCTACGAGGTCGCCGAGATGATCGACGCCGCCGACCGGCTGGCCTTTCGCCAACTCGGGGCCGAGGACTGGATGAGCCTGAGCCGCACGCTCGAGGATGGCTGGTCGCGCATCTGCGCCGATATCCTCAACACCGATCCCGAGAACCTGCGGCATTTCCTGACGACCCACGCGGTGCGCACGCGCGGCTGGTATCGCAACGGCGAGTCCATCGTGTTCGACACGCTGGGCGTGATCTGGGCGGTCCGACGCATCAACGACCGCCGCGCCGAGGTGATCTTCGACGGCGTCGGCCCGCGCAGCGCCGATCCGTCGGTCGCCACCCATGCGGACCTGCGCGAGCAGGCCATCGAGGTGCTGATCGCGGCTTTCCCCGACCTGCGGCAGCGCTTCGCCACCGCGGTGGATCAATGGGCGGTGCGGCTGGCCAGCGGCGCGCGCGTCACCCCCGTTCTCTGAACCAGGCCGCCGCGGCTGCGATCTGGAACCGCAGCGCGCCTGCGCCCGCCGCGATGGCGCAGGCCCCAAGCGCCAG
>NZ_JASJOE010000145.1 GCF_030163755.1 Roseicyclus amphidinii
GGAGGCAGCGGACCACGGTAGGATCAGCGACTGGGGTGAAGTCGTAACAAGGTAGCCGTAGGGGAACCTGCGGCTGGATCACCTCCTTTCTAAGGATGACCGCCCTATAGGCGTCGCCCTCGCGCTCTAGCAGCCGAAGGCGGTAGCGCACTAAGGACAGTCACTTAGCAGAAGATCGGCAGTCAGCCGGTCAAAATTCGGACCAGGCCGTCCTCATATCTCTTCAGAACAGACAGCAGTCACACAACGGGTACCGCCCGTTGATGGCAGCGCCCCGTTCAACCGGGTGCCTCCCCGCGCATTCGCCTTGCGAATACGCTCGGTCGCACGCATTGAACTGGTCGGTGCCAATTCAATGTGGGTCGGTAGCTCAGGTGGTTAGAGCGCACGCCTGATAAGCGTGAGGTCGGAGGTTCAAGTCCTCCTCGACCCACCAACCTGCCTTTCGGCGGAGCCGGAAGGTTGGGCGGGCGACGGTGTCCTTTCGAAGAAAGGATCACGAGAGCCTGTGCCGTTTCCGCTTGCGGTGAGGGCCTTTCCCTTTCGGCAGATTTTCTTCGAAAATCGCCTGTCGGGTTCGGCCCCAAATTGCAGGCAATTTGGGGCCTTAGCTCAGCTGGGAGAGCGCCTGATTTGCATTCAGGAGGTCAGGAGTTCGATCCTCCTAGGCTCCACCAAGCTTGCCGCGCAGCGGCGGGCGTCGATCCGGCAGCATGCCCGAAGGGCGTGCGAGAGGATCAAGCGCCAGTGACCCCGCCGATTTGACCGTAAAGCCGCATCGCGGTTTTGCCGTCCAATCGGACGACGCCCTCAAGTAGCGCGCAAGCGCGGTAGGGCACCAAGATTGACATCGTTTAGAGAGATACACATCAGTTTCATGCTGATGCCGGCAGTGCGCCGAGCATCGCGGGTTCGACCCGCAGGCATGATACTGTCCAAGTCAAGTACACTAACCAAAATGTCCCTGCAGATGCAGGGGCGGGAAAGTGATGCTTTTGGTCCAGAAAAGCGGAGAGTTGTTACCAGCTTCTCTCCCGTGACGCTGTCCCCTCAAGTAGCCGCAAGGCGATAGGAGGATCAGGATAGCCTGTCTTTTTCTGGATCAAATCAAGCGCGAGAAGGGCGTTTGGTGGATGCCTTGGCAGTAAGAGGCGATGAAGGACGTGATACTCTGCGATAAGCTGTGGGGAGCCGAGAATAGGCTTTGATCCACGGATTTCCGAATGGGGCAACCCACCTGATTGTTCATTGTTGTTCTACCACTTCGTTACTTGAGAACGATGTGGTGGGCTCACCAGTGGGCAAAAACAGGTATTTTTGACCTGAATATATAGGGTTGAAAAGGCAAACCCGGGGAACTGAAACATCTAAGTACCCGGAGGAAAGGACAGCAATAG
>NZ_JASJOE010000146.1 GCF_030163755.1 Roseicyclus amphidinii
GGTGCGCGCGCACCACCCGCGCGCCCGCGTCCTGCGCGGCAGGGACCGCCACCCCGGCGGGCTGACACGCCACGCCAAGAAAAACGCGCGCCCCCGCATGACAGGGGCGCGCGTCGCTCCGCGAGTGATCTGTGGGTCGTGCTGCTCAGTGCCGCCGCTGGCGGCGCGACATGGCGGTGTCCTCGGCTCCGGTGCGCTCCGGCATCTCGGCGGCGGGCTCGCCCATGCGGGCAAGCGCGACGGCCGACTGGATCACGCTTTCGCCCACCACCCAGTCGAACTCCGCATGCAGGCGGTCGATCCGCGTGGCAAGCGCGTCGAGACGGCTGTCGGGCGAGGCCCCCAGCGTTTCGGCCACGCGCTGCCCCAGCGCCTCGAGATCGGCATCGCCGAGGCTGCGCGGCGCGGCGGCGGCAGTCTGAAGTCGTAACACGAGGCGCAACATGATCCCGACGGCCACCGCAAGGGCGAGCACCGCCAGGCAAAGAAGGATCGCAAACAGGGTCAAGGTCCGCTCCGGATCAGAGGTTCAGGTCGGACAGGCCCGCGAACAGGCTTTCCGAGATGGCTTTGGTGTCGATCGGATAGCGGCCCTCGGCGATGGCTTCCTTGATCCGCGCGACGGTTTCGAGGTCGAAGGGTGGGCCCTTGGCCGCCAGCGTCTCGCCCATCTGCAGGGCCGAGGTCTCGCTCAGCGTGGCCGCATCCGCCGCAGGGGGCGGTGCCTGCAGGCTCGTGGCGCTTGCGGCGCTGCCGGGGGTGACGGTCTCCGGCGAGGTGCCGGGGCGGGCTTCCGTGCCGGTCTCCGACAGGCGAAGCCTAGGCGGGATCGACGGTGGGACGGACATGGTCATGGTGGACATCTTTTCGGATTGAACAGGCTCGTGGGGCACAACGGCAGCGGTTCAGTTCATGTTAGGCGCGACCGCGACATTTTCTGCATCCGTCACCGTGGCCTCGAGCACCCGGCTCGAGCGGCTGTTGCGCACCCGGATCCGGTCGCCGCGCTGGCCGTTTGCAAGCGCCACGCCCGCGACCGTCACGCTGATCCCGGCGGCCTCCGAGGTGATGGCGACGCTTGCGCCCTCTTCGACCAGCCAACGTTGCTCGAGGTGCCGCGCAAGGATCGGGCGGCCCGCGCCGAGGTTCACCGTCAGCCGCCGCCCGATGACCACGGACGGATCGACAAGGCGGCCCGGTGCGGGACGGACCGAACCGTCCGAGGGGGTGACGTGATGCGCCTCGATCAACGTGCCGCGCGCAAGGCTGCGGGTCAGGACCAGGACCGGCGCGCCCCCGGCGGGGGCCGCGCTGTCCGGGGCCGCGCTTACGGACCGCGTGAGTGTGGGCAGCGGGGCACCGGTGCGCAGGCGGCGCTCCCAGGTGGGCGCATGGC
>NZ_JASJOE010000148.1 GCF_030163755.1 Roseicyclus amphidinii
AGCAGGAAACTGGTCTCGCCGTTGTCGAGCTTCTCGAGGAAGCCCGCGTGGAGCCGCCAGCCGATCACGAGGATCACCACGGCCAGCACGACCTCCCAGACGGCGATGAGCCAGGCGTTCGCGCGGGCGGGCATCAGGCCGGTGAAGACATCCACCGTGGCATGCGAGGCGGTCAGTTGCGTCAGCGGCAGGAAGGCGAAGATGGCAAAGGCCATGCCCGCGGTGACCAGCTCGTAATCGCCGGTGACGGGGCCGACGCCGGTGCCGATGAGCCAGGCGGCGAGGCCGGGTGCCGCCCCTTCGAGCAGGTCGCTGTGGCCCAGCGTGTTCAGCCCGCGGCCCGCGACGCTGAGGCAGGTCAGGATCACCAGCGCGGTCAGCACGAGGCCTCCGAGAAGCGCCATGAAGCGCGCAAGTCTGGTCACGAAGCTCTGCATGCCGCGCGGTCTCCGGTGGGGCTGGGGGGAAGGGGTCGAGTGAAAGTCGGGCGGCCAGCCCCCCGGGTCGCCTCGACCGGGGGGGCTGGCCCGGGATCACATCCCGCGTTCCTCGGCGATGAGTGCCGTGGCGCGCGCGACAAGGCCGGTGCCGTCCATGCCCGCGGCGTCCATCTCGGCCACCCAGGTCTCGACGATGGGGGCGGCGGCGGCGCGCCATTCGGCGACCTGCGCCTCGTCGAGCGTGATGATCGTGTTGCCGCGATCCTCGGCGAGGATGCGGGCGGGCTCGTCATACTCCTGCATCACGCGCCCGGCCATGGCCGAGAACTCGAGGCCGGAATGATCGTCGACGATGGCCTGCAGGTCGGCGGGCAACGCGTCATAGCTCGCCTGGTTCATGGCGAAGATGAAGGAGGTGGTGTAGAGCGAGGCCGCGCCGAAGCCGGTGTGGTTGTCCACCAGTTCCGAGACGCGCAGCGCGGCGGTGACCTCCCAGGGGATGACGGTGGCGTCGATGACGCCCTGGCTCAGCGCCTCGGGCACGGCGGGGACCGGCATGCCGATGGCGGTGGCGCCCAGCTCGGTGAACATCATGTTGGTCACGCGGGTGGGGGCGCGCAGCTTGACGCCGTTGAGGTCGGCGACCGTCTCGATCGGGTCCGAGGAATGGATCAGGCCGGGGCCATGCACCCAGAGGCCGAGCACGTGGAAATCGGCGAAATCCGTGTCCATCATGGTGTCCTGGGCGAGCCGCCAATAGGCGCGGCTGGTCGCCTCGGCATCCGAGCCTTCCATCATGAAGGGCAGCTCGAAGACCTCGGTGCGCGGGAAGCGGCCCGGCGTGTAGCCCGCGACGGTCCAGACGATGTCGA
>NZ_JASJOE010000015.1 GCF_030163755.1 Roseicyclus amphidinii
TTCTGGCGCTGTTTCAGGCGGGCCAGCTTGGCCCCGCAGCCGCCGCAGGGCGCAGGCCCGGCCATCTCGCGCGCGACGCCTGTCGCCGAACCGGGGGGCGGCAGCGGTTGCGGCATCGCTGGCAGATCGCGCAGCTTCTCCATGAAGCGTTGGTCGATCCGGTCCTTCCACTGCCAGAGCATCGGCCCGGACAGCGTCCACCCCGCCTTTTCCGCCAGCGCATCCTTGCCGCCCAGCGACACGAGCTTGAGGAAATCACGCTGCGGCCGGAACGCGCGGCGCTGCGCGCCGGTCAGGTCCGCGCGCAGGTTCCACGCCAGCACCGGGGCCGCGCGCACGGCGAAGACACCCGCCTTGGGGCGCGGCGCGTGGCTCAGGTGGACACAATCGCCCGCGCCGTAGATCTCGGGGTGGCTGACCGAGCGCAGCGTCTCGTCCACCACCATGTAGCCGCCGCGCGTCTCCATCCCGCAGTCGGCCAGCCAGCCATGCGGCACCGCCCCCGCCGCCCCGATGGTGAGGTCGGAGGCGATCTCGCGCCCGTCTTCCAGCACCACCGCCCCCGCGGTGACTCGGGCGGGGGACGTCCCCTCGATCCGGCGGATGCCGAAGGCGTCCATCGCCTGCCAGAGCCGCACCCGCCCCGGTTGGCCGTCGAGGATGCCGCCCCGGTCGATCACCGCGATCTCTGCCGCGCGCCCCAGCGCCGTCATCCGGTGCGCGCAGGCCAGCGCCAACTCCACCCCCGCCACGCCGCCGCCGATCACGGCGATCCGCGCCGGGCCTTCGCCCGCGCAATAGGCCGCCCAGCGGTCGGCGAAGGGGCCGAGGGGTTTTGCGGCGATCCCGTGCTCGGCGAAGCCCGGCAGGTCGGCCATGTCCGAGGTGATGCCGATATCGACTGACAGAAGGTCAAAGGCGATGGGCGCGCGCCCCGGCACCCGCACCCGCCGTGCCACAGGGTCGATCAGGTCGGCAGAGCCAAGGATCAGCCGCGCGCCTGCGAAACGGGCGAGCCGGACAAGGTCGATGTCGAGCGCCGCGCGCGGGTAATGGCCCGCGACATGGCCGGGCAGCATGCCCGTGTAGGGCGCGGTCGGGCCGGGGTTGATGAGCGTCAGCCGCGCGCCCGGCACCGGCTTCATCCCCCAGCGGCGCAGGACAAGCGCATGGGTATGCCCGCCGCCGACAAGCACCAGCTCCTTCACCAGCGGCACCGTGGCCCCGTCTCGCATCGCCTGTTCCTTTCGCAACCGGTTCCCCCGGCCTACCGCCCCCGCGGCTTCGCCCGCAAGGTGGGATCGGCGCTGCGCGGGTCCTCGGGCCAGGGGTGACGCGGGTAACGCGCGCGCATCTCCTTGCGCACCTCCGCATAGGAGCCGTCCCAGAACCCCGGCAGATCGGTCGTCACCTGCACGGGCCGCCCCGCGGGCGACAGGAGCACCATCTTCAACGGCACCCGGTCGGGGCCGGTCACGGGGTGGACGGTCGTCCCGAAGACCTCCTGCAGGCGCAGGGCGACCTCGGGCACCTCGCCCGAATAGTCGATGGCGACCGAACGGCCCAGCGGGCTTTCCCAGGCGGCGGGGGCAAGGCGTTCGACCTCCTGCAGCGCGCCATAGCCCAGCCAGGCGCGCAAGGGTTCGGTCGGGTCGAAGCGGGCGAGATCGGCGGCGCTGCGTTCTTTTACAAGAAACGGCGCGGCCCAGTCCTCGAGCGCCTCCAGAAGTGCCGCGTCCGAGACATCCGCCACGCCCGACACCGCCACCCGCGCCCGCAACAGGCGGGCGGATTTGCTCCAGTTCAGCGCCTCGAGCCCGAGGTCGCGGATACCCTCCATCAGCGCCGCCTGCAGCGCCTCGGCGGGCGCGTCGCGCCAGATGCGGTCGTCGAGCACCAGTGCGCCGAACCTCTCTTGTTGCCGCGCCTCGACGCGGCGGTGCCGCCTCGACCAGTGGCAGGCGTCGACCCATCCTATGCGGTCGGCATAGAGTGCGCGCAGCTCGCCCTCGGTGAGCGCCGCCGCCTGCCGCACGCGCGCCTCGCGGCGGTCGCCATCGAGGTCCACCGCCACGATCAGCCGCTGGCCCGCCAGCGCGTCACCCTCGGGAAGGATCGCGCCCTTGCCCCCCGACAGCACGTAGCGCGGCGCTTCGCCCTCGCGGCGCAGCCCGATCCGGTCGGGATAGGCCAGCGCGGCCTGCGCCCCCAGCGACAGGGGCGTGCCGCCCTCGTGGCGTTTCAGCCGCTTCGCCTCCTGAGCGATGCGCGCAATGGCACCGCGGTCTGCCCCCATCCCGCCCGGATCGTCCAGCGCCCGCAGCCGCAGGGCAAGGTCCGTGCCCCGGTCGCGCAGCGGGTCGCGTTCGGCCAGAAGGGCCGCCAGCCGCGCCACGCCCGGCCCGCGGGTCAACACCATTTGCGCCTGCCGCGGATGCAGCGGCTGGCGCGCGAGCGCGCGGCCATGGGCGGAGATCCGCCCCGCGGCATCCAGCGCCCCCAGATCGGCCAGCAGCGCGCGCGCCTCGGCCAATGCCCCCTCGGGCGGCGGCGTGAGGAAGGCCAGCCCCTCGGCCCCGCCCCACAGCGCCAGTTCCAGCGCGAGGCCCGCAAGGTCCGTCGCCTCGATCTCGGCGGGGGGGAAGGCGGGCAAGGCGCCCTCGGCCCCCTTTGTCCACATCCGGTAGCAGACCCCCGGCGCGACCCGGCCCGCGCGGCCGCGCCTCTGGTCGGCCTCGGCCCGGCTGACGGGGTCGGTCACCAGCCGCGACATGCCCGAGCCGGGATCGAAGCGCGCCCGCCGCGCGCGGCCCGCATCCACGACGATGCGCACATCCTCGATGGTCAGCGAGGTTTCCGCGATGGCCGTCGCCAACACCAGCTTGCGCCCGCCGACCGTGGGCCGGATGGCGGCGCGTTGATCGGCGATCTTCATCGCGCCGTAAAGCGTGTGCAGCCGTACACCGCCCGGCAGCCGCCCCTCGAGCCGCGCGGCAACGCGCCGGATCTCGCCCTCGCCGGGCAGGAAGACGAGGCAGCCGCCCTCGGCCTCGGCCAGCGCGCGCAACACCAGTTCGGCGACTTCGGCCTCGAGCCGCGCGCCTTGCGGCACGGGCCGCTCGAGATGCCGCGTCTCGACCGGAAAGGCCCGCCCCTCGGAGGTGAGAAGCGGCGCATCGCCCAGAAGCGCCGCCACCGGCCCTGCGTCCAGCGTGGCCGACATCACCACCAGCCACAGGTCCGGGCGCAGCGCCTGCCGCACCTCCCAGGCCAGTGCCAGCCCGAGATCGGCGTTCAACGAGCGTTCGTGAAACTCGTCGAAGATCACGCAGGAGACACCCGGCAACTCGGGGTCGTCCTGCAGCATCCGCGTCAGGATGCCCTCGGTCACCACCTCGATCCGCGTCGCCGCTGACACCGCGCGCTCGCCGCGGATGCGGTAGCCGACGGTTTGGCCCACCTCTTCGCCCATGACCTCGGCCATGCGCTCGGCGGCGGCGCGCGCGGCCAGCCTGCGCGGCTCCAGCATCACGATGCGCCCCGTCACATGGGGCAGAAGGGCGGGCGGGACGCCCGTGGTCTTGCCCGCCCCCGGCGGGGCCTGAAGCACGGCGCGGCCATGGGCCGCCAGCGCCGCGACCAGTGCGGGCAGGATGTCGTCGATGGGCAGGGTCAAGGTGGGGTCAGTCTCGTCTCACGATGCGGATCGGCCCAAGGAGAGACGTCGCCTCGACCTGCGTCAACACGAAAGCGCCGTCGATCTCGGCGAAGCGCGCGGTGAAGGGAAAGTCGCGCCGCTCGGCCATGTCCTCGGGCGGGAACCCCGCTAGCCGCGTGTAGCGACCGCTGCACTCGGCCGAGGCGGTCGCGGGGGCGACGGACAGCTCCGACCGCCGCGCCCCGTCATAGACGGGCAGGGTGAAGCCGCAGATCTCGGCGCGCGTCCCACTGCGTGCCAGCCGCCACAGCGCCGAGAGCGGATCGGCATGCCCCCGCGCCTGCGTGGGCGGAACGGCCTCGGGGGACGGTTCGGGATCCTGCCACGCGATGCGGGGCAGCGTGTTCTCGAAGTGCAACTCGACGCGGGAGGCACGTCGCCCGGTGTCGATATCCTCGACATAACGCATCGGACGCGGCGTGCCGCCGTCCCAGCGCCCCTCGGCCCGCAGGGCAAAGCGGACCCGCGCGACCGCCCTCACAAGGCCCGTGGCGCGCACCTGCCCGGCCACCGCATAGGCCCTGCCGTCATCGCGCGCGACCAGCGTGATCTCGGCCACCCTCAGCCCGCGCAGCAGGACGTCGAAGCGGGTCTCGACCTCGGCCCGCCCCGCGAGGGGCAGCACAATGGCAAGCGCGCAGGCAAGCGACAGGAGCAGGGGGCGCGGCATCGGACCTCGGCGCGGGCACTGGACAGCCCCGGTCGGGCCGGGGCAGATAGCGGGACCGGCATGGCACGACGGCCCGCTTGCGCCGGACCCTAGGCAGGAAAGACGACCCTTCCATGACGGATGTCACGCCCCCCGACGACCTTGCCCCCCGCATCCTTGCGGGCGACCGCCGGGCCCTGGCCCGCGCCGTGACGCTGGTGGAAAGCACCCGCCCCGATCACCGCGCGCAGGCGACGGCCCTGATCGACGGCTTGCGCGGGCACGGGCGGCAGGCGCTCAGGATCGGCCTGTCGGGCACGCCGGGCGTGGGCAAATCCACCTTCATCGAGGCCTTCGGCATGGCGCTGGTCGAGGCCGGGCTGAAGGTCGCCGTTCTGGCGGTCGATCCCTCCTCCTCGCGCTCGGGCGGGTCGATCCTCGGCGACAAGACGCGGATGGAGCGGCTCAGCCGCGAGCGCGCGGCCTTCATCCGGCCCTCGCCCTCCTCCTCGCACCTGGGCGGCGTCGCACGCCGCACGCGCGAGGCGGTGGCGCTCTGCGAGGCGGCGGGCTTCGACGTGGTGCTGGTCGAGACGGTGGGGGTGGGCCAGTCCGAGACCATGGTCGCCGAGATGTGCGACCTCTTTGTGCTGCTGCTCGCGCCCGCGGGGGGCGACGAGTTGCAGGGCGTCAAACGCGGGATCATGGAGATCGCCGACCTGATCCTCGTGAACAAGGCCGATGGTGACCTGAAACCGGCCGCAACGCGGACGGTCGCCGATTACGCGGGCGCGCTGCGCCTGCTCCGGAAACGCCCGCAGGACCCCGAGGGCTTCCCCAAGGCGTTGCCGGTCTCCGCGGTAACCGGTGACGGGCTGGAGGGGGCCTGGGCCGAGATGCAGACGCTGGCGCGCTGGCGCAAGGATCACGGCTGGTGGGACCGCCGCCGCGCCGAACAGGCCGCGCATTGGTTCGAGGAGGAGGTGCGCGCGGGCCTTCTGTCGCGGCTCAGGACCGATCCCGAGATCCGGACGGCCATGGCCGAGATGGCCGAGAGCGTCGCGGGCGGGCACCTGACGCCCGACGCGGCGGCGGCGGACATGCTGGCGCGGTTGCGGCGGTAGCGAGGCCTAGCCGAAGAGCCGCTCGCCCTGTTCGTCGATCAACTGCTTGGCCTTGCGGATCGAGTAGGCTTCGGCCTCCTCGGCATCGGCGATCTGGTCGGCGCGGATCATCTGGTGGGTCTTGGTCTCGCCGCCGATCTCCTTCTCGATCCGCGCAGACAGGCGATAGCCCCCGCTGCCCGATTGGGGTTCGGGGAAGATGCGGAACTCCTTGTAAAGCTCCGGCTCCTTGGCGGGTTTGCCACCGCCGAAGAGTTTCGAAAAGAGCGACATGGGGCCTCCGGGTTGATCCGTCCTGTGAAAGGTAGCGGCGTCGCGCCCTCGGGAAAAGGGCGGAGGGCTACCCCCGAGCAGGCCGACCCACCGTCAGCTTGAGGATCAGCAACAGCCATGGCAGCCCGTGCATGGCGAGATCGAAGATGTCGATGGGCTGGGTCAGGGTGCCCGCCGTGAGCATCTTGAGCTTTTCCCAGATATGGGGTTCGGGCGTAAAGGGCGCGAGGCCGAGGGTCAGGCTGGCGATCACGAGCACGCTGAGGGGGAGGCCGTCGAGAAGACGGCGGATAAGGGTCATCTGTCGCCGCCCCAAGGGTGGGCGTCGCCGCCCACCGCGCCAATGTGGTGGGCAGGATTGCCCAGCTTACTGATCCAGGAAACTCCGCAGCTTCCGCGACCGGCTCGGGTGCTTCAGCTTCCTGAGCGCCTTGGCCTCGATCTGACGGATGCGCTCGCGGGTGACGCTGAACTGCTGACCGACTTCCTCGAGCGTGTGGTCGGTGTTCATCCCGATGCCGAAGCGCATGCGCAGCACGCGTTCCTCGCGCGGGGTGAGCGAGGCCAGAACCCGCGTCGTCGTCTCCTTCAGGTTCTCCTGGATGGCCGAGTCCAGCGGCAGGACCGCGTTCTTGTCCTCGATGAAATCGCCCAGCTGGCTGTCTTCCTCGTCGCCGATGGGCGTTTCCAGCGAAATCGGCTCCTTGGCGATCTTCATCACCTTGCGGACCTTTTCCAGCGGCATCTGGAGCTTCTCGGCCAGCTCCTCGGGCGTCGGCTCGCGGCCGATCTCGTGCAGCATCTGGCGGCCCGTGCGCACCAGCTTGTTGATCGTCTCGATCATGTGGACCGGGATGCGGATCGTCCGCGCCTGGTCGGCAATCGAGCGGGTGATCGCCTGCCGGATCCACCAGGTCGCGTAAGTGCTGAACTTGTAGCCGCGGCGATACTCGAACTTGTCGACGGCCTTCATCAGGCCGATGTTGCCTTCCTGGATCAGGTCGAGGAACTGCAGCCCGCGGTTGGTGTATTTCTTGGCGATGGAGATCACGAGGCGCAGGTTCGCCTCGACCATTTCCTTCTTGGCCTGGCGCGCTTCCTTCTCGCCCTTCTGGACCTGGTTCACGATCCGGCGAAACTCGCTGATGTCGAGGCCGACATACTGGCCGACCTGCGCCATGTCGTTGCGCAGCTCTTCGACCTTGTCGCGCGACCGCTCCATCAGAGCCTGCCAGCCGCGGCCGGATTTCTCGCTCATCTTCTCGACCCAGTTGGGGTCAAGCTCGTGGCCGCGGTATTCGTCGATGAACTCGCGGCGGTTGATGCGGGCCTGGTCGGCGAGCTTCACCATGCCGCTGTCGATCGACATGATCCGGCGGTTGATGCCGTAAAGCTGGTCGATCAGCGCCTCGATCCGGTTGTTGTGCAGGTGCAGCTCGTTCACCAGCTCGACGATTTCCGAGCGCAGCTTCTGGTAGATGGTTTCATCGACGACGGAAAAGCTGCTGTCCTTGTTCAGCGTGGCCGAGATGCGCTTGTCCTGCATTTCGGCAAGCTTGGTGTAATCCGCCGCGATCCGGTCCAGCGTCTCGAGGACGCGCGGCTTCAGCGCCGCCTCCATGGCGGCAAGGCTCATGTTCGCCTGCTCGTCCTCGTCCTCGTCGTCTTCCCGCGCGATCGGATTGCCGTCCGCGTCAAGCTCGGGCTCGTTGCCACCGGCGCGGCGCGCGGTCTCGGTGCCCTCGGTCGCCACCGGAGCGACCACCGGTTCGTCCTCGTCGTCGCCCATCGCGCGCCCGAAGGTCGCGTCGAGGTCGATCACGTCGCGCAGGAGGATATCCTCGTCGAGAAGTTCGTCGCGCCAGATCGTGATCGCCTGGAAGGTCAGGGGGCTTTCGCAAAGCCCCGCGATCATCGTGTTGCGGCCGGCTTCGATCCGCTTGGCGATGGCGATCTCGCCCTCGCGGCTGAGCAACTCGACCGACCCCATCTCGCGCAGGTACATCCGCACCGGGTCATCGGTGCGGTCGAGCTTCTCGGTTTCGGTGTGCGACACCGCCACCTCGCGCGAGGTCGAGGTCTCGACCACCTCGGTCGAGCCCTTTTGCCCGTCGCCGTCCTCGTCGGCCTCGTCATCCTCGATCACGTTGATGCCCATCTCCGAGAGCATCGACATCACGTCTTCGATCTGCTCGGAGGACACCTGGTCGGGCGGCAGCACGGTGTTGAGCTGGTCATAGGTGATGTAACCCCGGGCACGGGCCTCGGCGATCATCTTCTTGACCGCCGACTGGCTCATGTCGAGGCCGATCTCCGGCTCGTCACCGTCCTGCTGCTTGCGATCGTCGGTGTCTTTGGCCATGGGCAAGTGTCCTTTGGCGTAGCGTGGCGGCGGTGCAACCGGGGCGCGAATCCGGGCCGAACCTTTGCGTATGAAACTTATGTAGCGCGAATCACTGATTCGCATAGGGCGCTCAGCGGCTTTTCTTCTCCCAGACGCGCGCCTCTATCAAGGCACGCAACCCTTGCGACAGTGCCGATGTGTCTTCGCTGACGGCGCTTGTCGTCTCTCCGGTGCCGGGCTGGCCCGCCTTGATCCGGCGTTGCACGGCATGGTTCAGGCGCCGCACGAGGCGCGGATCGCCCTCTTCGAGGCCCGCGAGGTCCTCCAGCGCCTCGGACATCTCGGCTTCCATGGCGCGGGCGGCGTGATACTTGGCGAACTCCTCGGTGAGCGTGGTTGCGGCCTTTTCCGGTGCGGGGGCCGCGTTGAGGATGGGCGTGATGCGCAGATGGGCCATTCCGGACAGGCTTTCAAGGGCCGGTCCAAGACCGCTTTCCGCACAGGCGCGCGCGATCTCGTCGGCGTCGGTCGCCTCGGTGCGCAGCAACAGATCGGCCAAAGCGGCGTGATCGGGATGCCGCGGCCGCAGCCGGTCGAGGTCGCTTTCGAACCGCGCGACCAGCGCGGGATAGCGGCACAGCGTGGCCAGGATCAGCGTCACCCGCAGGTCATCCGCCGTCAGCGCCCCCGAACCAAGCGCCGAGCTGCGCGTTTCGGCCAGCGGCATCTGCGCCTCGGCAAAGCCGCGGCCGCGGCCCGGTGTCCAGCGTCCGCGCTCGGGGCGCGGCTGGGCCTGTTGCGGACGGAACAGCGCGCGGCGCAGTTCGGCCAGCGCCTCGCCGTAGTGGCGCTTCAGCCCCTGGTCGGGGATGCGCGAGATCGCCTGCCGCAGGCTCCGGTCCAGCGCCGCGCGCCGTTCCGGCGTGTCGAAGACGCGGCCCTCGGTCTCGCGCCGCCAGAGCATCCGCACCAGCGGCTCGGCCCCCTCCAGCAGCGCGCGCATCGCCTCGGGGCCCTTGGCCTTAAGCAGGTCGTCGGGGTCCTGCCCCTCGGGCAGGATGCAGAAGCGCAGCGTCTTGCCCGCCTCCAGCATCGGCATGGCAAGGTCCACGAGCCGCATCGCGGCCCGAAGGCCCGCCTTGTCGCCGTCCAGCGCGATGATCGGCTCGTCCGCGATGCGCCACAACAGGCGCAGCTGATCCTCGGTGATCGCGGTGCCCAGCGGCGCCACCGCCGCCTCGAAACCACCGCGCACCAGCGCGATCACGTCCATGTAGCCCTCGGCCACGATCAGCGGCTGACCCTTGCCCGCGGCCTCGCGCGCGGGGCCGTGGTTGTAGAGCGTGCGGCCCTTGTCGAACAGCGGCGTCTCGGGCGAATTCAGATACTTGGCGTTGTCGTTCGGGTCCATCGCCCGCCCGCCGAAGCCGATGCAGCGCCCGCGCGGGTCGCGGATCGGGAACATGATCCGCCCGCGGAACGTGTCATAGGGCTTGCCGCCCTTCTGGCTGGGCTTGGCGAGACCAGCCTCGAGCAGCAGCTCGTCGGCGAAGCCCTTGGCCTTCAGCGCGTCCCACAGCCCCTGCCAGGCATCGGGCGCGAACCCGATCTCGAACCGGTCCAGCGCCGCCGGGTCCAGCCCCCGCCGGTCGAGATAGGCGCGCGCCGCCGTCGCGCCTTGCGTCTTCAGCTGCAAGCGGAAATGGGCGACCGCGGCCTCGGTCGCCTTGGCCAGCTCGGTGTTGCGGTCGGCCTTCTGCGCGGCCTGCGGATCGCGCGCGGGCATCTGCATCCCGGCCTCGCGCGCGATGATCTCGACGGCTTCCATGAAGCCGACATTCTCGGTTTCCTGCACGAAGCGGATCGCGTCGCCCTTCGCGTGGCAGCCGAAGCAGTAGTAAAAGCCCTTCCGGTCATCGACATGGAAGCTGGCGGTCTTTTCCTGGTGGAACGGGCAGGGGGCCCAGAGGTCGCCCTTGGCCTGGTTCGACTTGCGCGTGTCCCAGATCACCTTGCGGCCTGCGACCTGTGAGATCGAGACGCGGGTGCGCAGCTCGTCGAGGAATCCGGAGGGCAGGCTCATGCCTGCAATATCGGAGGGCGCGGCGGGGCTGTCCAGCGGTGCGCGCGCGAAACCCTTGGGTAAGTCTGGGGATGAAACGCCCCGCGGCCTGCGCGGTTTCGTCGAAATCCCGTCAAAGTCTCGTGGCATCCGACAGGAAAACCGGGGGAGCGATCGGGATGTTGGCAGCGATACAAAGCTTCTGGTCAGGCGAACGGGGCGCGGCCTCGACCCGCAAGGGCTTTGTCCTCGCGGCCGCGGCCAGCGTCATTGCGATGTCGTCCTATCTCATGACACCCGGCACGCAATCCGCCCCGCGCGCCGCCCCCCCGACCGCCGAGGCCCTCGCGCTCGCGCGGTTGACCGAGGGACAGATCCGCAGCTTCGACGAGGCCACCGTCGCGCGCCGGCTTGCGATGTTCGCCGACCCGCGCGAGTTCACGGAAACGCAGCTTCGCAACGCTCATCGCACCTGGTCGCGCCGCGCCCTCGACGGGGCCTACGGGCAGCCCGACCTTGCCGCCGACATGGCCGCCATCGCCGAGGCCGCGATGGGGTTGCGAGGCGTCCGCCCCCACAACGGCATCTGACCTCAGAGCGCCTCGCGCGCCGCGACCGCGCGCATCGCGCGGGTCAATTCGTGAACCGCCGTGCCCGCCATCGAGCGGAAGACCAGCACCTCGAACCGGTCGCCGCCCGGATGCAGGATCAGTGCCGACATGTGCCCCACCAGCGAGCGCCGCGCCGAACCCGGCGGGCAGGCGGCGGGCGACAGGTCGACCGGCACCCAGCGCGCCAGCACGTCGCGCACTGCCGCCCCCTCCAAAACCAGCTGCGTCCAGGCATCCGACTGATCGGTCAGCGCGGCATGCTCGGCCAGCGCCGCGTCCGGCTCCACACCCATCAGAAAGGCCTGGTCGAGCCCGCTCCAGGCGATGCCGAGCTGGCCTGACGTGATCATCGCGCCCGGCTCGGGAAACCCCAGGCCATGCGCCTGTTCCAGCGCCCGAGACAGCGCCGCGCCCTTGCCGCGCCAGGGCATCACCGCCCAGACCGGGCGCATCGGCGCCTCGCTCAGGGTCACGCCGCCCACCGCCACCGGGGTCAGGCCATGGGCCGGGGATTTCGCCATCAACTCAGCCACGGGCGCGCCCTCCGTCCGGGTCGAAGAAGACCGGGTTCACCACCTGCACCCGCGTCTTCACCTTGCGCAGGTGATCCACCATGACGATCTCCTGCCCCTCGCACTCGGGCCCGTGCCGCAGGAACCCCAGCCCGATCATGTGCCCCAGCGTCGGCGAATACCCGACCGAGGTGACATAGCCCTGGTCAAGCACGCGTTTGTGCGGGTCGCCCTCCTTGAACAGCCGCGCCCCGGCGGTCAGACGGCCCTCCGCCTCCACCGGGCGCAAGCCCACCAGCCGCTCGCGTCCGGGTTCCAGCAGTCCGGGCCGCGCGGCGGCGGCCTTGCCGACGAAATCCTTCTTCTGGGACAGCATGCGCTGCATGCCGATGTCATGGGCGGTGACGCGGCCGTGGATCTCGGAATGGGTGATGAAGCCCTTCTCGATCCTGAGCACGTTCAGCGCCTCCATCCCGTAGGCTCCACCGCCAAGCGCCTCGGCGCGCGCGACGAGGTCACGATAGAGCGCATCGCCGTAGCGCGCGGGCACGGCGATCTCGTAGGCGTGTTCGCCCGAGAAGGAGATGCGGAAAAGCCGCCCGGTCACCCCGTGAACCTTCACCGCACCGCAGGCCATGAAGGGGAAGCTCTCGTCGTCGATGGGCTGGTCCAGCACGCCGTTCAACAACTCCCGCGAGAGCGGCCCCGCGACCGAGAACTGCGCCCATTGTTCCGTCGCCGAGATGATCCGCACGTCCAGGTCGGGCCGCAGGCCCTGCGCCACGAATTCCAGGTGCGCCATCACCTGCCCCGCGGCGGCGGTCGTCGTCGTCATCACGTAGTGATGGTCACCCAGCCGCGCGGTGGTGCCGTCATCCATCACATGCCCGTCCTCGCGCAGCATCAGGCCGTAGCGCGCGCGCCCGACCTTCAGGGTCGAGAACATGTTGGTGTAGACGAAATCGAGGAAGGCCCCGGCATCCGGTCCCTGGATGTCGATCTTGCCCAGCGTCGAGACATCGACCACGCCCACGGCATTGCGCACCATGGCGACCTCGCGGTCGCAGGCCTCGCGCCATGTCGTCTCGCCGGGCGCAGGGAAGTAGGAGGGGCGGAACCACAGCCCCGCCTCGATCATCGGCGCACCGCGCCCGCGCGCTGCCGCATCGCTGGTCGTGCGCCGCTCGGGCGCGAAACCGTGCCCCTCGGCAAAGGCCCCCATCGCGCCCATGGTCACGGGGATGAAGGGCGGGCGGTAGGTCGTCGTCCCCGTCTCGGGGATGCCGCGCCCGGTGCTGTCGGCCAGCAGCGCCAGCGCGTTGATGTTCGAGCTCTTGCCCTGGTCGGGGGCCATGCCCTGCGTCGTGTAGCGTTTCATGTGCTCGACCGAGGCATAGCCCTCGGCGGCGGCCAGCTTCACGTCCTTGGTCGTGACGTCATTGGCGAAATCGAGCCAGGCGCGCCCCTTGCCCTCGACATACCACAGCGCCTGTGTGCGGCCCGGATCATCCTCGGCCTCGGGCAGGCTGACGCCCTGCGGCGCGGGCCGCCCCAGCGCCGCCAACGCGGCCTTGCCGGCCTCGAGCCCCTCGGACAGGCAGGCCGCCGTCGACATCGCGCCGTTGCAGCTGCCCGCGGGCGTCAGCCCCGGCACCGCGCCGGGGGCGGGCAGGAACATCTTCGCGTCTGCATCCCAGACCGGCCGCGCGCCAAGATGGCAGGTCAGGTGCACCGCCGGGTTCCAGCCGCCCGACATCGCAAGGCAATCCGTGATCAGCGTGTCGGTCCGGCTGCCCGCGCGGTAGGTGATCTGCCGCAGCCCCTGCCGCCCCTTGGTGCCGATGACCTGCCCGCCCTCGATCAGGCGATAATCGCCCTTCGCGGTCACGCCCGTCCGGCTGTCGATGACGGCGGCGACCTTCACGCCCGCGTCCATCAGCTCCACCGCGGTGCGATGCGCGTCGTCATTGGTGGCGAAGATCGTCACGTTGCGCCCCGGCGAAACGCCGTAGCGGTTGAGGTAGGTCCGCACAGCGCCCGCCAGCATGATGCCGGGCCGGTCGTTCATCGGAAAGGCGATGGGCCGCTCATGCGCGCCCGCCGCCAGCACCGCCTGCCGCGCGCGGATGCGCCAGAAGCATTCCGGCGGCAGGTCATCGGCGGGGGCCACATGGCGGGCCACGCGCTCCAGCGCGCCATAGCTGCCGTCGTCATAGGCACCGGTCACCGTGGTCCGGGTCATCACCCGCACCCGGCCCGTGGCCTGAAGCTCCTTCACGATATCCTCGACCCAGTAGGCCGCGGGCGTGCCGTCGATCTCCTGCCCGTCCGACAGGAGCCGCCCGCCCAGCTCGGGGGTTTCTTCTGCAAGAATGACATCCGCCCCGCCCTTGGCCGCGGTCAGCGCCGCCATCAGCCCGGCAGGCCCGCCGCCGATCACCAGCACATCGCAGAAGGCGAAGGCCTTTTCATGCCGCTCGGGGCTGGCGTCGCGCGTGATCCGGCCCAGCCCCGCGGCGCGGCGGATCACCGGCTCGTAGAGCTTTTCCCAGAAGGCGCGCGGCCACATGAAGGTCTTGTAGTAGAACCCCGCGCTCAGGAACGGCCAGAGCGCGTCGTTGATCGACAACAGGTCGCGGTCCAGCGGCCCGATGCGGTTCTGGCTCTGGACGGTCAGCCCGCTGTAGATCTCCTGCACCGTGGCGCGCGTGTTGGGCGTCATCGCGGCACCCTGGCCCACCTCCAGCAGCGCGTTGGGCTCTTCCGACCCGGCGGTCAGCACGCCGCGCGGGCGGTGGTACTTGAAGGACCGGGCCATCAGCCTGACGCCCTTGCCGAGCAGGGCCGAGGCGACCGTGTCGCCCTTGTAACCGGTGACCGAGCGGCCATCGAACTTGAAGGTGACCGGCTGGCTCCGGTCGATCAGCCCGCGCCCGTCAACCCGCATCACGCACCTCCCGCGCAAGCCGGGCACCCGTGACCGCATGGCTCACCGTGTTGCGCTCGACGACCAGCCACGCCCCGCAGCCAGCGCCGTGAAACCACAGCTCGCGCGTGTCGCCCGCGGGGTTCTCACGCAGGTGGAGGTAATCGTTCCACGCCTGCGGCGGGGCGTCCTCGGCGGGGCGGTCGAGGTAACTCGCGTGGCCTTTGGGCGTGAACTCCCGGCTGTCGCGCGCGCCGCAGAGGGGGCAGGGGATGAGCATGTCTTGCGGGCCTTCAATGCAGGTTGTGCTGGCTGCCGGTGCCTTCCTCGTCCATCAAGCCGCGCCCGGTGGCGAACCGGTCGAGACGATAGCGGGCGGCGGCCTCGTGCGGGCGGTCGGTGGCGATCAGGTGGGCAAAGGTATGGCCCGAGCCGGGCACGGCCTTGAACCCGCCGTAACACCAGCCGCAGTTCAGGTAGAGCCCCTCGACATGGGTCTTGTCGATGATCGGCGAGCCGTCGGGCGACATGTCCATGATCCCGCCCCAGCTGCGCAGCATCCGCGCCTTGCCGATCATCGGCATCAGGGTCATGCCCGCCTCGACCACATGCTCGGCCATCGGCAGGTTGCCGCGCGCGGCATAAGACGGGTAGAAATCCAGGTCGCCGCCGAAGACAAGGCCGCCCTTGTCGGACTGGCTGATGTAGAAATGCCCCATGCCGTAGGTCACGACATGGTCGATGCAGGGCTTCAAGCCTTCGGTCACGAAGGCCTGCAACACGTGGCTCTCGATCGGCAGGCGCATGCCGGCCATCGCGGCGACCTGGCTCGAGCGCCCGGCCACCACGATCGCCACCTTCTTGGCCCGGATCGCGCCGCGGCTGGTCTGCACGCCCTTCACGACGCCGCCCTCGATGTCGATCCCCGTCACCTCGCAATTCTGGATCAGGTCGACGCCCCGCTGGTCGGCGGCCCGCGCATAGCCCCAGGCGACGGCGTCATGCCGCGCCGTGCCGCCGCGCGGGTGATAGAGGCCCCCGTAGATCGGAAAGCGCGTCTGCTCGTAGTCCAGATAGGGCAAGAGCTTGCGGCACCCCTCGCGGTCCAGCAGGATCGCGTCGTCGCCCTGGTTGATCATGGCGTTGCCGCGCCGGGCATAGGCGTCGCGCTGGCCGTCGGAGTGGAACAGGTTGATGATGCCGCGCTGCGAATGCATCACGTTGTAGTTCAGCGCCTGCTCCATCCCCTCCCAGAGCTTGAGGGAATGCGAGTAGAATTCCGAGTTGCCCGGCAGCCCGTAATTCGCGCGCACGATGGTCGTGTTGCGCCCGATGTTGCCACCGCCCAGATACCCCTTCTCGAGCACGGCGATGTTGGTCAGACCGTGTTCCTGAGCGAGGTAGAAGGCGGTGGCAAGGCCATGGCCCCCGCCGCCGATGATGACGATGTCATAGGCGTCCTTCGGGGCCGGGTCGCGCCAGGCGGGGCGCCAGCCGCGATTGCCCATGATTCCTTGTGCCAGCACCTGCCAGCCTGAATAGCGCATGTTGGTCCCTGTCGGCCGCTTGGGGGCGATGTTTCCCGGCACTATTCAACGGCTCCGCGGTGAAGGAAAGCCCCCTCACGACATGACCTGTCCCGTCACCGACCGATCAGCTGGATGGAGAGACAGGTTCCGGGTCCACCGGGTCGAACGGCACCTGTCCCGCAAAGCGCGGGCGCGTGAAGGTGGCGTTCTCGAAGGTCGTCAGGGTCATCCCGATTTCGAAGGCGGGCGTGTAGGGGATGAAGGTCTCGACCAGCAGGATCGTCTCGGCATCCGCCATGGTCGGCAGCAGGCCCTCGTAGTCGATCAGGTTCGCCGTGAACAGGCGCGCTTCGCCATTGGTCGCATGGGACCAGTCGACCCGGAACGTGTCGCTGTCCGCGTCATAGCTGATCTGCGTCGCCCTCAGCCGCGCGTTGCCGTCATTGCGGACCATGTGTTCGAAGATGTCCGTGTAGCCCTCGATGTCCCGCGGGTAGATCGTGGCGGATTGCCGCGACAGGACGTCGGCGATGGCATAGGTCGCCTTGATCGAGGTATTGTAGGTGCGGAAGGCATCGAACACCACGAAGCTGCCGATGAAGGCCCAGGCCAGGACCGGGGTGATGATCACCGCCTCGAGGGCGACCGCGGCGGTCTCGTCCTGCCGGAAACGGCGCAGGTATCGGATCGGCATCTTCATCTCCTGTCACTGCGGTTCGTTCACGAAGACCGACGAGGCCACCATGTGCAGCCCGCCGGTATCGTCGCGCACGAGGTTCAGCCCGAACCCCGAGAACGGAAGGATGCGGTCGATGATCGCGCAGGTGCGGATCAGCAGCAGATCGTTCGAGACGCCCTGCACGAAGGCGTTGGCCGGCTGCACGTCGACATCCTCGCGGTTCACGCAGACCACGTCGGCGTCCGGCAGGGTGTAGGCCTGTTGGTCGATGACGGTCAGCTCGACCACCAGCACGCTTTCGCAATCCGGGATCGCGGGGGTGTTGTCGCAGATCGCCGCCTGGATATCGTTGGCGGTCAACGGCCGCGGCACACCGGTGTCGGGGTCGGTGATCGTGCGCACCAGCCGCAGCAGCCGGACCGCCTCGTCCAGCGACCGCTCCAGCAGAACCTGCCGCGACAGGATCATTCCCGTCTCGAAGGACGCGATGAACAGCGTCAGCACGACGGGGAACATGATGACGAATTCCATCGTCGCGGTGGCCCGCTCGTCGACCGCGAAGCGTCGGATCAGGGCCGTTGCACGCGTCATCGCGGCCGGTGAGCGCGCGGCCGCCATCACTGCACCAGGCGCAACTGGTTGATCGTCCGCGCGATCGACGAGAAGGTGTCCGAGATATTCAGCCCTTCGATGTCGTAGTAATGCGCATCCGACGACGCGCAGTATTGCATCACCTGCCGACCCTCCAGGGGGGCATCGAAGGCGATGGTAAAGACCACGATGTCGCGCGCATGCGCCACGTCGCAGATCCTGCGCAGGCGGCGGTCCCCTTCTTCGGGCGGGGCATGGATCTCGATGATGTCGAAGAACTCGTATTCGTTCGCCATGGCCTCGATGGTCGGCCGGCGCCACCAGTTCTGCAGCGACAGAAAGCCCTCGTGCCTCTGCCACGCGTCCGGGTGAAACAGCGTGTCGCGCATGATCCCGACCGAGATGTGGTTCCACAGATCCGCATAATCGAGACGCACGGCGTTGTTGTTGTCGCCACCGTCCGGCTCGCTGCGCCAGCGGTCATGGTCCTCGTGCCAATACTGGTCCCACTCGGCGTAATAGACCGAGAAGTCGCCGTCGTCGGGATCGCGCCAGAAGGGGCTGGGGCCGTCGCGGTATCGCTCGACAAGATCCACCTGTTCCCAGTTGTTGCCGTCGGTCATCAGCACGACGATCTTCAGCGTGGTCTCGTCCTCGTAGGCTGCGGGGCGGCCCAGGAAATCGTCATCGACCAGCCCGGCCGCGTTCAGCCCGCTCAGGGCCGGGCGCGCCATGGGGTCGAGCAGGGCCACGCCCCAACGCATGCCGACGTCGATCGCCGTCGATCCCGACGTGGCCAGGGCGTCGATCATCCCGTGAAGCTCGGTCTCGTTGGCGGACCACGGCAGGATCGCACCCGCGTCGTCGGTCGGGCAGCGCGGCCTCGGGACGGGGTCCGCCGCAAAGCTCGTGAGAGGGTCGAAATGCCCCATCCGCTGAATCGGCGCGGTCGGATCGATGCCGGAGACCGTGAAATCCTCCCAGTCGAAGCGCGAACAGCGCGAATAGTCGTGTTCGTCGGTCAGCGCGAAGACCGAGGCCAACCGCGTGCCCATGTTCACATGGCCGTTGTAGGGAACGACCGAGATCGACACGCGCTGGCCCCCGCCGGGGGTGTCGTTGGCATCCAGAAGCGTCGTCACGAATTCGCGCGCCGCGGGCCGCAACGCGTCGATGCGATGGGTCGGCGAGACGTCCATCGACCCCGAGATGTCCAGCACCAGCGACACCTCGATGTTGCGGATGCGCTCTTCGGCGGCGCCCGCAGCGGTCGAGGTCATCACCCGTTGGCCGAAGATCGACATGAACAGCGTGCGCATCTCCATCTCGGCCTGCGCCTCGACCCGGCGAAAGTTCACCCCTTCCTCCTCCCGTACGGTGAGGCGGTAATCGGTGAACCCGGCGGTTTCGAAATAGCTTCGGACCACCGTTTCCGGCTCCAGGGTCTGCGACAGCGCTGCTGCCGCCAGCACGGCGCGGTCCAGCGTGTATTGCAACTGCGCGCGCTGCGTCTCGAATCGCATGATGTCGACCGAGATGCCGCCGGCACTGATCATCAGGACAAAGATCATCGCCGCGAAGACCGTGACCGTCCCGTCCTCGCGCTGCAGGAAACGCCGCGCGAACCTGCCCCGGCCATTGCCCTTGGCCATGCCCTTGCCCGGCCCCGTTCGGCCGCGGGCCCGGTTGGTGGCGCCCCTGTCGCGCATGGGCTCAACTCCGGTCATCGTTACTCCAACTCGATGCGGCACCGCCGCGCCGCCTCCCCGCTGGTCCCATGTCCGCAAGGCAGAATTGAGGCGCGGGCGTGCAGCAATCTTGGTGTCAACCGGACGTTAAACAGACCTGCGACAAGGTCGTTGAAAGGAAGTGTGATGCACCCTCGGGTTGCATCCCGCGGGGCAGGCATGCCCTGTTGACGCATGACATGCCGGAGCGCGACCATGGCCGGCAACAGGGAGAGGAGCCTGAGATGACTGCCGTAACCGGTGAGCCGAGTTTTCGCCAATCCGTCGATCTGATGTTCAACAGGGCCGCGGCCCTGATGAGCCTGCCGCCGGGTCTCGAGGAAAAGATCCGCGTCTGCAACGCGACCTACACCGTCCGCTTCGGGGTCCGGCTGAGGGGTGAGATCCACACCTTCACCGGCTACCGTTCGGTCCATTCCGAACACACCGAACCCGTAAAGGGCGGCATTCGCTACGCCCCGTCGGTCAACCAGGACGAGGTCGAGGCGCTGGCCGCGCTGATGACCTACAAATGCGCGCTGGTCGAAGCGCCCTTCGGCGGCTCCAAGGGAGGGCTCTGCATCGACCCGCGCCAATGGAGCGAGGAAGAGCTTGAGAAGATCACCCGCCGTTTCGCCTACGAGCTGATCAAGCGCGACCTGATCCACCCTGCCCAGAACGTGCCCGCCCCCGACATGGGCACCACCGAGCGCGAGATGGCGGTCATCGCCGACCAATATGCGCGCATGAACACCGCCGACATCAACGCGCGGGCCTGCGTCACCGGCAAGCCGATCCATGCCGGCGGCATCCAGGGACGGGTCGAGGCGACGGGCCGCGGCGTGCAATATGCCCTGCAAGAGTTCTTCCGCCACCCCGAGGACGTGGCGCGGGCAAAGCTTTCCGGCGCGCTCGACGGCAAGCGCGTGGTGGTGCAGGGCCTCGGCAACGTGGGCTTTCACGCCGCCCTGTTCCTCTCGACCGAGGATGGCTGCAAGATCACCCATGTGATCGAGCGCGACGGCGCGATCGAGAACCCCGACGGGCTGGACATCGCGGCGCTGCGCGACTGGATCGTGCAGCACGGCGGGGTCAAGGATTGCCCGCTCGGCACCTACCACGCCGACGGCGCCCGCGTGCTCGAGGCCGAGTGCGACATCCTCATCCCCGCCGCGCTCGAGGGCGTGATCAACATGCACAACGCCGCGGCCATCAAGGCCCCGCTGATCATCGAGGCCGCGAACGGCCCGGTGACCGCGGGCGCCGACGACATCCTGCGCCACAAGGGCACCGTCATCATCCCCGACCTCTACGCCAACGCGGGCGGCGTGACGGTGTCCTATTTCGAATGGGTCAAGAACCTGTCCCATATCCGCTTCGGCCGGATGCAGCGCCGCCAGGAAGAGGCGCGTCACCAGCTGATCGTGGATGAACTGGAACGGATCAGCCGCGACAGCTCGATCAACTGGACGCTCTCGCCGGGCTTCAAGCAGAAATACCTGCGCGGCGCGGGCGAGCTGGAACTGGTGCGCTCGGGCCTCGACGACACGATGCGCGCCGCCTACCAGTCCATGCGCGAGGTCTGGTGGGGCCGCGAGGACGTGACGGACCTGCGGACCGCGGGTTTCCTCGTCAGCATCGACCGCGTCGCCCGCGCCTACACCGCCAAGGGCATCTAGGGCTGCCTCGGGGCGGTGTCGTCATCCGGCACCGCCTCGAGCAGATCGCCGGGCTGGCACTCCAGCACCGCGCAGATCCGCGCCAGCGTCTCGAAGCGCACGCCCCGCACCTGCCCGGTCTTCAGCAGGCTCAGGTTCTGCACGCTGATCCCGATCGCCTCGGCCAGGTCCTTGGACTTCATCTTGCGCCGCGCCAGCATGACGTCCAGCCGCACCACGATCCGCATCAGACGAACCCTTCGTTCTCGTCCTTGAGCCGGATCGCCTCGGCCATGATCCAGCCGGTCAGGTAGAAGCCCCCGCCGCACAGGATCAGCCCCGCCGCCTCCGAGTTGAAGTAGAAGCTCGGCGCGAAGGCGCCCGAAGGGTTGTGCCATGACAGGATCGTCGGCGTGACGAGGTTCGCCAGCAGATCCAGCGCGCCAGACGCCGCGCAGCCGATCCCCGCGATGCGAAAGCGCCGCGCGATGCGCTGGTCGAACAGCACGCCGCGGCGCACCAGCGACAGAAGCTCGACGGCCGACAGGACCGCCACCACTCCCGCCGCGACGGGCAAGAGCCAGACCGCCGCGTAAACGATCCGCGTGGCGGTGGCGATCTCGGCCCCCGGCTCGACCCACGGGCTTTGCAGCCACCGCTCGGGCGACAAGAGCGCATAGTCGAGCGTGCCCCCCGCGGTGAGCGAGACATAGAGCACGAGAAACACGCCCATCACCGGCAGGAGGGCGGAGGCAGTGGATGTAATACGGGTCATGGGACACTCAGTAATTCATGTTTTGCATTGAATAATGATCGCTGGATGGTATCTTTTCCCATGTGATTGAACAAGTGTCCTTGTGCCGGTGCCCCCATGGCCCTCCCGCCTCAACATCCTGAAACCGCCTCGCATCCCGACAAGCGGTCCTCCGACCGGGCCGAGTTCGACCGCAAGCTGGCCCGCGCCCTGGCCGAGCTGGCGGCGACGGGCATGTGGCGCTCGAACTACGACCCCGCGCCCGACCGCTGGCTCAGGCGGCGCGGCCTGCGCCTGCGCCCGCCGCATTACCGCGACCCGTGGCTCTATGGCTTGGGACTGGGGGTCCATTTCGCCGTGACCTGGGGTGTGCTGATGTGGCTGTTTGTCTGGTCGGCAGAGGGGATGCCGGTTTCGTTGGCCATCGGTGCCGCCAGCGCGGCGGGCGTAGGCTTCGGCCTGTTCATGGCCTTGCACATGGCATGGGGGCGCCGCCGCCATCGCCTGACCCGGTGGGAGGAGCTGTGATGCGATCTGCCCGCGGGTTTCTGTCATGAAAACCGACCGTCACGCCTGGCAGGCACTCGGGATGCTGGCGGGGTTTCCCGCCCTCTTGCTGCTGGCCTTCGCGGCCATCGACGCCGCGAGGGGCGAAGCGACCGACCCCAGGGAAGCCGCGCTTGTCATCGCGGTCGGCTGGGTCTCGATCATCCCCATGGCCCTGTGGCAGACCCGCCGCCCCGTGGTGGCCCATGGCGTGCATGCGATCCGCCGCCGCGGGCGGGAGCTGGCCGGTTTCCTCGCGCTGTTGCTGGTGCTGCAACGCCCGCCCGATGATGCCAGCCTTGCGCAGGCCCTGTCGGGATGGGCGATCTTCGGCGTCATCATCCTGCTGGTCTTCGGGGTCGAGGCCTATCGCTTCTGGCAACGCCTGCGGCATCGGCCATCCGTTTGGCGCAAGCTGATACGCGGGCCGGTGTTCTGGGTCGGCGTGATCGGTATCACCGGGTTTCAACTCGGTCATCTCTGGGGTGCAACCCCGGCACAGGCGCTGTGGCTGGCGCTTGTCCTGCTTGGTGTCTTCGTGAATTTCACCTTTCCGTGGCGGTTTCCCCGTATCGGGGCCACCCCGCTCGGGCGGAAGGTGCTCTTGCTGGGAGAGGTCCTGTCGATGGCCGCTTTTGCCTTTGTGATCGACGCGTGTCTGACCATGCACGGCGTCGCGCGCCATTCCGGCTTCGGCCATGTTCTGTTCTACATGATCGTTGCGGCCCTCGCCCTGCGGTTCACGCTGCCTTCAAGCGCGCGCCACGACCTCCGTTAGGCGCGATCCAGCTACCCCCGGCCCTTCGGGATCTCGCCCGACATCTCGGCCAGCATGACCTTGATCAGGTCCGCCACCGGCTTGGCCTGGCCGGGGGCCGTGGCCCCGCCCACCGCCACGCGCCTGCGCGCCCGCCACCAGAGCGCGGGGGCATAGACCCGGCCGCGCGCCGTGGGCGCTTTCAGCCGCACGAGGAAACCGCCCGCGGGCTTGAAGGCGAAGATCGAGCGGTCCACGCTCTCCACCTCGTCGAGCGTGAAGAGCACGCGCCGCGCGCCGTCCCGCTCGCGCAGCGCGCTGCGGGTCAGCTCCAGCGTGACCGCCGTCGCCGTCCAGACCCGCCACGACAGGTAAAGCGACCCCGCGCCCAGCAGGATCAGGAACACCAGCCAGCCGAGATCGGCGGGCGGATGCGTCGCCGCGAGATAGACGAGCAGCCCCCCGAGGCTGCCGACCACGCCCGTGGTGAAGCCGCGCCGGATCGGGTGCGGGTCGATGGTGGCCAGCACCTCGTCGGGGTCGGTCTGCTTGCGTTTCGCCATCTGCCTCGCTCCAGCCTGTCGCCCCTTACCCCGTCGCGCCCGGCTTGGGTAGACCTCTGCACCCGCGCACAGCCAGCGTGAGGGCCGCGCCATTGCAGCCCGCCACGCCCTCGCTACATCATGCGCACCGAAACAGGAGGTCGCGCCCCATGTCCATTCGCCCCATTCTCGAAACCCGCCGTGCCCAGCCCACGATGGAAGGGGCCGGTGTCCACCTGCACCGCGCCTTCGGGTTCCGGGACCCGACCGAGCTGGACCCGTTCCTCCTGTTCGACGATTTCCGCAACGACGACCCGATGTTCTACAAGGACGGCTTTCCGTGGCACCCGCATCGCGGGATCGAGACCATCACCTACGTGCTGGAGGGGACAGTGGAGCATTCCGACAGCCTCGGCAACACCGGGCGTCTGGGGCCGGGCTCGGTGCAATGGATGACCGCCGGCTCGGGCATCCTGCACCAGGAGATGCCGCTGGGGAATGCAAAGGGGCAGATGCACGGCTTCCAGCTTTGGGGGAACCTGCCCTCCAGCCAGAAGATGACCGCGCCGCGCTACCAGGACATCGCAGGCGGCGACATCCCCGAAGTCACCGACGACGACGGCACCCATGTGCGGGTGATCACCGGCGAGTTCTGGGGCAAGCGCGGGCCGGTGGACGGCATCGCCGCAGATCCGCAATACCTTGATGTGACGGTGCCCGCCGGCGTGAAAAAGACCTTTCGCATCGACACTTACCGCCGCGCCTTCGCCTATGTCTTCCAGGGCGCGGGGGCCTTTGCCGATGCCTCGGCCCCGCAGGGGGTGCTACTGGAAAAGGAGGTCATGGGCCAGGAGGTCAACATCCGCGACCTGTCGGGCGACCGCACGCTGATCCGCTTCGGCACCGGCGACGAGGTGACGGTGCAGGCCGGTCCGAAGGGGGTGCGTTTCCTCCTGATCTCGGGTGCCCCCATCGAGGAGCCGGTGGCCTGGCACGGCCCCATCGTGATGAACACGCAGGCGGAGTTGCAGCAGGCGATGCGCGATCTGCGCAACGGCACCTTCATCAAGCCCGCGCATTGAGGGGCTTGGTCAGCCCCCGGCCTGCCAGTGCAGGAAAACAAGGCCGACACCGATCAGCGCGGCCAGTTTGAAGCCGATCTCGGCCATCAGGAAGGACCGGTCGCGCGCCGCCTGCGCGCCGGGCTCGTGACGCGCCAGTGCCGCGCGGATCGTGTCGGCGGCACGCTCGATCAAGGCCGGGTCTGTTTTCGAGGCAAGCTTGGGGTGGGCCAGCCGCGCCTCGTAGGCGCACAGCTCGGCCGCCGCCTGCCGCGCCTGCGGGGGCAACATCCGGCCCGCCCGGCGCACGGCGCGCTCGAAACTGCGGGCGCGGACGTTCAGACGCGCGGCGAACATGCCGCGCAATTCTTCCGTGATGGCGTCAAGCCTGTCGCGTGTCATGGAATCGGCCCCCCAAGGCAGACTGCGCGCAGGATACGGCAGCGCGGGGGGCGGGCTCAAGACCGCGGTTTCCTCTGGCCAAGGCGGGTGCGGCTCGCCTATCTCTGGCGTCATGCTCACCACCATCGTGCAGGGCGAGGACACCGCCCGACCGCCCATCCTGATCGCCCATGGCCTGTTCGGTTCGGCCCGCAACTGGGGCGTGATCGCCAAGCGCCTTTCGGCCACGCGCCGGGTGCTGAGCGTGGACATGCGCAACCACGGCGACAGCCCGTGGCGCGACAGCCACGGCTACCCGGACCTCGCCCGCGACCTTGCGGAGGTCATCGCCGCCCATGGCGGCCGGGCCGACGTGCTGGGGCATTCCATGGGCGGCAAGGCCGCCATGTGCTTGAGTTTGCTGCACTCTTCCTGCGTGCGGCGGCTGATCGTCGCCGATATCGCGCCGGTCTCCTATGGCCACACGCAACAGCATCTGATCGAGGCGATGCGGGCGATCGACCTGTCGGCGGTCGAGACGCGGGGGGATGCGGACCGGCAGCTGGCGGGGCATGTGGCGGAGGCCGGGGTGCGGGCGTTCTTGCTGCAATCCCTTGATGTAAAAGCGAAAAAATGGCGGTTGAACCTGGATGTGCTGGAGCGGTTCATGCCCGACATCCTGTCCTGGCCAGCGATCACGGGGCAGTTTGACGGGCCGTCGCTGTTCCTGTCGGGGGCCGCATCCGACTACGTGCAGCCCGAGCATCGCCCGGTCATCAAGTCCCTGTTTCCGAACGCGAAATTCGCCAAGATCCCCGGCGCGAGCCATTGGCTCCACGCCGACCGCCCGCGGGAGTTCGAGGCCGCGGTGGCGGCCTTCTTCGGCTGATCCCGCGCCGGTCTGTGCGGGCCGGACCGGGACGGAGGGGGCGTCACACCCCGTGCACAGTCCGTACACACCGCGTGCATACGCGCGCCCCCCACCCGCGGTGACGGTCGGTTAACCGTTTCGGGCGAAGGTGGGGGCATGTCCACCTACCGCCGCCCGCCCGTGACCGGGGCCATGGTCTTCTTCACCGTCGCGCTGGCCGCGCGGGGCGGGGATGTGCTGCTGCGCGAGGTGGGGCTGTTGCGGGAGGCGGTGCGGGTGACGAGGGCCGAGCGGCCCTTCGGGATCGAGGCGTGGGGTGAGACGCGGTTCCGGCGTAGCCGGATGAAAGGTCCAGTGGACCTTTCAAGCGTCGAACGGGCGGAGCCCCGGCGGTGTTGCCGGATCACATGCACGCGGTGTGGCAGATGCCGCCGGGGGACCGGGCGTATGGGGTGCGATGGGGCGCCATCAAGGCGCGGTTCACGCGGGCGGTGCGGGAGAAATACGGGACGGATGTATCGGGGCGTAGGCCGGGCTTCAGCCCGGCATTGCCGGCGCAGCCGGCGTCACCGGCATTTCGTTTGCAGCCGGCATACGACTACCCCACGGAGCTCCCGGTCGTTCGGTCGGGCAGATATGCCGGGCTGAAGCCCGGCCTACGGCATGAAAAACGCGAGCAGGCGCTGTGGCAACGGCGGTTCTGGGAACATCACGTTCGGGATGAGGCGGAATACCGGGCGTTTCTGCGGTATTGCTGGTGGAACCCGGTGAAACACGGGTTCGTCGCGCGGCCGGAGGATTGGCCGTGGTCATCGGTGCATCGGGATGGGCCGGGGATGGATTTGGGGGTGTAGGGTGGATGACGCCAGAGCGGGTGTGTGGGTGGTGGGGTTGAACCCATCCCCCTCGTTGTTCTGACCAGATACAGGTCTAGTTGCAAAAAGCGGTAGCGCCACCTCGCAGGACATACTATACTTGGCGCAAGATCTGAAACTAGGCACAACCTAGAAGTAGGATCTTTTGGCGGACGGGAGACCGTCCGCCCTTTTGTTTCAGATGAACACTATTCCTTGCGGGTTCCTTGCACTTGCGCGTGTATTTAAGACTGGCGTGAGTCGATCAAAGTAGTTACTTGCACTTTTATTTTTGACATATGAATTTGGAGAGAGTTTTTGAAGTAGAAAATAGGCTACCACATCACACGTCTGTATAGGGAGGGATGCTTTCGAATCCCGTTCAGACGGATCTTCAATAATTCGGTGTATCGGCATATTGCGATACCCTCCTCCCCATCTGTTCGGTATTGGGTTGTAGGCTGACATTTTCCTCATTAGATTTTGTAGCTTCCTGCCAGAAGTAGCATCTGTGTAGACGACGCCGAAAGACCTTTTGTATCCACCGGGAAAATTCCCGTGTGTAAGGGTGTTCTCAAACCTTTGAAATAGGGTCCGCCATGCCGAGGAAAAAATATCGAAGTCCTCCGCTTTGTTTCTTTTGTCGACGACAATATTGGTAATCGAAATTGACTGAAGTTTTGCCAGCTCATCAAGGTAATTTCGCAGAACTGCCAAGCGCTGATGTTTTTTGATATTGAACTCATTCTTTCGTAGAAATTCAGCCGAATGGATTTCTGATCTTAGTGGAAGGCCGTACACGTCGCGCATAACTCGTCTGAAGAGAACGAGTCTTTCAATAAATTGATGCCATTCACTTTCATGCACGACTATTCCGGAGAGGCAGAAGAAATCAGTTTGTGCGGTGTTGTTGCCCGGGTCGCCACTTTCATCTACGTACATCATATACAAGATAAATACCCCATACTTTATTGGCAACGTTAATCGTCTCATGGTGCCAATTTAAAGCTTCAAGAGAATATTCTTCAATTTGCCGAGGCGATGCAAGATTTCACGCTGGCATTCTCTTCAAAGGTGCGATGCTTATCATGCCAACGACCGGAGTCCAGACTTAGTTCTGCGTCCCGAACCTTTTGGATCGTTGCGTGCTCAAATAAGGGCAGGCACCTGGTTCCAGACAGCTTAAGAGTTCATCTTTATCGCATTGATCAAGGCCGTTTGCGGGATCTCCACCTGGCCGAACTGCCGCATCGCTCCGCCAACCTTCCCGGTATCTCGGGCGAAGCGGAAAGCAGCCGAGGGAACCACACCGAGCGTGCCGCCATCGGCGAGGCTGACCCTCATCGGATCTTCGTCCAAATCTGCGGCGTTAGCAATAATCGCCATGAGACCCCTCGCCCCACGACAAGGGTAGCCAAGACTTCGGGGCGTGTCACCGGGTTTGCCACGTGGGCGCGCGTCCGGGGGACGCGCGCGGGCCGGGCTGAAGCCCGGCCTACGGTGGGGGGTGCGGTTCGGGCTTGGGCTTAGCCGTCCATTTTGAGGGCGTTGATAAAGGCCGACTGCGGGATCTCCACCTTGCCGAACTGGCGCATCTTCTTCTTGCCGGCCTTCTGCTTGTCGAGCAACTTCCGCTTCCGGGTGGCGTCGCCGCCGTAGCACTTGGCGGTCACGTCCTTGCGCAGCGCCGCGATGGTCTCTCGCGCGATGACGCGCCCGCCGATGGCGGCCTGGACGGGGATCTTGAACATGTGGCGCGGGATCAGCTCTTTCAGCTTCTCGCACATGGCGCGGCCCCGCATCTCGGCGCGGTCGCGGTGGACCATGATGGAGAGCGCGTCGACCGGCTCGTCGTTCACCAGGATCTGCATCTTCACCAGGTAATCCTCGCGGTAGCCGATCATCTGGTAGTCGAAGGAGGCATAGCCCTTGGTCACCGATTTCAGGCGGTCGTAGAAGTCGAAGACCACCTCGTTCAGGGGCAGGTCGTAGACCACCATGGCGCGTTGGCCGGCATAGGTGAGGTCGAGCTGTTCGCCGCGGCGGTCCTGGCAGAGTTTCAGCACGTCGCCGAGGTATTCGTCGGGGACGAGGATGGTCGCCTTGATCCGCGGCTCCTCGATATGGTCGACATGGGTGAGGTCGGGCATGTCGGCGGGGTTGTGCAGCTCGATCATGGTGCCGTCGCGCATGTGGACGTGGTAGATCACGCTGGGCGCGGTGGTGATCAGGTCGATGTCATACTCGCGCTCGAGGCGGTCGCGGATGACCTCGAGGTGGAGAAGGCCGAGGAAGCCGCAGCGGAAGCCGAAGCCGAGGGCGGCGGAGGTCTCCATCTCGAAGGTGAAGGAGGCGTCGTTGAGGGCGAGCTTCTCCATCGCGTCGCGGAGGTCTTCGAAATCGTTGGCGTCCACGGGGAAGAGGCCGCAGAAGACCACGGGGATCGAGGGTTTGAAGCCCGGCAGGGCGGTGGCGCATTGCTTCTTTTCATGCGTGACGGTGTCGCCGACGCGGGTGTCGCGGACCTGCTTGATCTGGGCGGTGAAGAAGCCGATCTCGCCCGGGCCAAGCTCGGCGATGTCGAGCATGGCGGGTTTGAAGACGCCGAGGCGGTCGATCTGGTAGGTGCCGCCGGTCTTCATCATGCGGATGCGGTCGCCCTTTTTCACCACGCCGTCGATGACGCGGATCAGGACGACGACGCCGAGGTAGGGGTCGTAGTAGCTGTCGACGAGCATCGCCTTGAGGGGCGCGTCGCGCTCGCCCTTGGGGGCGGGGAGGCGGTGGACGATGGCCTCGAGCACGTCGGGGATGCCGAGGCCGGTCTTGGCGGAGATCGGCACGGCGTCCGAGGCGTCGATGCCGATCACGTCCTCGATCTGTTCCTTGACGCGGTCGGGTTCGGCGGCGGGCAGGTCGATCTTGTTGAGGACGGGGACGATCTCGTGATCGGCGTCGATGGCCTGGTAGACATTGGCGAGCGTCTGCGCCTCGACGCCCTGGGAGGCATCGACGACCAGCAGGGAGCCCTCGACCGCCTGCATGGAGCGGGAGACCTCGTAGGCGAAGTCGACATGGCCGGGGGTGTCGATGAGGTTGAGGATATAGGTCTGGCCGTCCTTGGCGGGGTATTCGATGCGGACGGTGTTGGCCTTGATGGTGATGCCGCGCTCGCGCTCGATGTCCATGGCGTCGAGCAGCTGGGCCTTCATGTCCCGCTCGGCGACCGTGCCGGTCAGCTGGATCAGCCGGTCGGCCAGGGTGGATTTCCCGTGGTCGATGTGGGCGACGATGGAGAAGTTGCGGATGCGGGAGAGGTCGGTCATGGCGGCCTGCTGATGAAGGGTCAGCAGGGGAGATAGCGGAAGGGGGGGAGTAGGGGAAGGGGTGTGGGGCGGTTCGCCCCGAAGCGGGATGAAAGCCGGGGCGGAGCTTTCGGGCGCGACCGGGTGGAAGGCGGGTTGCGGTTGCCGGAGGGGACAGACCAGCGGGGGGACGCGCCTTGGAAAGGCTGTCGCACTGCCGACACCGCGCCCGTCGCTGGCGCATTGCCGGGGCGAGGCAGCCCCCACGCCTAGCGCCGGCCCGTGGGCAAACACCTCCACATTGCAATTGCCTATCCGAATGTGTATATCTCTACATATTCTGGAGGATATGCCATGACACGCCTGCTGACCAACGAGATCGCCTCGATCACCGAGCTGCGCGAGCCGCAGAAGGTTCTGGCGCGGGCCAAGGGCAAGCCGGTGGCGATCCTGAAGAACTCCAGGCCGGTCGCCTATCTCGTCCCGGCCGAGGCCTGCGTGGGCGAGGACGAGGTGCGCTACGCGACGCGGGAGGAGGTCCTGGCCGTGCTGCGCGACCGCTTGCCGGATGACCAGCCGGTCCTCGACTACCTGAAGGACAAATGAGCTGGGTTCTGATCCCCGCCGACCTCGTCATCCTCATCCATGACACGGTGCTGAACCCCGGCGAATTGCAGGGGCTGGCGCGGGACAAATCCATCGAAGGCGCGCTCGGGCGTGTCGAGAACCGAGTGAATTATGGAATGATCGGGGATGTCTTCGACCTCGGTGCGGCCTATGCCGAAGCCGTGTCGCAGGGGCATTGCTTCAACGATGCGAACAAGCGGACCGCCTACGAGGTGATGGTCGTGGCGATGCAGGCGAACGGGGCAAGGATGACCTTCGCGGCCGACATCGTCGGCCCGCGGGTCATCGAGCTGGCGCAGGGGCGGCTGGCGGCCGACGACCTGGCCGAGTGGCTGCGTCGCGCCGCCGAGGGGTAGGCGGCGGTTGATGGTCCGGCGGGGCACGGCGCGCTGTGCCCATGGCAGGCGGCCGCGGGATGCGCCGTGGCCTGCCCCCTCGCCCTTGGGCGAATTCCGGCTGCCGTGGCGGGCGGCACGATTGAACGGATCGGCGTTTTGCGGCACCATGGAGGGACAGGCGAGCGACAGACTCGCCATCCCGAGCAGTTCCGAAACCCGAGGCATGGTTCCATGACAGCTACCCGATTTCTGCCCGTTCTCGCGCTTGCCGTGGCGAGCCTGGCCGCGCCCTTTCCCGCCGCGGCGAACCCGATCGAGCGGGCGTGCAACGCCTCCGACCGGCCGGCCGTGACACGGTCCTTGTGTTCCTGCATCGGCTCGGCGGCCGAACGGACACTGTCGCGCAGCCAGATGCGCGAAGGCGCGCGGTTCTTCGCCGATCCGCAGCGCGCGCAGGATGTGCGGCAGTCGAACCGGCGCGGCGACGAGGACCTGTGGCGGGCCTGGCGCAGTTTTGGCGAAACCGCCGAGGCGATGTGCAGCTAGAGCCGTGAGGCCCAGGCGCGCGCGGCCTGCAAGATGAGGTCGAGCGCGCCGTCGAAATCCCGCGTGAAATAGGGGTCGGGCACGTCGCCGCCCCCCGTCGGGTCGAGATACATCGCAAGCCGCGCGGCCCCTCCGGGGTCGATCGCGGCAAGCTCGGCGTGGTTCTCGGCGTCCATTGCGAGGATCAGGTCGAATCGGTGGAAATCCGCGGGCGTGACCTGGCGGGCGCGCAGCGCCGAGAGGTCGAGGCCGCGGGCGCGGGCGGCGGCCTGCATCGGGCCATAGGGCGGCTTGCCGACATGCCAGTTGCCGGTGCCTGCACTGTCGATCACGGCCCGGTCGCCCAGTTCGGCGCGCAGCGCCGCCTCGGCGGTGGGCGAGCGGCAGATATTGCCGAGACAGACACAGAGGATACGGTGGGTCATGGGCCAAGGGGTGCCATGCGCGACGGAGGCTGTCCACATGCGGAAGATCGTGATCCTGACCGGGGCGGGGGTGTCGGCGGAATCGGGGCTGGGCACGTTCCGCGACAAGGGCGGGCTCTGGACCCGCTACGACCTGTCCGAGGTGGCCACGCCCGAGGGCTTTGCGCGCAACCCGGCGCTGGTCCATGATTTCTACAACGCCCGCCGCGCCAATGCGCTGGATGCGTCGCCCAACGCGGCCCACGCCGCGCTGGCGCGGTTGCAGGCGGAGCATGGCGGCGTGACGCTGGTGACGCAGAACATCGACGATCTGCACGAACGGGCCGGATCGCGGGACGTGATCCACATGCATGGGCAGATCCTGCGCGCGCTCTGCGCGGTGTGCGGCGCGCGCTGGGATGCGCCGCGGGTGATGGGCCCGCGCGATGCCTGCCCGTCCTGCGGGGCGGCGGCGACGCGGCCGGATATCGTCTGGTTCGGGGAATACCCCTATCACATGGAGCGCATCGCCGAGGCGCTGGCGGGATGCGACCTGTTCGTCGCCATCGGCACGAGCGGCGAGGTCTACCCGGCCGCGGGTTTCGTCGAAGAGGCGGCGGGCCTTGGGGCCGAGACGCTGGAGATCAACCTCAAGCCCTCGGCGCCGGGGCGGTTCGACCGGGTGATCGCGGGGCCCGCGACGCAGGCCGTCCCGCGGTGGGTGGCGGAGGTTCTCGGAGGGTAAAGGGCCCGCCCGCGGAAAGGAGGAGACCGCGGGCGGGCCGGCAGGATCGGCCCCGAAGGGAGGAGGAGGGCCGATCCCGGTTCGGGTTCAGGGTCAGCCGCCGTGGCCGTTGCCGTGCTGCATGGTCATGCCGCCATGGGCGGGCATCCTCTCGAGATCGACGGGAACGGTGACGGTCAGCGGTTCGGCGGTCTCGAACTCGAGCGTGATCTCGATCTCGTCGCCGTGGTTCAGGGGGCGGGTCAGCCCGAGGAACATCACGTGCAGCCCGCCGCGCTGGAGCATCACGGTCTCGCCCGCGGGAAGGGGGATGCCCTCCTCGACCTCGACCATGCGCATGACGCCTTCGTCGGTCTGGATATGGGTGTGCAGCTCGACCCGCTCGGCCACGTCGGAGCGTGCGCCGAGGATGCGGTCGTCGGTGTCGGTGGGGTTGGTCACGGCCATGAAGGCCGCGCCCGAGATGGCGGCGGCGCTGGCGGCGCGGGCGTAGGGGTCTTCGACCTGCATCTGGGCCGCGGCGAGGGCGGGGATCAGGGCGAGAGCGCCCGCGAAAAGATACGGCTTGAGGGACATGGGTCCGGTCTCCGGTCTGTCTGGGTGTGGTTGGTCAGGCTTTCGGGGTCAGGCCGCGCGGGGCGGCGCCCGTGCCTGACCGCCGGGCGCGGTGTGCGCGGGCGACCAGAGGGAGACGGAGGGAAGCAGAGGGGCCGCGGCCGGTGTCAGCGGATGGGCGGCGGGGCTGGCGGTCTGCGGCAGGGCGAACACGACTGTCAGGCAGTCGAGGCACAGGTCGCGGTCGAGCGTGACCGGGTCGCCGTCGGCATCGAAGAGCGGCAGGCCGTCATGCGCGATGACGATGGGGGCCGGGCCGGTGACGGAACAGAGCTGCGCCTCCGCGGCCATCGCGCCGCGCGCCATGCCCACGCCGATGCCGGTGGCGAGGATCGCCACGGCGAGGCAGGTGGTCAGAAGCGCGCGCAGAACCGTCATGGCCGGTATGTGTGCAATCCTGCGCTGCGGGGGAACGCGACAAAATGACGGGTGAGGGAGGCTGCGCGCCCGCGCCGTGCGGTCGGCCCCGTGGCCCTCGCGCGCAGGATGTGATCTCGGCACATCAGGCAGCGGAAGCTGCGTGGGTGGATGCTCGCGTTTAATTTAACATTGCCTACAGTTTATCAATTACACTTGATTCTCAGGTGTCACGAAAGGACCAACCAGATGAAGCGATTCGCATGGGCCGCCGCTGCGGCCATGACCGCCACCGCCCCGGCCTTCGCCGGCGGGCTTGCGGAGCCGGAGCCGACACCCGCCGCCGAGATCGTGCCGGTCGTTCCGGCACCGCCCGCGACGGACTGGACCGGGTTCCAGGCCGGTGTGGTGCTCGGCATCGCCTCGACCACCACGACGTTTTCGCCGTTGATATCGCTCGATCTCGACTCGAACCGGTATGGCGTGATCGCGCGGTACCTGCACGACATGGGCGATTTCGTCCTCGGCGGTCAGCTGATGTATGAACAGATCGAGGTCGAGAATGATGTCGTCACCGGGATGAACCGTCTCGGGGCTTCGGTGCTGGTCGGCTATGACATGGGTCGGCTGCTGCCTTATGCGCATCTCGGCGTCACGCGGCTGGATACCGGGTCGCTCGGCACGATCGAGAACGGCGTCAGCTACGGGGTCGGCGCGATGTTCGAGGCCACGGACTCGCTCATCCTGAGCATCGAGTATTCCCGCACCGAGTATGACGACTACCTGATCCCCATCGGCGAACTGAGCGCCGACTCGCTGCGCATCGCCGCGACCTTCCGCTTCTGACCGGCGATCCGGCCCGGTCCTGCATGACGCCGTGCCCGTTGCGGGGCGCGGCGTTTTCATGTCCGGCTGCGCGGCCCGCCGCGTGGGACGCCCGCGACGAGGCCATGCAAAACGCCCCGCAAGGCTGAAGCTTGCGGGGCGTTACGCAGATCGGACGATGCGTCAGCTCAGGCGGTTGCGGCCTGTGCCTTTGCGATCTCTTTCTTGATCTTCAGCGCCTTCGGCGACAGTTCGTCGTCCTTGGCCTTTGCCATGAAGGCATCGAGCCCGCCGCGGTGATCCACGGTGCGCAGCGCGGCATTCGAGATCCGCAGCTTGAAGCGGCGATCCAGAACGTCCGAGCCCAGCGTGACTTCGGTCAGGTTGGGCAGGAAACGGCGACGGGTCTTGTTGTTGGCATGGCTGACATTGTTGCCAGTCATCGGGCCTTTGCCGGTCAGTTCGCAGACACGCGACATGGGATGATCCTCGACAGCTCAGAAACGGAAAGGGCGTGGGGGGCTTGCCCACGCCCGGAAATCTCGGCTGGGGATACGGGGGGCCGCCCATGCTGTCAAGGGGCGAAGGGGCTTTGCCTTGTTCCCGCGCGGTGCGCGCGGCAGGATGGGGCGAACCGGGCGACATGACGGCCCGGACGGGTCTGGGGGCAAGTCTGGGGCCGGGGCGAGGACCGGTGAAATCGCCGGGGCGAGGATGATGCAGGAAACCGAGCTTTACCCGGCCGTCAAGGCCTTCCTCGAGGCGGCGGGCTACGAGGTGAAGGCCGAGATCGGCCCGGCCGACGTGGTGGCCGTGAAGCCGGGCGAGGCCGAGCCGCTGATCGTCGAGCTGAAGACGGGCTTCTCGCTGGCGTTGTTCCACCAGGGCATCGCGCGGCTTGCGGTGAGCGACATGGTCTACCTCGCGGTGCCGCGGGGGGCGGGGCGACGATTCCTCAAGGCGTTGAAGGAGAACACGGCGCTGGCCCGGCGGCTGGGGCTGGGGCTGATGACGGTGCGGCTGGAGACCGGGCTGGTCGAGGTGCAGTGCGACCCCGGCCCCTACGCGCCCCGGAAATCGGCGCCCAAGCGCCGCGCGCTGCTGTCGGAATTCGCGCGGCGGCGGGGGGACCCGAACCTTGGCGGGCTGCAGGGGCAGCGGGTGACCGCCTATCGGCAGGATGCGCTGGCCTGCGCGGTGCAACTGGCCGCCAACGGTCCCTGCAAGGGCGCGGCGGTGAAGGCCGCGACCGGCGTGGCGCGGGCCACGATGATCATGCGTGACAACCATTACGGCTGGTTCGAAAAGGTCGAGACGGGGGTCTATGCCCTGTCGGAGACGGGCCGCGCGATGCTGGAGGAGGCGAGATGCAGACCGAGTTCGTGATCGAGACGCGGGGGCCGGGCCTGACCGAGTTCACCGACGAGGTGGCGCGCTGGCTGGTGGGGGTGGGCGACGGGCTGTTGACGCTGATGGTGCGGCACACCTCGGCCAGCCTGTTGATACAGGAGAACGCGGACCCTGACGTGCGGCTGGACCTGCTGGGCTGGCTCGACCGGCTGGTGCCCTCGGCCGACGACCCCTCGATGTCCTGGCTGCGCCACACCTGCGAGGGGCCGGACGACATGCCCGCGCATATCAAGGCGGCGCTTCTGCCCGTGTCGCTTCAGGTGCCTGTTCAGGCGGGGCGGATGCGGCTGGGCACATGGCAGGGCATTTACCTGGTCGAGCACCGCCGCGCGCCGCATCGGCGGAGGGTCGCCGCACTGTTCCAGCCCATGCCGTGAGCCTGCGACGCGCAACATGCTGTGGGCGTGAATTGGCATCTACCCAAGCCTTGTGCGCTCGCCTATAGTGCCTGTGGATAACAGGGGCATCAGACCCCACGGATGAGGCAGGGGTGCGCCGGTCGGGCCGCCCGAGGGACGAGAAGGGGGACGCCGATGCGCTGCCCGTTTTGTGGAAATGTCGATACACAGGTGAAGGATTCCCGGCCCGCCGAGGATCACGTGGCGATCCGGCGGCGGCGCTTCTGCCCGGCCTGCGCGGGGCGCTTCACCACCTATGAGCGGGTGCAGCTGCGCGACCTCGTGGTCGTGAAATCCAACGGCAAGCGCGAGGATTTCGACCGCGACAAGCTGGAACGCTCGGTGCGCATCTCGATGCAGAAACGCCCGATCGAGCCGGAACGGATCGACCAGATGATTTCCGGCATCGTGCGGCGTCTGGAGAGCATGGGCGAGACCGACATCCCCTCCAAGCTGATCGGCGAGATCGTGATGGAGCGGCTCGCCGCGATCGACACGGTGGCCTATGTGCGCTTCGCCTCGGTCTACAAGAATTTCCAGGCGACCGACGATTTCGAGGATTTCCTTGCCGAGCTGGCACCGCCCGCCCCCAAATCCGACGCCTGAGCGATGAGCGGGAGCGCCGCCGATATCCGCTGGATGCGGGTGGCGCTGGGCCTTGGCGCACGGGGGATGGGCCGGGTCTGGCCCAACCCCGCGGTGGGCTGCGTGATCGTCGCGGGGGGGCGCGTGGTCGGGCGCGGCTGGACGCAGGACGGCGGCAGACCCCATGCGGAGGTCATGGCACTGGCGCAGGCGGGGCCGGCCGCGCGGGGGGCCACGGCCCATGTCACGCTGGAGCCGTGCAACCACCACGGGGCCACCGGCCCCTGTTCCGAGGCGCTGATCGCGGCGGGTGTCGCGCGGGTGGTGATCGCCTGCGGCGATCCCCATGCGGTTGCGCGCGGGGGGGCTGCGCGGTTGCGCGCGGCGGGCATCGCGGTGACGGAGGGCGTTTGCCGGGCCGAGGCAGAGGCCGCGCATCGCGGCTTTTTCCTGCGGGTTGGGCAGGGGCGGCCGATGCTGACGCTGAAGCTTGCCGTCTCCGGTGACGGGCGGATCGCCACGGCGACCGGCGAAAGCCAATGGATCACCGGCCCCGCGGCGCGGGCCTGGGTGCATGGCGCGCGCGCGCGTCACGACGCGGTGCTGGTGGGGGCGGGCACGGCGCGGGCCGATGACCCCAGCCTGACGGTGCGGGGCCTCGGCATCGCGCACCAGCCGGTGCGGGTGGTGCTGTCGCGGCGGCTGGACCTGCCCGCGGACAGCGCGCTGATGCGGACGGCGGGCGACGTGCCGGTCTGGCTGTGCCACGGCCCCGAGGCCCCCGAGGCGGCGCGTGCCGCCTGGGACGCGGCAGGCGCGCGCCGGATCGAGGTCTCGGCCGGATCGGGCGGGCAGCTGGACCTGGGCGAGGTCATGGCTGCGCTGGGAGAGGCCGGGCTGACGCGGGTCTTCTGCGAGGGCGGCGGCACGCTGGCGGCGGGGCTGCTGGCGTCGGACCTGGTGGACGAGTTGGCGGTGATCTCGGCGGGGCTGGTGATCGGGGCCGAGGGCACGCCCGCGGTGGGCGCGATGGGCATCGCCGCCCTGGCCGAGGCACCGCGGTTCGACCTGCGCGAGACGCGGGCCCTGGGCGGGGATGTGCTGGCGCTCTGGTCGCGCTGAGGGCGCGGCGTGGATGCGAATTTTCGTACGAAAATTCTGGTTCGGGTTGTGAATTTTCGTACGAAAATTCGGGGTCTTGCCGCCGAGGGTGCGGGCAGGCGGTCGGCCGGTTCAGCGCCGCCAGAGCCAGCTTTGGCCCGCGAACCAGCCTTGCAGCTTGGCGAGCGCCCGCAGGCGGGGCGGCTGGCCGAGCCCCTCGCCCGAGGCGAGCCGGTCCAGCGCCACCTCGGGCGGGCAGGGCTGGCCGGTCACCGGGTCGTGGTAGCGCGGGTAGGTGATCAGGGCTGCATGGGCGAGTGCCGCGAGGCTGGGCCGTGCCTGCCGGTGGGATGGCCGGGGGCCGAGGTCGCGGGTCAGGCCCCACCCGGCGTAGAAGGGCGTGCCGAGCGTGGTGACGGCGACGCCGCGCAACAGCGCCTCGAAGCCGAGCGCGGATGTGAGGGTCACCACCTCGTCGACATGCGCGAGCAGGGCGGCGGTGTCGGCATCCGGCAGGACGGCATCGGCCAGCGCGAGGATGTCGTCGGGCACCGCGCCGCGGCGCAGGCCCGCGACGACATCGGGATGCGGCTTGTAGACGAGGAAGGCCTCGGGGTGAAGCTGCCTCGCGCGGTGCAGGAGGGCCGCGTTGCTGCGCTCGGCGCCTGCCCCCCTGAGGATCGAGGCGTCATCCTCGACCTGGCCGGGCACCAGCACCACGCGCCGCCCGGTGGCGGCGGACAGGTCCGGGGCGGGGCCGCCGAGGTTGTATTTCGTGAGGCCCAGGGCGACGAGCCGCGCCACCAGCCGTTCGGCCCGCAGCAGGCGCTTCGGCGCGAGCGCCGCGGCCTCGGCGATCAGCCGGTCGAGGCGGCTTTCGCGGCTGGGGTCGTAGTAGATGCCCAGGTCGTCGAGCACGAGCGACAGCGGCCGCACCAGCGCCGCTCCCAGACCGCGCGAGCGCAGGAAGCCGTCCTCGACCCTGTGAAGCGGGCGCTTCGCCTGCGCGCAGGCGGTGACGAGGGCCTCGGTCTCCTTGCCGGCCCAGACCATCACGGGGCGGCCGTCGGCGGCGGCGCGTTGCGCGTCATCCTCGTAGCGGAGCCGGCCGCCCATCCGGCCGAAGCTCGCGCCGAGGTGGCGGCGCTTCCAGCTGCGCATCGCCACGGCGACATGGCCGTGACGGTCCTGCCGCCAGGCGCGGGCCTGTGCCTCGAGCGCGCCGATCACGTCTTCCAGCTCGCACAGCCGGTCGCGGTAGGGGTCATACCAGGTGGGGTGAAGGATCAGCGCGGCGGCCGCCAGCTGCGCGCGGCTGAGCCGACGCTGGCGGCGCGCGGGGACGAGGCGGCGGTCATCAGTCAGGCCCCAGCCGGCGTAGAAGGGCAGGCCCAGCGTCACCGGCCTGTGGCCCGCGAAGATCGCCTCGAAGCCCAGGAGCGAAGTGACGGTATAGACCGCGCGCGCCCCCTCGAAGAGGCGGCGGGGCGCGATGGGGCGGTCCTCGAGCGTCACGCCGGGGGGGAGGGCCGCGGGGTCGAAATGGCCGGGGCGGTGGCCCGCCCGCGTCTCGGGGTGGGTCTTGATGACGATGGGCGCGCCGGGGTGATCCTCCTGCGCGGTGACGAGCATCTCGGCGAAGCTGTCGGCATTCGCCCCGCCCAGCCGGATCGAGGCATCGCCGCGGGTCTGGTCGATCAGCAGCACGTAGCCGGGCGCGGGCGGCTCCAGTGCCGGGTCCACGGCGGCGTATTTCGTCAGATGCGCCTCGGCGATGCGGGCGAGCGCGTCGCGCGCGCGGTCCAGCAGCGCGGTGTCGTCGAGCGGGTGGGTGGCAAGCAGCGTCTCGAGGTCGGAGGGCGCGCTTGCGTCGAAATAGATCCCCTGCCGGTCGAGGATCAGGCCCAGGGGCGGATCGCCGGAGCGGCCGGGGTGCAGCGAGCGCAGAAAGGCGTCCTCGACGCGGACAAGCCGCGCGCCGGTGGCCTTGGCGACGGCCTCGCCGCGGGGGGCGTAGGGGGAATGGCCCCAGACGAGAACGTCGTCCTCCGGGCCGGGCCTGCCGAAGGGCCGCAGGTCGTGGCCCGCCAGCGTCAGGATGCGGCGCAGGCGGGCGTCGGTCAGGAAGCCCGCGTTGTAATGGTAGCCGCGCCGCCGCTGGCCCGTCCCGGCCATGCCGGCCTCACTGGCCTGCGCTGGCCACCGTGTTCGCGGCCCCCAGGGTGCCGGTCAGCGCGCCGATCGCGTTGTTCCACTGGGTGATCGGCGCCGCGGTGACATAGACCGTGTCGCCGTCGCGGATCACGAAATCGCGCGCTTCGAACATGCCGGTGGGGGCGGTCAGGTCGAGCACGTAGACCATCCGCTGCGTCCCCACGAGGTCGTTGCGCCCCAGCACGGCGCGCGCGATGGGCTCGGGTTCGTTCCTGAGGACGAAGACGCCGGTCGGGTCGGCCAGCTGCGGGTTGAGCCCGCCGACCGAGGCGATGGCCTCGATCGCCGAGATGACCTGCGCCTCGAAGGGAACGATGGTCTGGGTGCCGGTCGCCCCCAGCGCGGTGAAGCTGCGGGTGTCGCCCTCGACGAGGATGCGGTCGCCGCTCCTGAGCGCGATGTCGACGGCGGGATCGCGGAACAGGTCCTGGAACCAGATCGTGCCGCGGTGGTGGCCGCGGACCAGCGTGACCTGCGCGATCTCGGGCTCGACGCTGACGCCGCCTGCCGCGGCCAGCATGGCCGACAGCGTCCGGGTGGGCCGCTCTATCGGGTAGACGCCCTGCCCGCCGACCGCGCCGGTCACGGTCACGGTCGATCCGTCGCCCGCGGCGCGACGGACGATCACCTGCGGATCGGGGGTCTGTTCGTCGAGGTTGCGGGTGATGATGCCCCGAAGCTGCTCGGGCGTGTTGCCCGCGGCGCGGATGCGGCCGGCATAGGGGATGAAGATGAAGCCCGCGCCGTCGACCTGCACCTCGTTGATCACCGCCGCGGCGGCGCCTTCGCCGGCCAGCAGGCCGTCGGTGACATTCTCGTAGATGGTCAGTGCGATGGTGTCGCCGGGGCGGATGACGTCGGTGTCCGACAGGCCCGCGTTGATCAGTTCGGGCGGAAAGCCCAGCGCCGGGATCACGGCGGTGGCCGCGGTCACGCGCTGGTTGACCTCGACGACGAAGGCGTCACCGTCGCGCTGGACGGAGCCTGCGAAGATCTCGTTGCGGGTGGGGCCCGAGCGGGGCAACAGACCGCAGGCCGTAACGGCGGTCACAAGTACGCACAGCGCGCCGATGCGCGCGCCACGGGAGGCCAACGATGTCACGGAGTGGCTCCTTATTGCCTGAAACTGCCTCGGGTCGTCTTTTGTTTTGCGGAACATTAGCCAATTTCGCCGCATCGCGCCAGCATTGGATTACGTCACCAGCCGCAGGTGTTGCCGTGGTGCCGGTCGGCCGGCCTGAAGCGCCTCGTAGGGGTCCTCGGGCGAGAGCATCATGTCGACCACCTGCCGCAGGAGTTGGCGGCGGCCGCGGGCCGAGTAGAAACTGCCGGTGACCTGCGAGGTTTCCAGCAGGAAATGCCGGTAATCGCGGTAGGCGCGGCTGTCGGGGCGCGTCGGGGTCTGGAAGAAGGCCTCGATCGGCTGATCCGAGACGAACTCGGGCTTGAGATAGACCGCCTGCCCGAAGGCCTTGAGGGGCAGGCCGCGCCAGAGCGCCTGCTGGGCGGCGGTCGAATTCACCGTCACCGCCGAGCGCGCGTCGTTCATCAGCCGCGCGAGCTTGCCGCCGCGCACGTAATGGACGCGATGCGCCACGCCATGCGCCTGGGCGATCCGGCGGATGTCGCGGCGGATCGGCGTGCGCCCGTCCTCGAGCGGGTGGGCCTTGAAGACGAGGTGGTGATGGGCGGGCGCCCCGCGGGCGAAGCCTGCGATCAGCAGCTCGAGGAATTCGGTCATGCCGGAGAACGGCCCGTGCTCGCGGAAGCTCGCGTCATGTTCGAGCTGCAGGAGGGCGAGGTGATAGGGAAAGCCGCCGGTCTTGATCCGCCGTGTGGCCAGCGCCCGGTCGAGCGCGTGGACGGGCATCAGCGCAAGGCGGCGCAGGTAGAGGCGGAATTCCTGCGCGACGGTGATGCCGCGATGGGGGCGGAACCCGGCATAGGCCGTGTTCCGAAGCAGGACGAAGGCGTGGTAGAGCGCGCCGTAGAAGACATGCTGGCGCATGTCGCCCCAGCGCGCGGGCGCATCGGGCAGGTCGAGGTCGAGCCCTTCGAGGGCGGCGCGCATCTGCGGCACGCCCAGCTCCATGATGCGCGAATGGCCGTTCGCCCCGCCGCGCTCGTAGGTGACCCAGTAGGGGCGCAGGTAGCCCTCTTCGAAGACATGCACGGTCAGGCCGCGGGCGCGGGCGGCGGCGACGGCCTCGGCATGGATGGGGCGCGTGTCGCCGTAGAGCACGAGGTCGGTGACGCGTTTCTCGTCGAGCAGCGCGGCGATCCGTTCGGGCCACTGCTCGAGCGCCCCGGTGAAGGGGATATAGCTGGCCGCGTCGGGCCAGAACGCCTCGTCGCCCCTGTTGAAGCCCACGCGCCATGTCCGGCAGCCCGCGGCGCGCAGCATCCGGCCCAGCTGGCCGAAGAAGGGCCCGTGCGGGCCTTGCAGGAACAGGAAACAACGGTCGTCTTGGCTGGGGGCCATGGCTCGGGTCACTCGCACTCGGGCGGGAGTTTCGGTCATCCTGCGAGGAAAGCAAGGGGGCGCGGCCCCGTCAGGGCGGCTTTGCGGCGGCACTGTGGCGGAGGGACCGGCCCGGAGGCCGTGGCGCTTGCGGGTTGAAGCGGCGATCCGCGCGTGGTTCTGTCGCGCGCGCACAACAGGGGGAAGACCGAGGATGTTCACCGGGATCGTGACCGACCAGGGAGAGATCAGGACGCTTGTGCCGCGGGGCGACCTGAAGGCGCGCATCGCCACGGGCTACGACACGGGCACGATCGAGATCGGCGCCTCGATCGCCTGCGACGGGGTCTGCCTGACGGCGACGGCGCTGGGCGAGGACTGGTTCGAGGTCGATATCTCGGCCGAGACGGTGTCGAAGACCAACATCGCCGACTGGGCCGAGGGGCGGCGGATCAACCTCGAGCGCGCGTTGCGGCTGGGGGACGAGCTGGGCGGGCATATCGTGTCGGGGCATGTCGATGGCGTGGCCGAGGTGACGGGCCTGCGCGAGGAGGGGGATTCGACGCGGATCACCTTTCGTGCGCCGGACGCGCTGGCGCGCTTCATCGCGCCCAAGGGCTCGGTCGCGCTGAACGGGACGTCGCTGACGGTGAACGAGGTCGATGGGGCCGAGTTCGGGGTGAACCTGATCCCGCACACGAAGGCGGTGACGAATTGGGGTGCGGTGACGCCGGGCGACCGGATCAATTTGGAGATCGACACGCTGGCGCGTTACGTGGCGCGGCTGCAGGACTGGCAGGGCTGAGGGGGGCGAGCGCCCTCCGCGCGCTGCCTGCGGCAGCCCTTGTCGGGCGCTGGCCGCCTGCGGCGGCGGGGCCCGGTGGCGGGCGCTGCGCGCAGGGTCCGGGCGTCGCGGGTCTGGCGGGCTGCGGGAGCCTCCGGCGGCCATATTTGCGGGATGAAGATGCGGAAGCTGTGCCCGGCATGGCGGAGGTGGTGATGCGGTCGATCGAGGATGCCTCGGGGCAGCGCTGTGTCGACCTGGTCCGGGGGGCGCGGGGCTGGGCCTTTGTCGAGTGCCGACGCGATCCCGAGGATGCGCATGGCTGGCGGCGGATGGGTGTGCCCGCGGGCGGATATGGATCGCAGGAGGCGGCGCTGGACGCGGGCCTTGAAGCTGCCCGTGTCGCGGTGCCATGGTTGGCGGAGGAGGGCGCGGCATGAGCGGCATCGGACATAACAACGGCCCCACGATGGAACCCGGTTTCGGGTTTCGGAAGCTGGCCTGGGGCAAGGCGCGCGAGGCGCTGCTGCCCGCGCTGCCGCTGGAGGTGGTGCGCATCCGGGTGGCGCGCGCCAAGCGGCTAGGCCTGCCCTACAAGACCTATGCGACGATCCGGGCGACGGCGGGGCGCGATATCGTGGGGTTCCTGTTTTCGGGCAATGCGCTGGAGTTGCGGCTGGGCCGTGTCGATCTGCCCGCGTCGGTGGCCGGGCGGCTGGGCGCGCTGGGCGGCGTGGCGGAGCGGTTGGCCGCGGTCTATGCGCCGACCGATCCGGCGGCCCTGATCGCGGCCCATCCGGGCCTGCTGGAGGGGGCGGCGCGCGCGCCGGGCTTCACCGCGTCCTGGCGCGAGACGCGGGACGGGCTGCGCGCGGCGCTGGCGGCGCGCAAGCTGCCCGCCGACGCGGTCGTGCTGGTGGCGGCCACGGATATCGAGCGGGGCTGGACCGCGACCGCGGGGCTTGCGGGCTGCGTTGCGCGCGAGATGTTCTTCGACGCGCAGGCGTGAGGCCGCGCCCGACCCGGTCACGACCCGGTCACGGCCCAGTCACGGCCTAGTCACGGCGGGGCGGATGGTCTATCTGCGGCCACGAGAGACGACAGCCGTGACGCGACGCGCAAGAGGATGGCCATGACGCAAGCCTTCGAAGAACCGGGACCCGTGGAACGGGACTGGGCCGAGGCGATCTCCCCCATCGAGGAGATCATCGAGGAGGCCCGCAACGGGCATATGTTCATCCTCGTCGATCACGAGGACCGCGAGAACGAGGGCGACCTGGTGATCCCCGCGCAATGGGCGACGCCCGACGTGATCAACTTCATGGCGACCCATGGGCGCGGGCTGATCTGCCTGTCGATGACCTCGGCGCGGATCGAGGAGCTGGGCCTGCCGCTGATGTCGACGAACAACTCGTCGCGGCACGAGACGGCCTTTACCCTGTCGATCGAGGCGCGCGAGGGGGTGACGACGGGGATTTCCGCCGCCGACCGGGCGCGCACCGTGCAGGTGGCGATCGACGCCTCGAAGGGCGCGCAGGACATCGCCACGCCGGGCCATGTGTTCCCGCTGCGCGCCAAGGATGGCGGCGTGCTGGTGCGCGCGGGCCATACCGAGGCGGCGGTGGATATCAGCCGTCTGGCCGGGCTGAACCCCTCGGGCGTGATCTGCGAGATCATGAACGAGGACGGCACGATGGCGCGGCTGCCGGACCTGGTCGGGTTCGCGCAGCGCCACAACCTCAAGATCGGGACGATCAGTGACCTGATTTCCTATCGCCGCCGCCACGACAACCTCGTGAAGGTCCGTGACGAGCGGCGGATCGAAAGCGAGTTCGGCGGTGAGTGGGTGATGCGCATCTACACCGACGAGACGCAGGGGGCCGAGCATATCGTGCTGGTGAAGGGCGATATCGGCGGCGACGCGCCGGTGCTGGTGCGGATGCACGCGATGGACCCGCTGCTGGACGTGGTGGGCGCGGGGCCCAAGGGGCGCGCGGCCGAGTTCGGGGACGCGATGCGCCTGATCGCCGAGGAGGGGCGGGGGGTGCTGGTGCTCTTGCGCGACCTCACGATGAAGCTGGCCGCCGGCGACGAGGTCAGCCCGCAGACGTTGCGGCAATACGGGCTGGGGGCGCAGATCCTGTCGTCGCTGGGGATCAGCGACATGATCCTGCTGACGAATTCGCCGAGGCCCAAGGTCGTGGGGCTCGAGGCTTATGGCCTGTCCATCCTGGGCACGCGCAAGATATCGGAGCTTGGATAATGGCCGGACATTCCGACAATGACATGGGGCTGCCGTCCTTCGACAAGCCCGTGAAGATCGCCATCGTGATCGCGCCCTATTACACCGCCATCGCCGAGGCGCAGCTGGCCGCCGCCAAGGGCGTGCTGGAGGCGGCGGGCGCGAGCCACGAGGTGATCGAGGTTCCCGGCTCGCTGGAGATCCCCACCGCCATCGGCATCGCGCACCGGCTGTCGAATTTCGACGGCTACGTGGCGCTCGGTTGCGTGATCCGTGGGGCGACCTCGCATTACGACGTGGTGGTCAACGAAAGCTCCCGCGCGTTGACGCTTCTCGGGATGCAGGGGGTCTGCATCGGCAACGGGATCATCACGGTCGAGACCCGCGCGCAGGCCGAGGAACGCGCCGATGCCGCGCGGTTGAACACCGCGGGGGGCGCGGCTGCGGCGGCGCTGCACCTGATCGCGTTGACGCGGCGCTTCGGGAAGCCTAAGGGCGGCGTCGGATTCAAGCCCCGCACCGAGTCCATCGAGGTGGCGGGCGACAGCGAAGGCCCCAGCACCGCATGACGACAGACCAACCAGCCGAGCCGCGGCCCAAGGGGCCGACCCGCGAGGAAAAGCGACAGATGCGTTCGGCCGCGCGGCTTTATGCCGTGCAGGCACTGTTCCAGATGGAGGTCTCGGGCCAGCCGGTGAAGGCGATCACGCGCGAATTCGAGACGCATCGCTTCGGTGCCGTCTACGAGGGCGAGGAGATGGCCGAGGGCGATCCGGCGCTGTTCGGCAAGACGCTGGCCGATGCCGTCAACTGGCAGGCGAAGATCGACCAGATGACCGACCGCGCGCTGGTGGCGAAATGGCCCATCGACCGGATCGACCCGACGTTGCGCGCGCTGTTCCGGGCCGCGGGTGCCGAGCTGGTCGAGGGCGCGGCGCCGCCCAAGGTGGTGATCAGCGAATACGTGGATGTCGCCCGTGCCTTCTTTCCCGAGGGGCGCGAGCCGAGTTTCGTGAACGCGGTGCTCGACCACATGGCGCGCGAGGCGAAGCCCGAGGCGTTCTGAGGTGCCCCCCGCCGCGGTGCCGGTGATCGAGACGTCCCGGCTGCGCCTGCGCCCCCACCGCGACGAAGACCTGTCCTGCATGGTGGCGATGTGGGCCGATCCGGGCGTTGCGCGCTTCATCGGCGGGCGCCCTTTCACGGCCAGCGAAACCGAGGCGCGGCTGGCGCGCTACAGGGCGATGTGGCCGCGCCATGGTCACGGGTTCTGGGCGGTCGAGGACCGCGACACGGGCGCATTCCTGGGCGAGATGGGGCTGGCGCGCTTCGGGCGCGGGCTGGGTCCGGGCTTCGACGACTGCCCCGAGGCGGGGTGGGTGCTGGCCGCCCCGGCCTGGGGCCGCGGGATCGCCACCGAGGGGGTGGCGGCGGTGCTGGGCTGGGCGGACCTGCGCGGCGTGCCGCGGATCGTCTGCATGATCGCCGAGGGGCATGTCGTCTCGCGCCGGGTGGCCGCGCGGGCGGGCTTTGCGCCATGGCGCGACGTGGGGATCGGGGGCGTGTCCCTGACGGTGCTGGAGCGGATGCGGCCCGCGGCTGTGGGGCCGGCGGCGTGAGCCGGGCCGAAAATGCCCGGCGGCGGGGCTTGTGGTGCGCGCGGCGCATCCACACCTGAGGCCTTGCGGAGCGGGCCGCCCGGACGGGGCCGCCGTGACGGGATGGGGACAGAATGGATATCGTGATGGTCGCGGCGGGGCTGGCCCTGCTGCTGGGCGGCGGCGAGGGGCTGGTGCGTGGCGGCGTGGCGCTGGCCACCCGGATGCGCCTGCCGATGGCGGTGGTGGGCGCGGTGGTGCTGGGCTTCGGCACCTCGATGCCCGAGATGCTGACCTCGGTCTCGGCGGCGCTGGCCGGTGCGCCGGGCATCGCCATCGGCAATGTGCTGGGCTCGAACATCGCCAATATCCTGCTGATCCTCGGCATCGCCGCGGTGATCGCGCCGGTGCCCGCGGGGTCGGCGGGGGGCGAGGATCGGGCGTGGCTGGCGGTGGCGACGGCGATGGGCCTTGCGGTGATCGTGATCGGCGCAAGCGTCGGGCGGGGCGAGGGCGCGCTGCTGCTGGCGGCGCTGGCGGTCTACATCTGGCGGCAGTTGGCGCGCGACTCGGCCATGGAGCCGGTGCCCGAGATCCCCGGCATGGGTGCGGCGAAGATCGCGCTCTATGTCCTTGGCGGGCTGGCCACGCTGATCGCGGGGGCCTGGCTGCTGGTCGAGGGCGCGACGGGCATCGCGCGGGCCCTTGGCATCAGCGAGACGGTGATCGGCCTGACGGTCGTCGCGGTCGGAACCTCCCTGCCGGAGCTGGCGACCAGCGTGATCGCCGCGCGCCGGGGCGAGGCGGGGTTGGCGCTTGGCAATATCCTCGGGTCGAACGTGTTCAACATCCTCGCCATCCTCGGGTTGACCGCGGTGATCGTGCCGATCCCGGTGCCGCCGGGCCTGTCGGCGGTGGACCTGGGGGCGGTGGCGGCTGCGGCGGCGCTGCTGCTTGCGCTGCTCGCCACGGGGCGGATCGGGCGGGGCGCGGGCGCGGGGTTCGTGGCGCTTTACGCGGGCTACATGGGGTGGCTGGCGCTTGGCGCTGCCTGATTTTCAGGCAAACACGCCCCGCCGACCGCGCCAGACCGCCGCGCCCCCTTGCAGGATGGGCGGCTTGGGCTAACCTTTGGCCAAGATACGCAAAGGAGTCGTGAATGCCCGATCACATCCGGTTCATCCTGCGTCACGCCGCGTTCGGCTTCGTTCTGGCGCTTGTCTTCGTCGGCATGTTGCTGGCCTTCGACGTGGCGGGCCTGTGGCATCTCGTGACCCATACCGCCGAGGGGCCGATCGCGCTGGTCGTGCTGACGGTGCTGTGCGGCATCACCTTCGGGTCGGCGCAGGTCGGCTACAAGATCATGACCATGGGCGACGAGGACGACAGCGGCCACGAGGGCGGCAAGCGCGACGCGCTTCGCAGCTTCGACGCGATCCCGGTGCCGGTGCGCAACGACCCGCCGTCGCCGCGCCGCCGCTGACGCGCCCAACCCCGCAACGCGAAACGCCGCCCCGTCAGGAGCGGCGTTTTTCGTTGCGGTATCGGTGCAGTGACGGGGACCACCCAACCGTGGAGGCGTTCATTCCCGAGGACCTGTATGTACAGGTGGGCGCCAGATAACCGAACCACGGCCCGGTCAGAGCCAGCCCCCTCGGAATTGCTTAAGGCCACCGGAATTTGCCACAGGCACGCGAAGGGCAGATCCGTCACCCCGCGAGATAGGCGCGTCCGGGCCCGCTGACAAGGGGCATGGTGCTTGCGATTGTTCGCGGATTGTTCCATCCTTGCCCCATGTCCGACGTCGCCCGCCCCCTTGACACGCTCGCCCCCGGCCAGCTTCTGGCGCGCGGTGTCTGCCGCCACCTGCGGGGGCATGATTTCGTGACGCTCGAGGAATTCACTCCCGAGCGGGGCAAGCGTCTCGACGTGATGGCACTGGGGCCGAAGGGCGAGCTTTGGGTCATCGAGTGCAAGTCGAGCCGCGCGGATTTCACCTCGGATGCGAAATGGGCGGGGTATCTGGAATGGGGCGACCGCTATTTCTGGGCGGTGGACGAGGCGTTTCCGACCGAGCTTCTGCCCGAGGGGACGGGGCTGATCGTCGCCGATGCCTATGACGCCGAGATCCTGCGCATGGGCCCCGAGACGAAACTGCCCCCCGCCCGCCGCAAGGCGGTGACGCAACGCTTCGCGCGCCACGCGGCGCTCAGGCTTCAGGCGCTGCGCGATCCGGGGCTTGGGCTTTAGGCTTTGCCCCGCGTTCGGCCCCATCCCCGGCCCCTGCGCGTGACAGCGCCAGCCGCGTGACGGGCGGGCCGATCAGCTCGAACAGGACGGTGGTGCCGACGGTCAGCGTCATGATCTGCGGGCCCCACTGCGGGAACTCCTCGGCCGCGACCAGCGCCATGCCCACGGCCACCCCCGACTGCGGCAGAAGGGCGGGGCCGATCCAGCGCCGCGTGGGCGGGGGCGCGCCCGCCAGGGTCGCACCGGTCCAGCCGCCCAGGAGCCGCGCAAGGATGCGCAGCGCGACATAGGCGAGGCCGACACCGCCGAGGGCCAGGAGCTGCTCCAGCTCCAGCACCGCGCCGGCCATCAGGAAGAACAGCAGCATCACCGGCCATTGCACATGCTCGATCTCGTGAAAGGCGCGCTCGTGGTGGCTGGCGAAATTGGCGATGACCGCCCCCGCCACCATCCCCGCCAGCAGGTAGGACACGCCCAGCCATTCGCAGAGCCCCGCGGTGAGAAAGACAAGGCCAAGGGCCTCGGCCTGAAGCGGCTCGCCCCGGCTGATGCGCCCGGTCAGCGCCGCGCCCGGCAGCCCGATCAGGAGCCCGATGGCCAGCGCGCCGAGGATGTCATGGACGGCATGGGTCATCAGCCCCGCACCCCCGGCCCCGGTCAGGCCCGCGGCGGTCACAAGGACGAGGCTGAAGATCACCAGCCCCCAGGCGTCGTCGATGGCCACGATGCCGCGGATCGCGTCGGCAAAGCGGCCCTCGGCGTCGGCTTCCCTCAGGATGTCATGCGTGGCCGCGGGCGCGGTGGCGCAGGCGATCGCGGCCAGCAGCAGCGCCAGCGCCGCGGGCACCCCGATCAGCCACAGCCCCGCGGTGACGACAAGGATCGTCGCCGCCGCGATGGACAAGGACACCGCGAGGATCAGCCGCCCGTTCAGGCGCAGCTTGTCCCGGGTCAGCGCATTGCCCAGCAGGAAGGCCACCAGCGTCAGCGCCGCGACGGAGAGGAAGGAAAACAGCGTATCGACCCCGTCCGGGATCAGTCCGAGGCCCGAGTGCCCCGCGATCACGCCAAGCGCCAGCAGCAGCGTCACCCGCGGCAGCCGCGTGCGGCGCGCAAGCAGGTCGGCGGCAAGCCCGGCGAGGAACAGCCCCCCGAGCGTCAGGAAGATCGGTGCAAGCTCCATGGCCGCGACCCTAGCGCCGCCCGGCCCCCCGGCCCTTGACCCGGATCAAGCGGATCAGCGTTTCGCCTTGCCCATCTTGCGGGCGGCGGCGGCGGCGGCGCGCAGCTCTTCGGCGATCTCTTCCGCCTCTTCGGGGTCGAAGTCGAGCGGCAGGTCCACGCCGTCCCCCTCGACATAGATGCGCACCATCCCGAGCGACGTCGGCCCGATCTGCAGGTTCGCGGCGATCTCGCTTTCGCTGTTGATGCCCATGGCCGTTGCCTCCAAAGCTGATGGCAGGAGGTAGCCGGAGATGGAGCTTTCTGCAAGCGACGTGGTGCTGGATCAGCTGCGGATCGGCGATGCGGGTTGGCTGATCATGCGCCACGCCGAAGGCTATGCCGGGGACGATGGCTTCGACGATACGTTCGAGCCGCTCGTGGCGCGCATCCTCGCCGATTTCCTTTCCGGGCACGATCCGGCCCGCGCGCGCGGCTGGATCGCGCGGGTGGGCGGGCGTCGCCTCGGCTCGATCTTCTGCGTCGAGGGGCCTGCGCCCGACACCGCGAAACTGCGGCTGTTCTACCTCGAACCCGAGGCCCGCGGCCTCGGCCTCGGGCGGCGGATGCTGGAGGAATGCCTCGGATTCGCGCGGGCCGCCGGATACCGGCGGATGACGCTCTGGACCCACGAGAGCCACCGCGCGGCCTGTGCGCTCTATGCAAAGGCCGGGTTTTCCTGCGTCCGATCAAGGCCCGTGCGCAGCTTCGGCGTCGATCTGGTCGAGCAGGAATGGACGCGCGATCTTTGACGCGCCTTGACCCCTTGCAATCGGTCGGCGCGGACGCTATCCCCGCGCTCGTGCCGGCGTAGCTCAGTTGGTTAGAGCGCCTGATTGTGGATCAGGAGGTCCCCCGTTCGAGCCGGGGCGCTGGTACCATCCCCCTCAGTCCGCGATGTCGATCTCCCGCTCGAGGGTGCGGGCGCGGCTGTCGTAGACCCGGATCACCCCGTCATCGCCGGTGATCACCGTGCGCCCGTCGATCACGCTGATGCCCACGGCCCCCACGCCTTCGGGCAGGGCAAAGGCGCCGGGGTCGATGACCATCCGCACCGGTTCGGCGTTCAACCGGATGACAAGCAGCGCCACGATGGCTAGAACGCCGAGGATCATCACCGCGGTCAGCACCGTCACCAGCGTTTTCAGGAACCGCAGGTTCGCGGGAAGCGCGCCGTCTTCATCTCCTGCCGGAGGCATCGTCATGGGCCTTGCCCCTCGTATCGTCACGGTCCTGATCGGCCCGGACCCGGCCGCCCGCCTTGATAAGGCACTGGGCGCCGCCGTGCCAGAGGCCGAGGCGCTCAGCCGCTCGCGGCTTGCCCGGCTGATCGCCGAGGGGGCGGTGCGCGTGAACGGCGCGGTGGTGACGGATGCGCGCGCCAAGCTGGCCGAGGGCGACCGCGTCGAGATCACCGTCGAGGACGCGGTCGAGAGCGACACCACCCCCGAAGCCATCCCGCTCGACATCCGCTACGAGGATGCCGACCTGATCGTCGTGAACAAGCCCGCGGGCATGGTGGTGCATCCCGCCCCCGGCTCGCCCACGGGCACGCTGGTCAACGCGCTTCTGCATCATTTCGGCGGCAAGCTCTCGGGCGTCGGCGGCGAGAAGCGACCGGGGATCGTGCATCGCATCGACAAGGACACCTCCGGCCTTCTGGTGGTGGCCAAGTCCGACGCAGCCCATCACGGGCTGGCCGACCAGTTCGCCGCCCACACGGTCGACCGCGAATACGTCGCGCTCTGCCACGGGCTGCCCGATGCCGGCGATCCGCGCCTGAAGGGCGTGCGCGGCGTCAGTTTCGAGCCGGGCGGCGTTCTGAAAATCACCACCCAGCTGGCCCGCCACAAGACCGACCGCCAGCGGCAGGCGGTGCTGTTCACCGGCGGGCGGCACGCCGTCACCCGCGTGACGGTCGAGGAACCGCTCGGGCCCGTGACCCGCGTGTCCTGTCGGCTGGAGACGGGCCGCACGCACCAGATCCGGGTTCACATGTCCCATGTGGGTCACGCGCTGGTGGGCGATCCGGTCTATGGCGGGCGGCGCAAGGTCTCGGAAAAGCAACTCGGTCCCGCGCTGGCGGCGCGGCTGAACGGGTTTCCCCGGCAGGCGCTGCATGCCGCGCGGCTGGGGTTCCGTCACCCGCTGGGCGGCGAGATGCTCGAATTCACCGCCGATCTGCCCCCCGACATGGACGACCTGCTGCAGGCGCTGCGCGACACGGGCCTGTAACCTGTGCGCACATGCACGTGAGCCCGCCGTAACGTGGCTTGCTGTTCGCGGGCCGTGGGCTCATGATCTGAACAGTTTGGTTCACTTCGGCCCTTGACGAAAAGTTAACCGGCTTTACATATACGTCAACAGGGCCTGACAGGGGGTTCAACCATGTCCAATTACGCGAAACTTCCGGCACCGTCGCCGGAGCAGGGGCTCAACCGCTACCTGCAGGAAATCCGCAAGTTCCCGATGCTGGAACCGGAACAGGAATACATGCTGGCCAAGCGCTGGGTCGAAGACGAAGACACCGGCGCGGCGCATCAGCTTGTCACCAGCCACCTGCGGCTCGCCGCCAAGATCGCCATGGGCTATCGCGGCTACGGCCTCCCGCAGGCGGAGGTGATTTCCGAGGCGAACGTGGGCCTGATGCAGGCCGTGAAGCGCTTCGACCCGGAAAAGGGCTTTCGGCTTGCGACCTACGCGATGTGGTGGATCCGCGCCTCGATCCAGGAATACATCCTGCGCTCGTGGTCGCTGGTGAAGCTCGGCACGACCTCGGCGCAGAAGAAGCTGTTCTTCAACCTGCGCAAGGCCAAGGCCCGCATCGGCGCGCTGGAGGAGGGGGATCTTCGCCCCGAGAACGTCGCGCGCATCGCCCATGACCTCGGCGTGACCGAGGACGAGGTGATCTCGATGAACCGGCGGCTCTCGGGGGGCGATGCCTCGCTCAACGCCACCATCGGGACCGAGGATGACAGCTCGACCCAGTGGCAGGACTGGCTGGAGGACGAAGACGCCGACCAGGCCACGGATTATGCCGAGCGCGAGGAATACCAGAGCCGGATGGCCCTGATGGCCGAGGCGATGGAGGTTCTGAACGAGCGCGAGCGCGACATCCTCACCCAGCGCCGGTTGCAGGACAACCCGGTCACGCTCGAAGACCTCAGCGGGGTCTATGACGTGAGCCGCGAACGCATCCGCCAGATCGAGGTGCGCGCCTTCGAGAAGCTGCAGAAGCGCATGCGCGAGCTGGCGAAAGAGCAGGGGATGCTCGCCTCGGCCTGAGGGCCGCGGATCATCCGTCGATCACAAGCGCGAGGGCCTGCCACAGCAGGTCCTCGTCTGCGTCTTCGTCGCCGCGCAGGATGACGCCCACCGCGGGCACCGCGGGCAGGACGATCACCCCCGAGGAATAGCCGATATCGCCGCCACCATGGCCGTAGACCGGGCCATAGTCCGACGTGTCAATGTCGATCCCGAGGCCATAGCCCTCGCCCAGTGGGTCTTCCAGCATCAGCGCCAGCGTCGCGGGGCCGAGCAGCCGCCGCTCGATCAGCAGCGCGCGGAAGAAGGCCGCGACCTCGGTCGCGGGGGCGATCAGCCCGCCGTCGCCGAAGCCGGGGCTGACGTAATAGCCCGAGGCGTCCCGCCCCTCGGGCGTGATCCCGGCGGCATCCTCGGGCCTGCGCGGTTCGGTGCCGAAGACGGCGCTTGCCCGCGCGCCGACCGGCTCCAGCACCAGCGCGCGCAGCGCCTGCGGGTAGGGCTGGCCGCTCGCGGCCTCCAGCACCAGCTGCGCCAGCAGGTAGTTGGTGTTGGAATAGTCGTAGTCCTCGCCCGGCGCGAACAGCGCCTCCTCCCCCTCGGCATAGGCGAGCGCGTCGCGCACGGTCCAGCCTTCGGGCTCGGCCATCAGATCCTCGGCGAAGGCGTCGTCGAGGTAATCGGGAAGCCCGCTCGTCATCGACAGCAGGTGGTCGATCCGCACGCCCTCCAGCCCGCCGAAACCCGCGACCACGTCGCCGGGCAGCCAGCGCGCGGCGGGGTCGCGGATGTCGAGGCGGCCCGCCTCGTGCAGGCGCAACAGGGCCGCGGCGAGAAAAGGCTTGCCCACCGAGGCGATGATGAAGCGGTCGCCGCCGCGCGTCTCGCGCCCGCCGGGGCGTTGCGGTCCGGTGGCCAGCGTCCATGCGCCCTCGGGCGTCCAGACATGGATCACCTGCGCCGCGCTGCGGTCGACCTCGCCCGCCAGGGCGGCAAGCGGGCCGGGCGTGTCGGCAAGGGCGGGCTGCGCGGCGGCAAGGGACAGGGCGACCAGCGGGGACAGTAGGCGGGGAAAGCGCATCGGCGGGATACTCGTCAAACCGGAACCATCGCCCGCATTATGCGGGTTGCGGGCGGGTCTGCCTATTCCCATTCTGCGCGCCGACAGCAAGGGGGCGCAGATGACAGACCATATCCGCTGGGGAATCCTCGGGGCCTCGGGCTTCGCCCGCAAGATCACCGGTCCGGCCCTGAACGAGGCGCGCCGCTCGCGGCTTGCCGCGGTCGCCACCCGTGACCCGGCGCGCGCCGCTCCCTTCGCCGAGATCGCGCCGGGGCTGACCGTGCATGACAGCTACGAGGCGCTTCTTGCCGATCCCGGCATCGACGCGGTCTATATCCCGCTGCCCAACGCGCTGCATGTGGAGTGGTCGATCCGCGCCGCCGAGGCCGGCAAGGCCGTGCTCTGCGAAAAGCCCATCGCGCTGCATGCCGCCGAGTTCGACCAGCTGATCGCCGCGCGCGAGGCGACGGGTCAGCTGATCGCCGAGGCCTGGATGCCCGCCCATCACCCGCAATGGACCATGGCGCGCGACCTGGTCGCCGCGGGCGCGCTGGGGCGGTTGCGGAGCGTGACCGGCCATTTCTGCTACGGGCTGCACGACCCCGCCAACATCCGTCTGTCCGCCGATCTTGCAGGCGGCGCGCTGCGCGACGTGGGGGTTTACCCGATCGGCGGCTTCCGCTTCGCCACGGGGCTGGAGCCGCGGGTGGTCTGGGCCGATGCGATCCGGGAAAACGGCGTGGACACCTCGGCCTGGGTGCAGGCGCAGGCGGGCGAGGTGCGCTTTGCCTTCCACGTCTCCATGCGCACGCAGCGCAGGCAGGAGATGGTGTTCGAGGGCGACGCGGGCACCCTGACCCTCACCGCCCCCTTCAACCCCGGCCAATACGCCGAGGCGCGGCTGATCCTGTCGCGCGACAGCGGCCCGACCGAGACGCACGCCTTTCCCGAGCCGCGCCAATACGCGCTCCAGGCCGAGGCGGTGGCGGCGCATCTTCTCGACGGGGCCGCTTTCCCCTATCCTCTGGAGGCCGCGCGCGGCACGCAGGTCGTGCTGGACGCGGCGTTCGAGCTGTTGGGGAGTGAGTGAGCGATGGACCGCAACGACGACGACCGGATCGAGGGGCGGCTGAACGGCGACCAGCCAAAGGCCGCGCGCGACGGCATGGGGATGCGGCTCTTGTACATGGTCATCCTGTGGCTGATGCTCAGCCTGAGCCAGACGGTGCTGACGCTGATCACCGTGGTGCAATTCGTCATCATGCTGGTGAACACCGGCCAGCGGAACCAGCGCCTTGCCGATTTCGGCACCGACCTGGGCATCTGGATGGCCAAGGCCGCGCGCTACCAGTCCGCCGCCTCCGAGGTGAAGCCCTGGCCCTGGACGGACCTCGATTGACGGTCGGTCTTGGGTATTAAGTTAGGTGAGTGAGACGTAACGAGTTCATCGATGACCGAGACTTCCGTATCGACGCCTGACCCGGCGTCCGAATTGCCCTTGGTCGTGCTGATCGGTCGGGTGCTGTGGCAGTTGAAGTGGTTTCTGCTGCTTACGTCCGGGATTTCCATTGCCCTTGAGGAACTGGATTACGGGTCCTCGAGCAGCGCCGCGCTCCTTTACGGTGCCCTCTTCGTCCTGTCCTTCGACGTCGCCCGCCACCCCGAGATCACGATACCGCGGGATTGGACATTCCGGCCTTCGATCCTGATTCCGATCCTGCTGGTGCTGGCCGTCGGGTTCATCACCGCTGGTATTCTGCTTGCGGGGGGCGCGTCGAAGTTCACGGCAAGCAACGGCGTCAACGTGATGGTGGCGGTTGCATTGGCTGTGCTCGGACCCTGGCTGGTCCGTTTCCTGGCTCCCGAGCGCACCCGCGTTCGGATCGGCTTCTTCGGGCGTCTGTGGCGGCTCGGGGTCATTGCAGGCCTTGGCGTGGTCTGGTCGGTGCTGTCCTTGCTGGTGATCGCTTACGGGGTTCCCGACGCACCTGGTGCGATTGCAATTCCGGTGGGAATCCTCCTGCGCGCGGTGGCGGATGCGGCAATCGTGGCCCATGCCACTGTCCTTGTCGCCGCCGTGTGGCCCGAGGATACCTCAGACATCACGGAAAATTCAGAGCAAAACACTCGGGATTGACATATCCGACGAAACCTCTCAGGTTTCCCTCGACCAGACCGTCGGGAGTCGATCATGCCTGTCCATTCCCCCCGTGCAAAAGACTGCACCCGCGCCCGTGACCGTGACCCTGCCCCGGTTCATCCGGCCAGCGAGCTTGTCGCCGAACTGGGCGGCGCGCTGTGCCCCTCGCTCTCGGGCCTGCTGGAGCGGTTGATCGACCGGCAGGCCGCCGATGCGGCCCGCGGGGTGCGGCCATGATCGTCTGCCACTGCACCGGCATCAGCGATGCCGACATTCACGGCGCGATCGACTGGATGCGCGCCGCCGATCCCGACACGATCATCACCCCCGGCAAGGTCTATCGCGCGCTCGGCAAGAAGGCCGATTGCGGCGGGTGCCTGCCGCTCTTCATGTCCACGATGGAGGCCTCGCCCGGCCTTGGCGTGCCCGCTGCACTGCGCGGCCTGCGCCGCCGGGGCCTGCGCGGCCGGGCGTGACGCCGGGAGCGCGAAACACGGATGTGTTCAAGCAAGCCACGGGCAAAGCCTTGTCCGGGCCAGACAGACGAAAGGAAGCCCCATGAAAGGCGACGAGAAGGTCATCGAGTATCTCAACGCGGCGCTGCGCAGCGAGTTGACGGCGGTCAGCCAGTATTGGCTGCACTACCGCCTGCAGGAGGATTGGGGCTTTGGCCGCATCGCCGAGAAGTCGCGCGCGGAAAGCATCGAGGAGATGCACCACGCCGACAAGCTGATCGCGCGGATCATCTTTCTTGGCGGGCATCCCAACCTGCAAAAGCTCGACCCGCTGCGGATCGGGGAAAGCCTCAAGGAGACGCTGGAGTCCGACCTCGCCGCCGAGCATGACGCGCGCACCCTCTATATCGAGGCGCGCGACCATTGCGAAAGCGTCAAGGATTACGTCTCGAAGGCGCTGTTCGAAGAGCTGATCGCGGACGAGGAGGGGCATATCGACTTTCTCGAAACCCAGCTCGACCTCTACGGCACGCTGGGCGATGCGAATTACGGCATGCTGCAGGCCAAACCGGCGAACGAGGTCGAGTGAGCCGGACGGGGCGGGCCGCCCCTTTGGCCTGCCCCTACTTGCGGCCTTGGCGTAGCCAGCGCAACACCGGCACCACGTCCAGAGCCGCGATGGCGAAGCCGAGCGGAAGCATCCACAGCCCCAGCACCGGCAGGAAGGCGAAGAGGCCGCCGATCATCAGGAGCAGGCCGAGCAGCAGCCGCAGGCCGGGAGGCACGCGTTGCCGCACCCGGACAAGCAGGCGCTTGGCCCGCATCCGCCACGCGCCCCAGCGCGATCCGGCTGTCCCGCGCAAGTCCATCCTGAGCAGGTCTTGCGGCCCCGCGCGCCCCTGCAGCCAATCCTGCCCGGTGTCGGCAAAGCCGCCCTTCAGGTAGCAGGCCCGCGCCGCGCCATTGGCGTGGTTCACCGTCAGCTCCACCGCCCGCGCGTCGGGATAGTGCCGCGACAGGTAGGCGGGCAGGGCCCGCACCGCCGCGGTGGCGATGCCATGGCCCTGTCGCGCGCGGTCGATCATGAAGGCGCGCAGCACGAGCGCACCGGGTGCCGCGTTGGGGATGGTCTGCCGATAGTCGCGGTCGATCTTGAACAGGCCCACGGCCACGCCGTCCGCTTCGATCACATGCAGGTCGAACCTGCCGGCGTCCTCGGCAAAAGCCTCCGCCACCGTCCCGGCAAAGACCTCCTGCTCCGGGGCCACCCGGATATGCGCCACCCGCGGCAGGTCGCCCGGCCCGAGCGGCGCAAGGGTGATCTTCACCCCTCCATCGCCTCCAGCTGGTCGATCAGCCCCTCGATCATCGACAGGCCCTTGTCCCAGAAGGCCGGGTCCGACGCATCGAGGCCGAAGGGTGCGAGCAGCTCCTTGTGGTGCTTCGAGCCGCCGGCCTTGAGCATCTCGAAATACTTCTCCTGGAAACCCGGCTCACCCTCCTCGTAGACAGCGTAAAGCGCGTTCACAAGACCGTCGCCGAAGGCATAGGCATAGACGTAGAAGGGCGAGTGGACGAAATGCGGGATATAGGCCCAGAAGGTCTCGTAGCCCTCCATGAACTCGAAGACCGGCCCGAGGCTTTCGGCCTGCACGCTCATCCACAGCGCGTTGATGTCATCCGGCGTCAGCTCTCCGCCGCGGCGCGCCTCGTGCAGCTTGCACTCGAAATCGTAGAAGGCGATCTGGCGCACGACGGTGTTGATCATGTCCTCGACCTTGCCCGCCAGCAGGACCTTGCGCGCGGCATCGTCCTTCGCCTCGGCCAGCATCTTGCGGAAGGTCAGCATCTCGCCGAAGACACTGGCGGTTTCAGCCAAGGTCAGGGGGGTTGAGGACAAAAGCTCGCCTTGGCCCGCGGCCAGCCGCTGGTGGACGCCATGGCCCAGCTCATGCGCCAGCGTCATCACGTCCCGCGGTTTGCCGAGGTAGTTGAGCATCACGTAGGGGTGGACATCGACGACGGTGGGATGCGCGAAGGCGCCGGGGGCCTTGCCCTCCTTGACGCCCGCGTCGATCCAGCCATCGGTGAAGAAGGGCTCGGCCAGCTCCGCCATGCGCGGATCGAACCCGCCATAGGCCTCTGACACGAGCTTGCGCGCCTCGTCCCAGCCGAAGACCTTCGTGGCCTCCATCGGCAAGGGCGCGTTGCGGTCCCAGACCTGCAGCGTGTCCAGCCCCAACCACTTGGCCTTCAAGGCATAATACCGATGCGACAGACGCGGATAGGCGGCGACGACCGCGTTGCGCAGCGCCTCGACCACCTCGGGCTCGACGTGGTTGGACAGGTGCCGTCCCATCTGCGGGCTGGGCAGCTTGCGCCAGCGGTCGGAGATTTCCTTCTCCTTGGCCAGCGTGTTGTGGACCCGTGCGAACAGCGGCAGCTTCTCGGCGAACCCATCGGCCAGCGCCCGCGCGCCGGCCTCGCGCTGGGCGCGGTCCTGTTCGGTGAGCAGGTTCAGCGTCGCCTCGATCCCCATGCGCTCGCCGTCGACCTCGAAAGCCATCCCCGCGATGGTCTCGTCGAACAGCTTGTTCCACGCGGACGCCCCCACAACCGACTGATCGTGCAGGAATTTCTCCAGCTCATCCGAGAGCTGGTAAGGCTTCATCGCCCGCATGCGGTCGAAGACCGGCTTGTAGCGCGCGAGCGCCGGGTCGGCGCCGAAAACGGCCGCGTAGCGGTCGTCGGGGATGCGGTTGAATTCGAGGCTGAAGAAGACCAGCGGCGTGGTGAAGCCGGTGATGCGGTCCTGCATGTCGGACATGAACTTGGCCCGCGCGGGGTCGGTCGTGTGCTGGTAATAGCGCAGCCCGGCATAGGACATGATCCGCCCGGCCACCACGTCGATCTTCTCGTAGCGGGTGATGCAGGCGAGCATCCCGGCGGTGTCGAGATCGGCCAGCTTGCCCTCGTAATCGCTTGAAAAACCGGCGCATTCCGTCTCGAGCCACTGCAGGTCCGCGGTCAGTTCGGGCGCGTCAGGCGCGGCGTAGAGGTCAGTCAGGTCCCAGACCGGCAGATCGCCCAGCGGCGCGCCCCCGGCGTCGGTGGCGGCATCGCGGGGCAGGGCGGCGGGGAAGGGAAGGGGCATGGAGAACCTCGGTTGCAAGTCGCGTTGCGAAAGATATGGACCGCCGTACCGCTGCTCTCAACCCGGAGCGGGCGGCTTATCGACATGGGGCCGGAATTGTCGCGGCGGCCCCGACCGATCCCCGACCGATCCCCGTCACACCCCGTGCACATCCCGTACACACCCCGTGCAGACGCGCGGAGGCTCAGGATTTCTTAACCCAACCACGCCAGACTGCCCCCGTTTTCCAGATCGAGACGGGGGCTGGCATGGAGATGTCGGACAAACCGCTGGGCCCACGCCAGCGGGAGCATCACTATTACATGGTCGACGCGCTGAGGCGCTTCGAATGGGACATGCACCAGCGCATCTGGCTGGACCAGCGCATCCCGGTGGAATGGCACGACATCGCCACGCGCCGCGAGCGCGACAAGATCCGGCTGACGCTGCGGGTGGATGCGGACGTGGTGAAATGGTTCCGCTCGATGGGGCCGGGGTACCAGCCGCGGATGAACGACGTGCTGCGGGCCTTCATGCATGCGAAGCTGGCGGGGCTCCTGCACGGGGAGGAGACGGTGGAGCCCTTCAAGGAGAACTGGCAGGCGCGCCAGCGGATGCCGGAGTGGGGGGATACGGAGAGGGAGCGGGCGGAGAGGAAGGCGGCAAGGGAGCGGGAGTGAGGCAAAATTTGCAAACAAGACACTCATTTTGCGGAACCATTGGTGAATTGCGTTACCTCTAAGGCTGCACAAGTAACTCACCGCTGCCCCATAACCGAACCTTTACGTAGATGCCATATGACTCCGCCTGTCGGCTTGCGCGTTGCCGATTCGGCACAGAGTAACGAAAATTTTCACTGTCAAGACATTGAGTCAAGCGTAACAATGTGTGCATAGGGAGCAAGTGGGACTTGACACAGCTGCAGAAGCGAGTCGCAACAGTCTCGAGTAGGAGGATGACCATGAACGAGAATGGCAAGACCAAGCTCCATTCTCTGCTTTTCAGAGGCGACACCACGCTAGTGAACATCAAGTTGTTCCCTGGCACCGGACGAGAATTGTCTGCGGACATTCTCGGCGGCGCGGCGGCCAACGCCATAGGAGATGCTGCAGACGCGTGGCTTAACGGCTTACCAAGTCAGTCGCCAACTAGCGGGGAGCAACGACGGCCACTGTTGGCTTGAAGCGTTGCAAAGATATCAATATGTAGTGAAGGCCCAGCATCGGTTGGGCCTTTTTCGTTAGGAAGACTAGATGTTGCGTGAACTGATTGAACACTTCTCGGAAGTGGAAGAGTTACCCATCGAAATTGATGATATCGTAGCGAAGATCATGGATCTTGGCTTTCAAGATGAAATCTTTCTTTTTGGTGCGGATACAGACCCCACTCAAGTTCGAGGTGCTTTTCATCAATTCACATATCGAGATGGCGTCTACGCAGACCCACGCCTTGTGACTCATATCGTTTACTCTCAAAGAGTTAGCTTGCCTTGGCAGCGGGTCATCTGTGCCAAAGAGTTAGTGCACATATTTGATCCCCTCGCAGCAAAGACTGATACGGAGGAAGAAGCCAGTCTTCTTCTCGACCGGCTGGTTGGACCGCTTTCAAGTGAAGACTATGGAATGGTCGATCTCCAAGCTGCTAAGGACAGACTTGCCCTTTACCAAGCGCTCCCTCTTCTTTTGCCGCATAAGGCCCTAACAATAGCACGTGATGCAGTTCAAGCAGATCGCGCGACGGTAGAGCAGGTTGCCACGTGGGCTTGCCTGCCGGCAGAGTTTGTCAGGCTTATGTTGAGCGATGATTGGCGAGAACTAAACGGAGTTCTTTCGGACTTGTAGTTCTGAGGAGAAGGCAATCCCTTTTTTCGCCAACGTCTTGATCGAAGCTGTAGTTCCATAACGTAGCCACTCCAAATAGCACCATTGCTCTTGGTGTGCAGCCTGCTCGCTACCCAAAGCTTGAGTAGCACTACCCCTGCAACGACCTCACCCCCAACTCCCCTTCCCGGCTCGCGCGCATCGCCTGCGCCGCGGCGTGGCTGGCCGCCAGCGTCGTGAAATAGGGGATCTTGTCGGCCAGCGTGACCGCGCGCATGGAGCGGCTGTCCTCGACCGCCTGCGCGCCCTCGGTCGTGTTCAGCACCAGCTGCACGCCGCCGTCCTTGATGATGTCGACCACGGTGCGGCCGCCCTCGTAGGCCTTGTTCACGATTTCTGAAGGAATTCCGTGTTCCTTGAGGAAATCGGCGGTCCCGCGGGTCGCCAGGATGGTCATTCCCAGCGAACGGAGGGTCTCGGCGGTTTCAACAAGCAACGCGCCCTTGTCGGCGTCCTTGAGCGAGATGAAGACGGTGCCCGCCTCGGGCAGCACCGTGCCCGCGCCCAGCTGCGCCTTGAGAAACGCGCGGGCGAAGCTGCGGTCCCAGCCCATGACCTCGCCGGTCGAGCGCATCTCGGGCCCGAGCAGCGTGTCGACGCCGGGGAAGCGGGCGAAGGGGAGGACCGCCTCCTTCACCGAGTACCAGGGCGTGCGGTAGGAGGCGAGCGAGAGCGGGTCGCCCATGGGGATCACCGTGTCGTCATCGACGGGCTTGTGCGGTGCGGCCTGCGGGAAGGCCGAGAGCTTCTCGCCCGCCATGAGCCGCGCGGCGATGGAGGCGATGGCGCTGTCCGTCGCCTTGGCGACGAAGGGCACGGTGCGCGAGGCGCGGGGGTTCACCTCGATCAGGTAGATCTCGTCTTCGCCTGCGTCATTGGCCTTGACGGCGAATTGCACGTTCATCAGGCCGACGACGTTGAGAGCATGGGCCAGCGCCTCGGTCTGGCGGATGATCTCGGCCTGGATGGCATCGGACAGCGTGTGGGGGGGCAGCGAGCAGGCGCTGTCGCCGGAGTGGACGCCGGCCTCCTCGATGTGCTGCATGATGCCCGCGACATGGACGGCCTCGCCGTCGCAAAGCGCGTCGACATCCACCTCGACCGCGCCGTCGAGATAGCTGTCGAGCAGGACCGGGCTGTCGCCCGAGACGACGACGGCGTCGCGGATGTAGCGGTCGAGCTGGGCGGTGTCGCGGACGATCTCCATCGCGCGGCCGCCGAGCACGTAGGAGGGGCGGATCACCAGCGGGTAGCCCAGCGTTTCGGCGGCGGCTTTCGCCTGCGCGTCGGTGGTGGCGATGGCGTTGCGGGGCTGTTTCAGCCCGAGGCGCTGGACGAGTTGCTGGAACCGCTCGCGGTCCTCGGCGAGGTCGATGGCGTCGGGGGTGGTCCCGAGGATGGGGATGCCCGCGTCATGCAGCGCGTTGGCGAGTTTCAGGGGCGTCTGGCCGCCGAACTGGACGATGACGCCGTGCAGCGTGCCGCGCGCCTGTTCGACGCGGAGGATCTCCATCACGTGTTCGAAGGTGAGCGGTTCGAAATAGAGCCGGTCGGAGGTGTCGTAGTCGGTCGAGACGGTCTCGGGGTTGCAGTTGACCATGATGGTCTCGTAGCCGACATCCGACAGCGCGAAACAGGCGTGGCAGCAGCAATAGTCGAATTCGATCCCCTGGCCGATGCGGTTGGGGCCGCCGCCGAGGATCACCACCTTCTTGCGGTCGCTGGGGCGCGCCTCGCATTCGGGCTCGCCCATGGTGGGGTGTTCGTAGGTGGAATACATGTAGGGCGTCTGCGCCTCGAACTCGGCGGCGCAGGTGTCGATGCGCTTGAACTGGGCCGTGATGCCGAGGTTCAGGCGGGCGCGGCGGATGTTGCTTTCCTCGCGGCCCGTGAGCTTGGCCAGCCGGGCGTCGGTGAAGCCCATCATCTTGAGCGCGCGCAGGCCGTCCTCGGTGACCGGCAGGCCGTCGCGTTTCACGCGGGCCTCGGTCTCGACGATCTCGCGGATGCGGGCGAGGAACCAGGGGTCGAATTTCGTGACCGCGTGGATCTGGTCGTCGCTCAGGCCGTGGCGCATGGCCTGGGCGATGATGCGCAGGCGGTCGGGGGTCTGCTTGGAGAGCGCCTTGGTGATCGAGGCGGCGTCGGGCGCGCCGGGGATCTCGATCTCGTCAAAGCCGGTCAGGCCGGTTTCCATGGAGGCCAGGGCCTTTTGCACGCTCTCGTGGAAGGAGCGGCCGATCGCCATGGCCTCGCCCACGGATTTCATCGCGGTGGTCAGCGTCGGTTCGGAGCCGGGGAATTTCTCGAAGGCGAAGCGGGGGATCTTGGTGACGACATAGTCGATGGTCGGCTCGAAGCTGGCGGGCGTGACCTTGGTGATGTCGTTGTCCAGCTCGTCGAGCGTGTAGCCGATGGCGAGTTTCGCGGCGATCTTGGCGATGGGAAAGCCGGTGGCTTTCGACGCGAGGGCGGAGGAGCGCGACACGCGGGGGTTCATCTCGATGACGACCATGCGGCCGTCGGCGGGGTTCACCGCCCACTGCACGTTGGAGCCGCCGGTCTCCACCCCGATCTCGCGCAGCACGGCGATGGAGCCGTTGCGCATGATCTGGTATTCCTTGTCGGTCAGCGTCAGCGCGGGCGCTACGGTGATGCTGTCGCCGGTGTGCACGCCCATCGGGTCCACGTTCTCGATGGAACAGACGATGATGGCGTTGTCCGCGCGGTCGCGGACGACCTCCATCTCGTATTCCTTCCAGCCGAGGAGCGACTCGTCGACGAGGATCTGCGCGACGGGAGATGCCTCCATCCCCGTGCGGCAGTAGTATTCGTACTCCTCGCGGTTGTAGGCGACGCCGCCGCCGGTGCCGCCCAGGGTGAAGGCGGGGCGGATGATGGCGGGAAGGCCGACGTATTCGATGGCGTCCATGGCCTGCTGCAGGCCCGCCTTGATGTCGTATTTGCCGTTCGCGCCCTTGGGGGCGGAGATGATGGTGGCCTTGGGGTTCTCCAGCCCGATGCGGTCCATCGCCTCGCGGAACAGCTTGCGGTCCTCGGCCATTTCGATGGCCTCGCGCTTGGCGCCGATCATCTCGACCCCGAATTTCGCCAGCACGCCCATTTCCTCGAGCGCGAGCGAGGTGTTGAGGCCGGTCTGGCCGCCCATCGTCGGCAGAAGCGCGTCGGGGCGTTCCTTTTCGATGATGCGGGCCACGACCTCGGGGGTGATCGGCTCGATATAGGTGGCGTCGGCGAGGCCCGGGTCGGTCATGATCGTCGCCGGGTTCGAGTTGACGAGGATCACGCGATAGCCTTCCTCGCGCAGGGCCTTGCAGGCCTGTGCGCCGGAATAGTCGAACTCGCAGGCCTGGCCGATGACGATGGGCCCCGCGCCGATGATCATGATCGAGCGGATATCGGTTCTTTTCGGCATGTCGTCCCCCGGATGAGCGGCCCCGGCGCGTGGGCGGCGGGCAAACTGTCGGCGTTATAGTCAGGGGGGTGCGAGGTGCAAGGGGCGAACCCAGCCTTTTGCAAAAGGCTGGCCAGAGCCTTGCAAGGCTCTGGGGCAGGGTCTTGCAAGACCCTGCGGCACGGGTTCAGCGGTGGCGCGTCATTCGGCCGCCTGCATCCGCCGCTCTGCGGAGGCCGGGTAGAGGTAGTCGCGGGTGAGCGGAACGGCCTGCTGCCGCTTGGCGAGTTGCACCTGGAAGACGCATTGCCGGTTGTGGCGGAAGGTGTGTTCGCTGGCCTTGAGGTAGTAGCGCCACATCCGGCAGAAGCGGTCATCGTAGAGCGCGCGTGCCGCCTCCTCGTTCGCGGTGAAGCGGTCGTGCCAGTGGCGGAGCGTTTCGGCATAGTGCAGGCGCCAGACCTCGATGTCGGTGGGGTAGAGATCGGCCTGTTCGACGGCCGCCGAGACCTCGGAGAGCGAGGGGCAGTAGCCGCCGGGGAAGATGTATTTCGTGATCCACGGGCTTGTCGCGCCGGGCGGCGCGGTGCGCCCGATGGTGTGGATCAGCGCGATGCCGTCCTCGGTCAGCCGGTCGCGGACCACGTCGAAATATTCGCCGTAATGCGGCGCGCCGACATGTTCGAACATCCCGATCGAGACGATCCGGTCGAACCGGCCGCGGACCGAGCGGTAATCGCGCAGCTCGAAGCGGACGCGGTCCGACAGGCCGGCACGGGCGGCGCGGTCGGTGGCGCGTTTGTGCTGTTCCTCGGACAGCGTGACGCCCAGCACCTTGACGCCGTAGTCCTGCGCGAGCGTCAGCGCCATGCCGCCCCAGCCGCAGCCGATCTCGAAGACCTCCATCCCCGGCTCGAGGCAGAGCTTGCCCGCGATATGGTGTTTCTTGGCCGCCTGCGCCTGTTCGAGGCTCATGTCGGGCCGGGCGAAATAGGCGCAGGAATATTGCCGGTCGGCGTCGAGGAAGAGGTCGTAGAGCGCGCCCGAGAGGTCGTAGTGATGGGCCACGTTCGCGCGCGCGCGATGGGCGGGGTTGTTCTGGTCGATCCAGCGTTTCCATGTGCGAAGGCGGGTGGACCACCTGCGCCACCACGCGCGGCTGGCGGCCGCGTTGCGGATGATCACCGTGAAGAAGGCGTCGAGGTCGTCGCCCTCGATCCGTGCGGTGCCGTCCATGTAGGCCTCGCCCAGGGCCAGCTCGGTGGACAGGACCAGCCGCCGCGGCAAGGCCGGGTCGGTCAGGGTCAGGTGAACATCCGCCCTGTCCCCCGGCCCGTATCGTCGCGTCGTGCCGTCGGGGTAGGTCAGGTCGAGTGCGCCGAGCGTGAAGAACTGGCGCAGCATTCGGTCAAGAACACGGTCCCACATCGCGTTATCCCCTCGCGTTCGTGGCCTGCGTGATACCTGCGGCCAACAGTTTGCAATAAAATGGTTAACGAGGGAAGGGGGCGGGTGTTGCGGTGGCTGGGCTTGATCTGTGTCAATCAAGGTTTACAGGTTTTGTGATCTGATTTCCTGACACACAGCGGGGAGCCAGCCATGCGAATCTGTCTTATCCATCCCAACTATCACTCCGGGGGGGCCGAGATTGCAGGGAACTGGCCGCCGGCCTGGGTCGCCTATATCGCGGGGTCGCTGAAGGCGGCGGGCTATACGGACGTGCATTTCATCGACGCGATGACCGACCACCTGAGCCCTGACCAGTTGCGGGTGAAGCTGGCCGAGATGCAGCCCGACGTGGTGGGCACGACGGCGATCACGCCCTCGATCTACGTGGCCGAGGAGACGCTGGCGGTGGCCAAGGAGGTGCTGCCGAAGGTGCGCACGATCCTGGGCGGCATCCACGCGACCTTCATGTACAAGCAGGTTCTGTCGGAGGCTGACGGCATCGACGTGATCGTGCGGGGCGAGGGCGAGGAGATCATCGTCGAGCTGATCCGCGCGATGGACGAGGGGCGCTGGCCCGCCGAGCGCGCCTCGATCAAGGGGCTGGCCTACCGCGATGGCGAGGAGATCGTGGCGACGCCTGCGGCCTCGACCGTGAAGGACCTGGACGCGATCACGCCGGACTGGTCGCTGTTGAAGTGGGACAGCTACATCTACGTGCCCTTGGGCGTGAAGGTGGCGATCCCGAACATGGCGCGGGGCTGTCCGTTTACCTGTTCCTTCTGTTCGCAATGGAAATTCTGGCGCGATTACCGCGTGCGCGACCCGATCAAGGTGGTGGACGAGATCGAGACCCTCGTGAACGAGCACGGGGTGGGGTTCTTCATCCTCGCCGATGAGGAACCGACGATCAACCGGCGCAAGTTCATCCAGTTTTGCGAGGAGCTGATCAGGCGCGACCTGCCGCGCCGCGTGCAATGGGGGATCAACACGCGGGTGACGGATATCTACCGCGACCGTGAGTTGCTTAAGTTCTACCGCTCGGCGGGGCTGGTGCATATCTCGCTCGGGACCGAGGCCGCGGCGCAGCTGAAGCTCGACCAGTTCAACAAGGAGACCAAGGTCGAGGAGAACAAGGAGGCGATCCGCCTCTTGCGCGAGGCCGATATCTTCACCGAGGCGCAGTTCATCGTGGGGCTCGACAACGAGACGCCCGAGACGCTGGAAGAGACCTACAGGATGGCCTGGGACTGGCAGCCGGACCTGGCCAACTGGGCGATGTACACGCCCTGGCCCTTCACGCCGCTGTTCCAGGAGCTGGGCGACAAGGTCGAGATCTTCGATTTCTCGAAATACAATTTCGTGACGCCGATCATGAAGCCCGAGGCGATGGACCGCGACGAGTTGCTGGACCGGGTGATGAACAATTACCGGCGGTTCTATTCGAAAAAGGCGCTGTTCCATTACCCGTGGCGCGGCACGGGGTATCGGCGGCGCTACCTGCTGGGATGTCTCAAGGCCTTCATGAAGGCCGGGTTCGCGCGGCAGTTCTATGACCTGGGCAAGGTCGATTACTGGGGGCCGCAGTCGAAGGGGAAGTTGAATTTCAACTTCGACCGGACGCGGACCATCGCGCAGGCGCAGACGGAGGATTGGCAATCCAAGCAGGATATCGCAGCCCAGAAGCGGGCGGCGAAGATGTCGAGAAACGGCGAATTCCTGATGCCGAACGGGGCGGTGGCGGGGCGAGACCCTGCGTCCAGCGAGGGGGTCGCGCAAGAAAGCGTCAAGGCCTGCGGCGGGGGGACCGAGCAGATGCGCGAGGACCGCGTCACGGAACCGGCGGAGTAGCGCGCGATGGCTGGGGCGGGTTCCAGGATCGGGCCGAACGCGATCCTGCAGCTGGTGCCGGTGCTGGAGGATGCGGCGGGGCGTGACGTGGCAGCCCATGTGCTGGCGATGGCGGGTGTCTTCGAGTTGCCCGACCCGGCGGCGGGCCTGATCGACGAGGCCCCCGCGGCGCGGTTGCACCAGGCGATGCGGCTGGAGCTGCCCGAGGTGGCCCCGATGCTGGCGCGCGAGGCGGGTTGGCGGACGGGGGAGTATATCCTCGCCCATCGCATCCCGAAGGGGGCACAGCGGCTGCTGCGGGTCTTGCCCGCGCGGCTGGCGGTGCCGATCCTGTCAAAGGCGATCGCGAAACACGCCTGGACCTTTTGCGGGTCGGGGGCGTTCCGGCTGGTGTCCACCTGGCCCGCGGTCTTCGAGATCGCGGACAACCCGGTGGTGCGGGGGGAACGCTCCGACGTGCCGCTCTGCCATTGGCATGCGGCGGTCTTCGAGCGGTTGTTCTCGGCTCTCTGCGGCCCGCGCTGGCGGGCGGTGGAAACCCAGTGTTGCGCGCAGGGGCGCGCGGCCTGCCGGTTCGAGCTGGTCCGCGCGGCGCGCGAGGGCTGAGGCGGCCC